>JADJPG010000017.1 GCA_016713365.1 Verrucomicrobiota bacterium | reverse complement strand
GAGCTCGTAGTAGCGGAGATTGATTGCCTGCCGTCCATTGAGCTCAACCAACGGTTTTGGTGGGCGCAATTCGATCAGCACCTTCTGCCCGATCATCTCAATGAGACGACTCGCCTTGTCGTTCCTCGATGCGATGAGGTTCTCCATCGCCATCGCGCTGGATTTAACGCTTTCTGATCCCTTCCGCACAAAAGCATGTCCCGCAAAATGCGGACGCTTTGCGCTATGTGGGACGAGAACGGCGAGAACTTCCTTCCCATCAATGATCACGATACGAATTTGACAGTCGACCGGTGGATAACACTCTTGTTCCGCAATCCTTCGGATCTCGCGTTGATTCTCATCGGCTCGTTCAACTCCCACGATCTCTCCAAGTGGTCCTATGCCGATGAAAAGAACGGCACATTCGCCATGCCGAACTGAGTTGGCAAATGCTACGAGAGCGACCCGAACATCGTGGGTGTGTCGGGACTTCTTCCTCTCGATTAAATCCGATTCGGACTGTCGAGCCAGGCGCTTCAAGTCATCATCAGTCAGCATGGAGGGCATAGTAGGCCTTGCGGGCGAGAGGGTGGCAAGAACTTGAAAAGTTGAAGGAGGTTTCGAGCCCTGAGTTTTCCACAGTCGGCGTCCGCTCCACAGGGTCTTTTAATTACCCCCGATCCCGCTGCCTATGGATAACTCTCCATGCTGGTACGGGGCAGCACACGCTTCATCGACCTGTCGTAAATTGATTTACTTGCCACGACCAGAAACCAAGGTGCCTCACACCTGACGCACTTCGCGTTCACTGGAATAGTTGCTATACACTAAAGAACCCTGCAACGGAGGCGCTTGAGTTGTAAACGTCGTTGTACACAAAAGTACACTATTGGAGCGCAATCAGGGCGCGGCCAGTTCACCGCTTTACTGAACTTGCTTAATCAGCGGCGGAGAAAGCAGAGCTTCCGCTGGTCGTGGCTGACTGCGTGCGCGGAAAGCGCAAACCTCGGCGTGTCTTTTATTCCTCACGTTTGAACTCGAGTCCGTTCTTAAAGAACCTCTTGCTGGCAGGCGAATTTGAAATATAGAACAATGGTAGAAGTCAGGCTCTGTAAGACAAAACTGGGATTAATCATGAAACAAAGATTTGAAGGCGACGACGGAAAGCGCAGGTTAGTCTCATCGTTGCAGGCTCAGAAAATCTGTTCTAGCGATCAAACGCTCGGGAGTGAGTTGGCTGCTTCTGTGGACTTGATCGAACTCCAGACCGGCCAACAGTTAATTCAAGAAGGAGCGTCTGACAATGACCTCTTATTTCATACTGGCAGGAAGTTTCTCGATTAGTGTAAGGGGACCAAAGTCGCAACTCGCGGCGTCGCTGAATGCGTCGGCGAGATGGCTGCCGTAAATCCATCCTTACCGCGATCTGCGACAGTTCTGGCTGCTGAAACCAGCGTTGTAGCCAAGATCTCCAGAAAGCGAATTTGTTCGCATTGCCAATGCTCATCCGAGCTTATGGAGAAATATTGCTGCGGAATTAGCGAGTCGCCTTTTACAAAGAAATGCGCTCGTCTCCAAGCCGAACGAAAAAGCCAAGCTTTTCGTCATCTCCTCAAAGGAAGCGCTGCCTATTGCGCGAGAAATTCAGTCGATACTTCAACACGATTTGATTGTCCAAGTTTGGACGGACGGAGTTTTTTTTGCTTCTAGCTACGCATTGGAAGCCTTAGAACAGGTTGTGGCCGCTTCGGATTTTGCGATCGCGATTGCGCAACCAGACGACACCGTGAAAAGTCGCGGTGCCGACAGCAAGGTTGCCCGTGACAACGTTATCTTTGAGTTGGGGCTGTTCATGGGAAGGTTAGGGCGGCAAAGGTCCATTTTATTTCAACCGTTAGGCCAGGAGCTAAAATTGCCCTCGGATCTCCATGGATTGACCGCTGTTTCTTATGCCCCGGGGAATCCTCAGGAGCTAACGACGTTGATGGGACCGCCTTGCACCGAGGTCAGAAAATTGGCTCAACGATTGGGCGTCAGAAAATAGAATATGGGGCTAGGAGCCGATCTTGAGATGAAAGTTAAGGAGGTTTTTCCAGCAGTTGGAAAAAGCGTGACGTAACTGTCATTCCGGACGACACCTCCATCGCGCTTGGAAACGACGGCATCGAACTAGATGGTACGGTCTTGTATGCAGACCTCTCGGGCTCGACAAGGTTGGTTGATAATAATGCCAAGGAATTTGCAGCCGAGATATACAAAACCTTTTTGCACTGCGCCGCCAAGATTATCAGCTCTGAGGGCGGCGAGGTAACGGCTTATGATGGTGACCGGGTGATGGCGGTATTCATGGGAAAGGCTAAAAATACGTCGGCAGTCAGAGCAGCCTTGAAAATCAATTGGGCCGTAGGTTACGTCATCAATCCGGGGATAGTGAAACAGTATGGTGCTGATACCTACACGGTGAAGCAAGTGGTTGGAATAGACACTAGCACTCTACTGGTAGCCAAAACGGGAATTCGCGGTGCAAATGATTTAGTGTGGGTTGGGCGATCTGCCAATTACGCAGCAAAACTTTGCAATTTAGACAACTATTCCACTTATATCACTGATAGCGTGTAAGGTTCTCGCTGATGAAGCCAAGGTGTCAAATGGTGTCAATATGTGGACGCCGCTCTCATGGACTCCGATGAATAATATGAGAATTTACGGAACTACTTATCATTGGAAGCTAGCGGATTAAACCAGAATGAGGACCTACGTCCGTCCAGGGAGGAATTGATTGCCCTTCACTCAGCGATATAACAGGCAGCCACCCTTCAGCAATATCACAACCTACCTTGCGAAACGTTTCTTTCGCACGGTATTCTGTCGTTCGGAGGGCGCAAAATGGCAGAATTCGAGGGCGAAAATGGGGTGCAAATTACCTTGCGAAAGAATTTGGAAGCCTCCGTTGGGGCAGAACACCGTCTTAAAGATTGGGTCGAGGCTTACTTCGCGGTGGAGGTAACGACACTCGATTCGTCTCGAAAAGTTCAAGGGCGCGATCTCGAATTATTTGTGCGGTTCTTCGAAGACGAAACCAAGGGCACGTCAATCGACAACTGGACGCCACGTTTGTCTCAGGCGTTTCTCAACTCGCTCCGTGGGACGGTGGGTGCAGGCGGCGCGCGTCAGTGGAATGACCGGACGATCAACCGGATTCTTGCTCATCTAAAAACTTTCTCGAAGTGGGTGCATCGAATGCGACCATTTGCGCTGGGGGATCCGATGGAGAAGATTCGGGCGCTTCCGGCTACTAGTTTGCTATCGATCGAACGGGCGCTTACGCCAACAGAAAGAAGGCGAATTTTGGATGCGGCGGATCTGCTTTTGAAGAACGGTGGGAGGTCCAAGGATCGGAGTCGGTTTAAGGGTGAGGAGGAGAGGCCGGTGAGGAGGGGGTATAGGCCGTATCGAAACAGGGCGATTGTCTATGCGCTCATTGAAACAGAGATGCGCCGCGCCGCTGTCGCAGGACTGGCACTTAGCAATGTGGATTTCAAGGACAAGCGGATCACGGTGGTTGAGAAAGGGGCGGTCACTCACACTTACAAAATTTCACGAGAAGGAATCGCGGCTATCCGCGACTACTTCGAGAAGGAACGGAACCAAGATGTAGAGGGGCACGGAGCGCCGGAACTATTCCTCGCGGCTGGGTCGAGTCGAAACAGACACGGCAAACTCCACCCAAACGCGGTCAACGAGGTTTGGAATCAGGTCTGCGGCGCTGCGGGGGTTCAAGGGAAGACTCCGCACTCGGCTCGCCACGCAATGGGGCGGTATTTGATCGAGCAAACCGGAAACATCGAGGCGGTGCAGCGGCAGCTTGGGCACCGAAACGCAGCGTATTCGTTGCAGTATTCAAGAATAAGCGAGCAGGAACTTCAGGATGCACTGGAAAAAAGAAACTGAGTGAGGAGCGCAGGCTCGTGAAGTTTTCCGAACTGTGAACCAGAAAGTGAACGCACCGGATGCGAGTCCCTCTGCCCGGGGATCTGAACGAGACAATTCGCGCGTTTACGTTAATCGAGTAGTGCTCCATCGAGTGGAAAACTGGAGGTTGTATAGAGCCACATGGTATCGCGTCCATCATCGACAAAGTTCGTCAAGTCGACACATCGGTCAGTAGGCTTGTCAGTGGCAACAAATGCATGTTGGCCATCAAGAGAGAATATCCTGCGATGCTCGCCTATTACAATCCATTCAACCAACTGACCAGAAATATTCGCTGGTAGCTCAGGGTAAAGACACACAACCCGACTAGAAATGGTTTACCAACAGATAGCGGTTCTTGCTCGACTAATGATGCTCCTGAGCATAAATTCTTTCTGGCTTCAATAAAAAGTAGGCTCGCTCATGAGGTTTGAGGTCTAACGCAGCTTTTATGAAAATTGATCTTCAATTGGCGAAGACATTCTCTGACGGCAAAGCTTATTTGGTTTCATACATCGCTCATCTCAGGTCAATGTATGATATGCGTCACTTCTCGTTTTGCGACGACAAGGTTGACGAGTTTCAGATGCAGTATTGTCGTCGAATGCATGGCTTTCTCATACTAATTCCTTATGCGATTGACATGCCTGAACCTTCGATTTTTCTCACTTGGTCCTTCGCTGAGAACAGGCTGGCGTGGGACGCGTCGGCTTCTGGACTAGGGCAATCCTACATGGAAATCCGCGAGAATATTCAGGACATTTTCACGCGCTTCTTACCAAGGGTTGACATGCTCACAGCTACACCTATTGCTTCAATTGAAAATCGGTTTGTTAGAGCAGACGAAGTGGTGACTCACTGGGGGCTGGTCTATGCATGTGCGGCATCCAATATCCGCAGTTTTCATGAGGATAACCCAGACCTAAGGGGCTTGTTTATTCCGAATCAAGGATGTGCCTCGTATCTTTCTAAGCAAATCGTGGAACAAGGAAGTGATACATTATGCGTGTTCCCGTATCCCTGAACTGCTTGATGGTGCCCGAACAGTTGAGCGTGAAATAATGGAACAAAGGAACTTTGGTTCTCGTTACACTACTCACAGGAAGTTGGTGAAGCCTTTGCTGAACGCGTGTGATCGCCCTTTATCACTCTTGATGAATCGGACGCCGCGCCATGATCTGAAAAACCTAATCTTGGCATGCATACCAAATGGCTGTGAGAGGTTGATTGACGTTTCTGCGGGCGATCACGTCGCCACAATAGAGTTTTCGAGAAAGGCGAAGACTGTCATCCTCAACGATATCGCTTGGGATACACTTGAAGTGTTGGCTAGCCGTGTTTCCTCGAACCCTCAAATTGCGGGGGACATCATTTTCACTAACGAGGACATAACACGTGCGCCCTTCACTAAGGGAGCATTTGACGTGGTTTACTGCCGAAACACGTTGCATCACTTTTCAAGGATTGAAGAACTTCAGTCCGTGCTTGCCCGTCTTGCAAAATGGTCAAACAATCGTGTAATAATCGCAGAGGTTCTTGATCCTCGAGATGGCATGACAACTTGGGACTGGTTGCGCGATCAATACTATCGTCGCTTTCTCGGTGATGTTGGTGACGCACTGCTTCCTCGGTCTCAGTTCCAAACCCTAATGGCAAGCACGTTTCATCAGGAAGAATGGACCCATAACGTGACATTCCACAAAACGATTGGAGGAGTGATTGCGTTATGTTTGGCGGAACGAGTAGCCAATACAAAATGAACCACTAAGGGGATTCTCCGACCGTGACAAAAAGACTGATGCAGATAGCTCTTGAGGAGGCTAAGTTGGCAGCTGACTCTGGTAATTATCCAGTCGGTGCCATATTGGTCGTAAATGATGAAGTCATAGCGCGTGAGCGAAAATCGAAAGGAAAATAAGGCGGATCGCATATCGCATGCAGAAATGTTGCTCTTCCTTCGTCACTCCGAAGATATTCTTCGGTGGGAAAAAATAGAAAAGCGAAGAATCGAACTTTTTACGACTTTTGAACCGTGTCTGATGTGCCTCGGAACGAGCGTCGTGCATCGGGTGCATCGAATCGTTGTCGCTTGCCGAGATCCACGAGGAGACATTTCAACTATCAATCCCAACGCGATTGGCCCGTGGTATGAACGAAACTGGCCCAAAATTGACTACGGCCTTTGCCGGTCTGAATCTTGGGAATTGATGTCCGCGTTTTTCGCTGCCAGAAATGACGCGGAAGGGCGCGAAGCAGCAGAATTGATCAATCAAATGAAACCCGAAGAGTAAACTGCGCTAATGACCTGCTCCACTGAGTGAAAAAGTGAGAGGGCATAAGGTCGAGTATATTTGAGTTAGCCTTAGCAGTGGCAGATTAACCTCGATTTGCCAGGGTTTTCGCACAAAATTATAGGCGAAAGTAGCGGTAAGCTGACCGAGTCCTTCCTCTCTCGGATCCACGTTCCTCAATGCGCTCAACCGAATCAATATCTCGATCAATAATCGAACCGACACTCCCTGCCAGCAACTTTGCCAGCTAGATCGGATTAAAGGAGTTAAGAGCAGTTACGCTGATTACGCCCAAGTAGTAATTGAACATCCTGCGCAAAGCCCTGTCTGTAAGAATGAATTGAGTGCTAAGGCGTTGTTTTTCAACGCAGACAGGAAAAGGCTAACGACCCAAGCTCAGCGACCCGGCCCACAAGACGCTTCGATTGCAACAAGAGCGCACCGGCCGGGTTCGCTGAAGCGCATGGTTAGGTGCTCTTGTGATAGCATGAGTCACAGTGAACGCGTTTGGCATACATGTTTCCTTTCTCCACTTCGTAATACCGATACTTCTCAAGCGCCGTCCATATTACTTCCTGTCCACACTCACGACAACGATACATCTCCTGAGCGTAGAACGGTACCGGGAGGCTGTAGTATGCCTTCGCTGGAATCGTTGTGTCTGCGGGGATCGCTCCATCTGGGAGGTCGCTTGCTCGCTCGATGTAACCAAGCGCGATGAGATTCTTTACACGCCGCTGCTTTTCGGCCTCGGATAGAGGATAATTCTGAGGATTCTCGGATTGCTTGCGAGACATACTCGTTGCACCTAACGCTCCGGCTCAGGCACGCCGGGCGGATGATGTCCGATTGTCAACCGAGGCGCGATCCCGGCGTTGACTGCAGCCGGTTTGTTCGCCCTCGTTCTGTCTGTGGTCGTAGTCATGCTGCTGGTCGTCGTGACATCCGAAGAAGGCAATACTCATCGAAAATGTCTTGATACTTCTGTCTGGCTTCGTCGCCGAGGTCAACTCTGGGAACTGGCTGTCCTCCCTGTCCTCGTGGTATCTCGTAAATTGTGGACTGCCGCCCCGTGAATGGACCTGCCAAAATCATCACGGTCTCCCCAATCTCGTGAGGTGCTCCACTCACTCGGCGGCTGATGGCCAATATCAGCCACGATACAGTGAAGAGTGCTGCGTAGAAGCCGAGTCCAGAGGTAGCTGCGTAGCAAACCAAAACCAAGGGAATGGTGCTCCAGTCTGCCGTGAGCGAGTCAAACACACCCGCCTCGTGAAACTGAAGGCTCAAGGGTATCCACAATCCGATGCTGCCGACGATCCAAGTCAGGTGAAGGGATGCGCCAACACCCAATGCAGCCAGTAACGAGGAGACCGATGCAGTAGCGTGGTCATGTCGAGTGGCCCTACGCGTTGGGCGAACGACCCAAGCTCAGCGACCCGGCCCGCGGGACGCCACGATTGCAACCGCGACGCTTAAGGCGGGTTCGCTGAAGCGAATGGTTAGGCGGCGGTGTGCTACTCATCGGATGCTAATGGCAGCGGAAACCGCTCGCAGGCTCTCTGCCAGCCTACCTGCGTAGAGAGACGCGCTCGAATCCCTGACCGGTCATCGAACGGGTGCTCTCGCAGAATACGCTGATGCTCGTCAGCCCGACGCTCGCCCCAACTCGGAGAAAGCTGCGAAAGCAACTCGACCTGTCGCTTGAAAGCCAATCTGCGGCAGTCCTGCGTCTCCACTCGGTGCGCCAACTCGTAAGAGAACGCCAAATCAGACGTGACGCTCTGGAAGATGCGGTAGAGCAACTCGTCGAGGTCGCCCGTGGTCAAGCGTGACTGCTCCTGTCCGCGCTCGACCACGACAAAGTGATAGCCCCGTGAATCAATCTCGATATGTGGGCGTGCGCCATCCTCGGTGTGCCCATAAGTGGGAAGCGCATGATGTCCGGCTGCTCCAATCAGTGCCGCTCGGCGGTCAACTTCGCTTTTGATTTGGGCGAGAGACGTCATGTGGTCGAGCCGCCTAACGACCCAAGCTCAGCGACCCGGCCCACGGGACGCCACGATTGCAACCGCGACGCTCACGCCGGGTTAGAAGCCATGGTGGGTTGAACGTGGCGCCACGCGGCGTCACGCTGTGAAGGACGAGCAAGTCATTCACACTTATGAAAACATATTTCATCAAACCCACCATGACCGCGATAAATGTAACCAAAACCGCCCCCGCCGGCAAGCCCGCAGCCCGGCCTTTACCGCCCTGCCAACCGCTGCCGCGCGCCGTGATTGATCCCGCCAAACCCATGCTCAAACTCGGCCTCGACGTCCACCTGGAATCCATCACCGCCGTCGTGCAGAAAGACCACGCCAACCCGCACGCCCCGCGTCCCTTCACCAACGACCAGCTCCTCGCGCAGGTGAAAAAGTGGATCACCGAAGGCTTCCAGGTCTTCTGCGTGCAAGAGTCGTGCGGCTTCGGCTTCACCCTCCACCGCCGCCTCGTCGAAGCCGGCGCGCAAAGCTTCCTCATCACCCCCGTCGCCCTCAACGGCGCGCGCAAGACCGACAAGCTCGATGCCCGCGCCCTGTGCCTGCGCCTCTCCCGCTGGCTCGATGGCAACCGCGACGAACTCGCCCCCATCCGCATCCCCACCGAGGCCGAACAACGCCGCCGCGAAACCACCCGCCGCCGGCAATTTCTCTCGCGCGAAATCCGGGCCCTCGCCAACCGCGGCCACGGCCAGGTCGCCGAGTATTGCCACGAGAAACTTCCCGCCCGCTGGTGGGGACCGCGCCTGTGGAAGAAACTTGAAGCCCTCGATCCCTGGGTGCTCGGCCTGCTCACCGACCTGCGCGCACTCATCCTCGCCATCGAACAACAACTCCGCGCCCTCGAAGCCGAAATCAAAACGCGAGTGAAAGATCAGCCCCGCCCCAAGGCCCTGGGCGAACTCACCCTCGGCACCCTCGACGGTGAAATCTGCGACTGGGCCCGCTTCCACAACCGCAAACAAATCGGCAGCTACACCGGCTGCTGCCCCGGCGAACACAGCAGCGGCGGCAAGCGACGCGTCGGCGCCATCGACCGCATCGGCAACGGACGAGTCAGAGCCCTCCTCGTCGAAGCCGTCTGGCGCTTCCTGCGCTGGCAGCCCGACTGGAAAAGCGCGCAACGCATGAAACTCAAACTCGCCGACGGCACCTCCATGAGAAAGAAAGCCGTCATCGCGCTCGCCCGGCAACTCGCCATCGACCTCTGGCGCTGGCGCACAGGCCGGGCGACCATGGAAGACCTCGGCTGGATCGCCGCCTAACCCCACCCCACTCCACTCTCAACCTTTCCACCTGAACAACACCTTGGCCTTGGCCACCACCAGAGAACCAAGCCGGAGAGAATTTGCGATCGGGCGGCTCCAGTCCGCAGCTGCAGCTGGTGAACCGAGAGTTCACCCGTGGGTTAGAAGGGCGGAGCCCCCGGTCGCCGCCGTCAAACAAGCAAGACTAAGTGGGCGGTGCCGACGCCAACGCGCGTGGCACCTGTCCGGATAGGAGCTGGTGTCGGACGACAACCGTCCAGCACACAACAGCGCGGCGACACCGATCAGCAAACCTCCAGCGACGAACTTACGGCGGCACCTCCGATGAAACGGAGAGAAAGGGAAACGCACGAAGAAGAAGAGCCAGTGAACGCGAACCAAGCGCCAAGCCGGCGGCTGGGGAGAATTGGGAATCAAACCGCTAACGCGCGCGACTCCGCTTCACTGGCGTTGCGCTCCGCGCGAAGAAACGCTCACCGACCAAAACCTGGCGGAAACTTGACGACCCTCTTGACAACCATCATAGGCGCTGCAGCGCATGGTTAGGCCACAGATTCTCTCTACCACTCTGTAAAAACACGATGAAAGTCTCCATTGGAATGAAAATAAACTCTGGCCGTGCCCGACCACCAATGAGTGTAGTCCCACAAAATAGAACCGTCACTATTCGTGCTGACGTTGAGCGGTGTGCCAACTCGTGCCTGCACGTCGCTCATGTTCGTCGAAGGCACGCGGGTCTGCCATCGTCTCGGCCAATGCTGCCCATAGGCAAACAGTGCAATCGCCAACACCAAAAGACCTGCGATGACGGCAAAGATGCGCATGTGGCCTAACGACCAAGCTCAGCGACCGCCGCCGGAAACGCCCGTGCGGCTGCAACAGTCGCTGTCAAATTACCCGAACCGTCCGACAGAAAAGCGGGGCGGCGGTTCGCTGCAGCGCTCTGGTTAGGCGCACGGTGTAATCTCATAGTCAAAAACCTGGTGGAAGAGGCGGTGGTGTGAAAGGACTCAACAGCGGAATCGCCCCGTTGGTGTGCTCAATCCAGACGATAACCTCGTTCGTTGTAATCGTGAACAAGCCGCGATGACGAAACCGTGGTGCCTCAGCCGCCAAGACGCACTGATAATCGACCCCTCCGACGACGTAGTGGTTCGTGAAGGGGTAAATTCGTAGGTTGCCCCGATGATTCGTAAAGGTGCCATGCTCGCGCAACTCGGAGTAGGCCGACTTGAGCGAGCTCATCGTGTTGATGCCCTCAACTCGCCGCCATCCTCGTTCGCTTCTGCGCTGGACGTAGAAGCCCCCGACCACGAACAGAACAAGCACGGCTAAGACAGCGAGTTTCATGGTGAATGCGAGTGCGCCTAACGACCAAGCTCAGCGACCGCCGCCGGAAACGCCCGGTCGGCTGCAACAGTCGCGAGCAAATTATCTGAACCGTCCAACTGCCCAGCGGGGCGGCGGTTCGCTGCAGCGCTCTGGTTAGGCCACGGTGTCATAACTGACCTCTCAAATACAAAATGAGTGGGCCGATGGCAAACGCCAAGGCAAGCGCGATGGCAAACCCTGCACTAGCCCAAATCAAGTCGCCTCTGCTCGGCGACGCCGGGTGCCAATATAACGATGATGAGTAATGCAGCCCAATACGCGGCAGTAGCCATGACAGCCGTAAACAAGAAATGGCCGCCGTCCAAACACATGCCACCGAGCAACAGGACAATGCCCTGTGCCACGGCAGTCCTCACGACTGGTCTCTTGTAGTCTGTCGAAATCGTCATGCGCTCGAAGTGGCCTAACGACCCAAGCTCAGCGACGGCGGCCACGAGGCGCGCCGATTGCAACCGCGACGGCCCGCCGCCGTTCGCTGAAGCGCATGGTTAGGCATCTGGTTCATATCACCAACTAGCCTGCGCTCTGTCAGGTGCTGCTGTCCAGCCGATGTAAGGTAGAATCCACATTGTGTCTGCTTTGGAAAAAACAACTCCGACGCTCCACTCCGCGTCCTCGACCAACGGCTCGTCTGGAAGCTCCAAATACAAGATGCGAATGTCGCCCCAATCCGGGATGTCCTGCTTATAGCGCTCCATCAACTCAGTAATCGCACTTCGGAACTCCGGCCAAATCGTGTGCCACCGATTAGCAATCAGATGAAACGTTTTCTGGTGTGCGCCAGTCGGCTGGCTCGGTGTCGAAACGGACGTCAATACCTGGCCATCCTCGCCACAGTCCATGTGGGTCTGACCACTCCAAGACTCAGGCCAAGATGCGCTCATAGCGTGTGAAGATGCCTAACGACCCAAGCTCAGCGACCCGGCCCGCGGGACGCCATGATTGCAAACCGCGACGCCATGCCGGGTTCGCTGATGCGAATGGTTAGGCGTTGTTTGGTTTTCGCGCAAGCAAGAGAAATGTAGAGCCCAGCATGAGCATCGAAGCAGGCAAGACAATCGGCGGCAGGTGGTCATAAACGGATTCGTAGTAAGAATTGAGAACCTTGCCGGCGTCTCCCGCTGAACCCGGTGCAACACGTTCCATGTCAGTATACGCGTCTTTGAGTGTGGTTCGGATGGATTGCCTGAACTGGAGATTGCCAATTCCAATCCATGCAAAGCCGGAAAGACACAGGACAAAGGCGAAGATTCTGCCGCGCGAAAGGCGCAGCACGCATGGTGGGAATCGACGCATAGCAACGGGGGGGAGCCGCCCGGAGGAACGGACGAGCCCCCGGGGACACCGCCCCCGACTCCGTAAAGGCAAAGGCCCGTCCCAAGCGCGCGCGCACTCCGCCCGACAAAGCGCGTGGAAGCGCGGCGGGCGAGGCGGAAACGAATGCAACCGCGATTCACCAACACCCCCAACAGATATTGGGCCAAACTGGGTTTGGTCTAGTTCTCACTTGATGGAGGTCTTGAACCTTCAAGATGGGCATAGATTAAGGATTTACTCATCTGAGGCAATCTTTTAATTTGGCCTAGTGAAGAGTTCTTCAGAATTGCCTTCCCTGTCTGGTTCCCGCCGGCGGTCGCGTGGGTTGTTGGTGCCCAATCCGAAGTTGAAGCTGGCGGATCAGTGCCGGGAGGTGCTGCGTTTCAAGCATTATGCGTATCGCACGGAGTTGACGTATCTGGGTTGGATCGAGCGGTTCGTGCGGTTTTGCCGCCAGCCCCCCGGGGCGGGGGACTGGCGGCATCCCAGGGAGTGCGGGGAGGCGGAGTTGACGGCGTTCTTGACGCATCTGGCCAATGAGGGCCGGGTGGGGGCGAGCACGCAGAATCAGGCCCTCAATGCGCTGGTGTTCCTGTATCGCGAGGTGTTGCACATCGATCTGGGGGATTTCGGGGATTTCGCGCGCGCCAAACGCCCCAAGCGGTTGCCAGCGGTGCTTTCGCGGGAGGAGTGCGCGCGGTTGTTTGCAGCCATGGAGCCGCCGCACCGCTGGTTCGCGCAGCTGCTCTACGGCAGCGGGTTGAGGTTGACGGAGGGGTTGCGCTTGAGGGTGAAGGACGTGGATTTCGGGCGTGGCACCATCACGGTGCGCGGGGGCAAGGGGGACAAGGATCGGGTGACGGTGTTGCCGGCGAGTTTGCGGGAGGCGCTGAAGGGGCAGGTGGCGCAGGCGCGCCGAATCTGGGAGGAGGATCGCTTGAACGGGCTGGCCGGGGTGTGGCTGCCGGAGGGGTTGGAGCGCAAGTATCCGAAGGCGGGGGAATCGTGGTCGTGGTTCTGGCTGTGGCCGAGCCGGGAGACGAGTGTGGATCCACGCTCGGGGGTGAGGCGCCGGCATCATCTGGTGGATGCCAGCGCGCAACTGGCGGTGAAGGCGGGGGCAAAGGCGGCCGGGATCGATAAATGGGTGACGCCGCATACGTTGAGGCATTCGTTTGCGACGCATCTGCTGGAGGGCGGGACGGACATCCGCACGGTGCAGGATCTCCTGGGTCATGCGAATGTGGCGACGACGCAGATTTACACGCACGTCATGCAGAAGCCGGGGATCGGGGTGCGCAGTCCGTTGGATGGGTGACTGATCGAGGGGACGAGTTGGAGTTCGCGTAAAGCGCGCAGCGCGCCACGCGATCTGTCGAGTAAATCGTTTCGCGCCACGCGATCGCAAAACAGCGCCTTTATGTTTTACGTGTATGTGTTGCAGTCGGATTCGGATGACGGGCTTTATATCGGGTTCTCGTCGGATCTGCGGAGGAGGTTGTCTGAGCACAAGGAGGGCAAGGCGTTCGCCACGTCCTACCGGGGTCCGTGGCAGTTGATTTATTACGAGGCCTACCTTGAGAAGGAAGATGCATTGGGTCGGGAGCGTTATTTGAAGAGCGGTGGTGGCCGGCGTTTTTTGAAGGCTCAATTGCGGCATCACTTGGCGAAGCATCCCCTCCGGCAGTCGCCGCGTAAGGCGTAGCGGAGCGCAGCCTTTTACGCGGGCGACGCATTTGTTGGAGAATGGATATGATATCCGGACCGCGTATAGCGGCGTGGCCGCCACGCGGCTTTACGCCGGTGCAGGAGCTGCTCGGGCATGCGGATGTGGCGACGACGCAGATCTATTGGCTCGGCAGCCGCCCGGTGCCTCGGCCCTGTCGGGCCTTTCGCCGTTGGCGAAATCCCTATTTCGGTTTCCCAAACCGAAATAGTCTCACGTGATGCAGAAGCCGGGGATCGGGGTGCGCAGTCCGTTGGATGGGTGACTGATCGAGGGGACGAGGTGGAGTTCGCGTAAGCGCGCCACGCGCCACGCGATCTGTCGCGTAAAGCGCGCAGCGCGCCACGCGATCGGATCTCAGGTGTTGAGTTCGCGTAAAGCGAGCGACGCGCCACGCGATCTGTCGAGTAAATCGTTTCGCGCCACGCGATCGCAAAACAGCGTCTTTATGTTTTACGTGTATGTGTTGCAGTCGGATTCGGATGATGGGCTTTAAATCGGGTTCTCGTCGGATCTGCGGAGGAGGTTGTCCGAGCACAAGGAGGGCAAGGCGTTCGCCACGTCCTACCGGGGTCCGTGGCAGTTGATTTATTACGAGGCCTATCTTGAGAAGGAGGATGCATTGGGTCCGCGTAAAAGGCTTCGCCCACGCGGCGGGCACCGCGTAAGTTACTGTGGCTTCAACGAAATACTGATTGAAGGTTGTCCGGCCGAGGTGATCCGCTGGGAGAGAGTGTCGATCGGCCATGAAGGATTAACGATCGATTGTGAGGAATGGGCGATTGGCCAGGAGCGAAGGGCGGGAGTCCGTAGGGGAGGATGGAGCGGCTGGGAGAATGGGAGCGGCGGTCGGGGGCGGTCCGAGTTTGCCGGTCTTCGAATGCGGGAGGGTCGGGACCCGGTGATTTCCGGCGGTCAGCTCACGGTCTTAGCCTGGAGGAGAATCGTCGGGTGACGGGGGAGGCGTCCGGCGCCGGCGGGGGTGGGCCTGCCCGCCCGATTTTAGCCCGAACTCAGGAGTTGAATGGCCGCAAAGGAACACAAAGAGCACAGAGGGATGGACGGACGGATGATGGCGCCGGGGAAATATCTTTCCGTCTTTTCAAAGCAAGGCCACCGGAGGGTCGTGCTCGAGCGCACTGGCTCAGCGCATCTTGGCGCCGAGGGCGAGGTTCTTGCGGAGGCTCTCGCGATTGGCGGCGTCGTAGAATTCGACGGGGTTGTAGTCGTCGGTCAGCACGATGCCGTTTTCGAGATTGGGTTCGCGCACGGTCGCGAAGGCGTCGCGCACTTGTTCGCGGCAGCCGGGCCAGACGTGATCGAAGGTGGGCGGATGCAGGATGGAGAGATCCTTCCGGGGGGAGGCGACGAAGAGGGAGTTTCCGTTGCGGCCGTGGTGGAGCTTCACGCTGGTGAAGGTGTTGGTGAGGGTCTTGTAGAGGGAGGCGGAGAAGAAGTTCTGCTGTAGATCGGGATCGGCAAAGGTGTTGATCACGAGCACGCCGTCGGGCTTCAGAACGTTCCTCATGCTGGCGAAGGCTTCACGGGTCATGAGGTGCGAGGGACAGGAGTCGCCGAGGAAGGCGTCGAGGATCAGCGCGTCGTATTTCTTCTGGGTGCGGTTCACGAAGTAGCGGCCGTCCTGGATGTGAAGGTTGAGCTTGGAGGAATCGAAGTTGAAGAAGCGTTCCGCGAGCGGGACGACGTCGGGATTGATCTCCACGACATCCACTTTGACTCCGGCGCGGGCGAAGCTCATGGGGACGATGCCGACGCCCATGCCGATGCAGAGGACTTCCTCCGTCTTTGGCGCGTAGGCGCGGGCGAGGTCGTGCAGCATGTAGGTGAACATGGAGATGCTCTGCTGCGTGTTCGTGTCGTAGGTGTTCTGGGTGAGGTAATCGTTGAGGTAATAGCGGTGCGGTCCGCCTTTTTGTTGGATCACTTGAAGCAGGCCGAAGTTGGAATTGCCGCGGAAGAGTTCCTCGGAGGAGGTGCTTTGCCAGGCGTCCGCCCGGAGTCCGCCGTAGCCGAGTCCTGCGACGAGCAGCAATGCCATGATGCTGGCGCCCGAGCCGCTGCCGGTGCGCCCCCAACCGACGAAGTAAATGACGGAGAGAAGCATGAGCACCAGCGCGGTGAGGTACATGGTGGTGGAATTGGGCAGGAACGGGATCAGAATGTAGCCAATGAGAACGGTGCCCAGGAAGCTGCCGAAGGTGCTGATGGCGCTGAGCCGTCCGATGCTTCCGCCCATGTTGTTCATGGAATTGGCGAGCACACGGATGAAGAACGGGCCGACCATGGCGAGCAGGCTCAGCGGGATGAAGAACAGAAAGGCCGACGCGAGCAGCGAACCGACCGCGAGGTCGAAGTGCAAAAATCCGTAGGCGACCTTTTCGATGAACGGGATGCTCATCGCGAGGTATGCTCCGGCCACGACAATCGCGGCGTAGATCCGGCCGGGCTTCAAGGCGCGGTCGACGAGCCAGCCGCCGGCGTAGTAGCCGCACGCGAGGGCGACAAGGGTGACGGCGATTTGCGCGGTCCAGACGAAGTGCGAGGTGCCAAGGAACGGCGAGAGCATCTTCGCGCCGAGGATCTGCACAATCATGACGGCGGCACCGGTGATGGCCGAGGTAAAGTAGAGATAACGACGCAGTCCGGGCGCGAGGGTGGCGTCGGTGGGCGCGGTGGGCTTCGGTTTCACGCGCACGTTGTAGGCGCTGGGGCGCGGCGAGGCAAACGCGGAATTCGGCGGCAGGTTCCGCGTTGCCAACGCGCGTGAGAGTGGTTTAAGGTGTCGGCGAGTCGGGCGATTGGCGCAGTGGTAGCGCAGCAGCTTTACACGCTGTGGGTCGGGGGTTCGAATCCCTCATCGCCCACCATCCCTTCTTTTGATCTTCGCAGCAGGATTTTTCTCCACCTCCTCCACTACGAAAGCCCGTGGCTGTGGGGAGGTGCCGTTTCCGCGGAGGCGCAGCCTGAGTTGCGATTGACGGCGATTTGCTAGGGGTGGAGTTGACGAGCAACCGGCAGGGACCGCCTACCAACTGCCTGAGGCTGTCGACCTGCCACTCAACCGCCGGAGGCCGCCTCCTTTGATCGTTCTTCTCCGAGGTGTTCTCCGGACACTCCGACAATTCCTGTAAATCATCCGGCAATGGTCAGCTTGTCAGTTTTGGTGAGGAGGAGGACGGTAGGGACGTAACAAACCCAAAACTGAATCGTCCTATGGATCTGCATCACCCGCTCTTGAAAGAGTTCCCCGAGTATCGCGAAACCATCCAGTTCCTCAAAGTCAGCGACGCAGAGTTCCGGCAGAAATTTGACGAGTATCACAAGCTCGACGACGCGGTGTGTCGCATCGAGGAACAGGTGGACTTCGCGACGGATCAGGAGACTGACGAGCTGAAGATGAAACGCGCGCGCCTAAAGGATGAGGTTTACCGTATCGTGACCAAGGCCGGGGTGAAAGCACCGACGGGCCGGTAATACTCGGGCGTTGCCGCGAGCCAGTCGGCTGCGCCTCGTCGGTGGGCTTACGCTGACCCGACGAGGTTCTTCAGGTCCGCTCGGACGGTTTCGTAAGTCGTCTGGTAGGCGAGGACGTCTGGATCGGGCGTGGTGTTCCAGTTCCGGCAGGCGGCGGTGTAAAGGTCCGGCCACCAGTTGCGGTGCTCGGTCTTGCCGTCGCGCCGCCAGGTTTCCCAGTTCATCAGCACTTTGCTCCAGCACTCGTCGCCGTAGTCGACCGCCTTTTTCGCGTCGCCCATTTCCTTCACATACCAGTCGCGCCCCACGCGCGCGTGCAGGACTTCATCCGCCCAATCGTAATCCTGAAAAAGCGCGCTGAGCGGGTTTTGGGAGGCGAGTCCGACTTCCCATTCGAAGCGTTTGCCGGTCCTGGGCATGAGACCTTGCTCGATGAAGTAGAGGACCGCGTGACGTTCCAGGGGCTTGAGCTGGGTGTTGAGCGCAAGGCTCCAGGTGAAGTTCACCATCACGTGCCGGGACCAGTCGATGCCGAGATTGGCAAAGCCGACTTCGCCCATCATCGCGTGACGCGCCTCGTCCCAGAGCTGGCGCGTCATGTCGCGGTAGTAATCCCACGGCTTGCCGGGCGTCTCCGCGATGATGCTCGCCATCATCTCCGGGACGTCGATCTCGCGAAGGCGCTTGTAGAACATCATGAGCGTCTTCGGAGCCGGCGGGAATTTGTCGTCGTAGAGAAAGACCTCGGCGTTCACGCCCATGTTGTAAGGATCGGGGAAGCGTTCGTCGCGTCTCGGAACTGGATCGAAGCGATACGGTTGCGCGGAGCGTTGGCGGGTGAGGATCTTTTCCATCGGCGTGTCGGCTCCATCGAGTCCGCCGGCGGCGCGAAGGCAATCGTCGAGCAACGCGAGCCACGGTTGAGAATGCGCACGCATCTCCGGCGTCACGAGACTGGCAAGACAGCCCGCACCGAAGCGGAGCATTTCATCGAGCTCCAGCAACGCGAAACGACAGACGCGGAGGGACGGATGATCGGCGAGGGGATTTGTATCGGCGATGTGGCGTTCCAGCGCGGCCTTTAGTGCGAGCAGAGCTTTTTCGTAGACGCCGAGAATCAGTTCTTCCGTGGTCGCGGCGGCACGAAGCTCATCGCAAAACATTTCCAGCGAGGGGTGCGGCGTTTCTTCGAGACCGAGCGGGGGTTCGCGCATTTCTCCCACACGTTTGCGAAGGGCGGCGACGTGTTCCGCGCAGTAGTGCGCGTGAAGGCTGAAGCCCATCTTCAGCTCATAGATCGGCTCGGACGTGATCCGGTCGTTGAAGATCTGATGAAGCCGCTTGAGGAGGTAATGGTAACGCTTGAGCCGGGCGACGCAGGATTCAACGGACAGGCCCGGCTTCATGGCATCGGCCATCGAGCAGACGCCGGCGAGGCTGGGCAGGTTCTTGTAGGAGCGGTACGGATTCATGATCGGAGTCAGTTCTGAAACAGACTACGAGAACCCGTCCGGGATTCGACATCAAAGATGGAACGTCACGATGAGATGGTAACTGTCGCGGGGAATTTTAACGGCAGCGCTTGCCAGTGAACATATAGCCCTGGCCTCGCACGGTGACGAGCACCTTGGGGTTGCCCGGATCTTCGTGCAGCTTGCCGCGGAGATTCGCGATGTGCATGTCGATGGTGCGGGTGATGAGGCGGCGTGGGTCGAGATGCCAGACCTGCTGGAGGATTTCGTCGCGGGAGATCGGCCGGTCGGGGTTCGCGGCGAGGTACCGGAGCAAATCGGTCTCGCGGCCGGAGAGTTCCGCGCGATGACCATCGTCATGTCGAACTTCGGAACGCTGCAAATCCGCCACTCCGCAGGGGAGTTTGACCAGGCTCATGCTATTGCTTTCCGCCATTGGCAACTCGGCGACGCCACAGCTGGAGTTCGCGTTTGTTGTGCTGGCTTCTGCCAAGAATTGAATGTCTTGAGTGCTCATTTATTCATCTAACGTTCGAGGTTCGAAAATAGTTCGCTGGGATTATCAGCATTTTTTCCGGACGGTTCGGACTCCGGCCACGGGGGTAAAGACACCGCAAGGTTCGGTTTGTTACGGGACAATATGCAGGAAAGTTGTGACGACGATTCCCGGGAGGGAACGTTGCATGGCGAGACGGTCATGCCGGAGTTGGACGGACCTTCCACCATGGTTGCTCCCGGAAATGTTTGGGTGTCGAAAAAACTTCGCTCTTCCCATCGCGATTTCCGCTGGCTCAACTTCCGGCCGTCATGCTGATCGCCTTTAACAAACCCTACGGTGTGCTCTCTCAATTCACACCGGATGGTTCACCGAATCGCACGCTGGCGGAGTTTGGATTTCCGAAGGGTGTTTATCCAATCGGCCGGCTGGATGCGGATTCGGAGGGTTTGCTCCTGCTCAGTGATGAGGCTGCATTGAACCAGCGACTGCTCCACCCCACCCGCGGCCACGAACGCATCTACTGGGTGCAGGTCGAGCGGATTCCTTCGGCGGAAGCTCTGGCGACTCTGACGCGGGGCGTCGTAATCCAAGGCCACGAGACATTGCCGTGCCGCGCGAGAATGCTCGATCCTCAACCGTTCGTCGTACCGCGTGATCCGCCGATTCGTTTTCGCAAGAGCGTTCCCGATTGCTGGATTGAGCTTAAACTGGTGGAAGGAAAGAACCGGCAGGTGCGTCGGATGACAGCGGCCGTCGGGCATCCGACCTTGCGGTTACTACGGATGCAGATTGGTGCGTTTCGAATGGAGGACTGGCCTCCCGGTCAATGGAGGGAGCTGACGGCGGCAGACCGCGCCCGGGTTCTGGCCTCCCCGGTGTGACGCCGCGGACTTGGTGTTCTACACTTCATTAGTTTTTCGCGAATGTTACTTCAAAGTAACTCTTGACCTTGTCCGTAACAGACCCTAGCCTCCGCCCACAACCAGCGCGGCGCACCAAGTGTGGGGGAAATGGAGTTTAGTAGTACTGGCATGGTGATTCCAGAGCGCGTCAGTAAACGGAATCATTGGCTTCCCCGGCGCTGAATCATGGAAGGATTAGTGTTATGGCCAGTGGCAAGGTTAAATGGTTCGACAACAGACGGGGCTTCGGTTTTATCACCCAAGATCAGGGTCAGGACGTTTTCGTCCATCACACCTGCATTCTTGGCGGGGGATACAAAACCCTGCATGAAGGCGAGCTCGTGAATTACGAGCTCATCGACAGTGATAAAGGACCCAAAGCCCAAAACGTCCAGCGTGCTCGCGCTTAATCGCTCCCAGCGATTCTAGCCGCGAACTTGTTCGACTCGTCTCGTTTTTATCGACCGGTGTCGCCGTTACAGGTAAGGTGGCGCCGTGTTGACGGAAACGACTCTCCCTGTCTCCAGCCTTTATGTGCATGTGCCGTTCTGCGCACGCAAGTGCGAGTACTGCGCGTTCTACTCCGAGGCTTCAGACGGTGAGGTGATCCAACGTTACGTTTCCTCGCTCGTTCGCGAGCTGGAATTCGTCGCTTCCGACGTCCGCCCGAAGACCATCTTCTTCGGGGGCGGCACTCCGTCATTACTTAACCTCGCGCAGTGGACGACCATTCTCGACGCCATGGGGCGATTGAATCTCCTCGGCGCGGCGGAATGGACCGTCGAGAGCAATCCCGCCACCGTTTCCCTCGACAAGGCCCGTCTCTGGCGCGAGCGCGGCATCAATCGCGTCTCCATGGGCGTGCAATCTCTCGACGAGCATCTGCTTGATCGCCTCGGCCGCGTTCACAGCCGGGAGATGGTCTTCAAGTCCTTCGATACCTTGCGCAAGGCTGGCTTCGAAAACATCAACGTGGACCTGATGTTCGCCATCCCCGGCCAGACCATGGACATCTGGCGTGCAACGCTCGATGAGGCCATCGCTCTCGGCAGCGAACATCTCTCCAGCTACGAAGTCATCTACGAAGAGGACACGCCGCTCTTTCAACAGCTCAATGCCGGTGAATTCAGCGTGGACGAAGATCTCGCCTGCGACATGTATGACGAACTGGTCGAGCGCTCGGCGGCCCGCGGTTTCACCCAATATGAAATTGCGAACTTCGCCCGCGGCCCGCTAATTCACGATCCAGCGCCCAACCTCCCAATCTCACACTCCGCGCCCGCCATTCCAGAACGCGCCTGTCGCCACAACGTGAATTACTGGCGCGGCGGTTCCTATCACGGGCTCGGCCCCAGCGCAGCCGGATACGTGCGCGGCTTGCGGACAAAGAACTGGTCCAACACCACCGTCTACTGCGACCAACTGGAGAAAGGCCGGCGCGCTGTGGAGTGGAGCGAAGCACTCACCCCGCTCAAACGCGCCGGAGAAACTGCTGCGTTCGGTCTACGCATGCCGGGCGGCTGGTACTTCGAGCAATTCCTCGAAGTGACCGGCTTCGATCTGCGGCAGGAATGGAGCATGGAAATGGAACGGCTCGTGGGTGACGGCTGGGGACATCGCGACCAGCAGGGCTTTCGACTTACGCCGTCCGGACTTCGCTTCGCGGACGCCGCTGCCGAGCTCTTTCTCCGCTGAACGCCGCCTTCCGTCGCGGCGCGCTTTAGCCAATCCAAGTCCGCAAGACATTCCCGGCGACACGCACCGCCTGCTGGCGACCTTCGAGAGTCTTGCCGAACGTATCATCCTCCACCTCGATGCACACCGGGCCGCGATAACTCGTCTCCATCAGCGCGCTCAGGAACTTTCCCCAATCCATCTCGCCGTAGCCCGGGATGCGCGGCTGATGCCACTCCAGCGGATGCGCCAACACACCCACGTCATTGATGCGATCGCGGCGCATCTTCACGTCCTTTGCATGGAAGTGGAAAATCTTCGACTGAAACTCCTTCAACGGACTCGCCGGGTCCATCTGCTGCAACACGAAGTGCGACGGGTCATAGTTCAGGCCGAAGTTCTTCGACGGAATATCGCTGAACGCCCGTCGCCAGATGACAGGCGTCGTCATCAAGTTTTTCCCGCCCGGCCACTCATCCTTCGTGAATGACATTGGGCAGTTCTCAATCCCGATCTTGATCCCGTGATCCTCCGCGAAACGAATGATCGGCCGCCACACCTTCAGAAACCGCGGCCAGTTATCGTCCACGCTCTTCGTCCAGTCGCGGCCAACGAACGTGTTCACATTCTTCAAGCCCAGCAACTCCGCCGCGACGATTACCCTCTTCAGATGTTCCACGCACCGGCGCGACACCTCCGGGTCCGGGTCCAGCGGGTTCGGATAATACCCCAACGCTGTCAGGCTCACGCCGTGCCGCGCGCACAATTCATTCACCGCATCCGCCTTCGCGCGCGTGAAGGCCGCCACATCAACATGTGTTACGCCGGCGAACTTTCGCTCCGCCTTTCCCACGGGCCAGCACATTGCCTCAATGCACGAGAACTTCTCCGCACGCGCAAACGCCAGCACCTCATCGAGAGACAACTCCGGAACGATCGCCGAGACAAAGCCCAGTTTCATGACGCCAGTTGAGCCCCGCGTCCACCTCTTCATCAAGCCAAAGTTGACTGCGACTTCCGATGAACAACAGTTCCTTTTAACACTTGGTTATCTCGCTCCTCGGCTATACTTCGTTGGATGCGATTATTCTCGGGAAGGTGCTTTTACGGAATCAACGCAGTCACTGGTCTGTCTAGTCGAGTATGCGGGCGCGGTAAAAGGTTCTCCCATTTCCAGAACGGGCCGAGTCGGTGAACATGACTTCGCCGGTAGTGTTGGTAAGGACTAGATACGGTCGCCATACAATAGGTTCAGACTCATCGGTCCGCTCGACGACATATCGGAATCCCGCTGCTCCCCGCAGCGACCAGACAATTCTATTGCCCGGTTCTCGATCGATAAAATCGATCACTCCAACGGTAAACGATGGCAGCCCAGCCTGAAGATTGAAACTAGCGAGACCGGTGAGGCGCGTTGGCGATAACACGCCGTTTCCAGCCAGAACCTCAACGATTCCTGATCTTCCGAATTTTCCTCCGAAGGCGCGTGCGTCTTCATAGGTGCTTCCCTTTTCAGCCTCCCACACGCGGACTTGAGTTACGACCCTCGCATTGGAAGGGATGTGTGGCAGAGTCAGGATCTTTGAGACGAAATAGCCGGCGTCGTAGCCACTGCGGAAGGGCGACGGTGAACCGATTGGTCTTAGCGTTTCCAATGTCGTGCCGGCGTATAGCTGTGCAAGGTAGTTGGAGCTGGTGAGCGGCGTTGTGCCGTCAAAGTCGAATATCGGAGCGTGATTCGAGATGGTTCCGAACCAGATTGAACGGTTCCGGAAATCAATCGTGCCGCCGCCGTTAATCGCATTGGTGACGATCACCTGAGCAGGCAGGCTCCACACAACTCCTGCCGGATTCTGAACTTTTACCTCATAATTTCCCTCATTGGTGTGTTGCACACTTTCGATCGCGAGATTCCGGTTGGTGGCTTCAAGGATAGGGCTTCCATTCAAAAACCACTGATAGTGCAGTGGGGGCGTGCCGACTGCGGCAACGCTGAGATTGAAGTAGCTCCCGGCCGGAACTGTGTCGCCGCGAGGTTGGAGAACAATCGTCGCATTGGTCGGGGCATCGACACTGAGGAAGGCAATGGCGCTGGTGACCGATCCAAACGCATTCGTAATCACCACCCGGTAACCTCCGCTTTGCTGTGCATTGACGACTGGCAGCGTTAGAACGCGGTTGGTTCCTTCGGGAATGGGATTCCCGCCGTGGAGCCATTGGAAACTTAAGGGAGATGAACCGTCGATTCCGACAAGGAACGAGGCCGTACCGCCTGCGATGGGCATTCAAGGAACCAGGGCTGCTTCTTGATCGATGGGGGAGCAGTTAAGTCAACCACGCTGAACGCATCCAGCTCGATTCGGTCGAAGCGCGTTCCAAGATTCTTGAATTCGATGAGGGCAGTAGAGGTGGTTGCTTCAGTCGTATATGTGACCCAATGCCAGTAACCCATTTCGTCTGACGGAACGTTTGTAACACCGATGACCGTGTCGTTCCACTTTACCTGAACTGGGGCCGTTGACGCTCGCAAGGCGTATCGAATCTGGTAATGGTGCCCTGGCGTGACTTCGATGTTTTGCGCGATGGCCCCGTTTCCAGGCACAATTGGCCACGTCGCTCCATCTGCCCCACCGTAGTATTTTGCCATTCCGCCAACATCGCCGCTTTTTTGCCAATGATGAGGTTGAAGGGAGGTTCCCTCCCAACTGGGTTCGAGCAGGAGGTTTCCCGGAACTGGGATGGATATGGTGGCTTTATCGATCTCCCGTGGTGCTCCGCCCACGCTCAACATCACGTCGCCTACCTCGCCCTCGGAGACTGACGCCGCGAAGTAATATGTCACGCCGCCGTCGCCCGTTAAGTAGAAGTCATTGGTTCCTTGGGCGACCTTGGTAAGGTTCTCCACACTGTTTCCGGTGTAGACCGACATCATCAGATTCCGGGTAAGACTCCCTTGAAACGACACGTACGCATACATGTGCGTCGGTGCCTGCCACTTCCACCAGATACTTTTGTATGGCGTGCCGGCACGATGTTCAGGTTCGCCGGGCTCTCGCGTTGCTCCTGAAATCGGCCCAAATCCGTATCCTGGCTTAAGGCGTGTAGCATCGGCAAAGTTATCATTGGTGATCGCGAGAAACGGCTCGAGGCGCAGGGCCAGTTTGACGGTCTCGCTGTTGCCGCCTGAGTATTGAAAGTGATAGAGCTTTCCCTCCTCGGCCAAAAAACTGGCTTCTCCATTTCCCAATCCGCCTCCGTAGCGTACCGGGGTCAACGTTTCCAGAGTGTAGCCCGAGTACACGGCGGCCGGTCGCCACCAATCATGGTAGGGGGAGTACCAGACCCGGCCGGTTCCCGGTGATGCCCATGAAAACCAGATGGTATTCGTGGCTCCCGGGTTTGGTTCGCCCGCTTCGAAGGTCGCCGCCCCGAAATCGCTTTCGGCAAAGCAATTCGTCCCTTCCATGCGAATGGCACCGGCGAACATGTCGTTCGAGGTCGACAGGAATCGCGTGTCGACAATGATTCCGCCCGACGCAACGTTGCCGCTCGCGATTTGAACGGCGTATTCGCGCCCTCCTCGGACCTGAAAACGATTCTCCCCGAGATTGGCAACGCGAGTAAGCTCGGGAAGCCTGTTGCCTTCATAGACCCAAGTGCTGAGCGGATACGGCCCCGAGACGTTCACGCGAAGAACACCGTCCTCCGTCGGAAGGAGCTTCCACCACAAGGACGTGAAATGGTTGGTGAAAGGATACGGTTCATTCGGTTCCATGGTCGCTCCGTAGATGCTACCTTCGAAATGATAGGCGGGCGTGATGATCTCTAGCCTGTTCGTAAACCAATCATTGGGCGACGCTGGCGCACGCGCCTTGAAATGGCAGTTCAGCACAAATGCTCCAGCTCCACCTTCATGCGTCCATCCGGTTGTGTAAGGCGAGCCCACCTGCACTTGCAGCGTATCTCCAGGCGCCACCAGATAGCCGCCGTCGGCCGTGGGTGTTGCCAGCACTAATTCGATAAGCGATTCCCCGCGGTAGGCGGATAGGCGGAACGTAAGGTTGGGAACAAAATTGGTTCCAGTGAAATAAACCACCCCATTTGTCGATGCTGTCCAGCTGTACCAAACTGACGACTGGATTGGGTCCCACGGCACACCGACCTTTTCGGCTGCCTCCAAGGTTGCTTTTTCAATGTTGCCGTTCGTGGACCACTGGTTCCCGGTCATCACAATTCGATTCGCGAAGTGGTCATTCGTTGCAGGTGCCGTGGGGTTCGGCGGAGGCGGAGCAGCGCCGGGCACCACTAGAAAGTAGCCCTCGATAAAGTCCACCGGCTGCTCCACATCAATGAGTGGCATTACGACCATCCAATACGTTGTGCCGGGAATCGCGTGAAAAACTGCGACACTTGCATCAAACGTTAGATCGGGATGGAACATGAAGTCGCTGTTGGCGGCGCTGACGGTTGTGAGGTTGTCCACACTCGTGCCCGTGAAGGCTGCTCCAACCAACGACCCGACGGAGGCGTAGGTGACAAACTCCACGTCCGACTCAACCGTGCAGGTCCACCTCCACCAAATCGTGCCGCGAAAATTGTAATTAGCGAGTTCCTCATTGTTCGATTCACCCGTCTCAGTCGTGGCGCCGGCAATACTCCCGCTGAAATTTGTAACCACGGCGACGTCCGGAATGGCGGGACTGAGGATTAGCTCCGTCGCATTTGCAAAGGAGTCATTCGGTGGCGGTGCGGCTTCAATGGTTCGTGCAATGTTAACCATGAAAACGACAGACGCCCATAGAAGAGCACGCGCAAAGATGGCGAGGGTGGAGTCCATAGCTTCTTTGACGGTAAAAGATGGTGTTTCTGAAGCAAGGTTTTTGTTGTTTCTTACACCTGCGAGCGAGTTGATCCATATTCAAATTCGCCGGCGCGAAGTGGTAACTGGGGCGGCAAACGCTGGACTCAGCTTTAGGCTATATCCAGACCGAAGGGGCTACCATGCCCCACCCACGCGTGCATGCTCGAATGGCTATTTACACTCCGGGAATTGTTCGTGCGGCGTGGCGGGCTACAGTCGCACCGGTTTTTATGCGCCGTCTGTTTCTTCTGTCCTTGGTTTTCGCTCCGTGGTTGATCGCGATTGGCGCCGAGGACGCGCCGGCTAGAGCGAAACCGGTGCCGGCGCTTGATCTCTTCGAGCAGGGCGTGATTCCTCGCGTTCGAATTGAGCTGTCGGACGATAACATGGAGCGCTTACGCAAGAGTCCGCGCCGCTATGTGCCGGGCACGGTCGTTGAGACGACGGGGACGGCAGAGCGCCGTTACACCAACGTGGCGATTCGACTGAAGGGCGGGCCAGGCAGTTTTCGCACGTTGGATGAACAGCCGGCGTTCACCGTGAACTTCGATCGGCTCGCGCCGGGCCAGACTTTTCACGGACTGAAGAAGCTGCATCTGAACAATTCCGTGCAGGATTCAAGTTTGCTGGCTGAGAAGCTGTGCCGCGAGATGTTCGAGGCGGCGGGTGTGCCGGCGCCGCGCGCGGGGCACGCATTCGTGACGCTGAACAAACGTCGGCTCGGAACGTATGTGTTGATCGAGGGTGTCAACAAACAGTTCCTGAAACGCCATTTCGCGGACGCGAGCGGGAATGTCTACGACGGGCATTCGCGTCAGGATGTGGCGCAGCGGTTGGAGGTGAACTCCGGCGAGAACCCGAAGGATCAATCGCGACTCGCGGCCCTCGCCGCCGCGGTGCGGGTGTCGAGCGTGAAGGAGCGCCGGGCGGCGCTGGAGAAGGTGCTCGATATCGATCGGTTTATTTCCTTCATGGCCGCAGAAGTGATCACCGCGCACTGGGACGGCTATTCGCTTGGGGTGAACAATTTTCGCATCTTCCATGACAAGGCCACTGACCGCATGGTCTTCCTGCCGCAGGGACTCGACCAGACGTTTCAGCGGAAGGAGATTCCCGCGCAGCCGGACATGAAGGGTCTCGTCGCGAAGGCGGTAATGGAGGTGCCGGAGTATCGCGCCCGCTTCCGCGCGCGTGAGGTCGAGTTGCTCACGAACACGTTCCTTGTGGATCCGTGGGTGAAGCGACTGCGCGAAGTAGCCGCGCGGGTGCGGGTGGAGCTGGCAGAGGTGGAACCCTCGAAGGCGGAGGAATACATCAAGCGCGCTGCTTCGTATCGCCGTCGCATTCAGCAACGCCTGGCGGTGTTGCGTCAGGAATTGAAGCTGGAGCCAACGGAGACGATCGCGGCGCGGAAAGCCGACACCCCGTGAGGTTCGGCGTTGCGAGTTGGTCCGTGCTTGGCCGGCGATTGCGGAGTTAGGTCAGACGGTGCCGACGCGGACGAGCAACGCGGGCTGCCAGGGGGCTTGTAGCGCCGTCCAGAGCTGCGCCCATTCGGGCAGGCTTTGATCGACAATGGTCAGCGTCGGTGGGTTGAGGTTTTTGTTCACCGCTGGTTCCAAGGAGGCCGGTGTGAGGATGGGATGTGACTCGACGGCGCGGAGCGCCGTTTCGATCAACGCGGACGCGCCGGCGTCAGTGGAGGCGTAGTCGGAAGTGTGGGCGCTGATGAGGTAATCGAGATGCAGCGGCGGAGCGGGTCTCGCCCCGGCACGACTGGCGTTTGGAACGGCCGCGTTCCGGGCGGCCGAATCAATGGCCACGCGAAGAAAGGCCACGTTGATCCGTCGTCCCCGTGCCTTCGAGCTCGTTGCTTGTTGCACGGGAAGCGCGGTCACCTTGACGCCCTCGGGCACGACGTCGATGAGGAGCTGGAGCAGAGATTGTTCGATGGAGGAGAAGGAGGACATGGCGGGGCAAGTGAAGTGCCTCGCCGCTCGCGTGCAAAGGTAAATCGCGGTGGCGACGCAGTGACGTTCGGGGCGTTATCCTCCGCTCCCAACGGAAAGGGTGGTCCCGTCAAATAGCGCAGCGCTTGACTACCCCCGCATTGCAGTGCGAAAGACCGAGAGCAGCCGTTTGGCCTTGGATGCGTCCTTACCGATGGATGGATCGGCCAGGGAAACGTTCAGGAATTCGCTGTAGCCCGGCATGTCGAGCAGTTCCGGATCGCGCAAATCTTTAAAGGCCATGGACCAGTCAGGGAAGTCGCGTTGCTCGATGGCGCGCTGGAGAAACACCATCGATCCGGTATGCCGGGGATCCTGTGAGATGCGTTGGTAGAGTGACGTCACGACCGGTTCTTCGCCCTCCAGCACTTGCATAAACTGGCCGTCCTTGAAGAGCAGGAGCCCGGTGACGTTGACCCTCTCGTTGTTGGCCCGGCTCTTGTTGAGCAGTTCGAGCAGCTCGGGCTTGCCAAACGGCGCTGTCGCCGTGCTGCCGTAGAGAAGCTGAAATGTCTTCATGACACTGGGTGTTTTACGACTCCATCAAGCTCGAATCCAACTGCTTTTTGTGACGATTTAATCGACGCCTCATTCTGCGTGGTAGCCGCGCCAAATCCAGATGAGCGTGTCGACGAGCGTTTCCTCAAAGACGCGTTTGTCGCAATGGCCGGTGGCTTTGCTGAAGACGTAGCGGTGGTGGTAGCCCTTGGCTTTAAGGGCGGCAGCGGTGCGTTCGCCGGCCATCACCCAGTTGTGATAGGTCTCTTCGCGATCCTTCGCGCGCAGATCATTTTCCGAAACGTGGGTGAAGATGCGCAGCGGCTTCTTCTCGCTCTTCTCGATCAGCTTCATGCTGGAATGATATTCCCACGCGCCGAGCGGGAACTTCGCCTCTTCCGCTGCATCGTCATCCTGCTGGTCCACGAACGTACCGGAATAGGCGATCACGCGACGGAACAGGTCGGGTCGGAACCACGCCATGCTCATCGCCGCCGCGCCGCCCGAGCTGCAACCCATCACCGCGCGGCCCCAGGGATTCGGCGTGAACGCAAGCTTCGGATAGGCAGCCTTGATGTCGGCGTTGGCCAGAACAGCCGGGAAGACCTCGTCGTTGATGAACCGCGCGAGGCGATCGGACATGGTGTCATATTCGAGGCCGCGCTGGCTGTTCTTGCCGTCGTTGCCGCCGTTCTCCACCGCGATGGCGATGAACGCCGGCAGCATGCGATTCTTTGAAATCGTGAGGTTATCGAGCGCATGACGGACGAGGTTCATCTGGCCGGGACCATCGTGAATGACGAGCAACGGCGCGGGCGTGCCATCTGTGTAGGCAGCAGGGATGTAGACCTGAATCTTGCGCTCGGTGCGCACCTTCTTCTTCTCCGGTTCGAGCGTGGTGTCGTCGCCGCGGAAGATTTTGCTGTCGGCGAGCTTCATGGTGAACTCGAAGAGTTTGCCCTTGGGATTGCCCTGGTCGGTGAGGTCGATGTGAATCTTGTATTCCGGTCCGACGACGAAATGTCCGTCGCCGGCCGCGCCAGGATTCTCACTGTAAGGAGCCGCAGCGAGCGGCGATGTCGAGTTTGCGAAACATCCGAGAGCGGCGAGCAGTGAAATGGCGCGGGAGATTGCGTTACGGCGGGTGGTGTTCATGGAGCCGACGCTAGTCGCGGCAATTTCACGAATCAACGAACGAATTCGGCGCGCGCGACCTCGCGGAAAACAATAAGCCCGTTCAGACGAGATGAAAGGCTGCGGTGGTTACTCACAATCACACCCTCACGTAACCTCTTCGTTGCTTTGTAGTAACGAACCTGTTACACACTAGCACGCCCCAAAAGGTTCCCTGACCTGCCACGGCACTGCTGTCGTCGCCGGCCAGAATGATGATGTATCGGTCCATTCTCGCCCTGGATGTCGAGAGCTCCCCGCCCATCAGACGTAACCTGCATGGGACCGTCTTGTCGTATGATGATGCCCACAGTTCACCGAAGTATCTGCGCTTTTGCCGCACGCGTTTCCGCCATCCTGCTCTGGACGCTCCTTGGCACCGCGCTGCACGGCCAATTCGTCACCGACCGCGAGCCCGTGGGCCCTTCCACACGCAAGACCGGCTTCGTGATCACTGAGATCATGTATAACCCGCGGCCAATCCTCGGGCTCGACACGAATCTGACTCACGAGTTCATCGAGATCTACAATTCCAAGCCGTGGAGCGAGAACCTCGGCGGCTTTCGCATTGTGGGTGACGTCGACTACACCTTCCCCACGAACACCATCCTCCCCGCGAAATCTTATCTCGTCGTCGCGCGCGTGCCCGGGCTCATCGAAACCAACTACGGCATCTCGAACGTCCTCGGACCATGGGATGGCGCGGAAACCAATCGCCTCTCGACCGAGCGCGGCGTTGTGCAACTCCTCAATCGCCAGGGCGCCGTCTTGCTCTCCGTTAATTACTCCGACGGTCCGCCCTGGTCCGAAGCGGCCGATGGCACCGGTCACTCGCTCTCGCTCATCCGTCCCTCATATGGCGAAGACGATTTTCGCGCGTGGGCGGAGAGCGACAGCATTGGTGGTTCGCCCGGCACAGCCGATCCGCTCACGTTCGACCCGCTCGCCAACGTCGTCATCAACGAATGGCGCAACCACAGCGATCCAGACGACTGGATCGAGCTCTACAACCACAGCAACGTCCCGGTCGATCTCTCCGGCGCCTGGCTCAGTGATGATCCGACGACCAACAAATTCCGCATTCCGGATGGCACCATCCTCCAACCTCGCGGCTTCGCGTGGTGGAATCAGGACACTCTCCGCTTCGAGCTCTTCGCCGGTGGCGAAACCATCTTCTTCTGGAACTCGAACCAGACGCGCGTGATCGACGTCATCGATTTCCGCGGCCAGTCGAACAACATCACCAGCGGTCGGTGGCCGGATGGCGGTCCCCTCACCTACGGTCTTTCCTCGAACACTCGCGGCACGCCGAACGCCCGGCCGATGCGCTATCCAGTCGTGATTAACGAAATCATGTTCAACCCGATCTCCGGCGACGACGACGATGAATTCATCGAGATTCACAATCGCAGCGGCGGCGCGGTGAACATCAGTGCCTGGCAGTTCGTGGTCGGCATCGACTACACCTTCCCGAGCAACACGCCCGCCATGCCCGCCGGCGCGTATTGGGTCGTCGCCAAGAATCCCACCAACCTGCTGGCCATCTACACCAACCTCACCACCAACACCGTCTTCGGCCCGTACGACGGCACACTCGCCAACGGCGGCGAGCGGGTCGTCTTCACCGCGGCCGACTACGATCGCGTGCTCAGCGGCGGCATTGAAGTGATCGAGAAACTTCCCGTGCCCGTCAGCGATCTCATCTATGGCGATGGCGGCAAGTGGGGCCAGTGGAGCGACGGTCTCGGCAGCAGCCTGGAACTCATCGATTCGGAATCCGACGTTCAGAACTCCGCCAACTGGGCGGACAGCAACGACACCGGCGAAAGCATCTGGACCTCGATCGAATACAACGGCCCGCTTGGCGAATCGCTCGGCACCCCGATCAACGACAGCGTGATTCTCATGCTTCAAGGCATCGGCGAATGCCTCATCGACGAAGTTGAAGTCCGCGCGGACAACGGCCCGAATCTCGTCGCCAACGGCGGCTTCGAATCCGGCCTGAGCGGCTGGGCGCTGCAAGGATCCCACGACTTCTCGACCATCGAAAGCGATGGCTTCGCGGGATCGAAAAGCCTCCACATCCGCGCCGGCTCCCGCGGTGACAATCAGAGCAACCGCATTCTCTCCTCGCCGTTCGCCAACTCCATCCCGCCCGGCACCCAGAACGTTTCCATCCGCGCCAAGGTTCGCTGGCTGCGCGGTCATCCTGAGCTCCTCGTCCGTCTGCATGGCAGCGCAACGGAAGCCTACGGCCGCATGGCCCTGCCCCGCCGCCTCGGTTCGCCCGGCACGGTGAACAGCCGCAAGATCGCCAATGCCGGCCCCGCCATCTTCAACGCAAAACATTCCCCCGTGCTGCCCGCCGTCAACGAACCCGTCATCGTCTCGGCCATTGTCACCGATCCGCAAGGCCTCAGCGCCGTGACGCTTCGCTATCGTCTCGATCCGGACGTCAACTACACCGGTGTGACCATGCGCGACGACGGCACCAGCGGCGATGCTGTGGCCAACGACGGCGTGTTCAGCGGGACGATCCCAGGCCAGGCCGCCGGCACCATCGTTGCCTTCCACATCGAGGCGCGCGACACGCAGAATGCCGTCGGCACGTTCCCGCAGGACATGCTTCCGCCCGCCGGGTTGAATCGTACCTGGCCCACCGATGCGTTGATTCGGGAAGGATTGGTTCGCTGGGGCGAAGTCCAGATGCCGGGCGATTTCGCGACTTACCATCTCTGGGTGAGCTCGCTGAATTCCAACCGCTGGCACACGCGCGACACGCAGAACAACACGCCGATGGACGGCACGTTCATCTATAACAACAGCCGCGTCATCTATAACGCGCTCCCGCTCTACTCCGGCAGTCCGTGGCACCGCACCAACGCCACCGCCGGTCCCGCCGGCCCGAATCGCGTCGACTACGAGATGAATTTCCCGGACGACGAACCGCTCCTCGGCGCGACGGATTTCGTTCTCAACAACGCCGGCAATCCCGACATCTTCACCATCACGGACCTCAGCGCCGTGGCGGAACAAACCGTCTACAAAATCTTCGAAGGCCTCGGCATCGTCCACAACCACCGCCGCTACATTCATTTCTTCGTGAACGGCAGCCAGCGCAGCAAGGCCTACGAACGTGACGGAAACTTCATCTTCGAGGATTCGCAGCAGCCGAACGGCGACATGATCGAGCAATGGTTCTCCAACGACGGCGGCGGACAGCTCTTCAAAGTCGAAGACTGGTTTGAGTTCGATGCGAACGGTTTCGACATCCGCGCGAACAACGACGCCGATCTCGCCCGTCGCACCATCAACATAGACGGCGTCGAGACCTTCCAGCCCGGACCGTATCGTTACATGTTCCGGAAACGCTCCGTCGGCGTCGGCAACAGCGCCAATGATTACTCCCTCATCTACCGACTGATTGATGCCGTCAGCCCGGCGGAGAACCCCAACAGCGCCACCGTCGATCCCGATGTGCTCGGTGCCTTCATGAACTGGGAAGCCTGGATGCGCCACTTCGCCGTGCAGCGCGCCGTCGGCAACTGGGACAGCTATGGCTGGGAACGCGGCAAGAATGATTACCTCTATCAGACCAGCGCGGGTTTCGTGCACATGCCGTGGGACATCGATTACAGCCTCGGCCTCGGTCGCGGGCCTACAGAACCGCTCTTCGCGTCCAACGATCCCCGCATCACCGCGATGTTCAACACCCCCGCGATTCTCCGCGCCTACTGGCGCGCGTTCACGGATCTGGTCGACGGTGCCTTCAGCAACGAAACGCTCGACCCCTTCATGGACGCCCGCGTCGAAGCGCTGCTCGCGAACAACATCGACATTGATCTCACCGCAGTGGCCAGAATCAAGGATTACATCTCCGCCCGCCGCGCGTTCCTGCAAAGCCAGCTGACCACCGTCGCGGCGCCCTTCGCCGTCGATGGACCTGCCGCCTACAGCACCACGAACAACCTCGTCATCCTCACCGGCACCGCACCGGTCAGCGTGAAGACGATCCGCCTCAACGGCATCGACTATCCCGTCACCTGGACCAGCGCGACCAACTTCCTCATTCGCGTCGTCCTCGAATCGGGCTTCAACGCCCTCGTGTTCGAAGGCATCGATCCCAATGGCAACCCCCTGCCCGGCGTCACCTTCGCGTTGGACGTGGAATACACCGGCCCGCAGCCGAACGCCGCCGGCTCGCTGGCGATCAGCGAAATCATGTCCACACCCGCCACCGCCGGCGCGCAGTTCATCGAAATCGTAAACCGTTCCACGCACAACTTCGACCTGCGCAATTGGCGGCTCGACGGCGTCGGCCTCACCTTCCCCGCCGGCACGATCATCACCAACGGCCAGACCGTGGTGCTCGCGCGCAACAAAGCCGCATTCGCCGCCGCCTACGGCAGCGTGCCCGTCTTCGCGGTGTTCGGCGCCAACCTCACCGCGAACAACCAGCGCCTCTTGCTCGTGCGTCCCACGGCGCTCGGCGATGAAATGGTCGACGGCCTGCGCTACGAGAACCGCGCTCCGTGGTCCATGACCACCAACGGCGTTTCGCTCCAGCTCATCGACCTCGCGCAGGACGGCCAGCCGGCCCAGCAACTGGACCGTCGACTATGTCAATCAAGCCACGCCCGGCGCTCCGAACTCCGTCGCCGCCACGCTGCCTGCGTTCGATTCACTGTGGCTGAACGAAGTGCAGGCCGAGACACTGGTCGGACCTCTCGACAATCAAGGCGAGCTCGCTCCCTGGGATTGAGATCGTCAACTCCGGCGAAACTGAAGTGAGCCTCGACGGTTATTCCTGGCGACCAACTACACTGGCAATCTTAGTGAATTTCCGTTCCCGACCGGCATCGCTCTCGCGCCAGGCGAACACAAGATTCTTTGGGCGGATGGCGATCCGGCACAGACCGCAGGCAACGATCTTCACCTCGCGTTTCGGCTGGAGAATTCCGGAAGCCTCGCCCTGACGCGTCTCGTCGTCGGTCAACCGCAGGTGACCGATTACATGAACTGGGATCACCTCACCGCGAACATCAGCTACGGCGCCGTGCCCGATGCGCAGCTCATCAACCGCGTCGAGATTCATTCACCCAGCGCCGGCGGCACCAACAGCGAACCCACCATCCGGCTCTTCATCAACGAATGGGTGGCGCGAAACTCCAACAGCATCCGCGACCCGGCGGACAACAGTGCCGAAGACTGGTTTGAAATCTACAACGCCGAATCCGTCGCCATCGATCTCGGTGGCTACTATCTCAGCGATGATCCAGGCAATCCGCTGAAGTATCAGATTCCGGACACCGGCCGTTATCGCATCCCGGCGCGCGGCTATCTCGTGGTCTGGGCCGATGAAGAACCGGACCAAAACTCCAACACGCGCTCGAACCTGCACGTGAACTTCCAGCTCGGCGGCAACGATGGCTCCATCCTGATCACCGCACCGGACGGCCTCACGCCCGTGGACACCGTGACCTACGGAGCCCAGACCAACGACATCAGCGAAGGCCGCTACTCCGACGGCGCCAGCGTGCGTTACTACATGCCGCTCATCACGACGAACATCACGCCCAGCGCACCGAACTCGATCCCCGGCTACAACTCGCCGCCGCGTTTCCCAGTCGTTGCAAATCGATCCGCGTTCCCCGGCCAGTCCACCGGCACGTTCAGCATTCGCGCGTATGATCCGGATAACAACACGATCACCTACGCCGTGGAATCCGGCCCAGTCGGCGCCGCCGTCAACATCAACGGCCTCTTCCGCTGGATTGTTCCCACCAACCAGCCCTACGGCGATTACCCAATCAAACTTCGGGCCACCGACAACGGAGTTCCTGCACGCAGCGACACTGTTACCTTCGTCGTTACTGTGCGCAGCATTGGTCCGGTCGTTACGCCTGTCACGCTACCGCCGACCATCCAGTCCGTGTTCAATGTCAATGGCCAGGCCACCTTCACCATCGAGACCATTCCCGGCCACACCTACCGCATCCTCTACTCAGATGACCTTGCGCAACCGCAATGGACCCAACTCGGGCGCGATTTCATGGCAGCGAACCCCTACGCGAGCATCACCGACCCGGGAGCCGCGCCACAACGCTTCTACCAGGTCGTCCAGCTGGATTGATCGAAGTCCTTGTTTACCCGTCACGAAATCGCCGACGCCCGCTCGTCGGCGATTTTCGTTTTCTGACGCGGTAACGTCGAATCAGCTGCCGCGATGACTGCGGTTGAACTCCACCGCCTCCGCATACGTCACCCCCGAGCCGCCAAACACATCCAGCGCCGAACCAATCGTCAGATCGACCCGGCCGCGACCGACACGCGCGTCACTTCCTCCAGATCCGCCAGCGACTTCGCGCCGCCCGCGTAGGTCGTCGGAATCGGCGTCCACTCGCCAAGTTTGCCGACCAGTTCCGAATCAATTCCCCGACACAAACCTTCCACATCTGCCGCGTGAATCAGGAATTCATCACAAAACTCCGCCAGCCGCGCCAGCGTCTCCTGCGACAGCGTCAGCTCGGTAAATTTCTGCCAGCGATCCGTGACCACGATGTAATCCGCGCCGCGCTTGCGGCAGCTGAGATCGAGAACCAGGCGTTCCTTTCCGATCACGGCCACCAGCCGCTTCAGCCGTTCCCAATCCAGCTGACCGTCGCGAAACACCCACGACGTCACGATGACGTGAGACGCGCCCGCCTCCAGCCAACTGGTCGCATTCTCCGCGTCCACACCGCCACCGAGATGCAATCCGCCGGGATACGCCGCCAGCGCCGCACGCGCCGCGTCGTCATTGCCCGGACCGAGTTTGATCACGTGCCCGCCCTTCAAATCATCGCGCCGATACAGCTCCGCAAACCACGAGGCAGGACGCTCCGAGACAAAGTTCGTGCGCAGGCCGGCGCCGTCGTCCTTCAACGAGCCGCCAACGATCTGCTTCACCTTGCCGTCATGCAGGTCAATACACGGTCTGAACATCGTCCTGAATTTTCGTTGGCCCCGGTGGGAAGTCGAATCATTTCCCTTTGAGGCCGTCCCCGCCCCGACTTACTCTCTCCCGCGTGAAAATTCTGTTCATCGGCGACATCGTGGGCGAACCGGGCCGCAAGGCCGTCTCCACACTCGTGCCGCGCCTGCGCCGCCTGCACGATCTCGATGTCGTCATCGCCAATGGCGAGAATTCCGCCGGCGGATCCGGCATCACGCCCAAGACCGCCGCCGACATTTTTGACGCCGGCGTAGACGTGATCACCACTGGTGATCATCTGTGGGACCAAAAAGAAGTCACCGCACTTCTGCAGAACGAACCACGTTTCCTTCGACCGCTCAACTACCCACGCGGCACCGTCGGCCAGGGCGCGCGACTGTTTCAGCCCGAGAGCCGTCCGCCTTTCGCCGTGTTGAATCTCCAGGGCCGCACCTTCATGGCCGCGCTGGAAAATCCCTTCTCCGTCGCGCCACCGGTCATCGCTGAACTGCGCCGCCAGACGAGCGTGATCTTCGTCGATTTCCACGCCGAGGCGACCTCCGAGAAGATCGCCTTCGCGCGCATGGTCGATGGACAGGTCAGCGCCGTCGTCGGCACTCATACCCATGTGCAGACCGCCGACGAACAAATCTTTCCCGGCGGCACGGCGTTCCTGTGCGATGCCGGCTTCACCGGCCCGCACGAGAGCGTGCTCGGCCGCGAGATCGAGCCCATCATCCGCCGGTTCGTCGCCCAGACGCCGCAACGCTTCGAAGTCGCGAAAGAGCGAGTCCTCCTGCAAGGCGCGGTCATCGATATCGACGACAACACCGGCAAAGCCCGCAGCATCCAGCGCATCTCGGAAGCTCTGACATGAGCCGCAAAGCGCAATCGCAATGGGATTTTGGCGAACTGTTCCCGACGGAGCAGACGCGCAAAGTCCTCACCGTCGCCGAGCTGACGACGACCGTCCGCAAACTGCTCGAAAAAGAAGTCGGCGAAGTGTGGGTCACCGGTGAAGTCACCAACCTGCGCCTCCAGTCCTCCGGCCACTGCTACTTTTCGCTCAAGGACGCCAGCGCCCAATTGAGCTGCGTGCTCTTCCGGGGCGAGGCGGCGGCGAATCGCGAGTTTTTGCAGGACGGCCAGAAGCTCCTGCTGCAAGGCAATCTCACCGTCTACGAAGCGCGCGGTCAGTATCAGCTCATCGTCCGCACGCTGGAACCGCAGGGCATCGGCGCCCTGCAGCTCGCCTTCGAGAAACTCAAGCGCAAGCTGCAGGCGGAAGGATTGTTCGCCCAGGAACGCAAACGTCCCCTGCCCCGCTATCCGCAACGCATCGGCATTGTCACCTCGCCCACCGGCGCCGCCATTCGTGACGTGCTCCACGTCATCGAGCGACGCCAGCCCTCGCTGGAAATCATTCTCGCGCCCTGCCGCGTGCAAGGCGATGGCGCTGCTGAGATTCGCCGCAGCAATCCGCCTGTGAATGAGTGGAGTAATCCGACGGACGCCGGTCCGGACCCGGCGCGATCGGTTGGAGCCGAACGAACGCGCCGTGCAGGATGCCGGCGCCCGAGGAAGTCGCCCTCGACTTCTCGTCACGCGCGGCGGCGGGAGTTTGGAAGATCTCTGGGCGTTCAACGAAGAGGCCGTCGCGCGCGCCATCTTCGAGTCGGCGTTGCCCGTCGTGTCCGCCGTGGGACACGAAATTGATTTCACCATCAGCGATTTCGTCGCGGACTTCCGCGCCGCCACGCCGAGCGCCGCCGCCGAACTCATCACCGAAGGCCCGTTCGCCAGCCGCCAGTTCGTTGCGGATGCCGCGCACCGGCTGAGCCAGCTTGTTCGCCACCGGCTCGAACTCGACCGCGACGGTCTCCTGCAACTCGCGCAACGCCTCGTGCGCGTACATCCGCGACGCCAGCTTCGGGAGCGGGCGCAGCAGGTGGATGACTTGCAGAACGCGCTGCTCCGGTGCGTACGCCAGGGCTGGCGGGATCAGCGCGCGAAATGGCAGACCCTCCAGCAGCGACTCGCCCGGCTGAAACCCTCCGCCGTCCTCGCGCTTCGCCGTCAAACTCTGCGCGATCTGGAGCGACGCCTGCGCGATCACTCCCGCCAGATCGTGAAGCGCAAGCAAGCTTTCCTCGAACCGCTGCAAGCGCGACTGAGGCTGCTCAGTCCGGACAACGTCCTGGCCCGCGGCTATTCCATCACCACCGACGAAGTCACCGGGAAAGTCCTCCGCGCCGCCAGCGAAACACAACCCGGCCAGCGCTTGAAGACGAAGCTGAAGTCCGGCGAAGTGCGCGGCGTGGTAGACGATCAGAAACTTCGACTAACGTGTAGGCTTCACAGAAGGCTCGGCCATATACGCAGGGTAATTCCGCGTCTTTCACGTAACTCTTCAATCCTTTCTCTCTCGCTCTCAATATCGAAAGCATCCACCGCGAAAAGATCAAGCAAAATTTTGAAAGCAGTGTAGGTCGCCGAATCGTCATCCGCTGGTGAATGCTCTGCAGAGTGTTGTCCTCCTTGAGGGTTAGAGGCTAACCGTATTCTTACCGGTCCGCATTACCGGCCTTTAGGGTCGTCCAAGGACCTCCCAACCTCTTCATGGTAAGATCTTCCAGAACGCACAAGCGCCGGATCTCAGGATCCTTGGTAGTTTTGAGATGTTGACGAAATCGGTAGTCGTAAGTGCGAGGGCACAAATCCGATTCCCCAAGCTGCCGGTATAGTCGCAATACCGCTCGAAATATGAGTTCAAACGCGGAGGCAGCTTGTCAGTCGGCTGAGAAATCGTCGGCACCTCTCTGGAGCAACCAGCAAGCAACCCTGCAAGGACGAGGGATATCTCAACGTCCTCACATTTCGTGTCGAGCAACCAAGATGCTCGGCCCCGTACCGTCACCACGCCAGCTTCGGCTTCGGCTGATCGCTGGAGGCGGACTTCACCGGCGCGGCGTTGAACTGCGCCTTCACTTTCGCGACAGCGTTCTCGGCTGTCAGACCATGCTTCTCGCGGAGGTAATCCACGGTGGAGGCGTGCTCGATGAACTTGTCCGGCCATCCAATGCGAACGACCGGCGTATGGATGCGTTTCTCGCTGAGGTGTTCAAGAACCGCGCTGCCGTAACCGCCCATGAGGACGTGGTCTTCGAGCGTCACCACCACTTCAGAGACACTGGCGAAGCGTTCCGTAAGCTCTTCATCAATCGGCTTGGTGAAGCGCGGGTTGATGATCGCGCAGTTGAAGCCTTCGGCGGTCAGTTGTTCCGCAGCCTTCTTCGCAATGGGCTGCATGTTTGCCGAGGGCGAGGAACGTGACCTTGTGGCCGCGCGCCGCGGAGAAATTTGCATGACTTCGCCCTTGCCGATCTCGATGAGCTTCGGCTGGTCCTTGACCGGCACGCCCTCGCCTGCACCACGAGGATAGCGAATGAACGTCGGATGCTTCTGGTGCGTGGCGGTGAACATCATGTCCGCCAGTTCGTCCTCGTCCTTCGGCGCCATCGCGACGACGTTTGGCAGGCAGCGCAGGTAGGCGATGTCGAACAACCCGTGGTGGGTCGGGCCGTCGTTGGCGGAGAGCCCGGCGCGGTCCATGCAGAAGATCACCGGCAAATCCTGGAGGCAGACGTCGTGATGGATGCAGTCGTAGGCGCGCTGGAGGAAGGTCGAGTAGATGGCGACCACGGGATGGAATCCCATGGTGGCCATGCCTGCGGCGAAGATGACCGCGTGCTCCTCGGCGATGCCGACGTCGTAGTAACTGCTTGGGGAGGGCCTGGTCGAGGAGCTTGAGGCTGGTGCCGCTCGGCATGGCGGCGGTGATGCCGACCACGGAGCTGTTCTTCTGGGCGAGCTTCACCATCGTTTGGCCGAAGACGTCCTGATAGGCAGGTGGAGTCCCAGCCTTGGCAGGCAGCGTCGCACCCGTCTGGGCGTCGTAAGGCCCGAGGCCGTGGAACTTCTCCGGCGATTGCAGCGCCGCTTCGAAGCCCTTGCCCGTCTTCGTCAGCATGTGGATGACGATGGGCTGGTCGCAGGACTTCGCAAACTCGAGCACTTCCGTAACGAGCGCGAGATTGTGGCCATCGATCGGACCAAGGTAACGCAGACCAAGCTCTTCAAAAATCAGGCTGCTGCCGAAACCGCCGCGGCCGTCGGCATCCATCGAGCGGGTTTTCCGCCGAGGGCAACTTCGGTGACAGCGCCCTTGATGGCCTTCCTCGGCCTTGTGGCCGAGCGCGATGGCGAGCTGGCCCTTGGGCAGCCGCTTGACCAGGTTCCGAAATCTTTCTGGAGCTGGTTGTAGCGCGGATGGCGGATGAGCTTGTTGAGATAATTATTAATCGCGCCGACGTTCTTGGCGATGCTCCACTCGTTGTCATTGAGAATCGCGATGAACTTCTTGGTCGTGTGCGCGATGTTGTTCAGCGCCTCGAAGGAAACGCCGTTGGTCAACGCCGCGTCGCCGAAGATGCAGACGACATGCTCATCCGTGCCGCGTTGATCGCGCGCGGCGCACATGCCGAGCGCGGCTGAGAGCGCGGTACCGGCGTGGCCGGCGCCGAAGCAATCGTGCTCGCTCTCCGTGCGAAGGGAGAAGCCGTTCAGACCATCGGTGGTGCGGATGGTATGAAAGCGGTTCTTGCGGCCGGTGAGAATCTTGTGGACGTAGGACTGGTGACTGACGTCCCAGACGAACTTGTCCTTCGGAGTCGAAAAGACGTTATGCAGCGCGATGGTAAGCTCGACGACGCCGAGGTTCGGTCCGAGGTGACCGCCGTTTTTCGCCAGCTTCACGATCAGCTCGTGCCGGATTTCTTCGGCGAGCTGCTTCTGCTGTTCGAGCGTCAACTTCTTGACGTGCTCGGGGCTGTCCACCATGTCGAGGTAACGGCTCATAGGTCTATTCATTATCGAGGAGGGACTCATCCGCGGGTCTGAGCACAGGCTCGCCCTCGGCGTTCTTTTCTAGTTTGCTAATCTTCAGTTCTGCTTCTTCGAGCTTGGTCTGGCAGGTCTTCACCAGCCGGGTTCCTTCCTCGAATTTGGCGAGCAATGACTCCAAAGGCAAATCGCCGGATTCCATCGCTTCCACGACGGATTCCAGCTTTTGCAACGCCTCCTCAAACGGGATGTCCTTTGGGGAACCGGTTTGGGCGGCAGACTTTGGTGCAGCAGGCACAAACGTAGCGTAGGAGAAACGACGGGGGGCGTCTAGTGTGTAGTCGGACGAACAAGAAACGGCCGAGACGCGCCCCGCTTAGGAAGTCAAGGTGAGAACCGACGGCGCCATGTCCACCGCCGCGCGGGTCACTGACTCGCGCATTTTCGTGATCGCACGCCCCAGTTGCCGCTGCCCAAACAGCGCGGTGCCGCTCACAAAGGTATCTGCTCCCGCGCGCGCGCACTCCACCGCCGTCTTCTGGTTGATACCGCCATCCACTTCGAGATGGAAATTCAGCCCGCGCTCGCGTCGCCAGGCAGCCACCTGCTGAATTTTCGGCAGCATCTCCTGAATGAATGGCTGGCCGCCGAAACCGGGATTCACGGTCATGACGAGGAGAAGGTCGATTTGATTGAGGTAGGGCTCCACGTTTGCGATGGCTGTGGGCGGGTTCACCGCGAGACCAACCTTCACTCCCAGCGAACGAATTTTCCAAAGGAGTTGAGGAACGCGCTCGCCGAGCTCGACATGGATGGTCATTAAATCCGCGCCCGCCTTGGCAAACGGCTCGAGGAGAATCTCCGGCTTCGAGCACATCAAATGGACATCGAAGGTCATCTTCGTCAGGGGCCGGAGCACACGCACCACTTCAGGACCAAACGAAATGTTCGGAACGAAGTGGCCGTCCATGATATCGAGGTGCAACCAATCCGCCTTGGCCTTGCTCGCGCGAACGGTCTCTTTGGCGAACTGGCCAAAGTTGGCGGCGAGCAGAGATGGCGCAATAATCATGACCGACAGGCTAGGCAATCCGCACTGGGTGAGTCAAAGCCATTGCAAAACGAAACTGCCTCCCAGCGGTCGAAAACCAGCGGGGAGGCAGCGGAAAGCAGAGTCAGACCAAGGCTAAGCCGGAGCTGGAGCCGGAGACCCCAGTCCGGGATCAATCTTCGGAGGAACCGGCTTGATCACTTCGGGAAGCGGAGTCACCGCTTGAGCTCCCGTCGGAGGACCAACTTGAGCCGGCGGCGGAGGAGGAGTGAATTTTCCCGTGCGAACAATATCAATCACCTGCGCACCTTCCAGCGTTTCGAACTCGAGCAGCGCCTTCGCAATCATCTCAAGTTTGTCACGGTTGGCGTGGATCAAATCCTTCGCTCGCTGGAAGTTCTCGTCGATGATGCGTTTGACCTCGGCATCGATGGATTGAGACGTGGCCTCGCTGTAATCTTTGCTGCGGCCCATTTCGCGGCCGAGGAAGACATATTCGTTGGAGTCGCCATACTGAATCATTCCCAACCGGTCGCTCATGCCCCATTGGGTCACCATTGCCCGCGCCATCTGCGTGGCCATTTGGATGTCACCGGACGCTCCGCTGGAGATGTCCTGGGAAACCATTTCTTCCGCGATGCGTCCGGCCATCGTCACCGCAATGTCATCCATGAGACGCTTGCGGCTCTGACTAAGAACGTCCTTTTCGGGAAGCATCATCGTCATGCCCAGCGCACGGCCGCGAGGAATGATCGTCACCTTGTGCAAAGGATGCGTGTTATTGAGAAGGACGTTTACGAGCGCGTGACCCGCTTCATGCCACGCTGTATCGCGCTTCTCTTCATCGGACATGGCCAAAGTCCGGCGCTCGCGTCCCCAGCGAACTTTGTCGCGCGCCTCTTCAAGTTCTGACATGCCGACGGCTTTCTTTCCCGTGCGAGCAGCCAGGAGCGCGGCTTCGTTCAACAGGTTGGCCAGTTCAGCGCCTGAATAACCCGGAGTTCCACGAGCAATCACTGCGAGGTCGACCGTCGGATCGAGCTTCACGTTCTTGGCGTGAACTTTGAGAATCGCTTCACGTCCGCGGACATCCGGAAGATTGACCGTAATTTGGCGATCGAACCGACCCGGACGCAGCAGCGCGGGATCGAGAACATCCGGACGATTGGTCGCTGCGATAATGATGATACCTTCGGTGGTATCGAATCCGTCCATCTCCACCAGCAACGCGTTCAGCGTCTGCTCGCGTTCATCGTTGCCACCGCCCAATCCGTGACCACGGCTGCGTCCGACCGCATCAATTTCGTCGATGAAGATCAGACACGGCGTGTTTTTGCGCGCCTGCTCGAACATGTCGCGCACGCGGCTCGCACCGACGCCCACGAACATTTCCACGAAATCTGATCCGCTGATGCTGAAGAACGCGGCGTCGGCTTCCCCGGCGATGGCCTTCGCCAAAAGCGTCTTGCCCGTTCCCGGCGAACCGACCATCAAAATACCTTTCGGAATGCGACCACCGAGCTTTTGAAACTTTTTTGGATCCTTCAGGAAATCCACCAGCTCAGAAACCTCTTCCTTGGCTTCTTCGACACCAGCGACGTCCTTGAAGGTCGTCTTGTTCTTTTCCTTGGTGAGCATCCGCGCCTTGCTCTTGCCGAAGCTTAACGCACCCTTGCCCGCCATCTTGATCTGGCGGATGAAGAAGAACCAAATGAGTAATCCCAGAATCAGAATCGGCCCCAAGCTGTAAGCCAAGCCGAGCAAAACTGTATTCGGCGCGCGCGTCTCAAATGCTCCGCTTTCCAGAAGCTTGTCTTCGAATTTGTCCGTCAAGCGGACCTTCGCAATGAATGGAAGGGGTTCATCTCCCTTGGCGCCGCCTCCAATTTTTTTCCCTTCGCTGTCGAGCTTGAAGTACTTGCCGCGCACTTCATGCAATAACGACTGGGGATCATACGCGATGGTGCCCTGCACGATCTGGTTCGAAGCGAACGCCTGCATGAACTGCGTCTGCGTCAGCGCCTCGGATGACGCTGGCCCGGCGTTGCGGAAGACCATCAACAGCGGAATGGCTCCGAGAATGGCGATCCAGATGATGTATGTGCGGGGCGGGACGCGAAATTCTCCGCTCTTTTTGCCGCCGCGCTCGTCGTCTTTGTTGTTATTTTCGTCGGACATGAAATTTCCGTTCTCTCGCCGAAGCCTAGCATGGGTTTCAACCCACGCAACCAGCGCTCATCAAACCGTACCCGATTGCGCCATTTCAAAGTCGCGCATCTGCGTTGTCGAGCATGAAAGACATGCTGAAAGCCACGGTGTCACGCCAGTTTATCGGCGAACCCGGCAATTACTGCACACCGCAATTTGAATGCCGCCGCTGCCACGACCACCGCAAACGCGTCCGTGTCGAGGAATGCAGCTTGAACAGCTCGCCGATTCGCAAGCCCTCCACCCACCAGATTTCGCCGGCAGCCGTCGTCGCCACCACGCGCTGAACTCGTTCAGCCCGCGGCACCTTTAGGTTGGTAAAGAGATCCTGAAGCTTCTGGGAGGTCGCCATTCCAATCGGTTGAAAGCGATCTCCGGCCCGCCAGTGACGCAACACCACCTCGCGTCCAACCCGGTCCGCATCAAACCACTCCGTGCCAGTCGCAAACTTCGGCAGTCGTCCGCCCTTCACGAGCAAGCGCGTCCAGTTCCAAGACAGGCCAGCGAATGTGCCCTGCCCTGATTTTCGCGACAAAGACAGCCGAACCTCCGCCTCGCTCCGCGGAACAGTCCCCGAACGCCGCACGAGTAATCGCCCAAACTCGTCGCGGAAAACCGAGACATCGCCCGAGACAGAAATCACCTTCCCCGCCGCGGAGCGCAGCGATTCGATCCATTCAAACTCGGGCGCGACTCCCTCGCGTTCGAGTTGTTTCTGAAGAACTCGACGTTGCAAGGCGACAGGCAGAGCGTCGAAAGACGCCAGAGGCTTCGAAAGAAGGCGGTTCAACTCAGAGTCCATGAAATCGTTCTCCGCAGAGAGGATTTCCATCTGTCGTAACACAACCTTGCTTAACGCCGGCTGAAACTGGGAACGCAACAACGGCAACAGCTCGTGCCGAACCCGGTTTCGCAGGAATTCTGAGGAGGCATTGGAAGCATCGTTGCGAAACCGGACTCCCTCCGCCGATGCAAACGCCTCAATTTCGTCACGCGAACACTCCAACAATGGACGCACGAGTTTTACTGCGTTATCCCAAGGCGACGGCGCCAGCACTTTCATTCCGGCAAGCCCCTGCGGACCGGCCCCGCGAAGGAGCCGAAGGAAAAATAATTCCACCTGATCCTCCGCGTGATGCGCCAACACGATCCGCCGGATGCCGCGCACCTTCGCTTCCCGCGAAAAGAAATCATGCCGACAACGTCGAGCCGCCATCTCGATGGATAATCCTCCTTCACGCGCCGCGCGTTTCACATCCGCGCCACCGGACGCGAAGGTCAGCCGCAGCTTCCGCGCTGTTTCACGAACGAGCCGCTCATCCGCATCGCTGCTTCGACCGCGGAGCTGATGATTGAAATGCGCGACGACAAGCTGCCAGCGATGCTTCGGCGCCATTCGCGCCAGCACGTGCAGCAGCACCATTGAATCAACTCCCCCGGAAACCGCCACCAGCAGCCGCTGACTTCGCAGCAGCAATCGTCGGGAAACAATTCCCTGCTCGATTCGATCGATGAATTCACTCACGCCGCGATGGATTGAAGTCCGTGCCGCTGTCGACCCGCGCGGCAAGCGTCCGACCGTGGCCTGCCCTAGACACCACGAATCGTCGAGCCAGCCAGCGCCGGTAAAATCTCGTTTCGCGCGTACTCGACGTCCTTCGGAAAATCGACCTCCGTCCAAGGCAGCCCCGTCACATCCTCGGCGCCGAAGCGGTCGGCTTTGACCAGGACTCGCAGCACATCGTCGTAAGAATCCAGGCGGCCCTCGCCCACCGTTCGCTTGCGGGTCTCGCTGGCGATGATCTGAAGCTCCGCCGGCGAAACTTTGAAGAAGCCGATCGATTCCCCAATTTGCTCTGCCTCACCCGTCCAACGCTTCACGAAATCAAATGGACGACCACTGCGCATCGGCACGAGGACCGGATCGTCATCCGCCGTCGAATAGTTCCGATCCACGAGCAGCGCCGAGGCGTGCCGGGACACAATCAGGCGACGCAGCATCTCCGCCGGATAAAGCACGTCACCATCCATCAGCAGCACGGAATCATTACCCGCGAGAACCGTCGTCAGTGAAACTTCGAAGCTCAGCACACTGCCCTCGGTGAAGTTCGCGTTGTGAATCTCGCAAATCTTTAAGCCATGCGCCTGCGACAGCCTTGGCAACTCCACAGCGATCTGTTCCCGTTCATGTCCAGTGATGATGGTCAACTCCGTGACGCCAACTTCGCGCAACCGCATCACATGCCATTCGAGCAGCGAACGTCCGCCGAGTTCGATCAGGATTTTCGGACGGCGTGCATACTCGGGTCCGAGGCGGGTCGCCCGACCGGCGGCGTAGATAAATGCTCTCATAATTCAGTGCGGGTTTCGGCGGCAATCCGGCCGGAAATCCCTTTTAAAGAAGCTTCCTCAGCGTAAAGCAGCAACCATCCAATGGAAGCATAAACCACCTCACGACCGCGACGAATGATGGCATAGGAGAGGCCCAGCGCATCCGGCAAACCCGCGAGCCGGCAAACGAGGGCAATGCCAGATTCCTGCACGCCGATCGCGCCGGGCACGAACAGTCCCAGCACTTTCGCCACGCCAATGAACGCCTCGATGGCCAGCGCTTGCGTCCAAGTGATCGGCATGCCGACCAACCACGATACGAGAAAGATGTCCATCGTATCGAGCAACCAGCCGCACAAGTATCCGCCTCCGCTGGCCGCAACCCGTCCGCGCTGCTTGCGATAGAACTCCACGACGAGTTCATCAATCCGTTTCAGCTTCGTCCGCTTCGCCTCCAACGCTTCCAGCTTCATGCCAAACATTTCAACCGCGCGGAAGATCATTGAAAACAACCCACGCGTTTGCAGCCAGAACAACACCGCGACTGCCAGCACGCTGCCTGCGAGCACCACGAGCAGCCCCGTTCGCACGCCGGAATCCGCGGGAGCCAGCGTCAGAAACGCCGCCGAACCCAGCGCAATAAACATCACCTGCGTGAGCGTCTGCATGGACCGTCCGATGATCACGCTCGCCGCCACGTCACCAGCGTCCGCACCGCGCTTGTGCATCAGGTAAACCTTCACCGCCTCGCCTCCCACGTAGGCGGAAGGAACCACATTGTTGACGGCTTCTCCGCACCAGCGAACGCGATAAAGCGTCCAGAAGCCAATCCCCTTCAACGCACGCGAAGCGAAGGCGAACTTCCAGCCCATCGTGTCCGCGAAGTAAACGATGCCGTAGGGGATGAGCGTGAGTGGCGCATACCAGCCGAGATTCAAGCAGGTTTTCCAGATCTCTCCCGGCCCGGCCCGCTGCACAAACCAGGCAAACAACGCCACGCCCAACAGCAGGAGGATGACGCGAATGGCGACCTTCATGCGCCGGAACTGGTCGCCGACTTTCCAGCGCTCTTGGGCAATTGAAGAATCAACGCCGTCACCCAGAAGATGTGAACGGTAATCCCGGTCAACCACAGGAACCATTCGAGGTGTCCAATGACCGCGAGGAAAAGAATCAGCGCCGTGAAGTCACGCGTGGATGCGGCATCGATGAACTTCTCCAGCCGCGTATCCTCCGCCGTGGCGAGACGCCTTGCGCGCACCACTACCGGAAAAGAAATTACCGCGCCCGCCACCGCGCTGATGCCCAGCCACATCACGGGAGCGTCGATGCCCGCGCGATGCAAGCCGACCGCCAGCGTCGCGAAAACCGCGACATGCACCACTTGATCGAGTCCGAGATCCAGCCACTTGCCAATCGGCGATTCCTTGAAGACCACGCGAGCGATGTCGCCATCCACGCAATCAATCAGCGCCGACAGCTGAAGGAGAATGGCACCGATGATTCCCGCCGCATAATTCCCCTGCGCGAAAAACCACGCGCTCACCAACCCCACCAACGCCGAGACCACGGTCACTTGATTGGGCGTCACGGGCGTGTGAATCAGAACCTTCGAAAGAAAGCGGCCAAGCGGGCGATTGAAGTAAGTGTCCACGACACCGTCGCTGGTACTACCGAGGGACGCCCAGAGCTGGCGCTCCATCCGGGTCGCGGATTCCCGATCATCCACCTTGCCCGCCACGCCGCTCGCTCGCACTACGGGAATTTGTTCTAAAGCGGCCTCAACCTCCGAAAGCGCAGCTCGCAAAACCGCAGTCACGCCCACCGGCAGGAGCGCCCCGGCAGAATCGCTCAGGCGGCCGCTCTTACCTAATACCGCTTTCACGTCTACGGGCTGAATCAGCACGCTGCAGCTGGCGACCAAAACGGATCCGCTGATCTGGGGCGCAGCGGCGGCTGTCTGAACGGAAATACCCAGTGCGCGCGCGCGGCGCATGTCCGGAACCGGTCCCGGGCACACCACGTGAATTGCTCTACAACCGCCGCGATGCAAGGCGACGACCAGACGATCCAACAACGTCAACGCCGCGATCCGGATGGACCCGATCTGAGGATCGCAATAGATCACCGCCGGAATTTTCTGTTCAAGAGAACTGGACATCAATGCGCCGATTCAATGACTGGAAAAGGCGAACGACGTTAGGGCGGGCCACCGCGGAAACGCAATCTCCCAGATGCCATCTATTTCCGGTCACGGCGTTTACCGCTCAGCATCTCCCCGATCCAATTTCACGGCGGGAAGGGTTTCTTGACTCACCCGGAGCGTCCACCGATAGTTTCTGTAGCGAAACGTCTACATGAGTAACGGGACAGCCAGCGTATCGGTGTGGGTCGGCGACCAGTTCGTCTGCATCAAGCTTTCCGGGCGGGCCAATTTTCAGTGCAGCATCGATTTCAAGACGCTGATCAACCACCTCCACGAGAAGGGCCACCACCGTTTCGTGATCGACACCACCGAGTGTCAGTTGATGGACAGCACGTTCCTCGGCGTGCTCGCAGGGCTCGGCGTGAGATTCAGCCAGCAGAACAATGGCTCCACCGCGGCCTCCCTCGAACTCCTGAACCCCAGCGACCGGGTGTTCGACATGCTGGAGAACCTCGGCATCGCGCATCTCTTCAAGATCATCCGTGGCACCGCGCCAGTAACCAACGAGCTCAGTCCGGTGGCGACCACCGCCGCGAGCAGTGATCGCGCGGAAACCACCAAGACCTGCCTCGAAGCTCACCGCCTGCTCATGGAACTGAACCCCGCGAACGTCGCGAAATTCAAGGACGTGACCAAGTTCCTTGAAGAGGACTTGAAGCGTTTTTCGAAGTAACAGGACCGTCTACCGCTGAAACTCAGCCAGAGTCCTTCCCCACCGCGGCTGATAGGAGTGATTCTTGTCGAACGACATCACAACTCGACCGGCTTTCCCGACTATCTGCTCCCTCCCCACGACGCCGTAGAACCTTGAATCGAAACTGTTGTCGCGAGAATCGCCCATCATGAAGTAACTACCTTCGGGGACGGTCATCTCCGGCAAATCTCGAATGCCCGCCTTGTTTGGAAGACTCAGCACCAGGTGACTTGCTGAGTTCGAACGTTCCCGGTTGATCGAAGGCATAGCATCCTCGTAGATCTCCCGCTTGAATGGCGCGACTGGAACCGGCTCATAGGTCATTGCAACTCCATTACGAAATAGAATTCCGTTCCGCAGTTCAATCCGATCCCCGGGAACTCCTACCACACGCTTCACCAACCGCTGACCATCATGCGGAGAAAAGAAGACGACCACATCGTCTCGCATCGGATCGCTCCACGCGGCAATCCGCCGAAGCGTAAACGGGATTTTCAGATCGAACGCCAGCTTGTTCACTAAGACGAGATCGCCCTCAAGAATCGTTGGCTTCATCGAGCCGCTTGGAACCCAGTTCCAGTCCGCAATAGCCGATTTGAAGGGCAGCACGATGGCTGCGGCGATGAATAGGGGTTTGACCCACTCTCTCCAGAAGTACAGCCCTACCCTACGGGCAGACGATTTCGATAACTTCATGCCCGGAATCACACCGGAGCCGCGAAAAAGTTGCGACCAACCTCCACGGCGACGGGCCTAAATTCCAGCGCCGTGCGTCGAGAACGCCGTGTCGCCGGAATGAATTTCGGGGGAGAGCGGCTCGCCTTCTCCGCGGAGGATCCGGTAGCGCTTGATAATGAACGACACTTCCTGGCCGTCCTTCAATACCAACGCGGAATACTCCTCCTTCGTCATGCGGGAACGAATTACCAGCCCTGAGGGCAACTCAAGCTCCAGCCGCAACATCACGCCGAGGAAAAAGGTGTGACGCAACACGGCACGACAGCGATAGGCCGAGGTGTCCGACGAAATTTGCACCGCGAAAGGACGGAATCCGATGCGCATTTTCGATCCGTCCGGACGATCCAGCGCCGGAAACTCCAGCTCTCCAAAGCGCGCCAGCCCGCCTTGCACCGTGAGTTCAAGCACGTTCAGCACGCCGACGAAGCGTGCCACAAACTCGTTGTTCGGCTCCTCATAAACTTCGCGCGGCGAGCCGATCTGCTCCAAGTTGCCACGGGAAAAAATCACGATGCGATTGGAGACTTCCATTGCCTCCTCCTGATCGTGCGTCACAAAGAGCGTTGTGACGTTCAAGTCATTGTGCAATGTCACCAGCCAGTCACGCAGTTCCTGACGAATCTTCGCGTCCACCGCGCCGAACGGTTCATCGAGCAGCAGCACGCTAGGTTTTGAGGCGAGTGCGCGTGCGATCGCGACGCGTTGACGTTGACCACCGGAGAGCTGATGCGGATAGCGTTTATCGAGTCCCTCCAGACCGAGCAAATGCAACAGCTCGTGAACGCGATCGTGAATGTCGTTCTTCGCCCACTTCTTAATCTTCAGGCCGAACGCGATGTTCTTGAACACCGTCATGTTCTTGAACAGCGCGTAACTCTGGAACACGAAACCGATGTTGCGCTTCTGCACCGAGATGTCGTTCACGCGTTCCCCGCGGATGAAAATGTCACCTTCGCTCGGCATCTCCAGGCCGGAGATCATGCGCAGCACGGTGGTCTTGCCGCCGCCGCTCGGACCGAGCAAGGCCACGAGCTCCCCTTCCTTCACGGAAAAGTTGACGTTGTTGACGGCCGTGACGCCGCCAAACTTCTTGCTGACGTTTCTCAGTTCAATGCTCATGCGCGACGGGAAATTTCACAGGTGACGAAAAAGTGCTTCATGGATTCGAAGAGGGCGCGATCGGGTCCGGCTCGGGCAAGGCATGTTGAGCGCGCTCGAAGTCGCGTTCCTGTTTCCATTCGAGGAACGTTTTGATGCCAAGCGTGAACAACGCCAGCAGCGCGAGCAGGCTCGCCACGGCAAACGCGGCGGTGGCGTTGTATTCCTGATACAGCTTCTCGACGCGCAGCGGCATCGTGTCCGTCTGGCCGGTGATATGACCGGAGACGATCGAGACGGCACCGAACTCGCCCATCGCGCGCGCGTTGCAGAGAATCACGCCGTAGAGCAGGCCCCATTTCACGGACGGAAGGGTCACATACCAAAACGTCTTCCATCCACTCGCACCCAGCGACAGTGCCGCTTCCTCCTGATCCGAGCCCGTCGCCTGCATCACAGGAATCAGCTCGCGCGCAACGAACGGAAACGTGATGAAGACAGTCGCCAGCACGATGCCCGGAACCGCGAAGATGATCTTGATGTCGCGGCTGTCGAGCCACGGCCCGAAGTAACCTTGCAGACCGAACATGACCACAAACATCAAGCCCGCCACAACCGGTGAAACCGAGAACGGCAGATCAATGAGCGTGATGAGCAGCGGCTTGCCACGGAAGTTGAACTTCGCAATGCACCATGCGGCGGCAAGGCCGAAGACCACATTGAGCGGCACGCTGATTGCCGCGACCAGGAGCGTGAGTTTGATGGCGGACATGGTGTCCGGATCGCTCAACGCGGTGAGATAACCAGACCACCCCTTGCTGAATGCCTGCGCGAAGACATTCACCAGCGGCAGCAGCAGGAATACGATGGTGAAGATCATCGCGATCGAAACCAGCAGCCACTTGATGAAGGGTGACTCCTCGGTTCCGCGCTGCGATTTCGCATTCGCGTCGCGCGAGGTCCGGGCTGAGCTTTTGACGTTTCCGGCCATGATCAGTGTTGGTAACGGCTCGCCCAACGCTCGAGCAGATTGATGGTGATGAGGAGCACAAACGAAATAACCAGAAGCACGACAGCCAGCGCCATCGCCCCGCTGTAATCGTATTCCTCTAGACGGATGATGATGAGCAGTGGCGCGATCTCGGACTGGTTCGGAATGTTTCCCGCGATGAAGATCACCGAGCCGTACTCGCCAATGGCCCGCGCAAACGCGAGGGCGAATCCAGTGATCAACGTGGGCAGCAACGTCGGCGCGATGATGCTGCAAAAGGTCCGGAACCGACTCGCCCCCAAAGTCGCCGCCGCTTCTTCAATCTCTCGTTCCAAGTTCTCCAACACGGGCTGGAGCGTGCGCACGACAAAGGGCATTCCCACAAACGTCAGCGCGATGACAACGCCCAACGGCGAGAACGCGGCCTTGATCCCGAGAGGAGCGAGGTACTGGCCGAGCCAGCCGTTCGCGGCGAAGAGATTCGAGAGGGTGAGACCTGCCACCGCGGTCGGCAGCGCGAACGGGAAATCGATCAGCGCGTCCATGAAGCGCTTCATCGGGAAATGATATCGGACCAGAACCCACGCGAGAATCGCGCCGAAGACCGCGTTGATGCAGGCCGCGATGAATGATGCACCGAAAGTGAGCTTGTACGCCGCCAGCGCGCGCGGAGTGGTGGCCAGCCGCCAGAAGTCCGCCCACGAAATCTCGAACACGCGCAGGAACAGTCCAGCGATGGGAATGAGGACGACCACGCTCAAATAAAAGAGCGTGTATCCCAAGGTCAGGCCAAAGCCTGGCAGTACGTTGAACTTCTTCTCGGCCATGGAGCGCGGTTATGGAAACAGAGTTCGCCAGGCAGGTGGAGGAAAAACAGCCGCCGTCATCGAAGTGTCACTTCGTGACGGCAGCGTCCCGTGAAAGAATGCCGGACAGGTTTGTTCCACTCGTCGGCTAGATGTTTTGGGCAATCGCCATCAGCTGGCGATACTCGGTGAGAATTGACTCAAGCGCCGCCGAGAACGCCTCCACTTGCAAGGGCACAGGCGCACGTTGCGGCGTCTCGAAGGTCAGCTCGAAGGGAGTCAGCTTCAGCCCGGGAACGGCGCGCAGGACGCCATCGTAGCAATGATGGAGAACGCCGTCCCTTGCGGGGAATCCATCGATCTCGGGCCGTTCGTCGCGCAGGAGATACCGCCCCGCCGCTCGCAGCGCCGGCCGCAGTAGATACTCGGAGAGCACTTCGCCGTGGACGAATCCGTAGAGCCCATCACACGTGTCGTCCGAGTGGAGATTAACGATTCCGTGAAACGCGTGGGTCCAAATCTCCGTTTCGAGGAACTGCACTTCGGGCTCCGGCGAATTCTTCCAGAACTCGCGATTGAGGTCTTTGCCGTTGCGAGACGCACGAGTCCCGTCCTCGAACCCGGTCGGATTGCAGACCGGATAGATGAACAGCGCGAAGCCTTGCGCAATTTCGCGACGCGCTTCGAGTTCACGGATGAACCGCGTCAGCGCCAGTGCGCCCTCCGGCTCGTCACCGTGAATGGTGGCAAAGATCCCGATGCGCAGCGTGTCACCGCCTCCTTTGGGACCGAGATAAACATAGCGCGGCAGACTGTAGTTCCGACCGGAGCTCTCGAACTGGCCAAACGATCGGCTCAGGAAGTGCGGGGATCTTTCCGCCAGTTCATCCAGCGGCGCGAGCAACTGCCCGACGGAGTGTTTCTCAGTGGCGTTCCGCTGTGGAACTGCGGCGTTGCCATTAAGCGTGGAAGGTTTCATGACTATTTTCCGGATTGATAGATTTGGTCGAACACCGCGCCTTCACTGAAATGCGCCGCGTGCGCCGCCGCCCAACCGCCGAAGTCGCCATCGATGGTCAGCAATTTGATCGACGGGAATGACGATGCGTGTTTTGCCGCGACGGATTCCAGGCGCGGACGGTAGTAGTGTATCGCCGCAATCTCCTGGCCCGCTTCCGTGTAAAGATAATCGAGATACGCCTTGGCCACGACTTCCGTGCCACGCTTCTTCACCACGCGATCGACCACCGTCACTGGCGGCTCGGCGAGGATGCTGATCGACGGTGCGACGAGTTCGAACTCGCCCTTGCCCAGTTCCTTGATGGCGAGAATCGCCTCGTTCTCCCACGCAATGAGCACGTCGCCAATGCCACGCTGCACAAAGGTCGTCGTCGCGCCTCTCGCGCCAGTGTCGAGCACCGGCACGTTCTTGAAGAGCGCCTTCAAGAAATCCCTCGCCTTCGCCGCGTCACCGGTCCGCTTCAGCTCGTAGCCGTAAGCGGCGAGGTAGTTCCAGCGTGCGCCACCGGAGGTTTTAGGGTTCGGCGTGATGACGGAGACGCCGGGTTTGATGAGATCGTTCCAGTCCTTGATGCCTTTCGGGTTCCCCTTCCGCACGAGGAACACGATGGTGGAGGTGTAGGGCGAGCTGTTGTTCGGCAATCGTTTCTGCCAGTCCTTCGGCAGCGATTTCCCCCGCTCGGCTATCGCATCGATATCATACGCGAGCGCCAGCGTCACGACGTCCGCCTGCAGCCCATCGATGACGCCGCGCGCCTGTTTGCCGGAACCGCCGTGCGATTGTTTCACGGAAAGCTTTTCGCCGGTCTTGGCTTCCCAATGTTTGGCGAAGGCTTTGTTGAAGTCCTCGTAAAGTTCCCGCGTGGGATCATACGAGACGTTGAGGAGCGTGACGTCCTTCGCGGTCAGCGCGCCCGGCAGAAGTCCAAGCGCCATCAGCAGGATGAACAGCGAACGAAAGGAGAGTTTGTTTTTCATGCGAAGAGTTCCTGGTTGGTGGTTGCGAAGATTTAGAATGAGATTTGAGCGCGCGTGAAGATCGCCTTTTCACCTTTTGCGAGAAGGTCCGTAGCCGCGCCGCCTTTAAAGTCGGTCTGATCGTAGTTCAAGTTCACCTTCACGTTCCGGTTCAGATGCCAGTTCAAGCCGAGCCCCCAGGAGAACGCGCTGGTGGCCGAGGTCGCGGAGTTGGCGAAAACTGGGAACGCATCATCATCGATGTCCAGTCCACCGACGCGCGCAGCCACTTCCCACGCGCCCCAGCCACCACTGGCCGGTTGAAACGCGTTTCTTGGAGTGACGGCCTTGAAGGAATTTTCTTCCCCAGTGAGGAAAAAAGACGCGGCCACCGTCCACGCGGTATGACGCAGCGAGGCAATCGTTCCCGCACCGGTTCCAGCACCAGCTTGCTGCACGTCCTGTTCCGAAACGATGTATTCTGCGAAGAGTCCGAAAGGCCCGTAATAGTAGTAACCCTGCGGCGCAACGCGCCAGTGAATGCCGTTGGCGACAACATTCGCAGCCGTGGCCGGCGTTGCGCTGGAGCGATAGCCGAAGAACCGTTGCTGCCCGATCGATGTGTAGCTGCGCACCGAACCATCCTGATCGCCGTATGTTCCGGCAATGCCCAGCCCCAATTCGCGAAGCGCGTCCACATCGAGATTCTTGAACGGATGAGAAAAGAGGCGGGCGGCGATGTCCTTCTCGTCATCCGCAGTCTCAATGTCACCGCTGCCGCCATCAGCCACGCCATTGAAGGCGCCGACCGCATAGCTGATTAGGCTGCTTCCCGCAGCCCCACCGAAGTCTCCCTGCACTTGCACACCCACGTCCCGATTAGGCGCAAGCTGCGTGGGATAACCGCGCTCCACAAAGAGGAGATTCGCGCCGGATTGCAGGCGTTCCAAATCGACCGGCTCCTTGAACTTGCCGGCTTGTATCTGGAACTGAGGCAGAAAGCGCGCCGTGACATAAGCGTCCTGCACGTAGGAATTGTTCGCAGCGCTGGCCGTCACGCCCGAACCGAAGTCGAGCATCAGACGGAAGTCATACTTCTCGAACACCGTTCCCTCGATAATCGGCCGCACGCGGCGCAAAAGGAAGGTGTCGTTCGCCGTGCCGCCTACGTGGTCATCCGCAAAGAAACGGGAATCCGCCTGAATATAGCCACGGAGCTTCAACACAAAGTTGGTGTCCGCTGATCGGATGGAGAACCCACCCGCCCGTGCCGAAACCGACGCCGCAGTCCGGGACTTCTCAGTCGCGGCTTCTTTGTCGATTTCAGATTTTCGTTCGAGGATACGCACTTTTTGGTCGAGCTCCTGAATTTGCTTTCGGAGTTCCTTTGCCGTCTCTGCCGCCTCATCAGCGAACAGACTCGTCGCCGCGCTTAAGCTTCCCACGAGCACCGCCGGAAGGATCGTTTGCTTGAATTGCATTTCGTTGATTCATTGCAGCGTTCCTCCGTTTGTTTGGTCGGTTGGCTTGATTCCACATTATTGAGCCTCCAGAAATCTGGTCAGCCTTGGTTAGTCGCTCTGCCGGCCCTCCGCTCCCGGTCGCTCAGACAGACGAACCTTTTCCGTTCGCTCGATCTGAACCACCCGCGAGTCGTGAACCACAATCTGAACCACGCCGAAACGCAGGTTACCGACCTGCTCCGCCACCACTTCGATCCAGTTCTCGGGCTTCACGGCGTTGGCTCGTATTGTTTGCATGACGAATCGAGGATAAGCTTAATATCTACTAAGTCAATCGAGTTTTTAAATAATATACAAATCGTTATAGGTTAGCGCCTAAAGCGCAACCAGTGGTCCGCAAAGACTTATTCTTGATGCTTTCAGTCGGGATTATAGACTCGTGGCAATGAAACTCTCTGTTCGAGGTGAGTATGCGCTCCGCGCCCTGATTGTCCTCGGCTTGGACTACATCGAGGACGATTCAGTGGTGCGAATTCAGGAGATATCCACGCGACAGAATATTCCGAAGCGGTTCCTCGAACAGATTCTCAACGACCTCAAATCCGCAGGCTTGCTGGAGAGCAAGCGCGGCATCGCGGGTGGATATCGCCTGAAGCGTCCGCCAGAAAAAATCTCGCTTGCTGAAGTCATTCGCCACATCGAAGGCCCGCTGGCGCCCGTCAGCTGTGTGAGTGAACGATTCTACGAGAAGTGTTCCTGCCCCAACGAAGACAAATGCGCGATCCGTAGCGTGATGAAGGAAGTCCGGGATGCCATTGTGCGCATCCTCGAAGACGTGACCGTCGCCCAGCTCTGCGAACGTGTGAAGACCCTGCAAGGCCCGCAAACCAACCCGCTCGACTACATTATTTAGGAGCGCTCAACCGACGAGCTTCGACTTGCCGGCCAAGTGCTCCTGCAACCGGCGCAGATCCTCGTCCACCATCAGCTTGGTCAAATCTTCAAACCGCGTCTTCGGTTCCCAACCCAGCTTCTTCCTCGCCTTCGAGTAATCGCCAATCAGTAGATCGACCTCAGCGGGACGGAAGTATTTGGGATCAATCTCCACGTATTGCTTCCAATCGAGGCCCGCATGAGCGAAGGCGACCTGGAGGAATTCCTTCACGCTGTGTGTTTCGTTCGTCGCGATCACATAATCGTCCGGCTGATCCTGCTGCAGCATCAGCCACATCGCCTCGACATATTCTTTCGCGTAACCCCAATCGCGTTTCGCGTCGAGATTGCCGAGGTAGAGTTTGTCCTGAAGGCCCAGCTTGATGTGCGCAACAGCACGCGTGATTTTGCGCGTTACAAACGTCTCACCGCGCCGCGGGGACTCGTGATTGAACAAAATGCCGCTGCTCGCGTGCAGACCATACGATTCGCGATAGTTCACCGTCACCCAATGCGCGTACAGCTTGGCGCAAGCGTAGGGACTGCGCGGGTAGAATGGCGTCGTCTCGCTTTGCGGCACCGCCTGCACCAAGCCGAACATCTCGCTGGATGACGCCTGATAAAACCTCGGCTTGATACCCGTCTCGCGAATCGCCTCCAGAATACGAACCGCGCCCGTCGCCGTGACGTCGGTCGTATACTCGGGGCAGTCAAAACTCACCCGGACGTGGCTCTGCGCTGCGAGGTTATAGATTTCGTTCGGCTCAATGGTCGCCAGCAAACGAGACATGCCGCTGGCGTCGCTCAGGTCCCCGTAATGGAGCTTCAACCGTGCGCCGCTCTGGTGTGGATCGGTGTAGATGTGATCAATGCGCCCCGTGTTAAACGTGCTCGCCCGGCGAATCAGTCCGTGAACTTCGTAGCCTTTCGAGAGAAGCAATTCTGCCAAGTAAGAACCGTCCTGACCGGTGATGCCTGTGATGAGCGCGCGTTTTGACATAGTGTCTGAAGTCGACAATCCAAAACTCGCGGCCCCGACGCAAGCCAAACGCTAGCGCGCCAGACCCAATCCTTCGCCGCGCGGATCCGCCACGCCTGAAAATTTCCCCTTCTCGTCAACCGCCACCACCTGCGCCGCTCCGAGGCTCTCGGTCACAACCACTCGATGACCGCGCCTCGATAACTCAGCGCGAACGCTCTCCGGCAATCGCTTCTCCACCCGCAACTCGTCTGGTCGCCACTGATGATGAAACCGCGCCTGCGCCAGTGCATTCGAAGAATCCGCACCGAAGTCCACCACGTGAAGAATCGCCAGCAACGTCTGACTGATAATCGTCGGTCCGCCCGCTGCACCGACCGCCATGACCGGCCTTCCCTCTTTCAGCACAATCGTCGGACTCATGCTGGACAATGGCCGTTTCCCGGGCGCCACCGCGTTTGCTTCCGCTCCGAGCAAACCGAACGCATTCGCCACGCCCGGTTGAATCGAGAAATCATCCATCTGATTGTTCATCACGATGCCCGTGCCCGGAATCACAACCTTCGAGCCGAACGTCGTATTCACCGTCGCCGTGCAGGCCACCCAGTTCCCGTCCGCGTCCGCGCAGGAGAAATGCGTCGTGTGCTTTCCGAAGACATCCGTCGACGCACCATCCGGTTCGTCGTGCTTCGGCACCGGACTGGCCCGTCGCAGATCAATTCGCTTCGCCAGCTTCGCGGCATACTCCTTGGACATCAACCCGCGCGGCACCGGCACGAAATCAGGATCTCCCAGCCAAAACGCGCGATCGGCAAACGCCAGCTTCATCGCCTCCGTCACCACATGCACAAAGTCCGCGGAGCCAGCCCCCATCGTCTTGAGATCGAACTGCTCGAGAATGTTCAGAATCTGTCCCACATGCACACCGCCAGAACTCGGCGGCGGAAAACCTACGATCTCATGACCCCGATAGGTCGTCCGAACCGCCTCCCGCAGTTTGAAATCATACGCCTGAAAATCTTTCGCCGTCGCGATCCCACCGTTCGATTTCATCCATCGTTCCATTCGTATCGCGAAATCGCCGCCGTAAAACCAGCCAATCCCCTGCTCCGCCAAGACGCGATAGCTCCTCGCCAAGTCCGGCTGGCGCAGCACGAACCCCTGCTCCAACGACGAACCGTCTGCCGTCAGAAAAATCGAACGCGCCGCGTCGAACGCCCGCAACTCCTTCACAGCGGACTCCAGGCGTTGCACGTAGGTTCGCGTCAACGGAAACCCCTTCTCCGAAATCTCCGCCGCAGCCAATAAGTGCTGCCGCAGCGTTAACTTGCCGTAATGGCGAATCGCGTGTTCATACACCGCCAGCGAACCCGGCACGCCAATCGCGAGCGCGCCCGTCTGACTCAACTTCGAATCGCCCTTCCCGTCGCGGACGAACATGTCTCGCGTCGCGGCCGCCGGAGCCTTCTCGCGCCCATCCAGTGCAATCACCGAACCATCGGCTCGGTGAATCACCATGAAACAACCGCCGCCGATGCCGGAGTTAAAGCCGTCCACCACTCCGAGCGTGAGGCCCGCCACCACCGCTGCATCGATCGCGTTTCCTCCGGATTCCATCGCGCGCATGGCGGCCTCGCTGGCCAGCGGATGCACAGTCGCCACCGCGCCACGTTGCTGAACTTTCGGTGCCGCATCCGAGCCCGTCGGAGAAAGAGCCAGGAACAACGCCACCGTAACTAGGCTCCACATCCCGGTAGTCTGGATTCGAATTACTGTCATAATCTGCATCGTAGGCACCGACCAGTGGCTGACAACTGTCCATTCCATTGAACGAACCATTCGTTTCTGTAGAGAATAACCGTTTCGTTCCCACCGCCGCACCCTCCTTTCGAAACCACGGTTGAAGCTCCGCTGAATCAAAAGCGAAGGCAGTAGGCACGAGCGACAAAGCGGCCGCCTCGAAGCCGAATCACTTTTACTTCCCGGTCAACTCAGCGGCCGGAGATTGAAACGGGAAATGCACGGTGACGCTGGTCCATTGGTCAGGCTTGGAGGTGAGTTCAATGGCGCCGCCGTGGGCTTTTACAATCCATTGCACGATGCTTAATCCAAGTCCGCTGCCTTCCACCTCGCCACCATGAGCCGGGTCGCCGCGGTAGAAGCGATCGAAGACGCGGGGCAGTTTCTCCGCCGGAATTCCAGGACCTGTATTCGAAACAACCAGCTCCGCCGCACCGTTGTTCTTCGTCAAACTCATCACCACCCGGCCGTCCCGTTGATTATACTTAATCGCGTTGTCCGCCAGATTGAGCAGCAATTGGCGCAGCCGATGCCGGTCTCCACGCACCGTCACCTCGTCACAAGAATTCATCTCGACCTGCACATGGGACGGCTGGGCGAGAATCTGCGCATCCGCGTAGCAATCGCGCACCAGTTCATCCAACCGCACCGGTTCATGCGCGGTCGCGAGCTGACCCGTGTCAGCCTTGGCCAGCAGCGTGAGCGCATCGACAATCTTGGTCAGCCGCGCAATTTCGTCGAGCTGGCTGGCAAGGAACTCACGATCTGCCGCGGTGGGCGACGATTCGCGCAGGCGTGTTTCGATTTCACCGCGCATGATCGTGAGCGGAGTTTTCAGTTCGTGCGAGGCGTTGATCGTGAACTCGCGCACCCGGGTGAACGACTGCTCCAGGCGCGACATCATCGAATTGAAGACTTCCGCGAGACGATCCAGCTCGTCCCCGTTTCCGCTGCGGGCCAGCTGGCGACCAAGCGTATCGACGTGAATGCTCTCCAGCGTCGTCGTCAGGGTGTTGACCGGCGACAGCGCGCGCCGCATGAGAATCCAGCCTCCGATCAACGCAATGAGGAGCGCCGGGAGACCACCGTAAAGCATGATCTCGATGAACTCGTCCATCGGAGTATATCCCTCCTTGGCCAGCGCCTTCGAGACAGCTGGATGTTCGACGACAACCTCATAGTAAGCCCACCCGGAAATGAGCAACAGACTCACCAACAAAATGGCCGAATACCAAAGCGCAAGCTGGGTCCGCAACCTCATGGATGCTCCTTCATCACGTATCCAACGCCGCGGACGGTGTGCAGCAGCTTGGTTTCGAAGTCCGCGTCAATCTTCTCGCGCAGCCGCTTGATGTAGACGTCGACGAGATTCGTCCCTGGATCGAAATCGTAGTCCCAAACCTTCTCGACGATGGCCATCCGCCCGCAGATCCGCCCGGTGGAACGCATCAAGTACTCGAGCAGCAAGTATTCTCGCGGCGCCAGATCAATGGATTTTTCACCGCGATGAGCCGTCCGCGTCACCGTGTTCAGCGTCAGATCACCAACGCGCATCGTGACCGCCTTGGCTTCACCTGTGCGGCGTCCGAGTGCGCGCACGCGCGCCACCAGTTCCTCCAGGGCAAACGGCTTCGGGAGGTAATCGTCCGCGCCGGCGTTCAATCCCTCCACCTTTTCAGAAACCTCGCCGCGCGCCGTGAGAAGGAGAACGGGAATGCCGATGCCCTTCTCGCGCATCTGCCGCACCACGCTCAACCCATCGCGCCCGGGCAACATCACGTCGAGCACAGCGACATCAAATGGAGTGTTCATCACCGCGCTTAACGCTTCTGAGCCATCATGCAGGACGTCGACTGCAAATCCCTCCGCCTGGAGCGCCTTGCGGACAAAGGACGCGGTCTTCTTCTCATCTTCAACGACCAGAACTCGCATGGCGGACAAGTTACCTTCGGCGGCCATGCGCGGCAACGCACTATTGGCTGGCGCGCGATTCTCGCGGCTTGCTATTCCCGGATCCCTTCGTAGTTTCGCATCAGGTAACACGAGCAAGAGGATCGGTTCGGTCGATGACCCGCCAATGAACCGCGAATGACAAGATTGTCATGCAGGCGTCATGCGATAACGAATGGATTCGATCACACTGCCTACGCGATGCCACCAACGCTCGAACGCAGGACCGCCGCTCACCACATGGAACGGAATGAGCGGCAGTGGCCACGATTCGCAGCCGCGCTCGAGAAACTGGGGCTCACCACCCTGGATGGCGTCCGATCGTTCAAAGGGATTCTCGTCAAAAACCACAAGGGCAGCCGCGACATCTTCCGAATTCCCGTGACCGACTCCTGTGGACGATCGACCACGCTGTATCTGAAACGGATCTGGAAATCCTACAAGAAGGACGGGCTGCTTTCCCTGCTTCAACATGGCCAGGTCTGGTCCATTTCCCGGCGCGAATGGGAGAACTCGAAGGCTCTCGAAGCCGCTGGCGTTAACAGCGCCCCACTCATCGCCCTCGGTGAAGAATGCGGACTCCTGTGGGAAAAGTTCTCGTTCATCCTGACCGTCGAGGCGCCCGGCACGCAGACGATGGGCGATTTTCTCCAGAGCTGCACGGACCCATTGCAACGGCGCCGCGTCTTCGAAGCCCTCGCGCTTGAGATTCGCAAGATGCACGATGCGGGACTCGCCTCGCCGGATCTGTTCGCGCGACACATTTTCGTCGACGAGACCCTCGAACCTCCGCGGTTCTGTCTCATCGATATGGCCCGGCTGGATCGCCGGCGTTCGCTGTCTCCCGTCCTGCGCGCGCGGGACCTCGCCGCGCTCAGTGTCACCGCGCCACTGCGCCATGTTTCCAACCGCGAGCGCCTCCGCTTCCTGAAGCGCTACTCATCCGGAACGGCGCGAACCCTCCTGCCGCTCATCCTTATTCGCATGAAATACCTGCTTCGCCGTCGGAAGTTCCGCAATTTCGCGGAACCTGGTAATTCGGCCACTCCACCACGTTCGATGGCTCGTGAAGTCCACGCTTCGTAATTTTCTCTACGACGAAGATGTTTCAGATATGAACACTGGCCACTCGGCAGACCCCACACCAAGGAACTCCTCGAAGCAATGCCGTTCTCTGGCGAATCCGCTCTCGACAGCCGTCCTCTCCGCCTTACTGGTCGCCGGTTCACGCCTCATCAGCAGAGGCGCTGAAGCCCTCCGTTCAACGCCTGCCCGCGATTGCCGCCATCCAGTTCACCGGCACGTCGACACTCCATGACTTCGGCGGTTCCCTGCCCTCCCAACCCTTCACGCTCGTGCTCTCCAACGGCACCTGGTCCGCAGACGCCGACGTACTCTCCGGCCTGATGAACACCGCGCACGAGAAGCGCGACCGCAAGATGCACGAAATGTTCGCGACCAATTCCTTTCCGAAGATGCACGGCACCGTAACCGCCGCGCCAATTCCCGGCGCAGCCGGAACAAACGCCACGCTCCGGCTCATCATCCGCGGCAAAACCAACGACCTCACCGCGCGCATCGACGGATGGATCGAGGACGCCAGCGCGATCAAGTTTCACGCGGCTTGGGAACTCTCGCTCAAGGATTATGCGCTCAAGCCACCGTCCGTGCTCGGCGTCATCAAGGTCGGCGACCGCATCCAACTCGAAGCCGACGTCACCGCTTCCAAAACCATTTCCGCTCCGTCTGCACCCAAGCCATGAATGTGTATCTTCATCAAATCGCCACTCACGTCCCGCCCAACAGCGCTCCTCAGGATGAACTCGCCGTTCGCTTCGGTGCGTGGGCGCAAGACCCAGCGCTGGCACGCGTCATCGGTCACATCTTCAAGAAGACCGGCATCCGCCGCCGCCACAGCGTCCTTCGCGATTTCACCGAGCCGGAACACGCCGAACTCTTTCGCGCCGACGGACCTGACCAATTACAGGAAGCCGGCACGCAAGCGCGCAATCGCGTTTACGGCCGTCACGCCGCGCCCATCTGCGTGAAGATTGCGCGCGATCTCCTTGAGCAAAGCCCGCAGTTCACCGCCAGCGACATCACGCATGTCATCACCGTGTCCTGCACCGGCTTTGTGAATCCCGGACCCGACTGGGCCATCGTGAACGAACTCGGCCTGCACCCGACCGTCGAGCGTTACAACCTCGGCTTCATGGGCTGCTACGCTGCGTTGCCCGCGCTGCGCATGGCCCGCCAATTCTGCATCGCGCGACCAGACGCCGTCGTGCTCATCGTCTGCCTCGAACTCTGCTCGCTCCACATGCAGTTGCGGACTACGAACGACTCCATCCTCGGCAACGCGCTGTTCTCCGACGGCGCAGCCGGCGCGCTGGTCAGTGCGCGCAAACCCGTCGAAGGCCAGCCCACACTCGCGCTCGATGGCTTCATGTCCGCGATGGCGCCCGAAGGCGGCGGCGAGATGGCGTGGGAAATCGGCGACCGCGGTTTCAATCTCGTTCTCTCCAGCTACGTGCCCGATGTCATCTCCGCGAACCTCACGCGCATCGTCGGCGATCTGCTCGCGCCGCGAGAACTGGGAACGAACGACATCGACCTCTGGGCGATCCATCCCGGCGGCAAATCCATTCTCGACAAGGCGGAGAAATCGCTCGCCTTGCAGCCCGAACAAATCGAAGCGTCGCGCACCGTCCTCCAAGAATTCGGCAACATGAGTAGCGCCACCATCCTGTTCGTCTTGAAACGCATGCTCGACGATCCAGCCGCCGGATCGAAGACGATCGCGGCCATGGCCTTCGGTCCCGGACTTACCGTCGAGTGCGGACTTCTCCGCGTCATGCCTGCCAGTCCAGCGCTCCGCGAACCCACAGGCGAACTCGCCCTGGCATCCGAGGCCTTGTGATATCAACACTCACCGCTCCATGAACTCGAGCGCTCACCGCGCACCAACTCCCAGCCCATCCGCCAGCGACGTCCTTATTGTCGGCGCCGGACCGGTGGGATTGCTGCTCGCCAACCTGCTCGGCGCGCGCGGCATCACGACCGTGCTCTTCGACAAGCGCACCGAGCCGCTGACCAGTTCAATGGCGATTGGCATCACGCCGCCCTCACTCGACATCCTGAGCGTGCTCGAACTCGACGGCGTCTTTCGCGACGCCGGCGTGCCCGTGCGCCACGCCGAAGTTTACGAGCTTGGCACGCGCGTTGGCCGGCTCGACTTCGCGGGCATCGCCTCCAATTACCCGTTCTTCCTTTCACTTCCGCAGGCGCGAACTGTGGAGATTCTTCGCCAGAACCTCGCGAAGTTCCCCAGCGTCACCATTCACGACGGCATCGAGTTCAGCGAACTGCAACAGGATGCACACGGCGTCCGCGCGAGCTTTCGCGACTCCACCACCGGCACGTGTTTTGAATCCCACGGTCGGTTCCTCATCGGTGCCGATGGTCACAAAAGCGCCGTTCGCTCAGCCACTGGGCTCAGCGTGCGCGAGCGGCAGTATCCGCAGCGGTTCATCATGGCAGACTTCATGGACGACAGCGGGCTCGGCAACGAAGCGCGGCTCTTCTTCACCCCTGAGGCGTCCATCGAATCGTTCCCGCTGCCCGATGGTTTCCGGCGCTGGATTGTCCAAGTCTACGGCGCGCAGGACAACACGCCGATCGATTACCTCATTCGCACCGTGCGCCGGCTGACGGGTTTTGATCTCGGCCAGCGCACCGCGCGTTACTTCAGCGCGTTCGGCGCGAAACGCATGGTCGTGGACAGCTACCACGCCGGCCGCGTGCTGCTCGCGGGCGACGCTGCGCATGTGATGAGCTCCATCGGCGGTCAGGGCATGAACACCGGATTCGCCGACGCCGAGATGCTCGCCGCCATCCTACCCACCGTGCTGCGCAGCCCGGAGCAGATGTCCCGCAGCTTGGCCGCCTACGATCGCATTCGCCGTCGCTCCTACGAAGTCGCTGCGAACCGCGCTGAACGCGGCATGTGGCTCGGCACTCGCCGCGGCCGTTTCGCATCGTGGTTCCGCAAGCACCTGATCCGCGACGTGCTCTTCAGTCCGCTCATGGAGCGTCACCTCGCGCCACACTTCGCGATGCTCACCGTCCCGTATCGCAACTTGAACTGGGTGCCGCGCGATTTCCTCGCCACTGAATAACCTATGCCTCCCTGGTCCAACATCCGCGCCGATATCCAGACGCCCGACAAAAAGCGTGACTATAACTCCGGCCTCTTCACGCGCGTCGCCCGCGAATACGACGGTGCCACGCGCGCAATGTCGCTCGGTCGCGACCAAACGTGGAAGCGCTGGCTCGTGGAAGCACTGCCATCCTTCCCCGCACCGCGCTGTGTGGACCTCGCCTGCGGCACCGGCGATGTCACCGCAGGACTAGCGAAACGTTTTCCGCAGGGCGAGATCGTCGGCATCGATCTGACACCCGCGATGATCGAAGTCTCGCGCGAACGTTATCCGCAGCCGAACGTCGACTTCCGCGTGCGCGACATGTGCCGCACGGGAATCGAGGCCGGTTGGGCCGACGTCGTCACAGGCAGCTACGCGCTGAGGAACGCGCCCGTGCTCGACGAGGCCCTCGTCGAGATTCGCCGCATCCTCAAGCCCGACGGTTGCGCCGCATTTCTCGACTTCGCCAAACCTCCCGCGCAGTGGCGTCAGTCGCTGCAAATCCCGCTGCTGAAGTTCTGGGGCGGCTTCTGGGGCGTCGTGCTCCACGGCGGTCCGGAGCACGCCTACATTGCGGAAAGTTTGCGCCAGTTCCCGGATCGCGTTGCCCTCCGCGAAAAGTTCAAGAAGCACGGCTTCCGACTGCAACATTCCAAAAACTGCTTCGGCGGGATGCTGGAGATTCTCGTCCTCACGCGCGAGTAGGCTGGCGAACCGAACGGAAATTCCCGAAGCTCGCCGCGATGTCAGAGCCAGTCGCCATCCATCCGCGCCGGGGAATCGCCCTCGCGCTCCTCTGCCTTTCTGTCTGCGTCATCGTGATGGACGGCACCATCGTGAACATCGCGCTGCCCACGCTCCTGCGCGAACTCGGGACGGGCACCACCATTCGTCAGCTCCAGTGGATCGTAGATGCCTACATCCTCGTCTTCGCCGGCCTGCTCATCGCCGCCGGCAGCCTGGGCGACCGGTTCTGTCGCAAACGCGCGCTGCTCGTGGGACTCGTCCTGTTCGCCACGTTCTCCGCGATGGTTGGACTCGCGCGCAACGCCGAGACGTTGATCTTCTGGCGTGCCATGATGGGCATCGGCGCCGCGCTCATCTTTCCCGCCACGCTCGCCATCATCGTCAATCTCTTCCCCGAACCGCGAAAGCGCGACGGCGCGGTCGGCGCTTGGGCCGCGATGAGCGGACTCGGCGTCGCAATCGGCCCGGCGGCAGGCGGCTACATTCTCGAACGCACCACGTGGGGCTGGGTGTTCTTCATCAACGTCCCGCTCTGCCTGATCATCGCGGCGGGCGTCACGCTTTGGGTTCCGCCCTCGCGCGATCCGACCGCGCGACGTGTGGACATCGCCGGCACGTTCCTCTCCATGCTCGCCGTCGGAGGGGTCACCTTCGCGATCATCGAAGCCCCCGAAGTCGGCTGGCTCCACCCGCAAACGATCACTGTCACCGCCGGCGCTCTCGCCTTCCTGATCGCCTTCGTCTGGTGGGAGAAGCGCTGTCGCGAACCGATGATCGACATTGCGCTTTTCAAGCGACGCACGTTCGCGGGCGGCAGCTACGGCATCGCGACGGCCTTCTTCGGACTGTTCGGTTTTGTCTTCCTCGTCACGCAATACTTCCAGCTCGTGCGCGGCTACGGCGCGTTTGAATCCGGCCTGCGCACCCTGCCCTTCGCGCTCTTTACCGGCATCACCGCGCCGCTCGCGCCATTTGCTGCTCGACGCTTCGGCTCGCGCTGGGTCGTCAGCACCGGACTGGTCTTGATGGCGCTCGCGTGCGCGCTGACTTCCGCCAACGACGCCAGCACGCCCTACAGCATCATCATCTGGCAAATGCTCCCGCTCGGCATGGGCCTCGGACTCGTGAACGCCACCGGCACCGACACGATCATGGCCGGGCTGCCAAAGGAAAAGGCCGGCATCGGTTCCGCCGTCAACGACACCGCTCGCGAACTCGGTGGCACCCTCGGCGTCGCCGCGATGGGCAGCCTCTTCGCCTCGCTCTACTCGCGCACCGTGGCCGCTGATCTCACCCAATTGCCGCTGCCCGCAGAAGCTTTGAAACTCTGCCAGGGCTCCGTCATCGCCGGCGCACAAGTGGCCAAAGACGCCGGCGCGACGCTCGGTGCGGAAGCGGAGACCATCATCCGCGCCGCGCTGACACATGGATTTCTCGACGGCTTCCACGCTGCCGCCTGGCTGGGTGCTGGCTTCCTCGCCGTTGGCGCATTGGGTTGCGCGCTCCTATTGCCGAGTCATTCGAGGGAGCCTTGAGCTCGAAACGCCGCAGAGCGAACGCGAACTCCTCCGCGTTTCAACTGAGCGTGAGAAACTGAGAAGCACCCTCGCCTGCCATCCAAAGAATTCGAACTTCTATAATCGGCCAACGCCAAAGGAGCGCGTAGGTTGCCCGCGTCTATGACAACTACGAATGACACGCACAGCAAAGTGGTGGGATACGCGCTCTGGCTGGTGGGATTCACCGGCGCCCACCGCTTCTACTACGGCCGCCCGGTTTCAGGAACGATCTGGTTCTTCACCCTCGGACTGCTGGGAATCGGCTGGCTGATTGATTTGTTCCTGATTCCCGGGATGGACCGCAGCGCGGATCGACGCTTCCAAACAGGTCGCTCAAACTATTCCGTTGGATGGCTGCTGCTGTCGTTTCTCGGGCTGTTCGGAATCCACCGGTTCTACATCGGGAAATGGCTGACCGGCCTTCTGTATCTGGTGACCGGTGGGCTCGTCGGCATCGGTTACCTCTACGATTTGTGGACGTTTAATTCCCAAATCAACGAGGCGAACGCGCAGCGGCAGTAAGCGCGGCCGCGGTTACTTCTTCGTGAGCGGACTTTCCACCATCTTGCGAAACTCGGCCTGCGACGCTTTCGCCAGCGCGACCGGTCCGGTGAGGCGGATGAAGATGTTGCCACCATCGCTCTCAATGATACCGCCCATCAACATCGAGTTCGGCTGCGGCGTCTTGGGGCCGCCCGGCATCCCGCTTTGGTAGGTGCCTTCAGCATGCACATAGGTGACCTTGCGGCCACCGACCGTCACGCTCTCGACCTTGGAATTGAGCTTCTCCTTCGGCTCGGCGAACTGCGCCAGCCAGCGATCGATGTTGGCCTGGGTGGAACCGCCACCGCCTTCGCCAAAGTAGAAAAAGACTACTTCGCAGCTCTCTTTCTTGGCGGCGTCGTCCACCTTCAATTGCGCCTTGCGCATCGAGGATGAAACTTCAATCCACTGCCACTTCTCGGGGCGGTTGAAGGTGAATTCACTCACGGTGAAAGTTTTCGGTGCATCCGCCGCCAGCGCAGCGGCGTGGCAAACAACAAGTCCGATCAAGGAGAGAATCAGGTTTCGCATGCGGCTGTGTTAGATGACCACGCGGGCTTTGTCAAACGGCTCGGAGCGCGAAGAATTACTTGGCAGGAAGACTCTTTGCCGGCTCGTCGGAAGGCGTTCCCTTTTCACGCACTTCCACATTCAACGACGGATCGCCGGCCAAAGCGGGCGCGCCCGGCCGGGTCATCAACGCCTCAGCGCCTTTGCGTCCGGCTGATTGGTAAACACCTTGAGCCATCCAAGTGAGTCGTTGATTAACGGCGGCTTCATCCCGCAGAAGGGTCACTTGGGCCTTCAGCGCGGCGATGTCATTGAACTGCCGCAACAATTCCGCCTTGTCTGACTGCAGCTTCGTCAGCTCACGGGCGAGGGATTCACGATCGCCTTCCGCCGCTGCAAGTTTGCGCCGGGCCTCGGCAATCTGCGTGTTCAGGGATTTAATCGATCCCGCCAGCTCATTGAGCTTCGACTGGAGTTCGTCCTTCTGGCCTTCCAGCTCGGCAATGCGACCGTCGCTCTTCTTGGCCGCCGACTGCGCTGCTCTCAGTTCCGTCTGAACTGTCTCCAAAGTGGTCGCCGCTTGGGTGAGTTGGTTGGAAATGGCCGTCAATTCTGTGACCTTGGCCGTCAAATTACTTTGCAGGTACGCAGCCAACTTTGCCTCCTCATCGGCCTTCAACCGGGTTTCACGCACCTCGTTGGAGTAGGTGCTGACGCTGGTGCTCAGCGCGGCGATCTCCTGATGCGCACGGTTTCCGGGCCCTGGCGCAGCCATACTTGGGCGGCGAGCGCGAGGCAGACAATGCTAAGGACAACTACGAGTGGTTTCATAATCGTTAACGTCTTGGTTCGTGTTAAAGTCGGCCAAAGGCGCAGCAAACCATCAAAACGATGTCCCAACATGCGGGAGCTGCTCCAAGCGACCCATCTAGCTAAGCCCATGCCAGCGCAAGAAACACCCTCGCGCCTCCTTCAATCGGCATCCGCGGCCGGGCAGCGTCATGAATTGTTACAAATTGGCGACAGCACAAGAGCTGCTTTCTTACGCCGCGAGATTCTGACATTCTGCGGGCATGAATCCGGCAACCCTCAACCTGTCTTCAGTGACCGCCGTCGCGTCAGAAACAGTCGTGGTAGGCGTTGAAGTCGGACCCGCGATCATCCGGGCCGGAGTTTTCGGTAGGAATTTTCACCTCCTCGGGAAAACGAAGATCACCACCCGGATTGAACGCGGCCCCGCCGCCGTCATCGAACGCATCGCCAAATGCATTCGCTATGCGGTGGACGAATGCGATCTGCAAATGTCGCAGGTCGCCCAGATCGGAATCGCGGTTCCAGGAAAAGTCCACGGCGGAACCGTGGTGGAGTCTTCACCCGAATTGCTGTGGGAGGACATCAACCTTCAGACTGCGATCGCCGGACAGTTCGAGATCCCCGTTTCCGTCGGCCAGCTTTACGAACGCGCGGCACTGGCGGTTCTGGCGCTTGAAATCTACCGCCCCGTCCAGCGCTTCGCTGCCATCTTCGTCGGACCACAGATCGGCGCGGGCGTTTGCGTGGACGAAGAATGGCAGGACCTGACGCCTCTGCAGACGAAAGCCGCGGACGCGGATAATCTCCAGCGTCACGTGCTCGCCAGTCTCCCGCACCCGATCTTCGGGGAATTCCGCGGCAGGGATTTCCGGAAGGCTCTCAAGAAGACGGAGAACCTCGCGATTCGCGAATACGTGAACCAACTGGCCGACCTCGCCGGCGAATGCGCCGCACGCCTCCATCGGCACTTCTCGCCCGACATCATCGCCTTGGGCGGAGGTTTGCTGGATGAAATGAAGGAGGAAATTCTCGCGCGCGCTCAAGCCAGCTTCAGCCGCAATTCATCCTCCTCAACCCAACCACTCCCCATACTAGTTGCCTCGCGCCTGGGAGATCTGGCGCCGATCACTGGCGCTGCGATTTGGTCCGCAAGCCAACCATCCGTCCTGACCGGACCATTGGTGGCTACAGTTTAGCCAGCGGCCCGGCGCGGCGAATCGTTCCCGGCGAAATTTTTATTCGCTCTCCGCACCGTCCATCAGCGCGGCGACATCCAAACGCTCGGTCGCGCTTTGGTTGAGTCGTTCGAGCAAGTCGCCTTCGAACCATTCGTAGCCCACGTAGTCAGCGTCGCCGTTGTCGAACTTCAACGCCCAAGTCTGCTTCATCACGTAAAGCAACGCTTGGAAGAGCAACTCCCGGTTCTGACGCCGGAATCGTCGCAAGCTCTGCCAGTCGGGCCGGGTGCGGGCGCAGATGTAACGCACCGTGCGGTCATTCTCGACCGCCCATTCGATATCCTTCGAACCGTAGATGCTCGACGAGTAGCTGTAAGTCAGCAGCGTGAGCATCATTTGCGGGCGGAAATCCGGCATCCGACGCGCCGCTTCCTGAAGGAGCGCAGGATTGAGAGTTTGGATGGAATCCAAGGCCAGCTTCAGCAACGTCTGCTCGCCTACGATTTGACTGAGGTCGGACGAAACCGCGTCGACCTGCTGGCTCTTGTTCCCCGTCTTAATTCTGTTCGTCGTCATAGTTACTGCTTTCATTGGGAACCCGAATTGGTTCCGTTCTTCATTTCTCATTTCGCAGTAACCATCGCCTCCGAATGTTACGAACGGATGACGCCCATGTGACTATTGGGAAAAGGGACAAAACACCCTCGTAAACAACGACAACTGACGCCTGTCCGAGATCAAGGCAGGAGGATAACCCAGCTCATTCAGGCGACGTTCGCCCCTCGTTGAAGCTTATTTCTGCAACTCCGCCGGGCTCCTGCCTTGTTCTCGCAGCGTGCGCAAGCTCAGCGCATCATGACGTTTGGCCAGCCGCACACCCCGCTCGTCGGTCATCAGCGGGCAATGAAAAAATGCTGGTTCCCTCCAGCCCAGCGCTCGATACAGCAGCAACTGCCGGGCGGTCGACATCAACAAATCCGCGCCGCGGACCACCTCGGTGATTTGCATCGCCGCATCATCCGTCACCACCGCGAGCTGATACGACGGCACCCCGTCATGACGCCAAATCAGAAAGTCACCGAAATCTCTTCCAGCCACGAACGACTGCGGCCCCATCGCGCCATCCACGAACGAGACCGTCTCACCGTCGGGAACACGAAAACGCCAGCTGACCTTCGGAGGCTGGCTCGCACCCGGCACCGGATCCATCTCAGGTTGCCACGCCGCGAACTGCGCCTGCAGCGCGGAATCGTTACGGCACGTTCCCGGATAAACCGGTTCCTCCTCCCCTGCGTGCGGAGCGCCGATCGCCCGCTCCACATCCTTCCGCGAACATTTGCAGGGATAAACAAATCCGCCGCGTCGCAGCCCCTCGAAAGCCCGGCGGTAGAACGCCATCCGTTCACTTTGCGAATACGGCCCGAACGGGCCGACGACGTCCGGACCTTCCGTCCAATCCAGCCCAAACCATCGCAAATCCTCCAGCATCGCCGACACAAACTCCGACCGGCAGCGATCGCGATCCAAATCCTCGTTCCGCAAAATCAATGTGCCACCAGCCACGCGCGCGCGTTCCTGTGCCATCCAAAACGTCCGGGCATGTCCGAGGTGCATGTAGCCCGTCGGCGATGGTGCGAGACGCCCGCGATAACTAGATCGAGCTGGGGTTGGAACAGTCACGTCGGGGCAAATCCTGCACACCATTGTTCGCCGCGAAAAACAAAATTCGCAGGCCACTGATTTACGTAAAGAAGCCGTGCTCGCGTTGACACCCCCCCTGCCCCACGACTAGCCTCTCGCCCCATGTCGCGGCTGCCATTCGAGCTGTTTCTCGCCCTGCGTTACCTGCGCCCCAAGCGCACGTTCGTCTCCGTGATCACGCTCATTTCCGTGATGGGCGTCATGCTCGGCGTGGCGGTGCTCATCATCGTGATCAGCGTGATGACCGGCTTCGACCGCCAGTTGCGCGACAAGATCCTCGGCTTCAGCGCGCACATGAAAGTGCAGCGATTCGACGAAGCCCTGGCCAACTACAAAGCTCTCGGTCAATCGATCCGTTCCAACTCCCACGTTCGGGCGGTCGCGCCGTTCATCCTCGGCCAGGTCATGGTCAAGACGCAGCCGGAAACCGGAAAGCCCCTCGTCAGCGCGCCATGGCTCCGCGGCATCGTTCCGGAACTGGAAAAGGACGTCACCTCGATCACCACCAACATCATTTCCGGCAGTCTCGACCTCGAAGGCGACAGCGTCGTAATCGGCAGCGAACTGGCGCGGCACCTCCGTCTCAATGTCGGCGACCGCATCTCGATCTATTCCCCGCGCAATCTTGAAGAGATGGAGAAGCATCGAGGCAAGGAGGATGAAGTCGCGATCCTGCCCGACGAATACACCGTCCGCGGCATCTTCGACGTCGGCTACTACGATTACAACGCGAACGTCATCATCACCTCTCTCCGCAACGCCCAGTCGCTTTACCAGCTCCCCGGCAAAGTTCACGGCCTGCTCGTCATGCTCGACGATCCTTATCTCGCCGGACGCACCCGCGGAGAGCTTTACGATAAGCTCGACGGCGACTTCCATGTTTCCATCTGGACGGAGGAAAATTCGCAGATCCTTACCGCGCTCGCCGTGGAAAAGAACGTCATGTTCTATATCCTCATCTTCATCGTGATCGTCGCCGCCTTTGGCATCATGAATTCCCAAATCACCTTCGTGGTCCAGAAGACGCGAGAGATCGGAATGCTCAAGGCGCTCGGCGCCACGCGCGGTCAAATCATGTGGCTCTTCCTCAGCCAAAGCCTCGTCGTCGGCGTCGTCGGCGTCACCGCAGGTCTCGGGCTTGGCATGTTGCTCCTCGAGGTCCGCAACGAGTTCCTTCGTTTCATGAACCGCATGACCGGCGTGGAACTGTTCCCGGCGCAAATCTACGCCTTCACCGAACTGCCCGCGCTGATCATTCCCGGCGACATCGTCGTCATCTGCACCAGCGCGCTGATCATCTGCGGCCTCGCCGGCCTGGCGCCTGCGTGGAACGCCGGTCGTTTGAAACCCGTCGAGGCGTTGCGTCATGAATAAACTTTCGCCTCAACGAAACAAGTGACAGGCTGCTGGAGAGGCGTGTGGTTTCCACCCCCTGGCTGAAGCGCGGTACATACCGCAGCGGGGTCTCTTGGCCGCGGTGGGGTTGGAGCCTTCCCTCCACGCTCCCGGCCCGACACCACGACCGGAAACGCCCCGCCCTGCTCCACCAGCGTCTGCGAAGTCCGGATTCACAGCTCGAAGCCCGCGATCTGCACAAGAGCTACAACATCGGCCGGCGCACGCTCGAAGTCCTGCGCGGCGTAAGCGTGCAAATCGAACGCGGCGAATTTCTGGCGCTGCGCGGTGCATCCGGCGCCGGCAAGAGCACGCTGCTGCATCTCCTCGGCGGACTCGACACGCCGAATCAGGGCGAGATTTTTTCCGGCGGCACGAACCTTTCCAAGCTGCCCAACCTCGCCCTCTCCCGGTGGCGCAACCAGAAGGTCGGCTTCATTTTTCAGGCGTATCATCTCCTGCCGGAACTCGACGCGCTCGAGAACGTCTGCCTGCCCGCCCGCATGGCGCGCATCGAGGTCGACACCGCGGTTGCGCGCGGACGCGAACTGCTCAAGCGCGTCGGTCTCGCCGACCGCATGGATCACAAGCCGTTCGAGCTTTCCGGCGGGGAGCAGCAACGCGTTGCCATCGCGCGCGCACTGATTAATTCGCCGGAACTTCTCCTCGCCGATGAGCCGACGGGCAATCTCGATTCGCACACCGGCGAAGGCATCATCGAACTCCTTTGCAGCCTGCGCACGGAACATCAGACCACGCTCGTCATCGCAACACACGACGCCAAAGTCGCCACCCGCGCCCCGCGCGTGCTCGAACTGGCCGACGGCGTCGTTTGCTCCGGCGCCAACGCCTCGCCGGCTTGAACCTGCTCCCGACGCAGCAACCGCAGCTTGCCCCGAGTCTCCGCTTACGGTAAATAATGGCCGCTTCATGCGTCGTTTGTTGTGCCATTTCCTCTCGACCGCCGCGCTGTTTCTCGGCGGTCATTTGCTTTCCGCAGGCTCTGCGTCTGCAGAAGTCGCCGTCGTTACCACGGCCAGCACCACCATCCGCGTCATGGCCGCCAACACCACCACCGGTAACAACCAGCGCTACGAAGGCCCGGGCATGCGCATCTTTCGCGCGCTTCAGCCGGACATCGTGGCCGTGCAGGAATTCAACTACGCCAGCACCAATGGCGCAGGCATCAGCACGCCGGCGGCGATTCGCGAGATGATCGATTCCGCGTTCGGCACCAACTTCTTCTACTACCGCGAATCCGGAAGCGGTTACACCATCCCGAACGGCATCATCAGCCGCTGGCCCATCCAGACCAATGGCACTTGGGACGACGTGCAAGTGCCCGACCGCGGATTCGCGTGGGCGCAGATCGATATCCCTGGCACGAACGATCTCTACGTGGTGAGCGTTCACCTTCACAGCAGCGGTGGTTCGAGTTCGCGCGCGACCGAGGCCACGAATCTTCGCTCACTGATTCAATCCCATTTTCCATCCGACGCCTTCGTCGTGGTGGCCGGCGATTTCAATACGGACAACCGGAACGAGACCGCGCTGACGACTTTCCGCACCTTCCTGAGCGACGCCGCGATTCCCACCGATCAAGCCGGCGACCCGGACACCAACCTCTCCCGCGCGAAGCCTTACGATTACGTGCTCGCGAGCTTCAATCTCGCCTCCAACCAAACGGCCACCGTCATCAGCACCAATCGCTTCTCCAACGGCCTCGTATTCGATTCGCGCGTCCGCCCACTACTTTTCGACCCCGGCGTCGTCTTCACCAACGACTCCGCCGCCGTGAACATGCAGCACATGGCGGTGGTGAAGGATTTTCGAATCACCTACTCGATCACGAACCACCTCGACGTTTCCGCTCCTTTGCTCACCTTGTTCGCGCCTGATGTGGTTCACTGGACCGGCGTCAGCGGACTGACCTACACCGTCCAGACGAACTCCACGCTCGGGAACTGGACCACCGCCGGCACCGCGACTTCTGCCAACACGAACTTCTGGTTTACGAACTCCGCTCCGGCGAGCGCGGCGAACTTCTTCCGCGTCGCCTATCCGTGACCGAATCGTGGTCCACGCGGTGTGCCAGATTTGTTCCGCCAAACCTGCGTGCCGGCTAAAAGTGTCACACCCTTCCGCCGCGAATCGTCGCAATCCAGCCAAACTCAACGAAACCTGCGCGGCATCCGAATAGCTTGACGTTCAGCTGCTGCGGTGTATCGAAGCAGCAACGATTTGAACAATTGAACTGAGAGACATCTATGATGGAAGCAATGTTGATTTTTGATAAGTGGTGGTGGTTCTTCATTCCGGGCCTCCTGCTCGGGCTCTACGCCCAGATGCGTCTGTCGTCCTCCTACGGACGTTATTCGCGCGTTCCGACGAACTCCGGCATCTCCGGCGCGCAGGCGGCACGCGAAATTCTCGACAACGCTGGCCTGCACTCCATGGCCATCAACGAAGTCGGCGGACATCTGACCGATCACTACGACCCGATGAAGAAGGCGCTGTTCCTGTCCTCGGACGTTTATCACGGGCGGACGCTGGCCGCCGTCGGCGTCGCCGCGCACGAGGCTGGTCACGCTCTCCAGCACAAGGCCGCTTATGCGCCGCTGAACCTCCGCATGGCGCTCGTGCCGGTCACGAGCTTCGCCAGCAACGCGGCGATGTGGATAAGCATCGGTGGCATGTTCATGGGTCTTGCCAAGCTCGCGTGGGCGGGCGTGATCGTGTTCGGCATCATCTTCCTGTTCCAGCTGATCACGCTGCCAGTCGAGTTCGATGCCAGCCGCCGCGCGAAGGACCAGTTGCTCGCGCTCGGCCTGATCGATAATCAGGAACGCTCTGGCGTGAGCAGCGTGCTCGGCGCCGCCGCGTTGACCTACGTCGCCGCCATGGTCTCGACCCTCTTTACACTGCTGCACTTCATCATGATTCTGCGCGGCAGCGACCGCGACTAAACGCACGCTCAGACTCTTCGCACGAGCCGGTAACCCGCGATGGTTGCCGGCTCTTTTTTCTGCTTGTGAATATCCAGTGGCAGGGGCTAGTCAGTAGCTTCATGCCTAAGCCCCAAGTCCCCCTCGGGACGGTTCCGTCCGTGAGCCGTCGTCAATTCATCCGCTACACCACGCTCGCCACCAGCGCCTTCGCCGTGGCCGGGCCGTATGTCGTGCGCGGTGCGAACCTCAACAGCCGTCTGCAAGTCGGCATCATCGGCGCCGGCGGCAAAGGTTCCAGCGACACCGACGAAACTGCGAAGGCGGGCGGCGTCATCGTCGGCCTGTGTGACGTGGACAAAGGCACGCTCGAATCGCGCGGCAAGAAATACTCCGACGCGAAGCGTTACCAGGATTTCCGGAAGATGCTCACCGAGATGGAAAAGGACATCGACGCCGTCGTTGTCGCGACTCCTGACCACACCCACGCGCCCGCGAGCATCATGGCGATGAAGATGGGCAAACATTGTTTCTGCCAGAAGCCGCTCACGCATTCCGTTTACGAAGCGCGCATGATGCGCGATGTCGCGAAGAAGATGAAGGTCGCCACGCAGATGGGCAATCAAGGCAGCGCCGGCGATGGATTGCGTCGCGCGGTCGAAGTCATCCAGGCCGGCGTCATCGGCAAGCCGCAGCAACTCCACGTCTGGAGCAACCGCCCGATCTGGCCGCAAGGCCAGGCGCGTCCGGAAGGCTCCGATCCAGTGCCGGACTCGCTCGATTGGGATCTCTGGCTCGGGCCCGCGCCGTTCCGTCCTTACAAGAAAGGTGCCTATCACACCTTCGCGTGGCGCGGCGTGCAGGACTTCGGCACCGGTGCGCTCGGCGACATGGCCTGCCACACCGTCAACATGCCGTTCCGCGCGCTCAAGCTCGGTTACCCGACCGAAGTCGAAGCGGAATCGACCGGCATGAACAAGGAATCATGGCCGCTCAGCAGCAAGATTCGTTTTCAGTTTCCGAAACGGGACGGTCTGCCGCCGCTCACCTTCTGGTGGTATGACGGCAAGCCCGACGGCAAGGAAACGTTCCGTCCACACGCTGATCTGACGACCGACATCGTCGCCAAGCAGGGCAAGCTCCCGGGCAGCGGCTGTCTCATCATCGGCGACAAGGGCCGCATCTTCTCGCCGGACGACTACGGCTCGCAGTTCTTCATCCGCATGAACGACGAGAAGGAACTCAAGGCCGCGAAGGATCACGAAGCGGTGAACGCGATCCCGAACAATATCTGGCGCAGCCCCGGCCATTACGTCGAGTGGATCGACGCCATCAAGGGCGGACGCGCGGCGTACTCGAACTTCGACATCGCGGCGTATCTCACCGAAATCATCCTGCTCGGCTGCGTCTCGCTGCGTGCTGGGACCAAGCTGGAATGGAACGGCCCGAAGATGCGCGCCAAGAACGTCGACGTGTCGCAATACGTGAAACGCGAATACCGCGACGGCTGGAAGCTGTAAGACTTCGAGTCTGACTTGAGACGTGGCGCGTGATGAAAATTGCGCGCCACGTTTTTGTTTCAACGTGCCGCCGGCATCTTGCCGGCGAACCTTACCTGCTCGCGAACAGGAACCTTCCTCTTCCATCGCACCCGTCTCTCTCTGCCGGCGGGACGCCAGCAGCGCGTTGTGGCAGCTCCGCATTCGGAATTGCCAACGCGCCGAGCCTCCCGCGACACTCGCGCTTCACGATGTTTCAGATTCGACATATCGATTCCCTCGACCTCCCGGAACTGGCGCCCTACCGGACCATGCGCCGGCATCATGAGCATGTCCTTCAACGCATCTTCGTAGCGGAAGGCGACAAAGTCGTGCGCCGGTTGCTCGAAACTCCGTTCACCGTCGAGTCCATCTTGATGGTCGAAAAATGGCTGCCCGAATTGAGAGAAGTGCTCACGGCACGGCAGGAGAACATTCAAGTCTTCGTCGTGCCGAAGGAAGTGATGGAGCAACTCGTCGGCTTCACGATTTATCAAGGCATCCTCGCCGTCGCAAAGTTTCCAGAACCACCCGCGCTCGATGACGTTCTCGCCACCGCGCCCAGCCCGCGCTTGCTGGTCGCCCTCGATGGACTGGCGGACGCCGAGAATCTCGGCGTGGTGGTGCGCAACAGCGTTGCATTCGGTGTTCACCTCCTCATCGCCGGTGAGAGTTGCGCCTCGCCCTACATGCGGCGGGCGGTGCGAAACTCGATGGGCACGATCTTCAAGCTGCCGATTATCGAGTCGCCGTCGCTCGTGGAGACGCTGCTCTACCTGCGGAGCCGCGGCGTGCGCTGCATCGCCGCGCATGGCCATTCCACCTCACAAACGCTCGGCAAGTGCGACCTCAGCGGCGACTGCTGCATCGTGCTCGGGAGCGAAGGCAACGGAGTTTCTCCCGCCGTACTGGCAGCGTGCGACGAAGCGGTAGCCATACCGATGGCGAACGAAGTGGATTCCCTCAACGTGGCGAATGCAGCGGCGGTGTTCCTCTACGAAGCCGCACGCCAGCGCGGGGCGATGTGAAGAACAGAGAGGACAGACACGAATTCCACGGATTCTCACGAATTGAATTCTGAATCCGCGCCAATTCGTGAAATTCGTGTCTCGCAGTTCCCGCTTCAGTCCAGCCGGCAATACGCCGCCAGCCCGTGCAATCCACCTTCGCGTCCAAAGCCGCTTTCCTTGTAGCCACCGAACGGGCTCGCGGGATCGAACTTGTTGTAGCAGTTCGCCCAGATGACGCCGGCACGGAGCTTCTGCGCCACCTTGAAAATCTTGCTGCCCTTGTCCGTCCACACGCCCGCGCTCAGGCCGTACGGCGTGTTGTTCGCGCGCTCGATGGCTTCCTCCGGCGTGCGGAACGTCATCACGCTCAGTACCGGCCCGAAGATTTCTTCCTGCGCCACGCGATGGCTCGGGCTGACGCGCGTCAGCATCGTCGGTGGGAACCAGTAGCCCTTCGCCGGCAAGCGACAGCTCGTTTGCTCGACGACCGCACCCTGCTCTTCACCGCTCTTCACGAGTGAACGAATCTTCTTCAATTGCGCCGACGAATTAATCGCACCGATGTCGGTGTTCTTGTCGAGCGGATTGCCCACGCGCAGGGTCTGGATGCGATCGCGCAACTTGCGCAGAACCGTCTTGTGAATGCCTTCCTGCACGAACAGCCGCGAGCCAGCGCAGCAGACATGACCCTGGTTGAAGTAGATGCCGGAGATAATGCCTTCGATGGCCTGATCGATCGGCGCGTCCTCAAAGACGATGTTCGCCGCCTTGCCACCGAGTTCGAGCGTGAGTCGCGGAGCGTTGTTGCTCCGTTCCGCCAGCGTCTTCGCGATCAACTTCCCCACTTCCGTGCTGCCAGTGAACGCGATCTTGGCCACGCCCGGATGCCGCACCAATGCCGCGCCAGTTTCACCCGCGCCGGTGACGATGTTCACCACGCCCGGCGGCAGGTCCGCCTGCTGAAAAATCTCCGCAAGCCGCAGCGCCGTGATGCTCGTGGTCTCGGCGGGCTTGAGCACGACGGTATTTCCGCACGCGAGCGCCGGAGCGATCTTCCACGCTGCCATGAGCAACGGGAAGTTCCACGGGATGATTTGCCCGGCCACTCCGAGCGAACGCGGCGTGCGACCGGGGAAGGCATACTTCAACTTGTCCGCCCAGCCCGCGTAGTAAAAGAAATGCGCCGCTACCAACGGCAGATCGATGTCGCGCGATTCCTTGATCGGCTTGCCGCCGTCGATGGTCTCGAGCACGGCGAGTTCGCGCGAACGTTCCTGAATGATGCGTGCGATGCGGAAGAGATACTTGCCTCGCTCGCGGGCCGGCATCTTGCCCCAGACGCCGTCATACGCCTTGCGCGCAGCGGCCACGGCCGCGGCCACGTCGCGCTCATCCGCCAGCGCGATCTCGGTGAGCTTCTCCTCGGTCGCCGGGTTGATGGAATCGAAATAACGGCGGGCGCGCGGCTTCACAAACTTGCCATCGATGAACAGCTCGTGACGCGGCGCGATGGGATAGCCTTTGTGGTCCTCCGGCGCTGGCGCGTAATCCCACTTGTCACCGAAGTTCAGGCGACGTTCGCGCAGCGGGACGACGGCGCGGCTGGGCGCGACAGCCTTCACGGCGGGTTTTAAAGCAGACTTGGAGGAACGTTTCATGGAAGCGAAAAGTAATCCGCGCTCTGGTAGTTGCCCTCGGCGAGCTTCACGATCTGCATCAGCACATCGTTCACGAGCGTGCTGGCGCCGAAGCGGAAGAGGTCGGGCGTGAGCCAGTCGTCGCCGAGGGTTTCCTTCACCATCACGAGATAGGCGAGCGCCTGTTTGCTGGTGCGGATGCCGCCGGCGGGCTTCATGCCGATGCGGATGCCGGTGGCGAAGAAATAATCACGAATGGCCTCCAGCATCACGAGCGTCACGGGCAGCGTGGCAGCGGGCGAGACCTTGCCGGTGCTGGTCTTGATGAAGTCCGCGCCGGCTTCCATCGCGAGGTTGCTGGCAAGGCGGACGTTGTCGTAGGTGACGAGTTCGCCCGTTTCGAGAATCACCTTGAGATGCGCCGGGCCGCAGGCTTCCTTCACGGCGGCGATTTCGTCGAAGACCAGCGCATGCTCGCCCGCGAGGAACGCGCCGCGATTGATGACCATGTCGATCTCATCCGCGCCATCGGCGACGGCGTGGCGCGTCTCCGCGAGGCGCGTGCGCAGCGGATATTGGCCGCTCGGGAAACCGGTCGCGACCGCGGCGACCTTCACCGGAGAATCGTTCCCAAGAAACTTCCGCGCGTGCCGGACCATGCTCGGGTAAACGCACACCGCTCCGCAGGGCGGCACGCCGTACTTCGAATCGACAGGATACAACGCCTTGTGACAGAGCTGTGCGACCTTGCCGGGGGTATCTTTGCCTTCGAGCGTGGTGAGGTCCATCATGCTCACAGCCATCTTGAGTCCGGCGAGCTTGGCACCGGCCTTGATGCTGCGCTTGGTGAACGACGCTGCGCGTTCCTCGACCATCACGGCGTCGATGGTACGGGCAACGGTGGCGCTGGTCCGGGATGCAAGCGGCGGCATGGGGCGGAGGTTAAGAAATCATGAAGGCGAGGCAAAGCGATTTCCCCGGACGCTCATCGCGAAACCTTTCGTTGGTCACGGCGTTGGATTCCGATATATTACCGGGCATGAAACTGGGTTGTAAGACACGTCGATGGGCCGTCACGGTGGCCATTCTGGGGATTGCCCATCTCGCACCCGTTTCAACGCACGCCGCCGATTCGCTAAAGTGGAGCAAGGAGAAGGACAGCGTCGATGCGGACATTTCCTCTTGGAGCCTGGTGCAAACGTTGGAGACGATCTCCGAAGCGACCGGCTGGCAGGTTTATCTCGAACCCGGAACGAAGAAGGCCGTTTCCACCAAGTTCAAGGAACGGTCCAAAGACCGCGCGCTCGACATGCTGCTCGGAAACCTCGGCCGCGCACTGCTGCCCGGCACGAATGGCGGTCCGCCGCGACTGCTCGTTTTCCGCAACAAGGAACGCGACGCCACGCAACTCATCCGCGCGCGCAAACGCGCCAAGCCAAACCCGGACGAATTGATCGTGCGGATGAAGAAGGGCAAGAGCGTCGACGACGTGGCGTCCAAGCTCGGCGCGAAGGTTCTGGGCAAATCGGATGAGCTCAACGCCGGGCGATTGAAATTCGACAACGAAGAAGCGGCGGCAAAAGCCCGCGAAACGCTGCAGGAGAATCCCGACGTCGAATCGACCGATCCCAATTTTCCAGTGATGGATCAGCCGACGCTCGATTCTTCGGCAACTCCGTCATCGGGAAGTTTGAATCTCAAACCACTAAAGGACGGGGATCCGTTAATCGTGGGGCTGATCGACACCGGGGTGCAGAAGACGGGAGGTGCTTATGACGACTTCCTCCTGCCCGGCATTTCCGTTTCAGCTTCGCAGACCGCGTCGAATCCAGCGGAGCCTTCGCACGGCACTTCGATGTTCGAAGTTCTGCTGAAGAGCATCGATGCGTTCTCAGCGGACGGATCCACCACGCCGGTGAAGGTTCTCCCGGTGGATGTTTTCGGAAGCGGGAACGCCACGACCTTTGAGGTGGCGGAAGGGATTGCGCAAGCGCTGAAGAACGGAGCGCGCATCATCAACCTGAGCTTGGGCAGCGAAGGTGACACACCCATCTTGCACGAGGTCATTCGACAAGGCACCGCCGCAGGCGCCGTATTCGTCGCCTCGGCTGGCAACACACCGACCGATGCGCCCACCTTCCCCGCTGGCTACCCGGAAGTGATTTCGGTGACTGCAGGCGATTCCCCCACCAGCCTTGCCCCTTACGCGAACTACAGCGAAGTAAACGACGCGATGGCCCCCGGCACGGCACGGATTCAATACGGCGGAAACACATGGATCGTGAACGGCACCTCACCGGCCGCCGCGTACTTCTCCGGCGCCGTTGCGGTGGGAGTTTCCAGCGGGCAAACCGCCGCGCAAGCCGCCCAGTCCGCTCAACGCACTTTTCCGCTCCCGGCTTCAGCCCGCCGCGCCGCGCCCTGAAGAACGTTTAATCGCCAACAGGCCGGCAAACGCGACATAAGGTTTGACACCCCGAATGACCGATTCTAGCTTGGCCGAAGCGAGCAACCAATATGTCAGAAAATAATCCGATCACGCCCGGCGAATCTGTTCCGCCGAAGCCGCCTGAAGCCGCCAAAGTTCAGCCGAAGAAGGAAACGGTCCGCATCAGCCTTCCGCCGAAGCCGACCTCCTCCCCGACGATCAAACTTCCGACCATGCCTGCTGGAGGTCCTGCAGCTCCCGCTGCACCCGGTGCCGCAACGGCAGCCGCGCCCGCTGGTGGCGCCCCGCCCGCACCGCGTCCGCCCACTGCTGGCGCTCCTGCACTTTCCGTCGCCGGTGCCGCACCGGCAGCGGCCGCCCCGGCTGGTCGACCTGCGACGAACACGGGTGCTCCTGCCGCCCGTCCGCCCGGAGCTCCGACTCCCGCCCCGCGCCCGGTCGCATCCGGCGGTGCGCGCAAGATTAGCGGTTTGGACATGGGACTCGGCATCGCCGCCGCCGTTGTCGGCGTGGGCGCAGTCGTCAGCCTCCTGTTGCTGATGGGTCTGAAGTAAGCACTTCCCCGCAGCAGGAAAACGAACTTCCAAAACAATTCTCCGCCACCACCGAACCTAATTGATTTATGGCCGCCGCGAACATTGTCACTCTGACCACGGATAACTTCGAACAGGAAGTTGCCAAATC
>JADJPG010000016.1 GCA_016713365.1 Verrucomicrobiota bacterium | reverse complement strand
AATCCAAGGCGATGATGGAGTACGAACAGAAGCGCCAGCAGTCTGAACTTGTGTTCGACAAAGATGGCAACTTCCGGGTCGACGATGTGCCGCCGTAGAGCCATTGAGCCTGATCTATCCACGAAGCCCATGACCGGCAGCGTTCGTCAGCGCTATGAGCGCCTGCAGTCATCGGGTCGATCAAGCGCGAGGTGATTATTCTGGCGGGGCCGGTCGGGCAGGAGTTCGATTTGGGGACGCTCGAAATGGAGATTGCGAGCACTCCCCGAATCAAATAGCCGCCCATGGATTTCGCCGCCGATCAACTGGATGGCAAACCGTTCAATCTGCTCAGCCTGCGCGGACGTCCGGTGGTATTTGTTTCTGGGGAAAGTGGGCGACGGGTTCCGCGGCGAAGCTGGAAGAGCTGAGCGCGGCGGCAGCCTCGATGGGAAGCGCGTAGTCCGGCGTGGGTGACGGTGAAACGGATTCGCAGATCGAGGACGCGCGGGAGGGCGTGAAGAATCTTGGCGCGGGCTGCTGGATCCATACGCGATTGGAGTGGACGGCTACTGCGGAGTGTGACGGCGCGCTGGTAGGCGGACACGCTTCCAACCGTGGTGTTGGTGGACGCTGCGGCGCGGGTGAAGGGTCGCGATTTCGACGGCAAGCGTCCGGCGGCCGCTATGAAACGACTGATGGCGGCGCGAATTAGCGATAGGAAATTCCGCTGAAGACGAAACGACATGTCATTCAACTGTTGCTCGGACTGCTGGTTGCATTGACGGGTCGGGCAGCGGAGGAGCCAGGCGGCATCGAGGGCGTGATTGATCCGGGCTGCGGGTCCGGTCAGCAACGTGGGTGCTCGTTCATCGGCCGCGCCGCGCGAGGCTCCGGCGGTGTTGTGTCCGACGTGTTATCCGGATTGCGTGAACGCGCGCGGACGGGATGCCGAGGGTAAGTTTCTCATTGAGCCGGTGGATTCGAAGCGATGTTCCGGGCTAGGTTGGTGCCCGCGAAGGCACCGGCCGGATTTCATTCGCGACGTGACCGCTCTTCGGCGGCGCGCACCTGAGCTGAAGCCGCCTGTTGATGACGAACATGCTAATCAGAACCGCGTGTTGGCGAAGTTGATCGATCCGTTGTCAAGCCGGTGGTCGGCGCGCGGTCGATGTGCGCGTGACACGTTACGGCCAGTACTTATTCGAGCAGCACGATCGGAAAGGGGCGATCCGATGGCGGTGACGGATGAGAATGGCGAGTTCTTCCTCGATTACATGAACGGTCTTGATGCGATTACCGTGGACATCACGGCGCGTTCGGTGGCCGCGGGAAGCGTGAGACGTGGCCTCGATGTCGGGAAGGCTCATTTGATCCGTATGACGGAAGGGGTGTTGTGGTGACGGGCCGGTTGTGAACAACTGCCAGCCTGTCGCGGGCGCCTCCGTTTCGATGAACACGGAGGACCGGTTGCTGCTGTCGGAGGCGTTCCTGCGCGGCTTTGATGTCGCGACGGATTCCGACGGGCGCTTCAGCCCGTCGAACATTCCGCCCAACAATCGATTTGCGGCCTACACGAAGATGAAGGAGATGCAGGAACTCGGCGTGGCGCTTTCGCCGCAGAAAGTCTCGACCGGGCTCGACGGTTCAACGGTGAACCTCGGCGATTTGAAGGTCGTTCCGGCGTTCACCTTGAAGGGAAGAATCGTGACGGCGGATGGCAAACCAAGTCGTTTCGCGGCGCGGAGTTGTGGGCCAGGCTCTGATTAAAAACCGCATGCCGGTAGTCAGTCCCAGCCAGTGCACACCGATGCGCGTGGCGCTGTTGTCGTGATTCGCCGCCGATCGCAGTTCGTTGGTGCCGACGCGCTGCGTGCCCGGGCAGGCTCTATTGGAGGGCGAAGTCCATGACCAACGGCCGCTTTGCCAGCCCGCTCCGGTCGTTACGAAGTGTTCCATGATTACGGCGGTGAGCGGTGTCAAGGTGCCGTCCGAACCGGCCAGCGGCCGTAGCTGTAGCCGCCGCGGAGCTGGAGGAATCTGTCACTGTCAGTCCGCGCCGACACGGGACCACGACTTGATCCTTCCAGTCCAGCGGCACGAAGTCGTCCATGTCGTCCGAGTCGACCACGCCGTGCCGACGGTGCAGTCTCTGCCTGCAGCGCTTCACGCGCAGTTCCAACGCGCCGCCCAATCGATCCACCGAGTTGCGTGCTGCCAGCCCGAAACGTGGGTGAACGCCTGGCCAGCCGAAACGCCTATTGACCATCTGCGGAAACGCGTTCGCGACTTCGGTGTCGTAGTGGAAGTCCGGTCGCGCGGGCACCGAGGTTGATGCCCGCCAGCTGACGCCGGTATTGCCCCGAGGCGTCGCCTTGCTGTTCACCACGGCGCGCTTTGTAGGTGAGACCGAATTGAAGATCCTTCCGCGGACGCAGCATCACGCCGAACTGCGCGTTCACGCCCCAGCCTGCCGTCCGGAGATCCAGCAGCGTGTTGACGCCGGCTAGCGCGGTCAGCGTCTGAAAATGTAGGGCGCCGCAGGCGGTTCTCGTAGATCGCACTCACGGTCGCACCGAAGCTGATCTGAGGTGAGAGATCAATTGCTACCGACGCCCGCGCGCAGCACGGTGATTTCCTGATTCGTGACGTTGCAGGCCGTAGGAGGTGTTTCCGTCCGCACCGCCCGGCTGATCGATGTAGCGCCACTGTACACGCGAGCGCGGCCTTCCGGGGCGATGCTGGCGAAACGCGCGCCGGGCCCTGCGGCGCGTATGCCGACTGCAATTTCCGGCCAGCCACCGAACGAAGTTTGAAGTGAACTGTGTCTGTCCGCGGCGTTCCGAAAATCTGCCGGTGGGAATCGCGACGACTCCGCCGAGTTCAAGCGAATGACCTTCGAGGGTGGTGAGGCCGGCGGGGATTGCCGCCGTAAGGCGGCCAGCGGCCCTCGGCCTAATGCCGCGACGTCCGCCCCGCCGAGCGCAAGAGCCCGTGCGCCGAAAGCTGTCGCGCATAAATGCCCGCGGCTTCCGATGATTGAATCCCGGTGGTAATGATGGCCGGAGACAATCCGTGGTGAGTGTAGTTGTCCATTTCGTTTTCACGATTCAAAACGGCTGTCGCGGCAGACGGCTGGCGCAAAAGGGAGGAGGCAACGCCCGTCGCGGGCGGCTACGCCAGTTCACCGATTTCTTCAACTTCGCGCTACGCACGGCGGCGTCGACGATCTCCTGGCCGATGCGGCTGATGCGGATGCTCACCGGGCCTTCGAGCGCTTTGCCTTTGCTCAGGCAGTCCACGAGGTATTGCACCGGATTTTGGTTCGGCGCTTTCGGCGCGGGCGCGGGGAGGCGATGCGGCTCGGGCTTCTTGTGCGTCTGCACGGTCACGTAATCATCGTAGTCGTAGCTGGAGATGGTGCCTTCGGTGCCGGCGATGATGAAGCCGCAGCGCGGTTGCGGCTGGAGAATCCACGGATCACTGAACGTCCCCCAGCGCGTCTCGAACTTCGAGAGTCCGTGCGCGTAACGCGCGACGACGATGCTGTGTTCATCGACTTCGAGGCCCTTGGGCTCGTCGACCGTCGCGGTGACCTCGATGGGGCGGCGTCCGCCCTGATACCAGGTGCCCAGCGTGGTGCCGTAGCCAAGGTAATCGAGCAACGATCCGCCACCGTGCGCTTTCTTGTAGAACCACGACTTCGGCTTTTCCTTCGCGACTTGCGCCGCGGTCTTCTCGTCCTTGTCGGCACCGTGCCAGAGCGGGCCGCGGTTGCCGCCGAAGTGCCAGACGTTGATCACGTCGCCGATGTGGCCGGCCTCGACGAGTTCGTTCGCCTTGCGATGTGAACCGACCCATTGCAGCGGCCAATTGATCATCAGCGTCTTGTTCTTCGGCATGGCGGCGACCATGGCGTCGGCTTCCTTGAGCGACGCGGCGAAAGGTTTCTCGACCATGAGATGCACGCCATAGGGCGCGACTTTCTTCACCCACTCGCCGTGCTTCGAGGCGGCGGGGCAGAGGATGACGATGTCCGGATTGGTCTTCTCGAGGCACTGGCGATGGTCCGTGAACGCGCGGTCGCGGGAGACGAGTCCCTTGCTGATGGCTTCCTCCATGCGCGCGGGTTGTTCGTCCGAGATGCCGACGATCTCGACGTTCGGATGTTCGTGGGCGTAGCGAAGGAGGTCGCCCATGTGAAAGTGATCGAAGTTAATGCCGGCCAGTTTCCATTTTTTCATACTCAGTGATTGCCGGGCATTTCAGTGAATTGCCCGGCGGAGTCAAGCGTGGCGGCGATGAGCGGCTCGTGCCTGTGGTGAAACGAATCGGATCGAAAAGGGGCTTTTCTGCATGGTTCGGCTGGCTAGTGTGGATGGCGATGAGTGAAGTCACGCGAATTCTCGACGCGTTGTCGACGGGTGAGCCGGGCTCGACGGAGCAGCTGCTGCCGCTCGTTTACGATGAGTTGCGGCGGCTGGCGACACAGCAGCTTGCCCGGGAGCGGCCTGGTCAGACGTTGCAGGCGACGGCTCTGGTGCATGAAGCGTGGCTGCGATTGCTGGGTGATGACGGCGAACGCTTGTGGAGCAACCGGGCGCATTTCTTCGGCGCGGCGGCGGAGGCGATGCGCCGCATCCTCGTCGAAGCGGCGCGCCGCAAGTTGAGCCAGAAACGCGGCAGCGGAGCGGAACGCGTCGATCTCGAGTCGCTTGAGCTCGCCACCGAGGCGGACGACGAAAGCCTGCTGCTCGTTCACGAAGCCCTCGAAAGTCTCGCGGCTCATGATGCGCAGGCGGCGGAGTTGGTGAAGCTCCGGTTTTTTGCCGGACTGGAACAGCGGGAGGCGGCGACGTTGCTCGGCTTGTCGGAACGCAGTGCAGGTCGTCTGTGGGCGTATGCACGCTCCTGGCTGTTCCGCGAAATCGAGAAATCCCGTGCCGGCTGAAGGAATCCAACTTTCTTGGCCGACGCACGCCGTCGTTTGCGCATGATCCATTTGAAACTCTTTTCACATGTCTCAACCCGTCTCGCGCGAGCGTGAGTTGTTCGAGCTGGCTTTGGATCAACCTGAAGCCCGGCGCGTGGCGTTTCTTCGCGATCAATGTGGCGCGGACGATGCGTTGCTCCGGCGCGTGATGGACTTGCTGGGCGTCTCGGCAGGCAAATTCCTCGGCGGGGTGGCGGGCGAAATGCAGCCCGCTGCGGAGCCGGAGGTTCCCCGTCAGATTGGCCGTTACCGTATCGTCGAACGGCTCGGCGAAGGCGGATTCGGCGTCGTCTATCTAGCCGAACAATCCGAGCCGGTGCGCCGTCGGGTCGCGTTGAAGATTCTCAAGCCGGGCGTGGAATCGCGCCAGGTAATTGCGCGTTTTGAGGCTGAGCGCCAGGTGCTCGCGCTGATGGACCATCCGAATATCGCGCGCGTGTTCGACGCCGGCGCCACGGAGGATGGCAAGCCGTTCTTCGTCATGGAACTCGTCCCCGGCCCGCCGCTCACGCGATTCTGTGACGACGAACGCTATTCGGTGCGCGAGCGCTTGCTCCTGTTCTGCGAGATATGCGATGCGTTGCAGCACGCGCACCAGAAGGGTGTCATTCACCGTGACCTGAAGCCCTCGAACGTCCTCGTTTTCCGCCAGGACCAACGGGTGGTGCCAAAGGTGATCGACTTTGGTGTCGCGAAGGCGACGCAGCCAGAGTCCGGCGCCGCGACGGGTGTGACACGAGCGTTCGAGCTACTGGGCACTCCAGCCTACATGAGTCCTGAGCAGGCGCGAATGCTCGGTCGCGATGTCGACATCCGCACGGACATCTATTCGCTCGGCGTTCTCCTGCATGAACTCCTGATTGGCCGGACGCCGCTGGATGCCCGCGAACTCGACGCGTCGGCGCTCGATGTCTGGCGGCGTCGCATCTGCGAGGAGGAACCATTGAGGCCGTCCCTGCGCTGGCGATCCTTGCCGATCCTGGAGCAGAACGAGTCAGCAGCACGACGGCGCACCACGACGGTGCTGCTCGGCCGTCAATTGACGGGGGATCTCGACTGGATTGTTCTCCGCTGTCTCGAGAAGGATCGCGAGCGGCGTTATCCGTCCGCGGCGGCGCTGGCGGCGGACATCCGGCGGCATCTGGCGGATGAACCGGTCGAGGCCGCGGCACCGGGCGCACTCTATCGGGTCCGAAAATTCCTGCGCCGGCACCGGCTGGCGGTCGGCGCTGCGGCGATTGTTTTGATCGCCATGACGGCGGCGACGGTGCTCAGTGTTTCGCTGGCGTGGCGGGCGACAATGGCGGAGCGAACCGCCGAACAATTGCTGGAGAACGAGCAGCGCCAGCGCGTGGAGCTCGAACGCTTGCGGAGGCTCGCGGATGACGAGGCAGCCACGGCGCGGGCGGTGACGCGATTCCTCAACGAGGATTTGCTGGGCGTCGCTGATCCTGGACGTGAACCGGAGCGCGAGCTGACGTTGCGATCCGTTCTGGACCGCGCTTCGCGCCAGCTGGAGGGCGGGTTGACCAACAACCCCGCGGTGGCGGCGGCGATTCATGAGACGCTTGGTCGCGCCTACCAGAATCTCGCCGCACATGAATCAGCGGCCCGTCACTACGAATCGGCGCGCGGGCTGTTCGCACGGTTGCATGGTCCCAGCGCGCCGGACGCGATTCGGACAGCGGTGGAAGCAGCGTTCTCGCGTCACCGCGCTGGCGATTCGTTGAAGGCTCTGGCGGATCTGGAGGCGACGACTGCCATGGCCCGTGCGCGACTTGGACGCAAGCACCCGATGTCGATTCACGCGGGCCAGCGACTGGCGTGGACCTATTACAACTTCGGCCGCATTGCGGACTGGGAACGGGAGGCGGAGGAAACGTTCAGCGACATGAACGGCGTTGAAGGCGTCTCCGATGCCGATGTGCTCGGCGTGATGTATCTCGTCGGTCGCAAACGCGGCACGGTACGCGGCGGGGTGTTCGAGGAAGGGGAGAAGGTCTTGCTGCGCATCCTGGATCTCATGCATGAGCGGCGCGGCGCGGATCACCCTCTCACGATTCGGGCGCGGGCGTTCCTCGCGGTTTATTACTACGACCATTGGCGCAACGTGGACCGGGCGGAAGCGATGTTCCGCGAGGTGTACGACTGGCAGCGTCGCGTGCTCGGCGAAACGCACGAGCAGACTTTGGTGAACGCGCGCAATCTCGGATTGCTTTACGGGCGGGCGGGGCGGATTCCGAGGCGCTGCGCATGCACTTTCATGTGCTTTCCATCCTCCCCGGCGATTCAGCAACATTGAATACCCTGCATTCGTTGAGCGAAACCGCCGGGCTGACGGCTGGATTGCAGGCGGTCGGAGGTCTGAGGTGGCGCGGAACTTCGCTGGAACCAGCGGCGACATGGACCGCGCTGGAGTTTAACGACGCGGAATGGCCGACGACCATGGGCCATGGAACTGCGGCGGCTTGGTGGCGCGCGGAGTTTAATCTTGGCCAGGTTCCGTCGGACCCGCTGGTGGTTAATCTCCGCGGGGCGAGGAGATGTCAGGTTTGGTTTAATGGAGTGCCGCTGGCGGGGGAGGTCGGGGGAGTCCGCGGCGGTCAGCAATGGGTGGTTTCACCTCGCGACGCCACTCAAACCCTGCGTCCCGGTCGCAACGTCCTGGCGATCCGAATCGTTGAGATGGCTGATGACGCGGCATTTGGCGCATCGTTGTTTTTCTTTCCGGCGGTCGATGCGGCGATGCCGAGTCTTCGTTGATGGAGGTTTGAAAAATTTCTGGCCGACGGTGGCGGCCATTTGCGCATGTCCTCGTTGAAGCGGTCGTGTCTGCCTCGTGCTGCGTGAGTGATGCAGCGGGCGTTCGCGACCGGTGAAAACGAAAACGACATCATGAGCCGATATCGCAACCAACTGCCGCAACTGGCCGACCGTCTGTTTCTCACCGACGGCGGTCTCGAAACCACCTTGGTCTTTCACTAGGGCATTACGCTGCCGCACTTTGCGGCGTTTGACTTGCTGAAGGACGCCGCGGGCACCGCGACGTTGCGCCGCTACTTTACGCGCTACGTGGAACTCGCCCGGGCGCGTGGAGTCGGCATTGTGTTGGAGAGCCCGACATGGCGTGCCAATCCCGATTGGGCCGCGAAGCTTGGCTACGATGCCGTCTCGCTGGCACAGGCGAATCTCCGGGGCATCGAGCTGCTGGAACACGTGCGGTCCAGGGTCGCTGACGATGGAGCACCGATTGTGATCAGCGGAAACCTCGGACCGTGCGGTGACGGCTATCGAGCGGACGCGCGCATGAGCGTGCGGGAGGCGTGCGATTACCACGCGCCGCAGGTGGATGTGTTTGCGACCACGAATGCCGACATGGTCGCTGCCTTCACGATGACTTATGTGGAGGAGGCCATTGGAATTGCCCTCGCTGCGCGCGCCGTGGACATGCCGGTGGCGATCTCGTTCACACTCGAATTGGATGGCCGGCTGCCGTCCGGTCAGACGCTTGCTGACGCCATTGAGCAAACCGATCGCGCGACGCGAGCTTGGACGGCGTATTACCTGATCAACTGTGCGCACCCGACGCATTTCGCCTCCGTGCTGGAGCGTGCGGGCGACTGGCGAGAGCGCATTCGCGGCATCCGTGCCAATGCCTCCAAGCGCAGTCACGCGGAACTTGATTCCAGCCCGGACCTCGACATCGGGAATCCGGTCGAGCTGGCCGAAGAGTATCGCGCGCTGCGTCAGTTGCTGCCGCGCCTGAATGTCGTGGGCGGATGCTGCGGCACGGATCATCGCCATGTCGAAGCGGTCTGCCACGCGTGTTTGGCGGCTGATGCGCTGCCGGCTTCCGTTTGAAATTTTCTCCTGAACCATTGAATCGACCTACCACTATGAAACGAATCTTCTCCATCGCATTGTTAACGGCCAGCCTCGCGGGCGGTCTGCAGGCCACCGAGAAACTGCCAGGACCGATCTTCAACCAGCTCGGAGATCTCGAGCATCCGGTGACCACGTCGTCGATGTCTGCGCAGCGTTACTTCAATCAAGGCATACGTCTGCTCTTCGGCTTTAATCACAAGGAGGCCATCCGCTCATTCCGTTCCGCGGCGCATCTCGATCCGAATTGCGCGATGGCGCACTGGGGCGTGGCTTACGCATTTGGACCGCACGTGAACCGTCCGATGGATTCGAATGACACGGCGCAGGCGTGGACCGCGTTGCAGCGCGCCGTGGCAAACAAAGCGAACGCTTCCGCCAAAGAACGCGCCTATATTGAAGCGCTGACCAAACGCTATCAGTCGCAACACCAAGATGACCGGCTCGCGCTCGACAAGGCTTTTGCCGCCGCGATGCGCGACCTGGTACAGCAGTATCCGGATGATCTCGATGCGCAGGTGATCTTTGCGGAGTCGCTGATGAACACCATGCCGTGGGACTACTGGACGTGTGATCGGACGCCAAAGCCGGAGACCGAGGAGGTGCTGGGCGCGTTGCGTTATGTAATGGCGCGCAACCCGAATCATCCCGGCGCGAATCACTTCTACATTCACGCTGTCGAGGCCGGGCCAAGTCCCGAGCTCGGTATCCCGGCTGCCGATCGGCTGCTCCGCCATGCGCCGGCGGCCGGGCACCTCGTCCACATGCCCGCACACATCTACATGCGCGTCGGCCAGTATCACGATGCGGTGGTGGCGAACGAACTCGCGGTGAAGTCTGATCGCGATTACATCAAAAGCTGCCGGGCGCAGGGCTTCTACCCCGGTGTGTATTATCCGCACAACATCCACTTCCTCTGGTGGGCGCAGCTCTTTGAAGGCCGGAGCAAAGACGCGTTGCGCACCGCGAATCAGGCGGCGGTGTACGCGGTGGAGAACTACTGCGGGCCGAAGAAGGCGCTCGAAGCGCCGCGCCTCCGTCATTTGCCGTGGCTCACGCTGGCGCGTTTCGGCAAGTGGGATGAGATCCTCGCCATCGCGCAGCCTGCGAGTACGAATGATTTCCTCGTGGACCGCGCAGTCTGGCATTTTACCCAGGGCTTGCCTTCGCCGCGAAGGTCGATCCGTCGTCGGCGGAACGCGAACAGCTTGCTCTGGGTGCCATTGCGGCGAGTGACGAGGTCAGGCGGCTCAGCAGTCCGGCGTTTCCAGTCGCGGATACGCTTGCAGTCTCGGCGGAGTGGCTGGCTGGCAAGGTGGCGGGCTCGAAGCGTGATTTTGCGAAGATGATCGAATACTTCGAGCGGGCGGCGGCGAAGGAGGACGCGATTCCCTACATGGAGCCGTCCTACTGGCCTCTGCCGGTGCGGCCATCGCTCGGCGCTGCGTTGCTGGCGGCCGGTGAAGGAAAGAAGGCCGAGAAGATCTTCCGCGACGATCTGAAGCGCTGGCCGCGCAACGCCTGGAGCTTGTTTGGCCTGGAGCAATCCCTTCGACGTCAGGGAAAGGTGGAGAGCGCCGAGCTGGTGCGGCGTGAGTTTAATGCCGCGTGGCAGCGCGCGGATGTGACGATGGACCTGAGCTGGTTCTAGTTCGCTGGCTGACCGGCAATGGAGCAGGGTGCAGGCTCTACCGCCGGTTCTTGCGTGAACTGGAAAACTGTTTGACCCAACGGCGGCTCAACCTATCGTCGCGGATATGGATCACTCGCCTGGATTTTTGAAAGTCGTCAACGAAGTCCGCCCGCGCATCAAGGAAATCACCCTCGACGCAGCTCGAGCCCGGCTCGCGCAGAATCCGAACGCCATCTTGATCGATGTTCGCGAAGACAGTGAGTGGGCTGCCGGTCACGCTGCCGAGGCGAAGCATCTGGGCAAGGGAGTTCTCGAACGCGACATCGAGAAGCAGTTCCCTGATCCGAACGCCGAGATCATCATGTATTGCGGCGGTGGCTTCCGCTCGGCGCTCACCTGTGATGTCGCGCAGCGCATGGGCTACACGAATGTTTCGTCTCTCATTGGTGGCTACAAGGCCTTGGTCCAGGCGGGCTGGCCGATGACGAAGTAATTCGCGGCTTACTCTGCGCCGACATGTCCGTCGCACCACCGCCGTTGCCGCCGCAGAAGAATCTCCGGATGGCCACGGCGTTGAATGTGTTTCTGCCGGGGGCAGGTCTGGTTTACTTGGGCGAGCGTCGCGCGGGGACGGTGCTGGCGGGGCTGTTCCTGGGGTGTTTCGTCGCCGTCATGGGCATCTTCCTTGTGGGCTACATTCGCTATCTCATGCTGGCGCTCGATCCTCAGGTTCTCGAAGGCAACAAGCTGGAGGAAGCCGGCGCCGGCTTTCATCAATCATGGCTCATTGCCCTCGCGCTGGCAGGCGGTGTTGTTTACCTCGTCTCCACGGTTCTTTTCGCCCGGGCGAAGAGGCGGTTGGCCAGTGCCCGCCCCGACAGCGCTTCCGGCGTCACGCCCACCTGAACCGTTTCGCACTGAATTTCGTTCGCTCCTGAATGCGAGCTTTGCTAGCGTGCGCGCTTTGAACGAAATGCCTGACAACTCGACGGATTCCGCGCCGCCAGCGGCGCAACAGTGAACAATTCCGTGCTCACGCAACGCCTGCGCGCCGCGCTGGAGCTGCTGGAAACCGCCGCGGCCAACCGCACCGTGATCGCGGACCTGACCGAGGACGAACGGCGCCGGCTCGTGAACGCCGCCGGGGATATTTTCTGCCCGGACGTGAGCGAACGTCGACGCGTCGTGAAGGGCCAGAGTGCGCCAGCGCAAGGCGGAGAAGAAACTCGCCGACGACCAGAAGCTGCACCAGACGGGGATTCGCGAGCTGCGTCGCAAGCCGGTCTTCACCACGCCGAATTTTTTTCCGCCGGTGGAGAACGAACCGCAGGATGTGTCGCACGAGGCGGATTTTCGCGAGGCGATCGAGCCGCAGAACTGTTACGTCTGCAAAAAGGACTATTCGCAGATTCACCATTTCTACGATCAGCTCTGTCCGGTTTGTGCGGAGCTGAACTGGCGCAAGCGAAGCGAGCTGGCGGATTTGCGCGGACGCGTTGCGCTGCTCACGGGTGGCCGGGTGAAGATTGGTTACCAGGCGGGCATCAAGCTCCTGCGGGCCGGCGCACAGCTGATCGTGACGACTCGCTTCCCGCGCGACTCGGCGGTGCGTTACGCAGCGGAGCCGGACTTCAAGGAATGGGGACATCGGCTCGAGATCTTCGGGCTCGATCTCCGGCACACGCCGAGCGTGGAAGCCTTCTGTCAGCACATGGTGCGAAAGTATTCGCGCCTCGATTTCATCATCAACAACGCGTGCCAGACGGTGCGGCGTCCGCCGGATTTCTACGTGCACATGATGGAGCGCGAGAATGGTTCCTTGCATGATCTCCCGGCGGAGTCGGCGAAGCTGCTCGGCGAATACGAAGGTCTGCGCGGCTACCACATGTTGCCGGAGGCGGACGCCGCGCTCGTGCAGAAGCGCATGTCCGAAGTCGCCGGGCTCACTCACGCCGCGGAGCTTTCCCAGGTCCCGCTGCTTCCGGAGGAGCTCGCCGCGCAACAAGCGCTCTTTCCCCAGGGGCAGCTCGATCAGGATTTGCAGCAGATCGATCTGCGTGAGCACAACTCGTGGCGCATGCGGATGCACGAGGTGCCTGCCGTGGAGTTACTCGAAGTGCAGCTCGTGAACGCCGTGGCACCGTTCATCCTCAACGCACGGCTGAAGCCGCTGATGATGCGTACGCCGGAACGCGATAAGCACATCGTGAACGTCTCGGCAGTCGAGGGGCAGTTTTATCGCAAGTTCAAGACCACGCGTCATCCGCACACCAACATGGCGAAGGCGGCGTTGAACATGATGACGCGCACGGCGGCGGCGGATTACCACGCGGACGGCATTCACATGAACGCGGTGGACACGGGCTGGGTGACGGACGAAGACCCGGTGCAAATCGCCGAGCGCAAGGTGAAGGAACATCGCTTCCATCCGCCGCTCGATATCGTCGATGGTGCGGCGCGCATCGTGGATCCCATCATCGCCGGCATCAACACGGGCGAGCACATTTGGGGCAAGTTCCTCAAGGACTACAAGGTCACGGACTGGTGAGCGGCTGCGTTGTGCGGTTCGTTTGAGTTCCGTCGGGAAAGAAGGACTTCAGTCCAATTGTCCCGGTTTCTGGAGGAGTTCGCCCACTCGTTGCAAGAGCTCTTCCACGACGAACGGTTTCTCAAATGCGTGAAGTGCGCCGGCTTGTCTGGCGATCGAGAGGTGAAATTCCGGCGTCCAGTTGCCGCCGCCGGAAATGGCAATCACCGGAAGCTGGGGCTGCGTCCTGTGAAGAGTCAGCGCAAGCTCAATGCCTTCGGACTCGGGCATGATGATGTCGGTGATCACGGAGGTCGACTGACGTTTCCTTCAGCCGATCGAGGGCGTGTCTGCCATTGCCGGCCTCGACGACCGCGTAACCTTCGCGCTCCAACGCACGGCGCAAGGCCGTTCTCAAACCATCGTCGTCGTCGACCAGCAATATGCGGGCGCAGCTCATGTTGTGGGAGGTTTGGCGGGCAGCACATGCCCGAGTGACTCGCTGAAGTCTTGCATCGTGTTCGGCTTCTGCAGGAGGCGCGTGATCCCTGCGTTCCGGGCTTTCTCAATGACTTCTTCAGTCAAATAGCCCGAGCTCAGAATGATCGGTATGTCGGCCGAGACCCTGCGAATGCCCCGGGCAAAATCAATGCCCGACATCCCCGGCATGTGGAGATCGGTGATGACGACGTCGAAGCGGGTCGGATTGGCTGTGAACATTTCCAGCGTGGCGAGCGGGTTGGTGAATCCCTCGGCCTGATAACCGAGGCGCCGGAGCATCCGCCCGCCGAGACTGGACAGAAGCGATTCGTCGTCGATATACAAAATGCGCTGGCCGTTGCCCGCGCGGACATTCCGCCAGTCTGCGTCGGTCGTTTCCATTTCGCCTTCGACGGCGGGAAAGTGATTGGAAGCTTGTTCCCTGGCCCGGTTGGCTGGTCACGCGGATTACTCCATCATGCCCTTGCATGATGCCGTGCACGACAGAGAGCCCGAGGCCGGTGCCGCGGCCCGGTTCCTTGGTGGTGAAGAATGGCTCGAAGATGCGTTCCAGGATCGCGGTATCCATTCCGTGTCCGTTGTCGTTGATGCACAGACAGGCGTAGCGGCCTCGACGCAGTTTCGGCAACACAGAGCAGTCATCTCGTTCCACCAGCATCCCGCGCAGGTGGATTTCGATCCTGCCGTTCACCTTTCCGATCGCGTGCCAGGCGTTCGTGCAGAGATTGAGAAGGACTTGGTGAATCTGGGTGCCATCGGCAAAGACGTTCGGGACATCGGGCTCGATGGTTTTGAGGATTTCGACCTCCGCCGGAATCGTCGCCCGCAGCAGTCGGACGACTTCCTCAATTATCGGTGACAGCGGAATACCATCTGCCGCACCTCGGGGCTGCTGGCGGCTGAAGGTCAGAATCTGGCGCACGAGATCTTTGGCGCGATTGCTGGCCTGCTCGATTTCTCCGATGCTTTGCGCCGCGGGATGAGCGGAGTCGATGTCAGTCTCAGGAGGTGGACGTTTCCGATGATGGCGCCGAGGATATTGTTTGAAGTCGTGCGCGATGCCTCCGGAAAGAGTTCCCAACGCCTCCATCTTCTGCGCCTGCCGGAGTTGCGCCTCGGCAACCGTTGCTCCGTGATGTCCGCCGCGACGCCCGCGATGCGATATACGACGCCCGCAGCGTCACGAACGGGAAAAGGCCCCGGTCGC
>JADJPG010000015.1 GCA_016713365.1 Verrucomicrobiota bacterium | reverse complement strand
GGCCAGGGGCGTTTGAAACCTTCGCCCGGGAGTTTCTTCGTCGCGTCGAAACCTTGTTTGCTCCCGACGGCGATTTCGCTCGTCGCGTGGTCGAGCACGTCGGACGGGCCTTTGGTGAAGATGCTGTCGCGTTGCGGGTCGGTGTTGGCGAAGAGATGGAAGAGGACTTCGCTGGTGTTGTGGACGTTCACGTCGGCGTCCACCACCACGATGTATTTCGTGAACATCATCTGCCCCATGCCCCAGAGGCCGTGCATGATTTTGTAGGCCTGCATCGGGTAGGTCTTCTTGATGCTGACGAAGACGAGGTTGTGGAAGACGCCTTCCGCCGGCAGCGCGATGTCCACGATCTCGGGGAAGTTCATCTTGAAGATGGGCAGGAAGAGTTTCACGGACGCGCCGCCGATGTAGAAGTCTTCCATCGGCGGGATGCCGACGATGGTGGCGGGATAAACGGCGTCCTTGCGGTGCGTGATGGCGGTGACGTGGAAGACCGGATACGGCTCGGGCAAGGTGTAGTAGCCGGTGTGATCGCCGAACGGGCCTTCGTCGCGCAACGGTTCGGTGGGGTCGATGTAGCCTTCGATCACGAAGTCAGAATTCGCGGGGACTTCGAGGTCGTTGGTCTCGCACTTCACGAGTTCGACGGATTTCTTGCGGAGATAACCGGCGAGGAGGAATTCATCCAAGCCATCGGGCATCGGTGCGGTGGCGGCGAAGGGAAACATCGGATCGCCGCCGATGAAAATGCTGACGGGCATGCGTTCGCCCTTTTCGTAATAACGCCGGCCATGGCGTGCGGCGACTTTCTGGAGCTGCCAGTGCATGCCAGTAGTCTTCTCGTCGTAGATCTGGATGCGATACATGCCGAGATTGCGCTCGCCCGTATCCGGATCGCGCGTGACAACGCACGGCAGCGTGATGAAGCGCCCGCCGTCGAGCGGCCAGCAGCGAAGGATTGGCATGTTGGCCAACGTTGGCGGTTGCAGGTTGAAGGTTGAAGGTTGATTGACGTCGGGCGCCTTCGGCCAACTTGCAACCTTCGACTTGGAACCTTCAACCAAGTGAACGACATCCTTGCACGAGCCGCTCTTCACGGTCTTCGGCTTGGCGTGACGCAGGTCCAGCGCGAGCGAGAGCAGCTTCATCGCTTCCTTCATCGAGGTCGGCGGCTTGGCTTTCATCAGCGCGCCGAGTTCGTTCGCGACTTCGTCCACGGTTTCCGCGCCCATGCTCATGGCCATGCGCTTGTGGGACCCGAGCGTGTTGATGGCGACGGGGAAGGGCGAGACGACGCCATTGACGGTGGGCTTTTCAAACAGCAGCGCCTTGCCGCCGCCGGGTTGTTTCATTTCGCGGTCGGCGATCTCGGTTATCTCCAGCTCGGTGGCGACGGGTTGCGTGATGCGTTTGAGCTCGCCCGCCCGGTCGAGCGCATTGATGAAATCGCGGAAAGAATCGAAAGCCATGCGGGGGAGTTTACGGGGCGAGGCGGCAAGCGCAACGCGGATGAATCCACCGATGATCGCGCTTGCTTGTGTCGTTTCTAAAGATAGCTTTTCGCGAACTTTAGATTCGTTCAAACCATGCGAGGCATTTCCACATTCCATCGACTCGTACGCCAACGACGATTCGTCATTCACCTTTCCGTGCTGATCCTGGCGGGAGTCACGGGTTGTTATGCCCCGGGGCGTTCCCGGGTCAGCACGAAGCCCGCGGCTGCAAGCGAGGTAGCGCCACCACCGCTGGGACGAATCGGGCTGCTGGTGCCAGACGCCGTTCCGTTGTTTACGTTCCGCTATCCGAAGACCCCGGCGAACGCGATGTTCCACACCGCCGGAAAGACGTGGGAGTTCATCGATCTGGACGATGGGGCGGACGAAATTGCAGTTGGCTTGTTTGTCTCCGGCATGGCGGGTGTCATTGGCGGAGCCATCTCAGGTGTGCCGCAGGCGGAGATTGAACGCGGAGAAGACGCCATGCTGAAGGCGTTGCGGGAGCGCCCGATCTTCGAAGGCATCGTGAGTCAGATGAAAGTGTCGTTTGCCGAAGCCGGCTATCCGCCACCCATCGTCATCCCGCCCAATCTCGCCAAGGATTTTTCCTCCGCCGATCCGTCAGGGCGCGACTATGGCCCAATCAAGGCCCTGGGCGTCGACAGCGTGATGGAGCTGTCCGTTGAGTCTTACGGCTTTCGCGCACGGGAGCGGTCCAATCCCCCGATGAAACTCGGGGCCAAGGTGGCGGTTCAGGTGACACGGCTTTCGGATACAAACACGCTCGTGCGGACATTGATCCGGTATCACGGTCACCAGCATCGCTTCATGCGCTGGGCCGCGGACGATGCGCAACAATTTCGTTCCGACCTGAAGCGGATCGGAAAAATGGTGGGACAAAATGCCGTGGAGTGCGTACTGCCCGATCCACATTCACAACCGGAGTAGCTCCGGTCGGCGTGACAGACCGGCCGCGTCAAGGCACAGGCCGTAGTCGATAGAAGCGCAGCGGGAGATTCGTGGAGAACGCGTCGGTAAAGTCGACGTTGAAGACAACGTCGTTGGTCAGCAACGGCGACCAGGAGGTTAGGTCCGGCGAACCTTCAATCACCAGCTGGCGGCCGAGCGCGCCGCGCAGTCGGAACGCACGCTGGCCGTTGGTGGAGGTCCATTCCGGGTCAGGTTTCGCCGGCGGAGACAGCAGCGCCCGATAATAGCGCGAGCGAAGACCGCGTGGATCGAGATCGAGGAAATCGAGCGGCATCACGTGATTGAAGACGCGCTGCTCGGACCATTGGATGAGATCGCTCGTGGCATCGACGGTGATCTGGTTCGTCAGCGGACCGGTCAATCGCATCCGCGGGACGCCGCCGGTGAACACGAGGCTGTAGTTCAGGCGGAACTGCGGCGCAGGCGACACCAGTGCGACGACATTGGTAACGACCCCGGCGAAGTTGCTGACGATGACGCTGTAGGTGCCGGCGTTGGTCGCCTGAAAATTGGTAAGGAGCAGGCTGGCATTGGTCGCGTTCGCGAGCGGCACGCCGTTGAGAAGCCAACGATACGCGGGCACCGGCGCGGCACCGTAAGTTCCTGCAGTGAGCATGGCGGAACTGCCGATGCGCACTTCCTGGGTGGCGAATGAGGCGATCGAAACCGGTGGGACCCCTTGCTGCCAGTTCAGGCAGATCTTCCCTTGCGCGCCGTTCACACCGTCGACTGCGACTTGATACTCCACTGACGGACTGGGCGTGAAGCGGAGCAGACTGCGCACACCATCAGGAGCGCTGTTGTTGTCCCGACCCACCAATGACAGCGTGCTGAGATTGGTGCCGGTATAAATGCTCAGTGTCGTGTCGATCTCGCTGCCCAGGGTATCGATTTGCAGCAGGACATTCGTGGTGGTGCGGAATCGGATCCAGCGCGACGACCCGCCGGGGAAATTGCCGTGATTAGGCTCCAGCGTCTGCGTATCGGATCCTGTGTTGTCAAAGATTTGCCGGCCCGCGCTGCCAAGACCCAGCGTCAACCGGGTCGAGAGGTTGGTGACAAACAGATCCTGAAACTTGTCCTGCGTGACGACGAACGGCGCGGCGCCCAGTTCCAGCGACGCGCGGGCGCTTTCCACGGTCCGATCGCCACTGCGCACCACCACCGAGTAAGCGCCCGCGTTCTCGGGTCGAACGTTGGTAATTGTCAGGGTGGCGTTGGTGCCGCTGCGCAGCAGACGGCCGCTGCGATACCACTGGTAGCTCAGGCCCGGACCGCGCGCGCCGACGCTCAGCACGGCATTCGAGCCTTCCGCCACCGACAACCCCGCCGGCTGGCGGAGGATGACCGGCACCGCCTCCGGAATGTCCGTCGATTCCCAATGCAACACGACCCGTCCGCTGGCGCCGCCATAACCATCGACGGCGATCTGGTATTCCTTCCCTGCTTCCGCGCTGAACGTGACGGTGCTGGTGAAGTAACCGGCGCCGTCGTCGTCCGCGGCAACGAGATTGGTCCCGCTGACGAGGACGTTGGTGTAGACCGCGAGGAGCGTATCGAACGCACAGCCGCGCGTGGAAAACGTGGCCACTCCACTCGCTGGAGCAATCCACGAGAACCAGATCGAGCGCCCGCCGATCTTGCCCGCGTGCAGCGCCTCGCCCAATTCGCGGGTGGAGGCGCCGTTGTGTCCGATGACCGTTCCCGCCGCACCCGTCAGCAGGGCTCGGCCGGCAAAGAAGTCGGCACTCAGGCTTGTCACGCCGTTGACGGACAGCGCTGCGCGAGCGCTTTCGATGGTATCAATGCCGTTGAAGATCGTGACGTTGAACACGCCGCTATCCGACGTGTCGACATTGTCCAGCGAGAAGGTCGGGCCTTCCGCGCCGGGAATGGGCACGCCGTTGAGCTTCCACTGAAAGCGCGGCGGCGGACTGCCCGTGGCCACGATGCTGAACAAGATGTTCGTGCCGGGCGACACGCCGATGTTTCCCAACGCCCGGGAAACACCCAGCGGTTCCGTCACCAGAACCTCCGTGGGCAGACTGCTGGAAACTCCCAGCGCGTTTGACGCGACGAGCACATACGTTCCCGACTGCGTAGTTTGAAGATTGTTGAGCGCGAGCGTGAGGTTCGTCGCGCCGGCCAGATTCGTCCCGTTGCGCTGCCACTGCAGGGAGAGCGGCGCACTGCCCGTCACGCTGGCGGCGAGCGTCGTGCTTAATCCCTTGCGCAAGGTCGATCCGATCGGTTGTTGCACGATCATGGGCGCGCCAACCGCCGGGAAGACCGCGAAGTTCTTGTACTGCGCGCCTCGCAGTGACGTGAATGCTCCGCCCACATACAACGCATCCGTTCCAGTCGTCACCACTCGCATCGATACCGCGCCCGCGTCGTTCTCCGGGCCGACGTCCCAATTCAATGGAGCCGCCGTTTGCGGGTCCAGTGCCACGAGACCCGCACGAAACTTGCCGCCTACGTTGGTGAACGAGCCCGCCACGTAAATGGCTTCAGCGGTCGCAGCGACATCCTGCACGGCATCCAGCGGTGAACCGAACGTCGGCGCCCATGACCGGAGCGACGCGTCGGCCGCATTCAATGCCGCGAGATGTCGGCGCGATTGTCCCGCGACATTTGTGAAGGTGCCGCCCAGATAAACCGTGTCGCCGCGGCGGGTGATGGTGTTGCCCAGGATTCCGGAACCGCGCACATCGGGATTCCAACTGGTCGCCGTCGGCGTCATGGCATTGACCTGCGCGAAGGCCCGCCGGGACTGGCTGGCGACGGTGCTGAAGCTGCCCGCCGCGTATAACGTGCTGTCGAATTCTTCGAGGGCGAAGACAGATCGATTGGGAATGGGCCGCCAGTTCAGCGGCGAACCGGAGATGAGATCCAGCGCGACCAGGCCGGGAGCAAACATGCCGCTGACCGAGCTGAAACCGCCCGCGGCGAACAGGCGATCATTGATGACGGCGAGCGACCAGACGCGTCCGTTCGGGCCCGCAGTATTCAGATTCCACGGAAGGATTTCGCCAGTGAGCGCGTCCGCCGCGGCAATGCGCACGCGCGGCGCGTCGTTCACCGCCAGGAAATCACCGCCGAAGTAAACCGTGTTGCTGACAAGGGCGAGCGCGAAGACGGCGTTGTCCGCGCCCGGATTCCAATCGAGCACCCGTCCCGTCCGCTGATCGAGCGCGGCCAAGCGGCGGCGCGTTTTCGAATCGCGATGCAGTTCGCTGCTGGCCACGATCCGATCGCCGTTGAGAGCCAGCGCCTGAACGCCGCGACCGACGGTTTCGGGAATCCAGTCCAGAGCCATCCCGGCCTCCGCGTCGAAAGCCGCCATGCCCGCCCGCGGCGCACCACCCGCTTCCGTAAAGTCGCCGCCCGCATAAATCACCCGGCCCGAGACGGCGATCAGGCGGACGGTTTCATTCGGATTCGGAACCCACTCGGTGGCCTGACCGGAATCAACATCGACTCCGGCCAGATTGAATCTCGGTTGCTCGGCGACGACGAGAAAGCGTCCAGCCAGATAAACCGTGCGGCCTTGCAGCGCGACATCGAGAACCTCTCCGTCAGCACGGGGATTCCAACTGGCCGCCAGCCCGGTGGAAGCATCGAGCGCGGCGATGTTCTGGCGTTCCGCGCCGCCAATGTTCACAAAGCGTCCGCCGACATAGAGCGTGTTGCCCGCGAGCTTCACCGCGGCAACGAAATTCGCCGGGTCAAATCCGGCATTGGGCCAGGGGAGGATTCTTCCCGTCTGAAGGTCGAATGTCGCGAGGAGGTTCTGCGCCTGACCATCGATCTGGTTGAAGAATCCGCCGACGTAAAGCCGGCCGTCCGCTCCATCGAGCGCCATCACGCGCGCGCGATTGTCCGAAGATAGATCGCAGCAAATGTCCGGATTCCATGACGACACCGCGCCCGAAACTGCATCGACCGCCGCCAGTCGCCGACGCGGTTCGCCTGAGACGCTCGCGAAATCACCGCCGACGTAAACAACCCCAGCGACCAGCTTCAACGCATGGACCGTCGCGTCCGTCGACGGCGCCCAGGCCGGGTCGACCGCATTATTGGCCAGCAGATGCGCGAGGTTCGTTCGGGCGAAGTTTCCCACGCGATTGAATCGCCCGCCGATGAACCAACCGCCTGCTCCGTCCGGAATCACGCTGTAGAGGATGCCGGACACCGGCGGGAACGTGAGGTCGGCGTGGCCGTTCACGGCACTCAGCAGGGCGGAGGTCGGGAGATTCGGAGACAGCGAGGTGAACTCGCCGCCGAGATAGATCACTCCGTTGGTTTCCAGCACGGCGTGGACAACCCCGTCCGGCGACCAGAAATCCGAGCGCGGACTTTCCGTTGGCTGGAAAGTCCGCGCAGGCGGAACTCAGCCACAGCAAGAGCAGGACAAGGCTCGCGCCCAGCCAGTTCCGATTGAAGATGCAGGCCAATAGTTTCAACAAATACGACTCAAACTCTTGGCCGACTCCTTCAGCCATTCGACGCCTCAACATGAAGTCTGCCCGTCCAAGGATAGATTTCGAGGTAAACGTACATTGCCAGATTGTAGCGTCGAAAACAATTGGAAACACGGGGTTTCCCTCGGGAGGCGAAGTCCTGCGCCAGTCTCCGTCCAAGCCGGTTTCCACCCACCGCCGCGATTGCCTTGCCCTGCGCCCGCCAACCGATGTCCAAACAAAATCCGGATTGCTCTGAATTGCGGTCGACTCGCGTAAGTCCCTACCTTATTGCCTTATGCGACGGCTCAACGGCCGTCTCCACTACGGAACATGAACATGCGATTCATCCATTGCGCGCTATCGGGTCTTGCCTTCGCCGCGGTTCTTCTGGTTTCGACGGTTCCTGCGCCCGCAGCGCCCTCCGATCGCCCGGCCAGCGCCCGTACGGAATTCAACCGCGACATCCGCCCGCTCTTCGCCAAGCACTGCACCGCCTGCCACGGCGGCGTGAAAGCGGCCGGCAAGCTCTCCCTCGTCTACCGCGACAAGGTGATCGCGCCCGCCAAGTCCGGTGAAGTGCCGATCATCCCCGGCGACCCGGACAAGTCGGAAATCATCCGCCGCGTGCTCTCGACCGACGAAGATGAAGTGATGCCCCGTCCGGATCATGGCCCGCGCCTGAGCGAGAAGGAAATCGCAACCCTGCGCCAGTGGATCAAGGAAGGCGCCAAATGGAGCGAGCACTGGTCCTTCGTCCCGCCCGCAGAACCAGCGAAGCCGACGCTCAAGAACAAATCGTGGCCCAAAGTCCCCGCCGACCAATTCATCCTCGCGCCGATTGAAGCCGCCGGTTTGAAGCCCTCGCCCGAAGCCACGCCCGCCGAATGGTTGCGCCGCGTGTCACTCGACCTCATCGGCCTGCCGCCGACGCCGGAAGATTACGACGTTTTCCTGAAGGACCGCCGCAAGAACGCCGCCGCCGCGAAAGCCCGCGTCGTGGATCGTCTGCTCGCCTCGCCGCAGTTTGGCGAACGATGGGCTTCGGTGTGGCTGGATCTCGCCCGCTACTCGGACACGTTCGGCTTCGAGAAAGATCCTCATCGCGACATCTGGCCGTGGCGCGACTGGGTGATTCGCGCGTTCAACGCCGACCTGCCCTTCGATCAGTTCACCATCAAACAACTCGCCGGCGATCTCCTGCCGAACCCGACGGCGAACGACATCCTTGCCACCGCGTTTCATCGCAACACGCAGAACAACACCGAAGGCGGCACGGACGACGAGGAGTATCGCACCGTGGCCGTGCTCGATCGCGTGAACACCACCTGGACGACCTGGAACGCGACGACTTTCGGTTGCGTGCAATGCCATGCGCATCCCTACGATCCGTATCCGCACCGCGATTACTATCGCTTCGCCGCGTTCTTCGATAACACCGAGGACTGCGATCAGAACGACGATTACCCGCGCTGGATGTTCCCCGAGGACACCGCCAAGCGAGAGGAAGCGGCGCGGCTCCAGCGCGAATCTCGTCGGCTGCGCGAGAAGCTGAATACCGACGCGCTCCCGCTGGCGGCCAAGGTCACGGATTGGAAAGCGCTCGTCGCGAAGGAAGCCAAAGCCAGCGGCGGCACGCTCACCATCGGCGCCAATGGCCGCATCGACGCCAGTGGCACCCTGCCCATCTCCGTGAAATACACGAACGTCGTTCCCGCGATCGCGGGCATGACGGCACTGAAGATCGACATCTTCCCGGAGTCGAACAACCCGAAGAACGCGCCCGAGCGAGGACAAATTTTCTCGAAGCTCACCGCATCGCTCGTCGTGCCTGGCGCCTCGAACCAGATCGTGAAGTTGAAGGACGTCATCGTGGATTATTACGCCGGTCCATTCGACCCACGCAAAGTCCTCGAAGGCGGTGGCGGGCTAGGCAGTTACCCGACGATGTCCGGTCCGCGTTGGGGCATCATTGTGCTTGAGAAACCGCTCGAAGCCGCCGAGGGCGCCGCACTGGAACTCGTATTCGACCACGGCATCGCGGCGAACAGCAGCGTGCAGGGCTGCCCATTGAAACACTTCGCGCTGTCGTACTCGAAGGACGTCACACTCACGGATTTCGCCAACTCTGCCGCCCGTTCGGACGCCCTCGCGGAATGGCGTGCCGCCGGATTCGCGCTCAAGAAACTCTCCGGCACCAACGTGCCCGTGATGGTCGAGCGCACGAAATCTGCCGCACGCGAAACGCGCGTCTTCATCCGCGGCAATCGCCTTACACGCGACGACGCTGTGTTGCCGGGCATTCCCGATGTCGTCCAACCACCGAAGACCAGCGACCCGATGAACCGCCTCGACATGGCGCGCTGGATCGTCAGCGATCGCAATCCACTCGCCGCCCGCGTGCTGGCGAACCGGCTGTGGGCCGAGATGTTCGGCCGCGGCATCGTGGAGACGCTCGAAGACTTCGGCACCTCCGGCGCGAAGCCGTCGCATCCTGAACTGCTCGACCATCTCGCGCTGCGATTGCGCGGTGAGTTCAAGTGGTCAGTGAAACAGTTCCTGCGCGAACTCGCGCTCTCCGCCACCTACGCGCAAACAGCGAAGACCACGCCGATCCTACTGGAGAAGGACGCGGCGAATCATCTCCTCGCGCGCGGACCGCGCTCGCGTCTGACCGCGGAGATGGTGCGCGACCAGGCGCTCGCCGTGTCCGGCCTGCTCTCGACAAAGCAGTTCGGCCCGCCGGTCTATCCGCCGCAGCCGGACGGGATCTGGAGCACCGTTTACAGTGGCGACAAATGGAACACGGCCACGAACGAGAACCGCTTCCGTCGCGCCGTTTACACCTACAGCCGCCGCACCGCAGGCTACCCGCTCTTCCTGACATTCGACGCGCCAATGCGCGACTTCTGCACCGCGCGACGTATCCCGAGCAACACGCCGCTGCAAGCGCTCAGCGTCATGAACGATCCCGCCTTCATCGAAATGGCGCAGGCACTCGCAACGCGGATGGAGAAGGACGGCGGCCCAGTGAAGCGAAAGATCGAACGCGGCTGCCGGTTACTCATGCTCGACAAGCCGCCGCGCGCGATGATCGACAGCCTCGTGAAACTCTACGAAGGCGCGCTGACGGATTATCGCGCGGACAAGGAAACCGCTGCGAGGCTCGGTGAGACGCCGGAGAAGGCCGCGCTCGTGCTCGTCGCCAACACGCTCTTGAATCTCGATTCGTCCCTGACCCGTTGAAGCCATGAACCTCTTCCAGCAATTCCAGCACGACTCACTGTTGCAACACACGCGCCGGCATTTCCTGCGCGATTGCACCACCGGCCTCGGCGCGCTCTGGCTCGCCAGCATGACCGGTCGTGCGTGGGGCTCCGACGGCCCGTTGAAGAAGGACGCCGCACGACCGCTCCTGCCGCAGCAACCACCGCGGCCCGCGAAGGCAAAGCGTGTGATCTATCTCCACATGGCCGGCTCGCCGAGCCAGCTCGAGCTGTTCGACTACAAGCCCGAGCTCGCGAAGATGGACGGCAAGGATTGTCCGGAGTCGTTCCTGAAAGGGAAACAGTTCGCCTTCATCCAGGGCGTGCCGAAGATGCTCGGGCCACAGTTCGAATTCAAACAACACGGTAAGAGCGGCCAGTGGATCTCCGACCGCATGCCGCACTTCGCGAGCGTCGCCGACGACGTGTGCTTCATCAAATCGATGTACACGGACCAGTTTAACCACGGTCCCGCGCAGCTGCTCATGCACACCGGCACGCAGAATCCCGGCTGGGCCAGCGCGGGCGCATGGGCGACGTACGGTCTCGGCTCCGAGAATCAAAACCTCCCCGGCTTCATCGTGCTCACCAGCGGCGGCAAGAACCCCGACGCCGGCAAATCCGTGTGGGGCTCCGGCTTCCTGCCCTCGGTCTATCAAGGCGTGCAATGTCGTTCACAGGGTGATCCCGTTCTGTTCCTCTCGAACCCCGACGGCATCACACGCGGACTGCGCCGCCGCACGCTCGATGCGTTGAACGAGATCAATCAGAAGACTGCGAAGGAAGTCGGCGACCCCGAAACGCTCACGCGCATCGCGCAGTACGAGCTCGCCTTCCGCATGCAGGTCAGCGCCAGCGACGCGTTCGACATCAAGCAGGAGCCGGCGAACATTCACGAGCTCTACGGCACGCAGCCGGGCAAGGAATCGTTCGCGAATAACTGTCTGCTCGCGCGGCGTCTCGCGGAACGCGGCGTGCGTTACATCCAGCTCTTCGACTGGGGCTGGGACAGCCACGGCGCCGGCGAAAGCGAAGCGCTCAGCCATGGATTCAAGGACAAGTGCAAGAGCGTCGATCGCGCGCTCATGGCGCTCATCACGGATCTGAAACAGCGCGGACTGTTCGAGGACACGCTCATCGTCTGGAGCGGCGAGTTTGGCCGAACGTCGATGCGCGAGAACCGCAACGGTGTGGAGATGAAATTCGTCGGACGCGATCACAACCCCGGTGCGTTCACGCTCTGGATGGCCGGGGGCGGAGTGAAAGGCGGACTCAGCTACGGCGAAACCGACGACTTCGGCTACCAGGCCGTCATCGACAAAGTTTCCGTCCACGACTTCCACGCCACGATGCTGCACCTGCTCGGCTTTGATCACATGAAGTTCACGTATCCCGTGAGCGGCGTGAACATGCGCCTGACCAACGTGACCAAGCCTGGCAGCGAAGTCGTGAAAGGCGTGCTGGCGTGAGATAACGGCTCACCGACTCGTCGTCTGAAACGACGACACCTCCTGCATCCACCCGCCACCGAGCGCCTTGTAGAGGCGGATGAGATTCTGGCCGAGCTGACGTTCGCTCTGCACCACGCCATCCTGCACCGCAAGCAACGAGCGCTCGGCTTCGAGCACATCGAGAAAGCTCACCAGCCCGCCGCGATACCGATCGGTCGCGAGCGTGACCGATCGTCGGCTGGCCTGCTCGGATTCGGCGAGCGATCGGCGCCGTTCCTGTTCGCGACCGAACGCGACGAGGGCATTCTCCACTTCCTCCAGCGCCGTCAGGACGGACTTCTCGTATTGCAACAGCGCCTGCCCCTGGCGCGCGGTCTGGATCTTCACATTCTGGCGGATGCGGCCGGCGTTGAAGATCGGCCAGCGCAAACTCGGCCCGATCGACCAGAACCGGCTGCCGCCATCGAAGAAGTCTTCGGTGTCGATGCTCTGCAATCCGGCCGCGCCAGTGAGATAAAATTTCGGGAACCACTCGCCCTTCGCCACACCGATGCGCGCCGTGGCGGACGCGAGTTGGCGCTCGGCGCGTCGCACATCCGGTCGGCGCAGCAGCAGATCGGACGGCAGCCCGACTGGCACCCGCGGCGTCGCGGTCGGAATCGCCGCCTCCTTCACCAGATCTGCGTCCACTTCGCCCGGCGTTTTTCCGAGCAGCACGGCGAGGCGATGGATTGCGCGCTGTTGAGCTTCTTCCAGCGGCGGAATCTGCGCCCGTGTCGCCGCAACCTGGGCCTGCGAACGTGCGGTGTCGAGTTCACTGGCGAGGCCCGCTTGGAATCGATCCTTCGTCAACACGAGCGTCTGCTCCTGCGCCTTGAGATTCTCACGGGCAACAGCGAGCTGGCGTTGCGCGCCGCGGAGATCGAGGTAACTGAATCCGACTTCCGCAAGCACGCTCACCAACGTGTCGCGGCCCGACTCCACTGACGATTCCAGCTCCGCCTGCGCCGCTTCCACCGCGCGACGTGCGCCGCCGAACACATCAATCTCCCAGCTCATATCCAGACCCGCGTCGAAGAGATCGTTCTTGAGCGGCTTGCCGGCCTGGAGAATCTGCTGGCCGTTGAGCGTGTTCTCGCTGAGTCGCGAGCGGGAGTAACTGCCGTTGGCGTTCACCTGCGGCCAGAGCACGGAACGGGACAGTCCACGCTGCGCGCGCGCTTCGAGCACGCGGGCTTGGGCGATGCGAACGTCGAGGTTCGACGACGTCGCCGTTCGCATCAGCGCGGAGAGCCGGGCGTCGTTGAACACGCTCCACCACTCCGCGAGATCGACGGGCGTCGTGTTGGTGGTCGAAACCGAGTTGGTATGTGTGAACCGATTTGGCAACGCGCTTTGCGGCGCGCGATGATCAGGACCGATCTTGCAGCCAGCGAGAATGAGGCCGGCGGCGAGGAGAGCGAGATTTGCTTTCATGTGAGCTCAGCGTTTGAAGGCAGCGGTCTTCACGTCCGACGCATCGATAAACACGTCCATCTGCTGACCCACGAACAGTGGAAGATCCTTCGCCTCGATTCGGTAGATGGCCTGCAGCACACGCGTATCGACGCGCTCGTTGCTGGCGCCGGTCAGCGATTGTTTCGGAATCACCAGCGGCTCAAAACGGACGAATGTCGCGGGCGACTGGATGCTGGCATTGCCGCGAACCTGGGCGACGGCTTTGGCGCCCGGGCGCACGCGCCACGCCTCGTGCTCGTCGATGTCCACCCGCACGTGAAGCGATGAAACATTGCCCACGACGAGCCAGGGAGCACTGCTGCTGCCAGCGCTGGCGAATTCACCCGGGCGAATCCGGACTTGCAACACGCGCGCGTCAATCGGGGAGGTGACGACGCTGCGATCCAGATCTGTCTCCACCGCCTTCAACGCGGTTTCCGCAGAAGTGACGGACGCTTTCGCCGCGAGGATCTCGGCTTCGGCGGCGTTCACGTCCGCCTCGGCGATCTCCACGGCGCTACGGCGGCGGGTGGTTTCTTCGTTGCTGATGCTCCGAGCGTCGGAGACGGCTTCGGCAAATTTCAAATTCCGCTGCGCCTCGGCCAGCGCCGCGCGGGCTTTGCGGGCGCGGGCTTCGGCGGTGGCGACAGCGGCTTGTCGCGACGCGATGTCACTCCGGCGTTCGGCGCGTGCGGCTTCGAGGGCGCGAGTGTCGAGCTTCACCAAAGGCTCGCCGCGTTTCACATCCTGGCCGACGATGACGAACACTTTCTCCACGATGCCGGGAATGTGCGACGCCATGGAGATGTTCTCGGAACTGGCTTCGAGCAAACCGATGGCGGCAACGCGCTGCTCGAAGGCGGCGCGAGGCGGTGCCACGGGCGGTTCATTCTTCTCAGTGCGGGGCTGGGTGCGAACGATGGAAACGGTCGCGAGCGCGAGGACGACGACGGCGGCGATGGGGAGGACTTGGTGTTTCATGGGCGGCGTTCAGTTGCGTTGTTCAGAATGAGTGATGCGTCCGTCGTCCATGTGGGCGACGGCATCGGCGAAGTGAAAGACACGATTGTCATGCGTGACGACGATGACGGCGCGTTCGGGATGCACGGCGGAGTCCGCAAGCAGTTCCATCACGGACTCGCCGGTCGCATGATCGAGCGCGGCAGTCGGTTCGTCGCAAACTATGAGACGAGGTTCGTGGACGAGCGCGCGGGCCATGGCAACGCGTTGTTGCTGACCGCCGGAAAGCTTCGACGGAAGCGTATCCATGCGGTTCTCCAGGCCGAGCTTCACCAGAAGTGCCTTCGCGCGTTCGACGGCTTCGCGGCGTTTCATTCCAGCGGCGAGCAGCGGCACCGCGGCGTTCTCAGCGGCGGTGAGCGCGGGGAGGAGATTGTATTGCTGGAAGACGAACCCGAGATTGCGGCGACGAAATCGAATCTGTTCCTCGGGCGGCAGTTGGCGGGTGTTCGCCCCGAAGAGCTCCACGGATCCGCCGGTGGAATCGAGCAGCCCGGTGATCACGGAGATCAGCGTCGTCTTGCCGCAGCCGCTGGGGCCGACGAGGAACGTGAGTTCGCCTTGCTTCGCTTCGAAGTCGACGCCGCGCAGCACATGGATGCGCGCATCGCCTTCGCCGAAGTGTTTCTGGACGCCCGCACAGCGGACGGCGTTGGCAGAAGTGTTCGTTTTCATGGAGGTGATGGTTCAGCCACGGAAGACGGTGGCGGGTTCAAGCACGAGCACGCGGCGGATGCTCAACAGGCTGGCCGCGATGACGACGAGGAACATGAGCACGCCCACGCCGACGACGTTCTGCCACATGAGGACAATCCCGCGCGTGGCGATTTTCTGGCTGAAGATCTCGAAAAAGACCGCCGCCATGCCGGTGCCGAAGGCGTAGCCAATGAAACCCGCGGTGAGGGCTTGCAACAGGATCATGCCCATCAGCCGCGCGTTGGTGACGCCGATCGCCTTCAGCGCGCCGAACTGTTTCAGGTTCTCGACGGTGAAGAGGTAGAAGGTTTGTCCGGACACCACGAGCCCGATGACAATCGCGATGGTGATCGTGATGCCGAAGTTCACCGGAATGCCCGTGTGCTTGAGATAGTAGTTGATGCAGTCCCAGCGGAATTCGTTCTGCGTTCGCGCGCGCAGACCAGTCGCATCGCTGATGCGCCGGGCGAGTTCCTCGGCGGAAACTCCAGGTTGGCCGCGTGCGAGGACGAACGCCATCTGGCTGCGCTCGCGTCCAAGGAAATTCACCGCCGCGCTGTAGCGGGCGTGGATGATCGGGAAGCTGGTGAAGGAAGCCGATGCTTCGGAAATGCCGGCGATGCGAACGAGGTTGTCGTTCATCTCCAGCGTGCGATTGAGTTCGAGCGGCTCGCCGGGGAAAAGCAGCATGTAACCAGCGCGATCCACGACCACGGAATTCGGTTCCCGGAGGTTTTCCCACGAGCCCATCACCATCTTGCGCGGCGCACCGATGAGCGTGGCGTCGTCGAGTCCCAGCACCACCGTCGCGGAGAAGTTACCTTCCGGCGTGCGCGCCACAGGCTGTCCTTTGAACAAGCGCACCGCGTAATCCACTCCCGGCACACCGCGCACGCGCAACAAATCGGTATCTTTGAGCGCCTTCGTTTCTTCGAAATATTCCGTGGCGGGATCCATCACCCATACGTCGGCGTCCGTCACATCCGCGATCTGGCTGCCGGTCCGACTCATGATCCCGGCGAAAATGCTGGTCTGGTTCTGGAGCAGGAAGGTGCTGAAGGCGATGGCGAAGATGAGACCAAGGTATTTGGCGCGATCCCCGGTGAGCATGCGAAGGGCAACGAAGTTCATGACGAAGGCAGTTCGGATTGGCTTGGAATCATTCGGTGACTGGAAGTCATTATATCAGCAAAAAATCTAGCTCGCCGTGTACCACGTGGCTTCAGGGAAAATCTCGGTCTTGATGCGTTTGTCGGTGGCGGTGTAGTCGAATTCCTTCAGCAACGGCTTCCAGCTCCAACCGTCGCAGATCAGGTCTTGATTGCGCCGGACCGCAGCGACCGCGGCGAACGGGTCCGTTAGTCCGCAGAGCATCTGGATATCTGGCTGCATGCTGGCGATATGACTGCCCATCGTGATGGCAATTAAACTGAGCGCGACGTCCTGGGTGCGGACCTCGGGAGCCAGGTCGCCCGCGCGAATCGCCTCCGTCGCGATACTGCTGACAATGTGGAACAGTCGGCCCGCCTGGAGCCCATGCTGACGACGCCTCTCTTCCGACGCTTTCTCCCAGAAAGACTGGGATCTCAACATCATTTCGATGTTGAAGTAATCGCGATGCACAATCGCAAACTGGCAACACGCAAATCCAACAGCCCTCATCCGCTCGCGAGTCAGGCCGGTAAATTTCGAGGCGCGTTCGAAGAGATCCGCACGTTCCTTAAGAGCGCCCGTGGCGATGGCCAACGCGAGATCTTCCTTCGTCTCGACGTGGAGATAGATGGTCCCCTTCGAATACTCGATGGAACGCGCGAGCTCGTCGAGATTCAGATTCTGGAAGCCTTCCCGTAAGAGCAGCCGTCGGCCGTGTTCGAGAATCAACTCCTCGCGCGCGGCCCGTTCACGTCCTTTCCGTTGTTGAGTCACAGACATTGGACGACAAGTTACGTAATTATGACTTAGAGTCAATAAATGTATTTAAGTTCCATTGCCGGAAACAAAAAGGGGCGCCTTCGTGAAAGGCGCCCCAGTGCAAAGAGTTCGAAAACGGGACGTGAGTACTATTTTTCCTTCTTCTCCTTCTTAATCTTCGGTGCTTCCACCGGTTTGGGCCCGATGCGGAGAGATGCCAGCTCCAGCTTGCCCGCTTCCTCGTAGTAGGCTCCGCCGACTTCCTCGCCCACCGTCGCGTCCGCAAAGGTGGCAGGCTTGCCAGCCTTCATGAACTTCGTGGTCGGCGTGACGTTAAATTTGCGTTCGCCCACCGTGATCACCTTCGCGGTAGCGTCAACGGCCATAATTTTGCCGCGGAACGGGAGGGTTTTCGGGCCTTTCTTCTCCGCCTTATCGGCCGGCACAGGTTGGTCGGCCGCCACAACGAGAGGCGTCGAGACCGCAGCGAACAGCGCAATCAGACAAATGCTCAGAACTTTCTTCATGTTAATACCTTGGTTGATTGTGTTGGTTTGGAACCCTGTTGGGGTCACCTGAAGCTAATCAGGTGAACAGTTTTTGTGAAGGATCTTTTTTAAAACAAGCTCATCGAGTGTCTGGCCGTCTCGAATGCCTCGAGTTACTTCCGATTCGGGTTCGGGCGTCGCGGTGTAACCAACTTGGTTAAGCATCCTGATCGGCGAACGTCTCCAGCAGCAATTCCTCGATGAATGCACCTACACAGGGCCACTCACGTTGTTGCTGGAGTGTTTCGTGGTCGTACTGAAGAACGGGACAATCACCATGAGAATCCAGACGAGATAGATCGAGGGAGTGCCAGTCACCACCTGCACCCGTTGTGATATGAAGCAAGGTAGTCGGAAAACTAGCGATGGCTGCGCGGGCGGACGCCTGAAGTTCGTTGTGCCTTCTTGGGAGGGTGCTGCCTCTCACAGTTTCGTAGCCATCCCCTACAGAGAAGCGAAAACCATTGGCGATCTGAAGCACCTTTCGCCAAGCCGCTGGAATTCCACTTGGAAGTTCCGCCGAAGCTGAATCGAGTTCCTCCGCGGTTGCACCGGGTCGAAACAGGCGCGGTTCCTTCCGTATCGCATCGCGGAGCATCTCCAATGAGGCGTTCAAATCGATACATCGCGCCGGTTTGGGGTTTCGTAAGTGTTCAGCATAGGCATACGCAGTCTCCGTTTTGGCCGCAAAAAGCGCGTCGCCATGCAGCAATGGTGGTGGAACTTCAACTCGCCCATCCAGGACCTCTGTGCCCGGGGGCGGTTCATCTACAACGACGATTGGAACGCATTCATCCGACTTGACCAGCCCGGCAGCGATCAATTTGTCCCTTACTCGCCGGGCAATGCAGAGTCCTGTCCCACCGGACGGGTACCAGATGTAAGCGAAATCAGCGTTGGGAAGAAATTCCCGGAGCGCCATGTAGGGACCGACTACACTGACATCCTCCCGAATTTGGTCGGTCGGAAATAGCGACATCATCCGATCTGCTTCAGGATTGCCCAAACTCACACCTTCACGAAACTCCGCCCTCTTGAACGAGTTGACTCCAACTCGGTATCTGTTGTGGGGCGCAGGGACCCGAGGAGGCCTCTTTGTTGGATCGAACCACGGATGATCAACTCGAGCCCCGAGGGGAGCTTGAGCAATCGGAACAAACCATTGCGGCGATAGAAATCGCCCTCCGTCCTTCAACCAAAGGAATTCTGCTCCTGTGAACTCATCACACAGTTCCTTGAATCGCTCGTTAACCACCGTAGAAAGACCAGGCACGATCATTGCATTCTGGCCCAGGCTGGCGGTGTTGGCTCGACACACATGCCTGAAGCACGGCAGAGCCTCACCGGCAGTGCGGAGAAATCGATGCGGTGAATTCGGAACCTTGAGGTAGAACCATTCAAACGGCTTTGAGGAATCCTCAACTGGCTCGACGAATAGCCAACCCTTTGACGGATACAACAAACCCGCGTCACCGTAATGGGTTAGTCGTCGCACCAGTTCTGGAAAGCCAGGCGAAGAAAAATCCACAACGGTTTGGGTAAACCAGTTCTCGATGGGAAACCCCAGCTCCGCGAACAAGGCATGGACCTCCCTAATTAGTTTGGAATAGTCGGCTTCGTGTCCAGCCCAACTACCGCGCTTCGGGGCAGACGGTGGACGAATGACTACCGGCCCACCGGCCACCGGCATCCAGGTGTCGAACTCCCCTCCCTGCACTGCACGAACCATGAATCTGAGCTTCATCCCGTTCATCTCGCAGCGCCTCCTCCCCTTCGATCATCTCGCACTTACTTCGCACTCGCTGTCTTCTTCGTCTCCCCGATGCACCAGAGATGATTGTGCGTGCGGATGAAGATCTCCCCGTTGCTCACCGCCACGGATGCATTGCACAACTCGTTCCCGATGGAGTTAGCGCCCACGATCTCGAACTTCGGGCTGGCACGAAACACCACGCAATCGCCGCTCTGGTTCAGGTGATACACGAGATCACCGACTAGCACCGACGACGACCATGTGTCCGATTTCGGTCCCGAACCGCGCACGCGTTCGCTCCAAACGTTCTTTCCCGTCTTCAGCTCGATGCAGTCCGCGATGCCGGTGGCGTTCACGATGTAGATGTGACCGTCATGCACCACGCCGGACCCAATCCCCGTCCGCGTCCGCTCCGCATTCCACACGCGATGCGATTCAGTCACGTTGCCCGAACCGCCCGTCTTTACCGCGATGGTGTTCCCGAAGTAACCGCCCATCGCCACCACAATGCCATCGCTGTAAATCGGAGAGGTGTAGACGAGCGGGTTCAAACCATCCGAGTGCCAGAGTTCCTTGCCTGTCTTCGGATCGAAGGCCCGCAGGTAACGCGGGAAGCTCATCAGCAACTCCTCGCGCCCGCCCGTCTTCGCGAGGATGGGCGTGCTGTAGGTGCAAATCATGCCCGGCTCCTGGCCGCGAAAACCGTCCGTGCGTTTGCCGACATCGATCGCAGGCTCAGCAAAGCTCCAGAGGGTCTTGCCCGTCTTCTTGTCGAGCGCGATCAACTGCGCGTCCTTCCCCGGCCCGTGATAGAGAAAGCAAACGTCGCCATGCAGGACCGGCGAGGAACCACTGCCCCACCCGAACGATTGCTTGCCGAGATCGCGACGCCAGAGCTCCTTTCCATCGAGGTCGTAGCAATACACACCGGCCGACGCGTAAGAAACAATCACGCGCTCGCCATCGACGACCGGCGAGGCCGAGCAATGCGGATTGGTCGCGTGTGATTCTTCCTTCTGCGTATAGGTCACCGACTTCTGCCAGAGCAATTTCCCATCAGTCCGCGAGAAACACATCAGTGTCCGGAGACCGTCCTTCTCGATTGCTTGGGTGACGAACACCTTGTCGCCCCAAATCGCCGGCGTGGAATTGCCGCGGTCCGGCAGCGGAATTTTCCAGCGCACATTCTCCGTGGCGCTCCACTTTAGTGGCACGTTCTTTTCCGGCACGACGCCAGACCCCAGTGGTCCACGCCACGCCGGCCAGTTGGCCTGAGCGGACGTGATGGACAATGCAGACGAGACGAGGGCAAACCCCAACGACAGGAGACGTGATTGGATTTTCATGGAGCGAACCTTAGTGACGAGCCCGCGACCGCACAAGGGGACGCCGACAAGTTTTTTGCGCGGTAATTAAACGCCCAACACGCTCATCGCCGCGTTCACCACCATGTCCACGCTGATGCCCTGCATGCAGCGGAAGTCGATCGGGCATTCGCGGAGGAAGCAGGGAGAGCAGGGGACGTTCGCCTTGATGAGTTGATGTGTTGCGGCGCCGGGCAACCCTGGGCCTGTGAGTTCAGGAGATGTGCTGCCGAACGGAACGATCAGCGGCGTTCCCACCGCCGCCGCGACGTGCATTGGGCCGGTGTCGTTGGTAATCACGAGACGGCACGCCTTCAACGCCGCGCACAGTTCACGCAACGTCGTTTGGCCGGCGATGGAGCGAACGGAATCGGGAGCGCCGGATTTCGCCTCGGCGATGTCCTCTGCGATGCCGGTCGCGAGTTCCACGTCCGCTTTGCCGCCGAAGATCCACCACTGACAGTTCGTGCGACGCTGAATCTCGATCGCCGCCGCGACGAAACGTTCGCGCGGCCAGCGCTTCGCGGGACCGTATTCCGCACCGGCATTGATGCCGAGCAAGGGCGTTCTGTCCTCCCGCACGCCAAAGCGTTTGCGAACCGCCGCGACCTCAGGAGCGCCTACCTCGAGGCGTGGTGGCAACGGAGCCGGATTGGCACCAAGAACCGCCGTGAGGTGAAGGTAATGATGAAGCTGGTGCGCCGACGGAGGAATCAGCGGCTGCTTCGCTCCGACTCCATCCGCGACTAGTGACTGAACCTCCGCCGGGGTTCGCTTGTGCATTCGCACTTCGTCGCGCCGTGGTGAAACAGCCTGCGTCAGGAAGAAATTCCGCCACGGCCGAGCGAGGCCGACACGCACCGGGATGCGTGCCAGATAAACCTCCAAGGCTGAACGCGGTGAATTCGGCAACACCAGAGCGGTGGTGAGGTTTTCGGTGCGCAGCTTCTTCGCGATGGAAAAGACGCTGTCGTCATCGGAGAACGTGAGAACGGAGTTGATGGCGGGATGCTGTTCCCAAAGTCCCGCGAGCTTGGCGTGGGTCAGAAGTGAGATGTGCGCCTTGGGTTTCGCCTCTCGGAGCCGCTGAAGCGCGGGCGTGGTCATCACTGCGTCGCCCAGCCAGTTGACGCTGCGCACGAGGATTTTATCTGCGCTACCCATGGTGAGTGCTATGCGATTCCTGAAATCGAGAGGCTGGTGGGGGCGGGGGCCGCGCGCCTGACCCCGGCCCCCCGGTCATCCAAACCTGCGCCCGCGGCCGTGACGGAAGGGTCTTCGGCTTGTCCGGCTTCCAGCGGTTGTGAACCCAAAACCAGTTCGCTGGATCGCGGCGCACAGCGACTTCGAACGCCGCGTTCACATCTCGCGTGATGGCGACAACCTCGCGCGGCTTCCCGTTCTCCCGCGTCGGAATCTCTTCGCCGAGTTCGATCTGCCATTTCGCGACGCCGACGCGGTAGCAGATCGCGGTGCGCAGTGGGCAATCGTAGCGCAACGCGAACACCGCCGGCGACGCCGTGGCGGAACATTCGTGGCCGAAGAATGGAATGCGCACGCCGCCTACGCCCGCGTGCTGATCGGCCAACAACCCCAGCAGACAACCGTGCGGCTTCATCCAGGCACGCAGCGCGGCGGCGTCCGTCCGGCGCTCGAAGAAGTTGCAGCCGGACTTCTCACGCATTCCCTGCATGAGGAGGTTCAACGAGGGCTGACGCAGGCCGCGATACGTCGTCGCCCCGCGAATGTTTGGCATGTATTGCACGAAGCGCGCATAGAGCTCGAAGTTTCCAAAATGCCCGATGGCCACGACCACGCTCGGGGGATTCAGCCCCGGCCCACCGTGCATTTCCTTCTTCACACCGACGAACTCCAGATGCGGCTGGAGTTCCTCCCAGTCATCGAAGCGGTCTTGATCGCGCAGCAATAGCTTTCGCCGAGCCGCCGGAAATTTTCCTTCGCCAGTGCGTGAACTTCCTCCGGTGTCCGCTCCTTGCCGAGGCACATCGCAATATTGCGTTGCGCCACCTTGCGATGGCGCGCGTCGATGAAGTAGGCCACCGCGCCGCCTCCGCGTCCGATGCGCGCGACCCAGCGCAGGGGCAGGGCTTGGAGGAATTTGATCAAGCCCAGCACCACGAAATAGAGCAATCGGTCCATCGGTTTAGCGGAAGCAAATCTGTCGCACGCAGTCGTTGAAGTCCTTCGCGCCGGCCACAATCTTGATTTCCACGCGCATGAAATAAAACGGCAAATCGCGCCGGTCGATCTTCGGGAAGCGCACGGCGTCCTTCTGCGTGGTGATGATAATCTCCGCCTGCCGCTTCTTGCCGCGGTTCACGGCATTGAGAATTTCCTGCTGTGTGAAGCGATGGTGATCGGCGAAGCGCTTCGAGTAAACCAGGTTCGCGCCAAGTTTCGCGAGGCTGTTCTCAAAGCTCTCGGGCTGCGCAATGCCGCTCAGAGCCGCGACCTTCTTGCCCTTAAGCAGATCGAGATCATGGCGTTCGCCCGTGAAGACATCCTCGAAGTAAAGCGGCTGGTGAATGCACTCGATGATGCCCGCGGTGGAGTTGTGTTTCGCGATGCGCGCGCGCAGCCGCGCTGTGTTGCCATCGCTCTTGGTGATGAAGATCGTGCTCGCGCGGGCGAGATGCGATCCCGGTTCGCGCAAGGTGCCGCGCGGCAAGAGAAACTCGTTGCCGAACGGCGCCTGACAATCGATCAGCACGATGTCGCGGCGGCGACCGGCGAGCTTCCAATATTGGAATCCATCGTCGAGCAGCAGCGTGTCGCAGCTGAACTTCTCGATCGCGTAACGCCCGGCCTTCACGCGGTCCTTGTCCACCAGAACGATCACGTCCTTTAGATTCGACGCGAGCATGTAGGGTTCGTCGCCGGCGGTTTCGGAATCGAGCAACAGCGATTTGCCGTCCGACACAACGCGCGGCGGCGTGGTGTCCGAGCGGAGGAGCAGTCGATCGATGAGGCGCTTAGTCAACGGCGGCGGCTTGGACCGGTAGCCGCGCGACAAAATGGCGACCGTGCGGCCCTGGTTCTGTAATTCGCGCGCGAACTTCTCGACCACCGGCGTTTTGCCTGTGCCGCCGACAGTGATGTTGCCAATCGCGATGACCTGCACGCCGAGCGTGGAATCGCGGAGCAGCCGGACGTTGTAGAGAAAGCGGCGCAGCTTGACGATCAGCAGGAAGACCTTGGAGAGAACGAACAGGATCGCGCGCACGAGATCGGCGGCCTTGCCCCGACGTTCCTCCAGGATGACTTCCAGGACGAACGTTTCGAAAGCTTCCGTCCAAGCTCGAATCGTGTCGCGCATTTGAGGGGCGGAGTGTGCCGAAGCGCCCGAAAAGCTCCAAGTGCCAAGTTCCGCCACGCGGGAGCCGCTCTCCGCGAGCTGATTACTCCGTTGTCTTCGCCATCCCGCCCTGTAGCGTATCGCCCCATGTCGATGCCGCCAAAGCAGCTCCGCGCGCTGCAAATGCTGGTGCTGGCCAACGCCTGCTGGGCGTTGAGCTTTCCCATCATGAAAGCCGTGGCGCTGATACAAGCGCCGCTGCTCCCGCAGAGCAGCAGCTGGTTCATCGCGTCCGCGACCATCGTCGTGCGATTCAGCCTCGCCGCCGTCGTCATGCTGTTCGTCTGCTGGCCGACGTTGCGGAAGCTCACCCGACTGGAAATCTGGGAAGGCGTCGGTCTCGGCGTATTCGCGGCGGCGGGATTGATCTTTCAGATGGACGGCCTCGCCTACACGTCCGCGTCGACGTCAGCTTTCCTCACGCAATTTTACTGTCTGCTCATCCCGCTTATCGTGGCGTTTCGCGATCGACGCTGGCCGACGCTTCGCGTCATCTCGAGCTGCCTGATGGTAATCGTGGGCGTGGGAATCCTGTCGGAAGTTAACCTTCGCAAGTTCCACATCGGCCGCGGGGAACTGGAAACGTTGATCGGCTCCACCATCTTCACCGGCCAGATCCTTTGGCTGCAACGGCCCAAGTTCGCCGCGAACAACGTGAACCACTTCACGCTCGTCATGTTCGCTGTGATCGCCCTTTGCACGCTGCCCGTCGCCACGCTGACGGTGGGTGGTTCGGACGACTGGGTCGCCGCCTACAGCTCCGCACCTATCGCCGGGCTCATGGGCGTGCTCACGGTGTTCTGCACGCTGGGCGGTTACCTGTTGATGAACTACTGGCAAACGTTCCTCACCGCGACGCAGGCCGGGCTGATCTACTGCCTGGAACCCGTGTTCGCCAGCCTGTTCGCGCTGTTCCTGCCCGGCTGGTTCTCCGTGATGGCGCGCATTGATTACCCGAACGAGAAAGTCGGCCTCACGCTCCTGCTCGGCGGCGGATTGATCACCATCGCGAATGCCCTCATGCAGCTCCAACCCGCGCCGCAAGCCAGCGCAACGCAGGACGATCGGGACCGTCGTTGAAACCGGCCGCCACGAACGTTAGAGAATTCTAAAGTTCCGTCGCCCCCATTTCTAATCGCCGGAAAGCTATGGTTCCGTCGATATGGGTCACCTGTACTTGTCCCCGCCGGCGTTGAACGTCGCGCCACCTTTCACTTTCTTCACCGCATCCGTTGTCCCATGCGCATTCTAGTCATTGAAGAGGATCCTCACCTGTCAGACGGAATCTGCTCGAATCTCTCCAAGGAAGGCCTTCGCCCGGAGCCCTATCGCGACGGGAACTCCGCGCTCGTGGCTCTTACCCGGCAACCCGCTCACGCCGCCATTCTGAGCTTGAGCATTCCCGGCCAGGACGGCCTCGGCGTGCTCCGGCAATTCCGGTCCGCCGGTAATACCATGCCCATCCTGCTCCTCTCCGGCAGCCGGGATGTCACCGATTGTGTGAACGGCCTGAATGCCGGCGCGGACGATTGCATGATGAAACCGATCCTGATGGTGGAACTGATCGCCCGCGTTCGTGCCCTCCTCCGCCGCGCCAGCGCCTCCGCCCTCGTGCAAGTGCGCGTCGGCGATCTTGTTCTCGATCCCGCCACACGTCGCGCGCAACGCGGCAGCCGACCCATTGAGTTAACCCAGCGCGAATATCAACTGCTGGAATTCCTCATGCGCTCCGGCGGTCAAGTGTGTCCCCGGGCGACGATTATTGAACGCGTGTGGAACTATCAATTCGACCCCGGCACCAACATCGTCGACGTCTACATCCGGAAACTTCGCGGCAAACTCGAATGCAGTGGCGAAGGCAAACTCCTCCACAGCGTGAAAGGCGTGGGCTACGCGTTGCGGCCGTGACGGAGAATTGCCCCGCCCACTATCTCCCGCGGTTCTGAATCACTTACGGGACATCAGCCACGCCGGCAATTCACTTACACTGGTCAGCACATCGCTCGCGCCCGCTCCGCGCAACCGTTGCTCCGCCTCGTTTCGTCGGAGCGCTCGTTCGGCAGGCGACAACGCCGCCAGCTCCTCTGGACCGAGCCCCACTTCGTTTCCAGTTTCGCTGATGCCCACCGCGATCATTCCCGCGTTGATTCCCTCGGCCATGTCCGCCGGCGTATCCCCCACCTTCACGCAGCGCGACATCGGATAAACGCCGAACTTCTCCGCCAGCCGGAAACACGCCCACGGCGCCGGACGGCTCTGCGGCACTTCATCCGCGCAGATCAACGCCTCCGGATTGATCCCGGCCGCGCGCGCTGCGGGTTCCAACAAGTCCATCATCGAACGGATGTAACCCGTCGTGCTTCCGATGAAAACGCCGTTCTCCCGCAACCACCCCAGCGTCTCCACCGCACCGGGAATTGGCGTCGCATGCTTCGGCAACAACGCCGGCAATCGCACCGAGAACAAATCGTAAATCTCCGTCACCAACGACTCGTCCGGCTCACGCCTCAGCTCGGATCGCACGCGCGCAGCAATCTCCGGGTAATGCAAAATCTCGCGCACATGATCGCGCTTGTGGGCACCCATGGGACGGCGCGCAATCTCATCGCTGAGTGGAAGCCGCGCCGCGTCGAAGGCTTCGAGAAAGGCGCCGAGCGGCGCCCGGCAACCGAAGTCCACCAACGTTCCGGCCCAGTCGAAGATCACCAACTTTACGTTCGTTTTCATCATCGTGTGATCAGGAAGACTTCGTCCACGACTCCACCGTCTTCCGCGCGCAGCCCCAGCTCACTGTCATTCCAATTCCGCCCATCGCCGTCACCATCGTGACTCGCTCGCGCGGATGCAACACCACTTGCGTCTGGCCGACCTTGCTCTTCAGGTAAATTCCCTGCCAGCGCGCCGCGATCCGCAAGTCCGGCACGCGCACGAAGCCACGGAGCGCTTCCAGCACGAGGTCATCCACCTCCGTTCGCGTGTCCGGATCGAAGTCCGGCGCGTACTCGTGCGAGTCGCCCAGCGTGAGTGTCCCGTCGAAATGCTGCGCAGCGATCACATGCACACCCCATTTGCGGTGCGTCGGCAGTTCCTCATCCAACCGCGCTTGAAGCAGCTGTGAGCTCGGACAATTGCGAAACGCCGGATAATGACACAGCGTCAGGTCGCTCACCAGGATCGCGCCGAGCTTGAACCCCGCCGGCTGCGGCACCGGTGTGCATCATCTGCAGCCGGCACCGGTGCAACTGTGCCGCCGCACATTCATCCGGATAGAACAGCCTCATCTCGTCACCGGCCGCGATCACCAGCCGATCGAATGCAAAGCGTCGCCCGTCACTCGTCTCCACTGCGTCCGCATGAATCTTCACCGCCGGCGTGCCGAACAACACCGTCGCGCCGCGCTTCTTAACCAGGGCCGCCAGGGCGGCAATCGACGAAGCCGGCTGCACCACCGTTTCCGCCAGACTGCGCAACGCGCCGCGCAAGCCCGTCGGGTTCACCGCCGGGAAACGTTTCAAGACCTCGTCCGGTTCGAGCAGTTCAAAGCCGTCTGCCATCGCACCCGCATTCGCCATGAACTCCTTCAACACCGCCCAAGCCTCGGGGCGATAAGCGAGGCTCAGCGAGCCCTGGGGTTTGATTGAGAAGCCTGCCTCCGGCGCCAGTTCCTTCCACCGCTGCACACCGAACAACGCCTGTTCGCGCTCAGGACCGAACGTGCAGCCGATCGGCCACAGCGTGCCGAAGTTTCGGACGGAAGCGCCCAGCGGCCGGCCATCCCGCTCCAAAACGACAACCGACCAGCCTGCTTCCAGCGCCGTTAACGCGTGCGCCAAGCCCATAATCCCCGCACCGATGATGACGGCGTTGCCCTTCGACATAACATTGTCCGCGAACTCGCGTTGCTCCGAGAGTGAGGCAAACGCCGCCACGGGTCACGTCACAATCCTGTAAACGACCTGAGCCGGCGCCGGCAAGATCGAGATGGATTGGCTGCGGAGATCGAATTTCTCCGATCGGTCAACTTGTCAGCACAGCCCTCGTCTGCGAGTGTTCAGCCATGATCCTCCCCAAGCGAGTCTTTGTATCGTGGCTTGCCGTTGCATCGATGCTCACGCAGGCATCCGCCTCCACTAATTTCATCTCCGGCAACATCACTGCCAACGCTACCTGGTCCGGCACCAACCTTCTCACCGGCACCGTCGTCATCCAATCGAACGTCGTCGTCACCATCGATCCGGGCGCGCGCATCCTGATGAACACCGCCGCCGTGCTGCGCATCGAGGGGCAATTGCTCGCCAATGGCACGAGCAACCAACCCATCACCTTCACGCGTTCGACTACGACCACGAACTGGGGCCGCCTGATATTCGTGCGCGCGCAACCCAGCCGGCTGAGCCACTGCGTGGTCGAGTTCGCAAACAGCGTCGGCGATCATCAAAGTTATTACCCGACGGACTGCGCGAACCCGGCTCCCGGGGCGCGAACCTACCGCGAGGCAGTTGTCTCCCTCGGCACACACCTCGACATCGAGGGCTGCACGTTTCAGAACCTTCCTTTTGCGACCGGTTCCCGCGACGGCGACGCCATTGCCATCATCGCAGACGATCGGGACTTCTCCGGCCCGGCTTCCGCGCACATCCGCAACTGTCGCTTCATCTCCATCGGCCAGGGTATTCACTCGCGGTATTCACCGTTGCTCGTCGAGCACTGCACCTTTTCCGATAAGCGCGGCGACAACGACGACATCGACATGTATGGCGAAAGCACGCCCGCGCCGGTCATTCGTTACAACACCTTCCTCGCCGGCCACGAGGACAAGATCAACCCCACACGTTGCTCGGCGATCATCTACGGTAACTTCATCTCCGGTGGCGACGACCACGGTGTGGTGCTGCGCGACAAGTGCAACCCGATCGTCTTCAACAACATCATCTCCAACTTCACCGCCGCCGCCATCTCCGTGCAGAACCAGTGCGACGCGCTCATCGCGAACAACACCATCGTCAACTCCGGCCGCGGCGTGCGCATGTTCGATCACACGGGACGTCACGGACCGCCCTACTGCCTCTTCCCCGGCAACGGCAAGGCCACGCTCGTCAACAACATCATCTGGAACACGCCGAGCGGTGCAGTGACGATGGAGGCCAGCAGCTTCCTCCCGCATCCCGAAGTAACGATCACCCACTGCAACCTCCAGAACGGAATCGTCACCAACAACGCCAACTGCGTCATCAACTGGGGTCCGGGCAACATCAACGCCAATCCGCAATTCGTGAACGGGCTGCGGCTGGGTTCGACCTCGCCCTGCATCGACGCCGGCACGAATGCGCTTTCGCTCGTGTCCACAAACTGGTCCGCCAGCATCACCAACGATCTCGATGGTCTTGCCCGCCCGTTGGACGGCAATGGCGACAGCCTCGCGCGCTTCGACATCGGCGCGTATGAAGTCATTCTCGCCAGCGCGGACTCCAACGGTGACGGCATCCCCGACGGCTGGACACAGCGCTTTGGTCTCAACCCGACCGATCCGAGCGTTGCCGCAGGCAATCCCGACAACGATCCGCATACGACTCTGGACGAATGGATCGCCGACACGGACCCAACCGATCCGCTCTCCTACTTGCGCATCGAATCGATCTTAAACCTCCCGCCAGCCACCGTGCAGTTCCTGAGTTCTTCCAATCGAACCTACACGCTCCGCCACGCCACCGATGTCGCCGGACCGTTTCTTCCCGTTGCGGGCCGCGAGAATATTCCAGGCACCGGCGGAACGCAGACGTTCAATGACCCCAACGCCGCACCCGCCTCGTTCTACCGCATCGAAGTGAAACTCCCTTGAGGCAAATCTCGCATCTCCTCCGCCTCACGCCGCGCCTTTCAAGCTGGCATCGGAATCCTTGATTACAAACCGCGCCTTCAGCCGCGCCACTTTGGTAGCCAGCCCGGCGGACTTTACGGAGTCCAGCACCGCATCGAAGTCCTTGTAGGCCGCGGGCGCCTCGTCCTTCGGATACTGACGGCAGTTGGTGAGGATGTCGTTCGCGACGAACTCATCATCGACGGTCTTCTGATCGAGCGTGCGGTCCGCCATCTTGCGGCCCATGGCGCGACCAGCGCCGTGGTTTACCGAATACGCACTCTTCTCCGCGCCCGCATCGGCCACCATGATCACGCTGCCCGCCGTCGGATTGCCCGGGAGCAGAATTGGATGACCCGTCGTCGCGAACGGCGTGTCCTTGAGGGACGGATGACCCGCCGGGAACGCGCGCGTCGCGCCCTTGCGATGCACCCAGCCTTCGCCCGCGAATCCGCCGCGTCCATCCGGCAGCAACTCGCGCCGCGCGATGTTGTGGCTGATGAAATACACGAGCGACCCTTTCACGCCCGGAATCACTTCCTGGAACGCCTCGAGCACGAGCGCGTTGATGAGCAGATGGTTCACGGTCGCGAAGTTCGCGCCGAGCGCCATGTCATCGAGATACGCGTCCGCCTCGGGCGTGCCGAGCGGCGCATAGACGAGTTCCTTGTCCTGGCCGGGCAACGGGATGTCCCACGCAGCGAACTTCTGTTGCAACGCATGAAACTGACCGCTCGCCAGCATATGGCCGAAGCCGCGCGAACCGCAGTGCGAGAGGAAGCCCGCGCACTTGTCCCGCAACCCGAACACTTCGCCCGCGCGCTTCGCCCGGTCGTTATCCGCGAGGCGGACGATCTCGCACTCGCCGAAATGATTGCCGCCGCCATAGGAGCCGAGCTGCGAAATCTTCTCTGCGAAGTTGTGGAACCGGCCGGCCTTCATCAATTGATCCAGCCGCGTCGCGAGTGCGTCCTTCGTATCGTCGTGGCCGACGTGCGCCGCGTCCTCGCAACGCTCCGCCCACTCCTGCGGGATGCCGAGCGCGCGACACACCGCTGGCGACGCGCCTTCCGTCGCGACCAGGAACCCAAGTTCCTCGCCGACCTTGCGAGCCTTGCGCGCGGAACGCTGACCACGCCCCGCGCCCGTCGGCGTACGCTCGACAATGGCGTCGATTAACGCTCGGCGAACGGTCTTGTCCTTGAGTTCATCTTCCGGCAAGTCGAGCTGGAGAAAGCTCATCGAGCACTTGATGTCCACGCCGACCGGCCCCGGATACACGTGCGTCGGCGACGTGAGCACGCAGCCGACCGGCGCGCCATAACCCGCGTGCGCGTCCGGATTGAGCACGAGATCCGTCACGCCCGGCGCGCTCCGGGCATTGAGCGCCTGCTGCAGGCACGTCGCATCGAACCCGGCCCGAATCGAATTCGTGCCGATGACGGTGATGGGCTTGCCCTTGTCGCCCGGCGTCGGAATAAAGCCGGTGGCCTCGCCCGTCGGATGGATCTGGGTGGGGTTGGTATCGCTCATTTGGAATTGTTGTTCGCTGTTACGTGCCACAAAGCAGCCAGCACTTTGAAACCTCGTCCGTGAGGGTCGTCCCAAGTCCGAGTTGTGGCGTTACTGAATCGTTGTTGAAAGGAGCTTCCGGCCTGTAGTTCATCAATTTCTGACGCGAATGGTTCTGCCTCGACGGCAAAGCCGAGGAAGAGCAACAAGCCTCCCGGACGGGAATGGTATTCTTCGAGCCGGTTCAATGCGCCGCCAAGATTTGCATCCTTCCATCGGGTTGAAAAGTCATGGTGCGGATCGACCCGGTAGGCGCTTCCGTATCGGCGCACCTTGATTTTAGAAAGCCGAATGACCTTCAAGCAGCCAATGGTTCCACCTTGCTGAAACTCAATGGAAGCTTGATCGCGCTCGTAGAACACACGGCCGACTGGATTACAGCCCATCGCTTTCATCGCAGGTTTCAAGCATTGTCCCCACTCGACTTCGAGGCGGCGGCGCGGCTTGTCCTGCATCTGGTGCTCTTCGGCCGCGTAGAGACCCAGAGGGGCAATGGCTGCGTCGAAAGCTTGCAGCTTAACTAGAAGCTGCGGCCATTCAGGTTTCGTTCCGGCGTTCATTCTTCCTCTCGATCTAACTCTCGGAAGATTCCTTCATCCACCATTCTCGTCAGTTCACGTAAGAGCATGGCTGCCTCGTCGATACTCTTCTGAGGTGCTCCGGTCTGAACTACTTGAACAAAGTGCGCGACTGCACAAAGCACAACGAAGAGTAGAGTCTGTAGCGCATAACCTGCTCCGACCCTGGACTCCTGAGAGATGATTCCGCTCGTAGTTGCATGAACACTGCCGCTGAAGCAGAAGTAGTCCTCGCGATAATTTTGTGTCAACTCTGCAGCGTCAGCGCAATCGATTACGCTCCATTTTCTGTTCGAGGAAATGCCAAAGTCCTTCCGTAGCTGCTTGGCGAATTTGGAAAGAGAATCGATTGCTGGTGCACATGCAACGGGATCGAGCCATTTGGATATCCGCCCCAGTTGTTCTTCAACTTCACTAAGTACGATCTCATGCGCTGCTTCAGAACGCTTGGTCGCCGCGACTAGTTTAAATAAGCTCTCCAGGGTTGCCCTGACAACTATCTGACATGAATCCACTCGAGATTCGGTGAGCAAGTAGATCACATCTTGGCCTAACCGCAAAATGTTGGTGGCATGCCGATAGACAAAAGCACAGCGGAGATCTCCCCCGGTTGTCAGCGGAATCGACTCGTTCAGAACTTCGCCAAGAAGGCCAAAGCTACGGTCCACCAGGCCATTCAAATCCATAACATCCCTATTCGCTTTCGTTCGTTTCATCTTCATAAGTCATTAGCAGTTGATGGACTTCGAATCATTTGCCGCAATACTCCTCGGGCACGAGGCGATTTCGAATGCGACGACAAGTATTGGAGAAACGTTGTCCGCTGCTCTACCAACTGAGCTACTCCAACCGTGTTGCGGGTCGGAGGCCGGATTCGAACCGGCGACCGGCGGGTCCATGTAGTTTACTCCGGCATTCGTCGCGAAATTGTTCAGTCCCGAAGGGGCGTAACATGACAGCCCAGGGCAACGCCCTGGGTCATCGTCCGCGCCGCGTTCAAGCCCTGCAAGGGCGACACATCATCTCGTTCGTTGCATTCATTTGTTTCGCCCTCTCAGGGCTCGATTTCGTTTTTCTGCCCACAACCCGGGGCGTTGCCCCGGGCTATTCATGTTGCGCCCCGTTGGGGCTTAACTTCAAAAACTTGTGACGACAAGGTGGTGATGAAACGTTATTCGCGCTCTACCACTGAGCTACGGCCCCGTCTGCTGGAGCCGGCGGGATTCGAACCCGCGACCTCGCCATTTCAAGGATGTAGTTCCATCAAGCATTCGTCACAAAAATCATTACTGCGTAGCATCCGCGTGAGCCGGATCATTATTCCACTTCACGCGCTCGTTTAGTCAAAGCGGACTCCCGTCCGCTGCTACGAGTTCACGATGGCGACAAGGTTGTGCAGGACAGGTGCTGAGCTATCCCGCTTGCGCGGGACCGGGAAACGAACCCGGGCCTCCCGGCGAACCGGGCGCTCTACCATGTAGTCCTGCAGGCATTCGCCATCAAAAACTTTCGCCCTGTAGCATCCGACGTGAGTCGGATCATTTCAGATCCTTCAATCGGGCGGCTAATCCGGATCAATCAGAGCAGACTCACGTCCGCTGCTAAATTTTTCAAAAGAGACCGACAAGAAATCAGCGGAGACGTGGTTCGGTTGTAGCGATGTAGTCTCAGCCAGCATTCGGCCTCAAAAGCACGGCGACAATCATTGGTGAAAGAAGCTCCGTCCCCGCTTTCGCCTGAGACGAAGGTTGCTCTACCCGCTGAGCTACGGCCCCGTCTGTTGGAGCCGGCGGGATTCGAACCCGCGACTGACATGTACTTCCACCGGCATTCGCCGAAATTCGTTTCAAAGAACAATCTGCAAAATCACCTGGAGCGCCCCCGGAGTTGAGAGGGCGGAGCGGAACTGAGGTTTCCCTCAGCGCTCAACTCCCCTCCCTCTCAACTCACTCACCTCACACCTCCATGGCGTCAATCACACCGACCCAGTGGTCGGCACCCAACCGGCCTTCCGCGAAGGCCGCGATCACCTCGAACACCTGGTCCGAGAACCCGCCGATGTTCAGCACGCTTGCGCATTCCTGCGCCTGCGTCGTCGCATACGGCTGGATGTCGATGCAGACCAGCTTCGCCTTCGGGTTGCGCGACTGGAACACGGCCCACTCGCGCATCGTCGCCGTTCCGCGGCCGGCCTTGGAGTCCACCCACGACTCGTTGTCGGAGATGAACACCACCAGGTCGCCCTTCGCCTTGCGAGCGTTGAGCGCGGCGAGCGGCGCGGAACAGTTCGTTCCACCCCCGCCCACGGCGGCGAGCTTCTCGGCGTTCGTCATCACCGTGTCGCGAGCGTTCAACTGCACCTTCACGACGTGGTTCTCGAACGGGATCACTTCCGCGTCCCGGTTCTGGCGTAGCACCGTCGCCGCCACCAGCGCAGCCACGTCCACGCAGCGCACCGCTGAGGTCGCACCCGCGCGATGACCGGTTACCGACGACTGCATGGAGCCGGACACGTCCGGGCACACATACACCTTGCCGTTGAAGGCGGGCACATTGCGCGTCGCGATTTCCATCGCGTCCTGCAACGCCTCGGCGACCACCAGCGGCACACCGTTCTTCGGCTGCACCGGCTGCTGATTCTTCACCACGCGCTGGAACCAACCGGCGAATCCACCGTCCTGCGGACCTGCGCCACCGGTCGTGGACTTGTAGGCCTGCAGCAACTGATACGGGAACACCCGTGCGCGCTTCACCGCTTCGGCATTGCGCAGACGATTCGCGATCAACTGCACCATCGCTTCGTCCTCGAACACGCCGTGGCGTGCGAACGTGTTCAAGTTCATGCGCGTCATCTGCCACGGGGCCTGGCGCGCAATCGCCGTCCATCCCTCTCGACCGAGCTCCAGAGCCGTGAGCATCTGGAACGGCACGTTCGGAACCGTGTTCGTCTTGCCGGCCTTGAAGGCCTCGAACTGCCGCACGATCTCGGGCAACGCCGACGAGTTATACTCGCGGCCGAGCAACCAGCCGTAGAGCGCCTCACGGGACGGAGCCGCCGGCTTCGGGTGAACCATCTTGATCACATCCGCGAGGGACGGATCGTTTCCCACCGACGCGCGGAGCACCTGCTCGTCCGTGCGCGATTCAAACCAGCGCTGCACGAGACGCTTCGGCGCGGTTCCGAGGGACTTGCGGCCCACGACACCCGAGCGCAGCACCTGCACGAAGTTGCGCAGCATCTTGCCGTCATCGATCACCCGCTCGAACACCGGGCGGAGCAACGCCGGCTCCTTCACCGACAACACCGCGCACAGAAGCGCCGGCATGTCCTTCATGAAACCCTTCTGGCGCGCATACACCGCGGTCTTCGCAATGAACATCGCGTCCACCTTCTGGCACAGCTCGAGCACTGTCTGGAGCTGCGTCTCCGCCGAAGCGTAGAACGTCGAGTTCAAGCAGCCTGTGATCGCGTACTGCGCGAGCGCAGCCTTCGGAGCGAGCGCATAAGCGCGTCCACCTGCCTCATTCACTGCGTTCGTCTGCGGCGCCAGTTGGCCGCGCTTGGATTGGAAGAGAGTCTTGTTCGCCATAATTCGTCTTTCGTTTCGTTCTGTCCTCCCTATTGCAATGGCCGTGCCAGCCCGATCGATGGGTGCTAAATAGTCGAAAAACGAGCTCGCGGCAGGGATTTCCATGGGTTCCAGCGGAGCCGACGTTGCAAGGAATTCGTTTGCCTGAAACGCAGGCGCGCCGATAAGCTAATTGGCACGAATAAAAGCGATGATTAATTACAGGCTTGAGTATAGGACCGCGTTGCCCCCCGAGTTTTCATGAGTTCTTCCAAGAAAACTGTCGTCATCGGCATCATCGGCAGCGTGCTCGACTCGGGCTTTCACGAAGAACGGTGGCAGCGCTGGCGCCCGACCATCTCGCTGTGCCGGCACAAGGAACTACCGATCGCCCGCTGCGAGCTGCTCTACCAGCCGCAACACAGGGATGTCGTTGGCGTGGTGAGCGCCGATATTCCGCGCGTTTCACCTGGCACCGAGGCGCGCATTCACGAGCGCGCGATTGCGGATCCATGGGACTTCGAGGAGGTCTACGCCTCGCTGCATGAGTTTGCGCGCAGCTACGAATTCAAACCGGAGAAAGAGGAATACCTGATTCACATCACCACCGGCACGCACGTGCAGCAGATCTGCCTGTTCCTGCTCACCGAGTCGCGCCACTTCCCGGCGCGCCTGGTGCAATCCTCACCGGCCGATCCGAAGCGCAAGGGGCCCGACGGCAGGTTTTCGATCATTGATCTCGATTTATCGAAGTACGACCGGCTCGCCGCGCGGTTCGAGAAGGAGGTGACGGAGGCGCGCACGTTCCTCAAGTCCGGCATCGCGACTCGGAACAAGAATTTCAATCAGCTCATCGAACAGATCGAGCACGTGGCGGGGGCATCAAGTGACCCGATTCTCCTGATGGGCCCGACCGGCGCCGGCAAGTCGCAGCTCGCCAAGCGCGTGTACGAACTCAAGAAGTCACGACACCAACTGAGCGGCAGCTTCGTGGAAGTGAACTGCGCCACGCTCCGCGGCGACGCGGCGATGAGCGCGCTGTTTGGCCATGTGAAGGGCGCATTCACCGGGGCGCTGAAGGATCGGCCAGGTCTGTTGCGCGCAGCGAACGGAGGACTCCTCTTCCTTGATGAGGTCGGCGAGCTGGGACTGGATGAGCAGGCGATGTTGCTGCGAGCACTGGAGGAGAAGCGCTTCCTGCCTCTCGGCGGCGATGCGGAAGTCACGAGCGACTTCCAGCTGATCGCCGGGACGAACCGCGACTTGAACGAGCGCGTGGCCGACGGGGCTTTCCGCGAGGATCTGCTCGCCCGCATCAACCTCTGGACCTTCCGACTGCCCGGCCTGCGTGAGCGCGCGGAGGACATCGCGCCGAACGTCGATTACGAACTCGAGCAGTTCGCGCGACGTACCGGGCGGCGCGTCACGATAAGCAAGGAGGCGCGGGACAAGTTTCTGGCATTTGCCGAGTCCGGCGACGCGAAGTGGAGCGCGAACTTCCGCGATCTCAGCGCCGCCATCACCCGCATGGCCACACTGGCCAATGGCGGGCGCATCTCCGGCGATGTGCTCGACGAGGAGATCGCACGGCTGAAGCGTTCATGGAAGCCAGCGCAGTCGGACGACGACCACGATACGGTCCTGCTGCCACTGATGGGCGAGCGAGCGGTGGAGAAGCTGGACTTGTTCGATCGTGTCCAGCTCGCGTTCGTCGTCCAGACTTGCCGTGAGTGCGCGACGCTTTCCGATGCCGGGCGGCGTCTCTACGCCGTCACGCGCGAGAAGCGCAAGTTCGCCAACGATGCGGACCGATTGCGGAAATACCTGGCACGCTTCGGTCTGGAGTGGAGCGATTGCCAGCATTGAACGCGAAGTAGGAACCGAGTCTCCACAACTCGCTCGCCTCCTGCGATCCGAAGCATTACTTCACGAGACGGTAGTAGCGGTGTTGATCCGCAATCTCGACGACGGTGCTGTAGGCAGCGTCGGATTGATCAATCGCCGCCCCAAGTGACTGCCATTCGCTGTCCGCAGCCTGATCGCGATACTCCACGTCGAAGCCACGCGCGGCGCACGGCCAGGAGAGTTCCGCTTTGCCAGGCGAGAGCGACTTGATGCTGAGCGGAGGGCGGACGACTTCGGTGAGATTCGTGACGCGGCCGGTAAATCCAAACAGATAACCGAAACCCGGCTTGCTGACTCCGAAGCCAAGAGAGCGTTTGGTGGTGAACGCGTCCAGCGGCGGCATGACCTCTGGCAAGCTGTTCGTGCTGAAGACCTGCTTGGTCGCATCGGTCAGGTAGAAGTTGAATCCGCCGCCATAGTCCTCTGGGAATGCCTCGCCATTGAGCCGGAAATTCTGAATCGAGCAATCGGTGGCGAACTCGTCCGTCGTGTCGTAGTCGGAATTGATCGTGATGTTCAACTGGGACTTGCCTGGTTGTGGCGTGGCGGACGTGATGACATGGTCGCCCACCTTGACCCAGATGGAGTAGCCGGTCGTGTTCGTGAAATAATACGTCTGTCGTCCTGGAACCTGGTTTCCATTAAGCGGTGCGTGCAGAGTCGTGTCGTAGGTGAAAATCCCAGTGAAGGGTGTGTTGGTGGTGATGCCTTGGGGGAGGATGCCTCCCTCGTTTCGGGTGTAGTTGATGTATCCGGAGAAGCCGAAGCTCACGACCGCGGCACGGGAGTTCACTACGGAGCATAACAACGCCATGGTGAGCACGGCGAGCGAGAGCAACGTCGAGGTCGGAATCTGGGCGAAGTAGTTCTGAATGTTCATGCCTCCCTTGTAAGGCACCTCCGAACAAAGTGACCATCGGACTTCAGACGCAGATCGACCGAAATTTCGCGACCTTTTCTTCCGACCAAAGCCGGATCAGCCAGCGCGAATGCTGCGTCTGAAATGGAAAACCGCACCCAGCCGTCTCAACGGTACGGGTGCGGTTTGAAAGTTCGCGTGCGGCGCCTTACGCCCGCAGCTTCACCAGCAGATCCTTGCTCTCAACGGTGTCGCCGAGTTGCACGGGCAGTTCGGCCACCACACCGTCGCACGGCGCATAAACCGTCGTCTGCATCTTCATCGCTTCCATCATCATCAGCTTGTCGCCTTTCGCGACCTTGTGGCCGACGGTGACGGAAATAGCGGCGATGAGTCCCGGAATCGGCGCGCCGACTTGCAACGGATCGGCGAGGTCAGCCTTTGCGCGCGTCTTCGTCTTGGGCGTGACAGTCTTGTCGAGGATGTAAGCCTCGCGCGTCATGCCGTTCAGTTCGTAGGCGATGGTGCGGCGCGCGTCTTTGTCCGGCGCACTCACGCTGACGAGCTTGATGAAGAGCGTCTTGCCTTCCTCAATGCTGATGGTGGCTTCCTCGCCGAGCTTCAGGCCGTAGAAGAACGCCGGCGTCGGCAGCACGCCCACGTCGCTGTATTGCGCGACGTGCTTCGAGAAATCCGCGAAGACCTGCGGATACATCAGGTGCGAGTAAAGATCGTCGTCAGAGATGTCGCGCTTGAGCTTCTCGGAGAGTTCCTCGCGCAGCTTCTTCAAATTGATCGGCGTCGCCTTCGCGGCGGATTCGTCCTTCTCGAAAGCAGCCTTCGCTTCCTTGAATTTCTTCTCGCCGAGCACGACGCGCATCACTTCCGGAGGGAAACCACCGGGTGGCCAACCGAGCCCGCCACTCATCATGTCGATGACGCTCTCCGGGAACCCAACGCTGCCGGGTTCGAGATTCACCACGTCTTCGGGCTTGATGCCACGGCTGAAGAGGAACAGAGCCATGTCACCGACAACCTTGCTGCTCGGCGTCACCTTCACGATGTCGCCGAAGAGCTGGTTCACTTCGGCGTAGAGTCGCGCGATCTCCGGCCAGCGATGCGAGACGCCCATGCTCGCGGCCTGTTCCTTCAGGTTCGTGTACTGGCCGCCGGGCATCTCGTGCAGATAAACCTCCGCGCTGCCGGTCTTCGGCGCCGTGTCGAACGGATGATAATACTCGCGCACCTTTTCCCAGTAATCCGAGAACTCGTTCAGCGCCTGGAGATCAAGCTTCGTATCGCGCGGCGTGTTCTGCAGCGACGCAACAGTGGAGTTCAAGTTCGGCTGCGAAGTGGAGCCGGACATCGACGCGATCGCGAGATCGACGACGTCCACGCCCGCGTCGCTCGCTTCGAGAATAGCCGACGCCTGCACGCCTGCGGTGTCGTGCGTATGGAAATGGATCGGGATGCCGACCTCGTCCTTCAGCGCCTTCACCAGCTTCTTCGCCGCGAAGGGACGGCACAGGCCGGCCATGTCCTTGATGGCGAGAAAATGCGCGCCCATCTTCTCCAGCTCCTTGGCGAGCTTCACGTAATACTTCAGCGAATACTTGTCGCGCTTCGGATCGAGAATGTCCCCGGTGTAGCAGACCGCCGCCTCGCAAATCGCGTGCGTGTCCTGCACCGCTTCCATCGCGACCTTGAGATTCGGCAGGTAGTTCAGCGAATCGAAGATTCGGAAGATGTCCATGCCGCTCGCCGCCGCGTGCTTCACGAAACCAGCGACGACGTTGTCGGGATAATTCGAGTAGCCAACCGCGTTGCTGCCGCGGAAGAGCATCTGGAAGCAGACGTTCGGAATCTTCGCGCGCAACTGGCGCAGGCGTTCCCACGGGTCTTCGCTGAGGAACCGCATCGCCGTGTCGAACGTCGCGCCACCCCACATCTCGACGGAGAACAATCCGTTCTTCTCCGCACCCACCCGGCGCGCCATGGAGTCGGCGACCGCAAGCATGTCGCAACTGCGCACGCGCGTGGCCATGAGTGATTGATGCGCGTCGCGGAACGTCGTGTCGGTGATCAGCAGCCGCTTTTGCTTCAGCGTCCACTCGGCGAACTTCTTCGGCCCGAGCTTGAGCAACAAATCGCGAGTGCCCGCCGGCGGCGCCTGACGATGATCGTAGGCCGGCGGTTCCGCGATAATGAGCGGCTTCGCAGGTTTGTAGCCTTTCGCATGCGGATTGCCGTTCACGATGACGTTGCCGAGGAAGTTCAGCAGCTTCGTCGCGCGGTCGCGCTTCGGCTTGAAGGCAAAGAGCGACGGCGTCGTGTCGATCAGGGTCGTGGTCGCCTGACCGCTGCGGAAAATGTCGTTGCCGATGACGTTTTCGAGGAACGGAATGTTCGTCTTCACCCCGCGGATGCGAAACTCCGTCAGCGCGCGGTGCATGCGGTCCATCGCCATCTCGTAGGTCTGGCCGGACGCGATGACCTTCACGAGCATGGAATCGTAGAACGGTGTGATGACCGAGCCTGCAAAGCCCTGGCCGCCGTCGAGCCGGATGCCGAAGCCGCCGGGCGACCGATACGCGAGCAGCTTGCCGTAGTCCGGCATGAACTTGTTCTCGGGATCCTCCGTCGTCACGCGGCACTGAATCGCGTAACCGTTGCGCGGAACCTGGTTCTGCGCCGGCATCCCGACCTCTAGGCTGTGCAGGCGATGACCCTGCGCGATGAGAATCTGCGCACGCACGAGGTCCAGACCGGTGATGACCTCCGTAACCGTGTGCTCCACCTGGATGCGCGGGTTCATCTCGATGAAGAACCATTCGTGCGAATCGAGGTCATAGAGAAACTCGATGGTGCCGGCGTTGTCGTAACGAATCTCACGCGCGATGCGGGCCGCCGCGTCGCACAGTTCCTTGATGACGTGCTCGGGCAAACCGAACGACGGCGCGACTTCCACGACCTTCTGGTGACGACGTTGCACCGAGCAGTCGCGCTCGTGCAGATGAATCACGTTGCCGTGCTTGTCACCGAGAATCTGCACCTCGATGTGCTTCGCGTGCGGAATGTATTTCTCGAGGAACACCGCCGGATTGCCGAACGCACGACCGGCTTCGCCCTGCGCTTCATCAAGCAGGTCCGCCAGATCGCCGGACTTGTGTACGACGCGCATGCCGCGACCGCCGCCGCCGAACGCCGCCTTGATGATGAGCGGGAAACCAATCTCCTTCGCCGTCTTCAACGCCTCGGCACGATCCGTGATCGGCTCCTCGGTTCCGGGCAACGTCGGCACACCAATCTTCTGCGCCAGCGCGCGCGCCGCCGTCTTGTCGCCCATCATTTCGAGCAGCTCGGGACGCGGTCCCACGAACGTGATGCCCGCCTTAGCGCACGCGCGGGCGAACTCGGCGTTCTCGCTCAGGAAACCGTATCCGGGATGAATCGCGTCCACGCCCTTCTCCTTCGCGACGGCCACGATGCTCTCGATGTCGAGATACGCGGCGACCGGGCCCTTGCCCTTGCCGACGAGATACGCCTCGTCCGCCTTAAAGCGGTGCATGGCGAAGCGGTCTTCCTGCGCGGAGACCGCGACCGTGCGGAAGCCCAGCTCCGTAGCCGCGCGGAAGATGCGGATGGCGATCTCGGAGCGGTTGGCCGCGAGAACCTTCTTGAAGGAACGAATGGCCGGGGCGGCTTCGGCGGCCTGACTGTCACCATGACGGGATTGGCTCATAAAAATGCTGCGAAGTTTTAGCGAGTGTGAGGCCGGAAGGCAAAGCAATGATGTGGCAGGGGCAGTTCATTGAGTTGAACGTGGAAACACGCGACGTTGGCCACGAACAATCCCAAAGGGATTGAGGCCTCCAGCCCAAGGTTGCGAGGAACGAGCTACCTTGGGCAAGGTTCAACAACCATCCCAACCGCAACGCGGTTGTGGCTCAAGGCTTCCAAAACATGAGTCCACGTTCGCCAGGATGCGCGGCTTTGTCATTGTGCCGCCATTCGATCTCAGCTTTCAGGGGAACTTTTAGATGAATTGCCAATCGGAGCGAATATTCCCACGCGTGTCCCGCGTCCACTCCCTGAATTGAAACCCCGATTTCAGGAACATACTTATAGCCTTCGTCGGAGTATGAACCTTTTCTGATTTGAGCACGCGTCAGCTTGCGGAGCTCTTCAAACCCCAGCCTCCTTGAACGCGTGAACGTGAGCGATGCGAACCAAGTCATTCCAGTTCGAGAACGGCGTTGAGTCGAACTCCCCATGAACTCGGGTATGGAATAGGCTAGGTGGCCGCTTGGGGTCGAACTGGCGCACGCCGTTAGATGAGTCCCCTGGTGCATGCTTTGAATTTGTCGGCTTCGTGTTGGCTTGGGATGTTGGCGTCGTGGAGTTGTGCTGCTCAAAAAAGTCAGCCCATCTCTCGATAACGCTCACCGGGGTATCGACGAACGGAGTTGCGTGCTTCTGGAGGCGCTTAAGGAGTGGTTCGGGAATCTCGATTTTCATGGGGAAAACCATGCTGATACTTGTCTAATCCGTCAATATGTATTCCTGTATACTTGTATCAGGCAGTTACGGCATATCGCCTCTGCCACAACCGCGTTGCAGTTGATGATTGGTTGGGCGACAACCCAAGGAAGGCGCTGCGCCAACTTTGGGCTGGAGGCCGATGCCCCGTTGGGGCATTCAAATCATGGCGCGGGTTCGCGTCGATGTTCGCCATCCCTTTGGGATTGGCGGAAACGAGCCAGATAATCATCCTTCATCCATGCCACAATCCCTTTCCGCCGTTTACATCCATCTGGTCTTCTCCACCAAGGATCGTCGGCCATTACTGCGCGACAAACCGACCCGAGACGCGCTCCACTCTTACCTCGGTGGCGTCTCCAAACAGCTCGATTGCCCACCCGTCCAGATCGGCGGCGTGGAAAATCATGTGCATATCCTGGCGCGTTTCGGACGCTCCATCATGCAGGCCGAATGGGTGAAGGAATTGAAACGCGTCTCCAACCTCTGGCTGAAGGAACGCGGTCGTGATTTTGCAGATTTTGAGTGGCAAGGCGGCTACGCGGATTTCTCCGTGAGCCAGTCGAAGCTGCCGGAGGTGATGGATTACATCGCCGGGCAGGCGGAGCATCACCGCAAGATTGGTTTCAAGACGAGCTTCGCGCGTTGTTGCGCAGGCACGAGATCGAGTGGGATGAGAAATACGTTTGGGATTGAAGGGGCACCAACGCAGAATTTGCCACAACCGCGTTGCGGTTGAATGCATTTCGGAATCGTGACCCAAGGTAGCCTCGCAAACTCGGCAACCTTGGGCTGGAGGACGCAATCCCGTTGGGATTGGCCGGAGCGCGGCTGTGGCAAAGTCCAGCCGCAGCGCGCCCGAATCAACAACGCGCCACTTTTAACCACGGTGCTCGCCCTTATCCCCACTGCTGCGACTGGTCCTACGGACACAGTCGCTCTCCGTAGCAGCTTCAAACGCACTGGAGATCGTATTCCGAGCACGCATCACCAAAATTCCCCACCGTGAGCCTTAAATGTCTCCCGGCCATCCTCATTGCATTCGCCGCATTCACTTCCGCGCTGGCGGATTCCAATCCGGCGCACGTCGCGGCGCGCACGAAAAAGTCGTTGCCGTGGCCGGATGGCGTGGTGCCCTACGACATTTCCAAGCTCACCGAAGACCAGCAGAAGACGGTCCTCAAAGCCATGCAGCGGTGGACAGACACGGGCGCAGTCCTCGGTCGCTTAACCTCTCGTTCACGGCTTCCGAAACCGGTAGAATCGCTTCGGGCCGTTCGTTGTGTAGAAGCCGTAGCTCAGCGAACCATCTAGCGCCGCGCTGACGGTTTCCTTCTCCACCCAGTTCACAAGGTTGGTCGATTCATCCACGAGATAGTTCTGTCCGGATGCGCCGAGCATGCAGAGCGAGATGCCACCGCCGACGGAGCGCACGGTGCTGACGTGAACCAGTCTTTCGCTGCCGCCGGGTTCGACATGAACACTCACCTGATTCGTGCTAATCCCGCCGAAGCTGCCGCGCAGCCGATACGAGAAAGTATCAATGCCGGTAAAGCCCGCTCGCGGCGCGTAGGTGATCGCGCTGAAGCTCTTCGTGAGCGATCCGCCGTGGGCGGTGTTGGTGGAGATCAACTCGACTTCGACGGCGTCGCCTGGCTCGAAACGATCGTTGCAGAGGAAAGTTCCGATCGGCACGGCGCGCGCGGTGGCGGGTGATGTCGCAATCTTGTCGGGGAACGCGATGGCGTCGCACCACGTGCGAAACGCGTAGGTCCCGATGTGCTGCGGCTCCAGCGATTGCGCGAAGACGCGGATGGTGTAGGTGCCGGTCGCGGGCAGCGTGCGGGGTTCACGGCGACCATTCTGGAAGTAGTTCGAGAACCAGTTCGTGCCGGCGGGCGTCTTCACTTCCCATTTCAAATAGCCGGCGAACGTCGTCGCGGCGAAGCGTTGCTCAAAGTTCACCTGCTGCCCGGCCACGCCTTCGAACGTGTAGAAGTCCTGTCCACCCGCGTCCTCGATGCGCCCGGCACCAGCGGCGGGAACGCCGTTGGTCACGATGTCGCCGATGCGCAGGGCGAAGGCGGAATCTCCGACTGGCGTGAGGCGAAAGGAATAGGTGCCGGTGCGCGTGGGGTCATTGATCGCCGGCCAGCAACGCAGCGTGTAGGTGCCGGTCTCGGGCAAGGTCTTGCGGCCGACGCTGCCGAAGAATGACGAGAACACGTTCTGGCCGCCGGGTGCTTTCAGTTCCCACTTCAGCCAGCCGCCGAGTGACGCGGCGGCTTGAATGCCATCGATGAAAACATCTTGACCCGCGACGCCGGTGAACGTGTAGCGATCTTCCGCGCCAGCGACTTCGATGTTGCCGGCGCCCGTGTCTGGGACGCCATTCGTGATCGTGTTCCCGATTTGAATCGCAAACTGGTCGTCCGGCGGAATCGCGCGAATGCGGAACGAGTAACGACCGAAGTAATTCGTGTCGTGGGCGCCAGCGATGCAGCGGATGCGATACGTGCCCGTCTCAGTGAAGGTGATGCGTCCGACATGGCCGTTGTCGAAATACGACATGAAGACGAGGTTGCTCGATGGCGAGCGCAGTTCCCACTGCAGCCAGCCGCGAAAGGAGTTGGTGACGCTGACTTCCTCGAAGAAGGCGATTTGACCGGCGAGAGCTTGGAACGTGTAGAGATCGCTCGCGCCGGCGACTTCGAGATGGCCCGCTCCCGGCGCTGGCGCACCGTCGGAAACGGTGGTGCCGATGGCGATGGGGAACGTCTGGTCCGCCGGCACCGATCGCAGACGGAACGCGTAGTTGCCGACGTAGGCTGGGTTGTTCGCGCCGACCCACACGCGCACGGTGTAGGTGCCGGTTTCGGGCAGCACTTTGCGCCCTTCCGGCTGGCCGGTGAAGTAGGTGCTGAAGATCGTCACGCCGCTCGGCGAGGTGAGCCGCCATTGCAGCCAGCCTTGAAACGCCGCCGCGACGCTGAGTTCCTCGACGAAGATGATTTGCCCGGCGGTGGCGGTGAACGTGTAGACGTCGTTCGTGGTTGAGCTGGGAATGTTACCTGCGCCGGGACCGGGAGCGCCGTCGGAAATGATGTCACCGAGCTGGATGTTGAACTGTTCCGCGTGGCCGACGGTGGTGACGAGCAGAAGAGAAAGACCGACGAGTAACCGGACTGCGAACGATACGAAATGTTTCATGAGTTGATACGCTGAGTTGCTGGTTCGCAAACGTGAGTTGCGAGGGCAGAGCGTATCGTTTCATGAAGTCATGTGAATGGAACCAAAGGTGTAGGAAGCGATCACTCGCGCCGGTTCGCGAGGTGGGTCACCAGATCTTTCAGCGCGGACAGTTCCTTCTCCAAAGCCTGAATGCGCGCTTCTTTCTCCTCCACTTTCTGGTTCAACCCCTGGATGGCTGCGAGCGCCACGCCGTCGGCGTCCACGGTGGCGATGTGTTTGTCGTCGGGTCCAACGCCGAAGGCGGCGTGGAAATCCTGAGCCATCGGGCCGATGTGGCGTGAGGAGGTGTCGGCCTTGTAGTTCCATTCGCTCAAGGGCAGCGCGACGACTTTCTCGAGCACGGCCTGCGCGTCGATGGTCTGGAAGTTCTCCTTCACGTTGCGGTCGCTGGCGCTGACGAATGTGCCGTTCACGGTCAGGCCGAGGCCGTTGAGCCGCATCATCTCGGTGCCGCCGCCGGAGTCAGCGAGTGCATCGGCGTGGGTGCCGCCTTTATACCAGCGGAAGCCCTCGCTCGTTCCACCCGCGTTGCAGCGGAAGTAGAGTGTGCTGGACTGCACGCCAATGCCGTACTGGCCGCTGCCGCCCCAAAGATTCAGCATCTGGCGCGTCTGCGACCCGAAGGACACGTTGCCGCTGAAACCCGCGGAGCGTGCGACGAGATCCATCTGTTGGCCGGAGCCGGCATTCCACAGCGCCACCGTGTCGACTCCGACACTCAAGCTGCCGAGTTGCACGTCGCTTCCGGCGCCGTCGCCACCGAGATAAGCCCGTTCGCCGGCAGCGCCGTAGACGGAAAGGAATCCATCGCTCAACCGCATCGCCTCCAATCCGGCGAAGATGAAGTTGGCGCCGGGATCGAACTTCGTGTCGCTGTGGGCGCCGCCGGTGAACCAGGAGAAACTGCCCGAGGATCGAAAGTAGAGATTGTCCGGTTGCAGGCCCAGTCCTGGCACGCCCAGAAAGCTGGAGGAAGAATCGAGTTTGAGCATCTGCCGGGTGGGGCCGGTGAAGGTGTGATCGCCTTCCTGGGTGCTTTGGTTGTACTGCAGGAGCGAGGCGCAGCTTAAGGTGCCCACGTTAATCTCGGGGCCGGCAAAACTGGCGGCGATCACGTCGCCGGCCACGTGCAGAGTCGCGCTGGGATTCGCGATGCCGATGCCGACGCGGCCGTTCACCAAGCGCATGACTTCGAGGTCGCCGACGCGCTGGTCGAACCCGGTGCCATTGACGTGGAAGCTCAGTCCGCCTGTGAAGCCGCCGTTGTCGGTGGATTGGATGTAGGCTGGCCGCCACTCGCTACCGGTGCCCTGCGGATCGCTGTAGAACTCCAGTCGCGCCGCGCCGAAACCGCCGGTGGATTGGAGTCGCAGCGCAGTCGGATTGTTCCCGCTATAGACGTGCAGTGGCGCGTGCGGATTCCCGGTGCCGATGCCGACGCCGCCCGCGGCGCGGATGTTGAACTGATTCGGGCCGGTGGAAGAGAAGTCCGCGTTCTGCGAATCGGCCCACGTGAAGGTGCCGTCGTGATTCGCCTTGGCTCGACGACCAGCGGCGAAGGCGAAGTTTCCGTTCGCGGTGCTGGAGTCGCCTGCTGCGAGAGAGAAGAAACCGCCAGCCACAGTGCCGTTGCCGAGAGCGGTTGCCGCTGCGCCGCTGGCTGTGGTGCCGCTGCCAAACGCAGTCGCTGCCAGGCTGGTTGCCTTGGCGGAACTGCCAATGGCGACGGCGTTGGCGCCGGACGCCTCAGACAGATTGCCGCCCGCGACGGATGAATGTCCGCTGGCCGAATTGCCCGAACCGCCGACCACAGTGGCGAAGTTCGCGCCGACCGTGTTCGGGCGAATCGATTCGCCGCCGCCGCTGATGACTCCGCCGATTACGCCGTTGCTCGCGAGGTTCGCGGGGTGACCGCCGATGAGGTTGGGAGCGTCGGCGGTGGGTTCCAGTCGCAAGGCCCGTTCTGAATTCACCAACAGAGAGAACGGCACGTTGTCCGTTGTGCCGATGTTGGCCGTGTTCACGTCCGTGCCGGAATTGCCGCCGAGGATCCAGAAGGCGGAGCCCAGCGAGCCAATGTTCACATCGTCACGACCAATGGTGCCGTCGGCGATCTTCGTGCCGGTGACCGACTGGTTGGCGAGCATGGTGGTGGTGATGCCGCCGCTGGCTACGGTGTTGGCCTCGATTGCGCGGACTGCATAGGGCGTGGCGGTGATCGGCTGGCGTGGAGTGAGGTTCGTATACGCGCCGGTGCTGACGCCGGGCCGGACGGCGATCTGGAGAAACCGTTCAGTGCCCGGAAAGACCGCCGCGCCGAAATCGAGCGAGGTGGTGAAGAGGCCGTTGCTCACCGCGAGATCGTTCGCGAAAAGCGTGGACCCCATCTGAACGGCGCCGGATACCGTGGTGAACAGACGGAACTCGAAGTCGTGCAGCCCGGAAGCCGCGGTGCCGTTCTCGGCCAGCCGGCCTTGGTAGGTAAAGGCAGTCGCTTGGGCGAGGGCCTCGGAGTGGAGGGCGGAGAATTGAGCCAAAGCAAGTGCTGTGAGGGATATGACCTTGAATTTCATGGAGGAAAATGCGCGCGAGCGCGTGGTGGTTGCGCGAGTGCAGATGGGTTGTTCAGCAAAATACGATCATGCTGGGAAAGTAAACGGACCAGACTGGCATAATCTTTCAGAAATCTCGGCAGATAGCAGCCGAAATGTAGGTCCATGAGCGTGAATTCCTTGTGGATTCCCCGTGGCGGCAGGCAACTTTCCTTGTAACCTCGCCTCACGCACGTCTCAGGAAGCAGGTGTTATGAGTAACACTGTCAAATTACCGACCTGTCCGAAATGCGGCATTCCGATTCCGAAGGAAGCGCCGCAAGGGCTTTGCCCCAAGTGCGTTCTCCTCGGTGCCGCCACCGCGACGGAACAAGGCGTTCCGGCCACGGCCACGAGCGAGATTCCGTCCATCGAACGCATCGCCAAGGCGTTTCCACAGCTCGAGATCCTCGAACTCATCGGGCGCGGCGGCATGGGATTCGTCTTCAAGGCGCGTCAACCGCACCTCGACCGCTTCGTCGCGCTGAAGCTCCTGCCTGACAAGCTGGCGAAGGACCCGCAGTTCGCGGAGCGCTTCAATCGCGAGGGCCGCGTGCTGGCAAAGCTGAACCATCCGAACATCGTCAGCGTTTTCGACTTCGGCCAGACCGGCGGCTTCTATTATCTCACGATGGAATACGTCGATGGCGTGAATCTCCGCCAGGCGATGCGCGCCGGACGTTTCTCGCCCGCCGAAGCGCTCTCCATCGTGCCGAAGGTGTGCGAAGCGCTCCAATACGCGCACGAGCAGGGCATCCTCCATCGCGACATCAAGCCGGAGAACATCCTGCTCGACGCGAAGGGCCGCGTGAAGATCGCCGACTTCGGCATCGCCAAGCTCGTCGGCGAGGACCAGCCGAACATCACGCTCACGAACACCGGCGCGGCGCTCGGCACGCCGCACTACATGGCGCCGGAGCAGTTCGAGAAGCCGGCCACCGTGGATCATCGCGCGGACATCTATTCGCTCGGCGTCGTCTTCTACGAAATGCTGACCGGCGAACTGCCGATTGGCCGCTTTGCCGCACCTTCGAGCAAGACGCCGGTGAACACGACCGTGGACGACGTTGTGTTCCGCACGCTGGAGAAAGATCGCGAGCGCCGTTTCCAGAGCGCCGGCGAAATGAAGACCCAGGTCGAGCATCTCGGTGCCGGGTCGTTAGAGCATCCCGAGGCTGGGGAAGATGCTGATGACGAAGCGCCGCGCTCGTGGCTGGAAGCCGTTTACTCGATGCGACTGGTGGGCTGGTTTCTCGCCGCCTTCTGTCTGGTGAACTTCGCCTTCCCGCATGTCACCCGTCTGGGGAGTAGCCCGGCGGACACATACTCTCTCGGATTCTCGCGCCCCTGGTTGGTGAACGTGCCGTTGGTGGACGAACACAAAGTCGTGACGCGCGAATGGCGTTTCAATCCGTCGACTACGTCCTTCGGCACCGGAATGTTCGGGCTGGCGCTCGTGGCCGGGTTGCTCGTCCTGCGCCATCGCGTGCGCACCGCACCAGCCGTCCCGCGTGGCGAGGGCCGCATTTCGAATTGGTCTCTCTACGGCGCGATCGCAGTAGGCCTCAGCCTGCCCGCTCCCATGACGATTCTTGTGGCTCTGTTGACCGGGATGGGTGGTGTCGGTCCAGGTGAACTCTGGCTCGCGCTTGGCAGCGTGGCGTTGCCGGGCCTTGGCGGCACGTTGCTCGGCTGGCTGGCCTTGAACGAAATTCGCGAGAGCCGCGGCCGGGTGAAAGGTCTGCCGCTGGCGATGTTCGCCACGCTGTTCTGGCCGCTGACGATTCTCGGCGCGCTGACGATTGGCGTCCCAATGTTCCTGAGCGTCCCTGGCGGAGAACCGAGCGTCGCCCGGACCTTTGGCCGTTTCCTGGTTCTGCTGCTGCCGGCGGCGGTGATTGCGTTTGGCTTCTGGACCATTCACGCGACGGCGCGCTGGGCGAGTCAGCAACAAGTCCCGCAGCAACGTGGTGTGCTGAAATGGGTGTTCACCGTCGTGCTCGTCGTCGGCATGGGCGTGGTGCTCGTCACTCAGCCTGGTAAACGGGACGGTGTGAAGCCAGCGCCACAGATGTTCGTGAGCGGGACGCCGGTGGAACAACAAGAGTCGGACAGCCCGGCATCGCTCCGCGCCAACTTCCGCTTCGCGAAGGGCCACGTCGTGACGTTCCAGGTGATGCGTCGCGTCGGCGAGAACGATTACGAGCCGGTGCCGCACTTCGGCGGCTACGCGGTCGCGCCCGATGACGAGCGCGGACGCTTCTCGATCATGCTCACGCCGGAGCCGGCGAAAAATTCCTCCGACCCGCGCCAGTGGACCATCCGCCTGGTCAGCGAAACTGGCGGCTCGGCGGTCGGTTCCTCCGCGGACCTCGGTGAGTTGATCTCCACGTTGCCGACGAATCACTGGCACCAGATTGAACCGGACGCGAGCTTCGGCCTCTATCTCACACGGGCGTATCCCGGTGCGGATACGAACGGCCTCATGCCGCTCGCCGAGCTGAGTCTCGCGGTGCGTTCTGAACCACGCGGCAAGACCGGCATCGGGCCGGAGAACACGGCGCTCAACCTAGGTTCCACGAACTGGATTCCCGCCCTCCAGCAGCTCGCGAAGGCAAGACCCGAGCACCGTGCGCAGCCCGGCGAAGTGCTCGCCTCGCAATGGCTCAAGTCGCCCGTGGGCACGAACACGACGAACTGGATTCGCTTCACCTTCACCAACGTCGAGCTGCGCAACGAGGACGGCCAGCAATGGCTCGCGATGGGTTACCTCACCGATGTGCGCGGCGATTGCGAAGAGGTGTTCGTCGTCAATGGCAACGGCTTCAAGCCCGTGACCCGCAAGACGAGCTGGCGATCCTCCCCGGCTGGTTCGCCGCCGATCGATTACTCCGGCATCCAGTGGCTCGTGCCGCCAGGCATCGACGCCGCCACGCTGGAATCCTTCCGCAACTCCGTGGCCGAGGCGCTGGTGGCGAAGTCCTTTGTGATTCCGGAAGGCGAGCAACGTCCACTGATTCGGTTCCCGATCGGGAAGGTCGGCGACCTGAGCGTGGGGATCGGGGCGAAGTTGAAGCTTAAGATGGAGCCAGTCGAACCTGGGCTGATGCCACCGAATCCCGCAGATGCCTCGGCCGAACGGTGGTCGCCCAAACTGGCGCCGGGCGAAAAAACGAACGTGAGCGAGATCCTTCAGGAGGCGAAACGCCTCACCGACGCGGGCCGTTTCGAGGAAGCGTTGCAGCGCTATATCTGGTATCACAAACACGCCTTGGAGTTTGAACCCAGCGAGTCGGCCACCCGCCTGTCGTTCGGCATCTCGTATTGGGGCGAACTGGCACGGCGTTATCCCAAGGCGAAGCAGGCATTGCTGGAGATTCGTGATCGCGGCGTGGGCGAGTTTGAGAAAGGCGGAGGGTATTTCGATCTGTTCCAAGAGATTTTGGCCATCAACCGGGAATTGAATGACGCGGACGCGACCTTGGCGCTGTTTAAGTCGATTGACGCGCGGGACAGGCAGCTTGCCCGGCAGTGCTACTTCGGCGTTGAGGATTTGCTGGTCGAACGCGGGGAATACGCGCTTTGCGCCCGCTACATTGGAAACTTTCAGCAACGTTTTCTAAATGCACGTGATGTACGGACGCGTCTCTCCGCCATCCTTGATCGGTCAGCGGGAATAGACCGCAGCAAAATGAACAGGGATGGAAATGAATCGTTCATCAAAGATTGCCGGAAGCTGGTGGAAATCCTTGTCGGCCTCGAGCGCAAGGCGGAAGCCGTGGCGATTCGCGACCTGGCTGTAGCTGTGCTCAACGTGCCTGAATTGAGTTCCGCCGTGGAGGATGCTGAATTGAGAACGGCAAAGTTCCGCCAGAGTCCCCAAAAGGAGGTAGCGGTGGCGTCATCGCCACTGGAGTTTCGCCTGATCGCAGACGACGCGGATTCCACGTCGCCTGTCGATGAACTGACAGAACGCCAGCGTGACGGCTCAGAGATCAAGCACCGGGTGCTCCGGACGATTATTTTGGATGGCGCAGCCGTCGTCAGTGCTGCGGTCGAGACCGATCCGACAGGCGCTGTTGCCATCAGCGTGGAGCTCTCCCCGGAAGGAGCACGGCAGTTCGGTGCCATCACCGCTGCCAATACGGGACGCCGGCTGGCAATTGTCTCACGAGGCGGATTGCTAAGTGTGCCTGTAATCCGTAGTGCGTTCTCCGGCATACGGGTGACCATCACTGGAGCGTTTTCTGCCAAAGAAGCGGGCAATCTTGTCGCGGTGTTGAACCGGCAGCCCGCTGAAATCGCTGCTACGAATCAGGCGGCAATGGATGGCTGGTTTGCTGCGGCGCGCGTCCGTAGTCTGCGCGAACAGCTCGATGCCGCCCGCCAGCTCTTCGAGAGCGGCCGAATCGGACGGAAGGAGTTCTTGGAAGCGGAACATCGATTGTCGGTCGCCGAAGCTCGCGGTGACTCCGTCGCCATCGCGCGCGCGAACCTGACCTTCGCCAACGCTGCTCTGGCCATTGGAAAGCAGCATTTTGAGGCAGGAGTCCTCTCTGCGCCGGAATACAAAATTCTGCAGAACCAGCAGGTCATTGCAGAACTCGAGTTGAAGGAAGCGCAGAAAACCAAGGAGGCTGCCGCCAAGTGACCAACGATGCGTCTCAATCATCCGGCGCTTCCCATGGATCGCCCGCCTTCGCCCCGACACGCTGGACGCTCATCCTGCGGGCGCGGGGCGAAACGCCGGAGGCGCGGGCGGCGCTGGGCGAATTGTGCGAGGCGTATTACCAGCCGGTGCTGCGCTTCCTGCGTCGCGAGGGACGCGATGAAGATGCCGCACGCGAGCTCACGCAGGACTTCTTTGCGCGCATCCTGGCCCGCGGCGCGTTCGAGGAGGTGGACCCGGAGCGCGGGAAGTTTCGCTCGTATCTGCTCGGAGCGTTGAAGCATTTCCTCGCCGACCACCGCAAACACGAGCAACGCCTAAAACGCGGCGGAGGAGTGGCGCCGGAATCCTTGGACGCTGCGCTCGTAGGCGAACAGGAACCGATTCAAGTCGCCGATTATTCCTCGCCCGCACCCGAAGCGTTCTTCGATCGCGAATGGGCTCTGGCCGTGATGGCGCGTGCACTGGAAGTATTGCAGAAGGAGTTCGCGGCGGGCGGCAAGGCGGACCAGTTCGAGAGTCTCAAGCCGTGGCTGATGGGCGAATCGTCTACCATGTCTCAGGCGGACGCCGCGCGGCAGCTAGGTTTGAGCGAGGGCGCGGTGAAGGTGGTGATTCATCGCCTGCGCAAACGTTTTCGCGACGCGGTGCGTGCGGAGATTTCCCAGACGCTGCGCGATCCGTCGCTGGTGGACGAGGAACTGCGCCACCTTATCGAGGCACTGTCGTAGAAAGCGGAAGCGGGGCTCCCGGACGCTTGCGCGTCGCATGGAACCCCGCCGGAACGTGAGACAGAATGTTTTGCTCGCGGACTAGTTCGCCGGAATCACACGGGAGAAGTAGACCGTGCCGTCCTTGCGCACGACGACTTCCTGACCGGCTACCGCGAAGTCGAGCAGAAGCTCGCCGGCCTTCGGAGAGTCGCTGTCGAACTCCACCTTGCCGCGCGTGCCGCCGGGGACGGTGACCACATTGATGGTGGCGCGGACCACGCCGCCGACCACGAGTTCATACGCGCCCACATTCACGTCCTCGACTTCGACTTCGAAATCTTCGTCGCCGTTGTCCTTACGACGGAACTTCGCTTCCGCGGAAGCATTCGAGTCCGCGCCGGTGCTGATGAGCGGGAGCTTGAGCTCCGTCGGTTGCGCGACGTTGCCGGAGTTTGAGCCGGAGCCGCCGTTGTTTCCAGAGCCGCCGCTCGGCGCGGAGCCGTTGCCGAACAGGTGGGAGAAGATCGTGTCGCCATTGGCGTTCTTGATCTCGATGAGCTGGCCGCGCGGTTCGAAGTTCATCGGAAGTTCGCCCTTCGGATTGTCATCGCCGTGGGAGAACTCGATTTCGCCTTCCACGCCGCCGACCACCGCCACGGCGTTGATGGTGCCGCGGAGCGTGCCACCGATGTAGAGCTTGTAGGCGCCCACGGGCACGTCTTCGATTTCCACGCTGAACTTGCGGCGACCGTTGTCACGGATCTCGAACTTCGCGTCGCCGGATGCGCCGGAGATGGCGCCGGTCTTGGCGAGATTCTCTTCGATCTGCGTCGGCGCTTCCGACGGGAACGTGACCGTTCCGCCGCCATTGTTGCTTCCTCCGGTATTGCCGCCAGTGCTGCCGGTGGAGCCGAGCGTGCCTTCGAAGTAAACCGTTCCGTCCTTGCGGATGACGATGCTGGCGCCGGCGGGATCAAACGTCAGCGGCAGTTCGCCGTCCGGATGATCATCGCCGGCGTTGAACTCGATTTCGCCCTCGGTGCCGCTGGTGGTGTTCACCACGTTGATGGTGCCGACCACGTTGCCGGCGACGAGGAGTTCATAGGCGCCCACGGGCACGTCCTCGATCTCGACTGAGAAGTCCTTGCGGGCGTTCTCGCGGATGCGGAGCTTGGCCTTCGCGGTGCCGTTGTCGTCCGCGCCGGTGGACGGGATGCTGAAGTTCTGGATGCTCGGCGTGGCGACGTTCACGTTCTGCGCTTTGGCGAGAAGGGTGCCGGTGACGCGGATGGCGCCAGCCTGCATTACGTCGATCACCTGACCGCGAGGATCGAAGTCGAGCAACAGTTCATTGCCCTTCGGTTGAGTGGAGAACTCAATCTTGGCCTCGCGTCCGCTCATGCGGAGGTCGCCGCGCTTCACGCCGTTGACGAAGAGCTCGTAGCCGGTGCCGGAAATGCGTTCCACCTGCACCTTGAACTCGCGTTCGCCGTCCTTGCGGGCGCGATACTCGGCCTTGCCCTTGATGGCGTCGCTGGAGTTTGTCGGCGCGAGGAGCACGCGTTCATTGACGACGATGCCGGAAGGTTCGCCGGTGCCGGAGATGACGGCTTGCAGCACGGTGGCGACGCCGTCGTGAATCTGGAGCGTCTTGCCGCGCGGATCGAAATCGAGCGGGTTCGAGTTCGACTTGGTCTTGAAGGAGAGCTTGCCGCTGCCCTTCTTGTCGGTGACGAATTCGCCTTCCACCACGCCGCCGATCTGGACGGCGTAGGTTTTGTTGGCGTCGAGCTTGGAGACGATGACTCCGAAGACGGAGCTCGAGGATTTGATCGAGGAAACGACACGTCCAGATGCGTCAGCGTCCACGCCGGTATTCTGCATGGTCAGGGTGATGGCCGAGGATTCGGAAGCCACGGCGAGCGTCGGGGCGGCGAGCATTGCCGCCATCGGCAAGGCCCATAGTTTGGAGCTAAGTTTCTTCATATCGATTCTCTTTCTCAAATGGCGGTCGGTTTACTTCTGCCGCATCGACCACCGCCGGGCGATGCGCACGGATGGAGCTATTGCAAGCGGCGTGCCGTCGCGAATGACGGCGAATTTGAAGGGTTTTCCCGCGGGTTCGCCCGGGAGTGTTCCGCTGGCGGAGGTGGTCGCGCGTCGGATGTTCCGGTCCCGGAACAATCGCGATGGAACGGAACACCGCGAGTGCGGCCAATTCCCCCGCGAATGAACAAGGAATAGGTTGGAACGGGAATTGCGCACCGATATAACTGATGACGTTGACGATGAATGCTGGTTCACACACAACCGCGGCAGGCGCCACGTTCTCGTGCCTGATGGTCGAGGACGATCTGGCGTTTGCCACGCTGGTCTCGCAGATCGTGCGTGAGGAGGGCGGAATTCCCACGCACTGCAAAACGATCGCTGAGGCCAGGGCTGTGACGGCGCAGCGCCAGTTTGATTTGGTGCTTCTCGACAACCATCTGCCCGACGGCAAGGCCTACGATTTCTTTGATCAAGTGAGCCGCCGCAATCCGGACGCGCCCATCGTGATGATTACCGGCCTGCCAGCCTTGAACGAAGCCATCGCCCTCACGCGGAACGGACTGTTCGATTACCTGACCAAGCCCGTGGACGCGGACGCGTTGACGGAATGCCTGCGTCGCGCGCGCTTGCGCCTGCGACAGCGCAGTTCTGGAGCGGAAACGACTGAGTGTTTCGGCAGCTCGCCGGCGATGCGGCAGTTTCTGGATGAAGTGGGCAAGGCGGCGCGGCATCCGATGGCGACGGTGCTGTTCTCTGGCGAGAGCGGCGCGGGCAAGGACATCGCCGCGCGGACCCTGCATCGGTTGACCTACGGTGAGAAGGCGGCGCAGGCGCCGTATGTGGCGATAAACGCCGCGGCCGTGCCGGCGGACATGTTCGAGTCCGAGCTATTCGGCGCGGAACGCGGAGCTTACACGGGCGCAGACAAGAAGCGTCAGGGGCTCGTTTCGGCCGCGCAGGGCGGGACCTTGTTCCTGGATGAGATCGCTGAAGTGCCCATGCCGCTGCAGGCGAAACTGCTTCGGTTCATCGAAGGCCGAGAGTTTCGTCCGCTGGGGAGCACGGTGAACGAAACGTTCACGGGCCGCTTCGTGGCCGCGACGAACAAGTCCTTGCGCGCGGAAGTTCAAGCGGGGCGGTTTCGCGAGGACTTGCTCTTCCGGATCGAAGTGTTCGCGCTCGAAGTGCCGGCCTTGCGCCAGCGTCGCGAAGATATTCCGGGCTTGTCCGAGTTCCTCCTCGCGCAGCTCGCCAAAAAATACGGGCGCGCCACGCCGATGATCAAAGGCGAGGATCTGGCCGCACTGCAGTCCTACGATTTCCCGGGCAATGTTCGCGAGCTGCGAAACATTCTTGAGCGCGGTCTGCTCCGAACTGGCGAAGAGGAACGCTGGCTGGCTGTGGATGCGGCGTGGCTCAAGGCGGCAACGGTCGCACCCCAAGTTCAGGCGCCGGCAAGCGTTGCGCCCGTCGCCACGTCTGCGCCGGATGATTCTCTTCCAGCGGAACGCGCCGGGCTGTCGCCTCTCGAATCGCAGGAGTATCGGATGATTCGCACGGGGCTGATCGAAGCCCGGGGAGGCATCCGCCGCGCAGCCTCGAAACTGGGGTTATCTCCGCAAGCGCTGCTCCGCCGGTTGGAGAAATGGCCGGAGCTGCGGCCACCTCCGTCCGCGGACTGATTTCGTTCCGCTTCCGGAACGGCGTTCCGTTATGGGAACGCCCCACGCGTCCATTCCCCTCGTAACATCCTGCAAATCATCGTGGCACCGACGCTGCTTGGAGAGAGGTCGGAACGCGACATGCCGGCTGGATTGGGTTATCTTCCGGCGCGTTTCTCGAACCGATGAACACTTGCAGGAACAACTGCCGCCGCGCTGGTTTGCGGCCTGGGTTGACCGCCACATTCTCCCTGATGCTGGCGGCGATGTTTCTTGCCCTCCCGCAGCGAATGGCCGCGGCAACGTTGACCGATCAGTTTGCAGACCGCGTGCTGGTTTCTGATTTGGAGACGAACCTTGCCGGGACGAACATCGGCGGATCTTCAGAGCCAGGTGAACCTCAGCATGCGGGAAAGTCAGGCGGTCGCTCGGTCTGGGTGTCGTGGATCGCGCCCACGAACGGCATCATGACGATTCGCACCAGCGGCAGCACTTTCGACACGCTGCTCGCGGCGTACTATTTTCGCGATGGCGACGATCAGACGCTGGACAAGCTTCGCGAAGCGGCCAGCAACGACGACGATGTGGGCACGGAACCGGCGAGCTACATTCAATTCGCGACAAAGGCCGGGCGGCGGTACGAGATTGCGGTGGATGGTTATCAAGGCGCCACGGGCGCGGTGGCGTTGTCGTGGAACTTCATCGACATCAACACGCAGCCGCCCATCGTGGTGAGCGTGCCTGGCGATCGCGCGGTGCGCCTCGGCGACCCAGTGACGCTCACGGTCAACTTCGAGACCTCGCCTGACGCGCGATTGCAGTGGCGGTTCAACGGTGATTCGTTTGGCGAGGAAGGTCCGACTTTGTTCATTCCCAGCCTGCAACTCACCAACGTGGGCCGTTACTCGTTGCGGGTTCGGATTGGTGACAACCGGTTCGAAACAACTCCCGTCGAAATTCAGATCAACTCCGAGGGACAAACCAACGCGCTGGCTCGCGACAAGGTGTTTGATGCGCTCGGCTCACGGCTTACTCCGGACGATTCCGGCAACGACGAACTGGAGGAAGAATCTCCCGAGGTTGAAAACGAGACGGCAGGCTCACTGATCATCGCCGCGGCTGGTGCGCCTTTCGCAGCCAACCCCGGCGTTTCCCGTGGCTACAACGGCACGCAGGTTTTCAACACCACGTATGCGACGCCGGATCCGAACGAGCCGCAGCACTGCGGCGTGGCTGGCGGCGCATCGTATTGGTTCGCCTACGAGGCGCCGACGAACGGGGTATTGCGTGTCGACACGATTGGCAGCGGTTTCGATACGTTGCTGGCGGCGTATGGCGTTCAACTGCCGGTGGCAGGTTACGACTCGTTGGTTCCCCTGACGTGTGACAATGACTCGGTGGCGCCGCTGGGCGAGAGTCTCATTCAGATCCCGGTGCTGGCGGGCCAGCAATACCTCGTGGTGTTGGACGGCGTTGCCGGAGCCCGGGGCATCGCGCATTTGAACTACCAGCTCGAAGTCACCCCTCCGCCCGATACCACACAGCCCGTCCTGTCGGTCACGGAACCGACCGCGCGTTTGATGGTGGTTTCGAACGCGCAGTTTACGATCACCGGTGTGGCGAGCGACAACGTGGGCGTTTCCAACGTCGTCATCCAAATTGGCGAGGGCGCCAGTCTTCTCGCCAGCGGCACCAATCAGTGGTCGGCGACCGTGGAGCTCGTGCCGGGGACGAATGTCCTCACGATGACGGCGGAGGATGCGGCGGGAAATGTCTCGGCGGTCGTTACCAGAACTGTGGTTTACGTGGCTTTCAGTCCGCTCAACTTGTCGGTCGTCGGCAATGGTTCCGTTTCCGGCGCGACGAATCAGCAAGGGCTGGCCGTCGGTCGGAGTTATTCCCTCGCGGCGAAGCCTGCGAAGGGACAGGTCTTCCGCGGTTGGTCCGGTGACGTGTCTGGTGCGACGGATCGAATCAGCTTCATGATGCGATCCAACTTCGCCGTCACCGCCACGTTCATTACGAATCCGTTTGCTGGCGTGGAAGGGACGTTCGTCGGCTGTTTCTATCGCACGAACGAGTTCGCGCTGGATTCGTCCGGGCTCCTGACCGTCACGCTTCGATCCAGTGGAACGTTCAGCGGTGTCGTTCAACAGCCGCAGCGACGATTGTCATTCGCCGGGCGGTTCGATCTCGACGGGCTGGCGACGGCTTCAATTCCACGGAAGGGAACCAACGCGCTTCTGCTGACGATGAACTTGCAGTTTGAAGACGGTGGATGGATCGCGTGTGTCGTCTCCGACGGCACTTGGTCGACGACAAACACCGTCGAGAATGCGGGATTCCATTCACGCCTTCGTCCGGCCACGAACTATGCGGGTCGTTACACGATGTTGATTCCCGGCGCGGAAGACGCGGACCAGGCGCCTGTGGGCGATGGCGTTGCTACTGTGAACGTCGCGTTGTCCGGGAGCACCACCATTGTGGGTCACCTTGCGGACGGCACCCCCTTCGCCCGGCGCGGGTCGCTCGCGTCGTCGGGTCGCGCGAACTTGTTTGAACCGCTCTATCGCGGTCGAGGAGTCTTGATCGGTACGGTGAATCTGCGGCCGATTCCGGACGCGGGCAGCGACGTCAGCGGTGACGCGTACTGGCTGCGAATGTCGGGAGCCAAGCCGCCGACTTACACGAACGGCTTTCTATTGTCGTCCGCGATCATTGGATCAGCATTCGCATCGTCGGCCGTAACCAACCTTCTCGGGCTATCCGAAGCTCAAATGATTTTCGATCTGCCAGCCGGGGGATTGATGGTCACGAATCGGATCGCGTTTGGCTCTGGCACGCGCGTGACCAATCAGGGACCGCGCGCGATGAAGCTGACGATTTCTCCGAGCAGCGGGTTGTTCAGTGGACGGACGGACTTGTCCGGGGACGGCCCCTCCACGGCGTTCCGCGGGGCGATGCTTCAGCGTCAGCAGATGGGTAGCGGTTACTTCCTGCTGAGCAATCAGGTGGGCCGCGTTTACCTGATGCCGTGAGCGGTGGACGGACGTGTGGGATCGGAATACGTGACGTCCCGGCGTACAGTTCAGTGGTTTCCCGAATCAAGGCTCGCGATGATTTTGTTAGATTGGTGGTCCAATCCTGTTTGGTCCCTGAAGACGGATTGGTGTTTGGGTTGAAGTAGATGAATGACAATTGCAGCAATGAGTTGAAACGCACCTGCCACCGGCAGTGGGCGCGGGTTTTTGCGTGGACGATGGTCGTCCTCGTGGGCGTGGGAATGTCTCTTAGCCGAGCGGCGGCGCCGAATTTCGTTGATGATTTTGCGGATCGCGAAGTGATGACCGACGAGTCCGGCCGCATTGACGGGAGTAATGTCGGCGCGACTCGGGAGACCACTGAACCGCGGCACGGAGGGAAGGCCGGTGGTCGTTCGGTCTGGATCTCTTGGCTCGCTCCAGCCGATGGCATCGCGACATTCGGAACGGATGGCAGCTCGTTCGACACCCTGCTTTCAGCTTACTACTTCAGTTCAGCCAATGACACGACGCTCGACAAACTGCGGGAGATTGCCCGCAACGATGACGCATCGGTGCTGGCCGCCCCGACGAGCTTGATCCAGTTCGGCGCTCGGGCTGGAGTGGTGTATCACATCGCGGTGGATGGTTTTGGCGGTTCAGCAGGGGACATCCGGCTGCGCTGGGACTTCGCCAACGCGACTTCGCCGCCGCCGGTGATTGTGAGTGTCCCGGAAGATCAGGCTGTCATCGAGGGCGAGGACGTGGTGCTGACGGTGGACATGGAGACAACTCCCGATTTACGTCTGCAATGGCGTTTCAACGGCGCCTCCTTTGGAGCCGAAGGTCCGACGCTGGTGATTCCCAATTTTCAGAATGACAACGTGGGCCGCTACACGCTGCGCATTGATCTGGGTGACGTTCGTTTTGAAACCGCGCCCGTGGAACTGCAGATCAATTCCGACGGCCAGACCAACGCCCTTGCCCGCGACAAACTGATCGATGCGCTGAATTTCGCGCTGCTGCCGGACGACGACGATGATGGATTGTTCCGTGCCGCTGGCGGATTGATCGTCGCCGCGGCGGCAGGCGTGTCCCGCGGCTACAATGGATCGCAGGTGTTCAACACCACCTACGCCACGCCGGATCCGAATGAACCCCGGCACTGCGATCTCGCCGGGGGAGCTTCGTATTGGTACGCCTACACGGCGCCGGCGGACGGGACGGTGACGCTGGACACCATCGGGAGCAGCTTCGACACGTTTCTCGCGGTGTACGCCTTCAACGCTCCGCTCAGCGGTTACGTCGATCTCATTCCCATCACGTGTGACAACGATAGCGCTTTGTCGAACGGTGCGGCGCGAATCGAGTTCGCCGTGCCGAAGGGCCGGCAGTTTCTTGTCGTGCTGGACGGCGTCGACGGCGCTCGCGGGATCGCGAAGTTGAACTACCGTCTCGACACGAATCGCCCGCCGGTTGCGCCCACGCTGGTGGGAGAGGCGCTGCCGATTTCCGCCGCTCAAGGCCAGAATCTGACGCTGCTTCCGCCCGTCGCGGGGAGTCCTCCGCTGAAATTTGTCTGGCGCAAGGGCAGCGAGGTGATCGATGGGGCGACAAACCGCGAGCTTGCGTTGCTGAAACTCAACGCGACTCACTCCGGCGAATACTTGGTCACCGTATCCAGTTATCTTGGCGCGTCACTGGAAGTTCGGATGCCATTGCGTGTATTGGTTCCGCCCGAGCTTCGTATTCTGCTGGGAGCGGAGGGAACGATTCGTTTCGATTTCGAAAACGTGCCGGGTCAAACCTACCTTCTGGAGCACACGGAGGATCTCGGTGCTCCTTAGCAAACCTTCACGAATGACCTCGTGAACGACGGCGCTTCCCTGACTGCGACCAATCCGCCCGCCGGTCCTTCTCACTTCTACCGACTTCGCGTGGAGTAAACTCCGCGACTGGCTTCGTTTCCCAGCCCGACTTTCCCTCTGCGTCGCGCTCCGTCGGCGGAACAGTTGTTCCGGTGCCGGAACAGCTCCCGCACGCTGCGTGTTCCGCTGCCTGCGGAACTCTCGCAAAATCATCGTGGCAAAGCGGCTGCTAATGGGGATTCGTCACTGCGTGGGTTCGATTCTCGATCGGCGTGTTGTGACATTGAACAAAACCAATTCCGCTCTCATGAAACGAACTGTTGCGACGCTGGCCGGTGTGGTCGGCGCATTGTTGAGCCTGAATCTTCAGGCGGCCGAAACCGGCGAACTTGGATTGCGCGTTCATCGCGCGATCGAAGTCGAGTATCCCACCCAGCCCGGGAAATCCTACACGCTGCAAGGCTCCACCAATCTCGCCGACTGGAGCGACATCGGCACTGCGCTGCCGGGCACCGGCCGTCCGGTGAACCGGATGTTCTCCACCCGCAACGGCGGCGAGGTGAGCTTCAATCACTATCGTCTCCAGATGACGGACGGTCCGACGAACGGTTTTGCGCCGTGGTCTCTGGCTGGCATCAGCATCGAAATGGACGACGAATCCGGCGGTGACGTGATGAACTTCTCCACCGCCACCAGCGGGTTGGATGTGTCAGATGTCGACTCCGACCCGTTCAACTATCTCTACAGCCGTCTGGGAGAGAACGAAGCCAAAGCCGAAATCACCTACGCCTCAAACCGAAGTGATGTGGTGACCTTCGCGTTCACCGGCCCCGGCGTCGGCACCTGGTCACGTGATGAATTTCGTGATGGCAAGCTGAAGGATCACGACGCCGGTCCGTTCCGCATCGTCGGCATCGCCGCTCCTTCGGGCACGAATGCGTCCGTCGTCAACCCGAACGTCATTGTCGCTCCGCCAGTCGCCGCGCCGGCGCCGCCAGCGTCGCTCTCCAACTTGGTTTACTACTTCCAATCGTCTGGCGTCCCGGATCGCTACGAGTTCATCGATGACTCCAACGGCCGCGAAGTGCAGGGCGTCGTGCAGGAAGGTCTCCCGACGAACTCGCTCGTCTACGTCTACAACGTGCTCAGCTCGAACACGGCCTCGCTGGTTCTCAGCTTCGGCTACTACGGCATGGGCGGCGATCGCTACGAATGCGACCTGACGTTCACCGACGGTTCCTCCGGCCACTTCGTGCGCCGTCTCTATCGTCGCGGTGTGTTGAAGGACACCGACAGCGGCGCCTTCAGCCAGAACATGCAGCTCAACTCCGGCGGCAGCTACACCCCGCCCGCAGGCACCAACTCCCCGAGCCCCTGGCTGCCGGTGATTACCCCCACCGCGCCTCCCGCGCCTCCCGCGTCGCTGACCGGCAAGACCTACTACGTCTACACTGCGCAGTTCCCGGATCAGTATCGCTTCGTCGCCGGTCACTATGGCTACGCGATGCCCGGCGCGTCGGCCGATGAGGAACTGGAAGTCACCGAAGGCGGCAACGTCTACATGTATACATACACGAACCACAGCTCGAACACCGCCACGCTGATCATCACCTACGGCTACTACAACCTCGGCGGCGATCGCGAGGAATACGACCTCACCTACGTCGATGGTTCAACGGCGACCTTCAACCGCCGTCTCTATCGCGGTGGTGCGGTCTACACGAACCAGGTCGGCATCTTCAGCACGAACTCCGTCCTGCCCTACGCCTACAACCCCGGCGGTGGTACGAACAATCCGCCGCCCGGCGATTACGACTTCCACATGGACACGGGCGAGTATTTGAAGTTCTCAAGCGCCACCGCCGGCATCCAGACGGATAACAGCAATCCGACCGACTTCAGCTACGTGCTCACCTCCACCGGTCCGGACACCGCCACGCTCCGCGTGCAGTTCAAGGCCGACAAGTGGGACGAATACGAGCTCACCTACACCAGTGCGACCAGCGGCTCGTTCGTCCGACGTCAGTATGACCGCGACGAGTTGAAGGATACCGATAGCGGCACCTTCACCGCCAAAGCTCCGGCCCAGTGATGACGCCGAACAACATCTGAACACCACGGGTCCGCCGGACGCGCCTGAGCGTCCGGCGGATTCCTGCACGAACAAATGAAACTGACCCGCCATCAACCATCCCGGTCGCCGCGAAACATCGCGACGGGGCGGCGGGTTGCCATCGTGTCGTGGAGCGAGACCGCCTTTATGGCGGAGGTTTCTCACCAACGAGGCCCGGCGCGAAAGTTCGGGATTCAATCGCCGAGTCCCCTCTGGCATCGTCCGTCCGTGCGCTGGACCAGCCTCACCATTCTGCTGTTGCTCTTCGTCGGGATCTCCGCGCCCGCGCAGTCCACCGACACAAACGCCCTGACCAGTCGCGTCGTCGAAGTCGCGGGCAACGTCGAGTTTCAGATGGCCGGCTTGCGCGATTGGAAAGCCGCCACCAACGGCCTCGCGCTCAAGCCCGGCGATCGTCTCCGTACGCGCACGCAAAGCCGCGCCGCCGTTCAGTTCTCCGATCGCAGTGTGCTGCGCCTGAGCGAAAGCACGACGCTGGAGATTCAGCCGCCGCGCCACGCCGAGAAGCGCCGCTTTCGCATTCCGTTTGGCTCCATCTTCTTCTTCAACCGCGAGCGCCCGGCCGATGTTGAGTTCGAGACTCCCGTCGCAAGTGGCGCCATCCGCGGCACGGAATTCGTCCTCGAAGCTGCCGAAGCCAACGGCGCAACGCGCCTCGCGTTGCTCGATGGCGCGGTGGATTTGTCCGGTGCCGACACCACCATTTCCATGCAGAGCGGCGAACAGGCACGCGTCGAGCCCGGTCAGGCGCCGGTGAAGAGCCCGCTCCTCGAAGCCCGCAGTCTGATCCAATGGGCGCTCTACTATCCGGCCGTCGCGAATCCCGACGACCTCGCGCTCACCCGTGACGATCGGTCAACGTTGAACGACTCGCTCAGCGCGTATCGCTCCGGCGATTTGCTGAAGGCTCACGAGCTCTTGCGCGCTGTTCCAGCCGGCAGCCCGGCGCGCGAATTGTTCCGTGCCGCCGTCGAACTCTCCGTCGGTGCCGTGGACAGCGCGGAGGCGCGTCTTGCCGGCGCTCCGGCAAACGCCCCGGTGGCGCGTGCCCTGCGGGAACTGATCGCCGTGGTGCGCGGCACGGCTCTGACGAATGAGCTGGTGGAACCGGGCGCCTCGGCAAGCGAATGGCTCGCGCGTTCCTACACGCTGCAGTCTCGATTCCAGCTCCACGCCGCACGCGAAGCCGCGGAGCGCGCCGTGGCTCTGGCGCCGAATTTCGGTTTCGCGCTGGCCCGGCTCGCGGAGTTGCAGATGATACTCGAAGAACGCGCCGCCGCTGCCGCAACAGTCCGCGATGCGCTGCGAGTGTCGCCGCGGCTTGCCTCTGCGCACGCCCTCCTCGGCTTCCTGCGCCTCGAAGAGAACAATCCCAAATCAGCGCAACGTTCGTTTGACGACGCCATTGCCATCGATGCCGCGCTCGGCAACGCCTGGCTCGGGCGCGGGTTCGCGCTATTGCGACTCGGCGAGCGGGACGAGGCGCTCCGCTCGTTCCAGACAGCGGCCGCCTTGGAGCCGCGTCGCGCCGTGATGCGTGGATATCTGGCGAAGGCGTTCAGTGCGGCGGGTGAAACGAAACTGGCCGAGAAGGATCTGCGTCTCGCGAAGGAACTGGACCCGGGCGATCCCACGGCGTGGCTCTACTCGGCGCTGCATCAATGGCAGCAGAACCACCCGAACGCCGCTGTCCGCGAGCTCGAACGTTCGACCGAGCTGAACGACAACCGCCGGCTGTTCCGCTCGCGGCTTGGCTTGGACCGCGACCGCTCCGTGCGCAGCGCCAACCTCGCTGCGGTCTACGCCGACGCTGGATTGCAGGAGATCGGCCTCCGCTCCGCGGCCCGTGCGGTGAACGAGGACTACGCGAACTTCTCCAGCCACCTCTTCCTCGCGAACAGTTATCAGGCGCTGGAGAATCCGAACCGCTTCGACCTCCGCTACGAGAGCGCGCGCTTCAGCGAATTGCTCGTCGCGAATCTGCTCGCTCCCGCGGGTGCGGGAAACCTCTCGCAGCTGCTTTCGCAGCAGGAACACCTGCAGTTCTTCGATCCGCGTCCGATCGGTGTCAGCACGTTCACCCAGTATCGCAGTTCGGGCGACTGGCAGCAGCTCGCGACGTTATTCGGATCGGTCGATGGCTTCAGCTACGCGCTGGATGCCGCGTATCACAACCAGCATGGGCAGGAGATTAACGACTGGAGCGAGCGCTTTGATGTTTCGTTGCAGCTGAAGCAGCGCGTGAACGAGCGCGATGACCTCTACTTCCAGGCCAGCTTCAGCAACGGCGACGCTGGCGACGTCTCGCGGCACTACGATCCGAACGAGGCGAGCCGCGTGCGTCGTGTGAGCGAGGAACAGGCGCCGAATCTGTTCGCGGGCTGGCATCGCGCGTGGTCGCCGGCGAATCACACCCTGCTGCTCGTCTCGCGCCTAACGGATTCCTTCGAGCTGCGCGATGACGGCGTCGACGTTTTCCATCTCCAGCCCGATGTGGCGAACGCGACGCGTATCTCAACGCCAGCGGGCGGTTTTGCCGCGCGGCTTAACAGCGACTTCACCCTCTACTCCGCGGAGCTGCAGCAGATCTGGCAAACCGCGGCGCACACCGTGGTCGCAGGCGGCCGCATTCAGTCTGGCGAAGTGGAATCTGACTCCGTCCTCACGCGCACCTTGACCGGCGTGATTTCGTCGGACCAAACCGACGAACCGCTGCGCCGCGCGAATGGTTATCTCTACTACCACTGGCAGATTCTCGAACCGCTCCGGCTCATCGGCGGCTTCAGCTACGACCACCTCACTTATCCGCGGAACTCCGACTTCCTGCCGTTGGGCGCGGGTGATGAATCGACCGATCTGCTTGCGCCGAAGGCTGGGTTCGTTCTCACGCCATGGAGCGGCGGCACCTTCCGTGGCGCCTACACGCGTTCGCTCGGCGGATTGTTCTTCGACAACAGCGTGCGTCTGGAGCCGACGCAGGTCGCCGGATTCAATCAGGCGTTTCGCAGTCTCATTCCGGAATCGAGCGCCGGATTGCTCCCGGGTGCGGCGTTCGATACGGCGAACCTCAGCTATGATCAGCGAATCGGTTCGGGAACTTTCTTCGGTGTGGAAACCGAGTGGCTTCACTCGGACGGCGACCGGACGATTGGCGTGACCACGGGCGTGTTGCCGACGCCATTCGCCGGCGCGGTCAGCAGCACGCGGCAGAAGCTGGAGTTCCGCGAGCGCAATGTCTCGGCCTACGCAGCGCAGTTGCTGGGCGATGGATTCTCGATCGGCGCGCGTTATCGACTAAGCGAAGCTCAGTTGGAAACGCGATTGCCGGAGCTGCCGAACACCACGATCGATCTGGATCTCGCGGAGCAGAGTGAACGTTCGCTGCTGCATCAGGTCGCGCTGTCGCTGAACTACCAGCACACGTGCGGATTCTTCGGGCAATGGGAATCGGCGTGGTATTACCAGCACAACTCCGGCTACACGCCGGCGCGTCCGGGCGATGATTTCTTCCAGCACAACGTCTGGCTCGGCTACCGATTCCCGCGCCGGCACGCGGAGATTCGCGCGGGCCTCTTGAATCTGGCGGACACGGATTACCGGTTGAACCCGCTCAATTCCTACAACGCCCTGCCGCGCGGCCGCACCGCCGTGGTGAGCCTGCGCTTGAACTTCTGAAGTCGGCGAATCACTTAACCGCGGCTGAACATAACTGGTGAGCCGTCAGGCTTCGCTGAGGATCTGTTCTTCACTCGACGGCGTGGTCGCTGTGCCGATTCGTCTACGCAGGTTGATCACAAATCTGTCCCCCAGCGATCGATGGTTGTTTGCGCTGAGGCAGATGAGCTGTTCGCGGATCGCGCGGGACATTTTCCGCCAGAGCTTGAGCGGAGTGCGCTGCGACACGAGGCTGCTCGCGCGATGCTTTGCATACATGGCGGCGCGGGCGCGGATGGCGTCGAGGGTGGGGAGTTCCGGCGGTCGGGCGTCGGTATCGGGTGACAGGAACGCCGCGGTGTTGCTGAGGCGGCGGATGACCTTCAAGCCGGCCAGCGCGGTGATTCGATCGAAGCTGTGCCGATCGAAGTTGAAGATGTGTCCGTAGTGGAAGATGCCGCCGGGTGATTTGGAACGGCAGGCATTGTCGAAGTCCGGCACGCGGAGGTAAGATGTGGCCGTTTTCGGTCAGCCATCCACGCAGGAGAGTCAGGCACTCCAGAGGGTTTCGCAGATGTTCGAGGACGTGATTGAGCCGGATGTGATCAAACTGCGCCGGTGGTTCGAACGAACAGATTTCGCCGGTGACCACGGGCAGTCCGAGCTGATGTCGGCAGAACTCGGAGTAACCGAGGTTGGGCTCGATGCCGGTCACTTTCTTGTCGAGTCCCGCCATCAGGTAGAGGAATTCGCCGCTGCCGCAACCGGCGTCGAGAACGGATCGCGTGTTCCGGAAGAGATCGCGGTGGGAAAGGATGTGAGTGGTGGCGCCGGGGAAGTAGCGGACGGCGTGCTTGAGCTTGGGGAGGAGAACCTTCTTGTAGACCTTTCGGTAATGATGCGAGTAGAAGTTCGAAAGATCCTCCTGGGTGGGGACGGGATGGTTGTGCACGAAGCCGCAGCCGCCGCACATCATGACTTCCAACGGCCCGCCGTGGCGGTCTTTGGTTTCGATGAGGAGGCCGCGAGTGGACTGGCACAGGGTACAAGGTTGTTGTTCTGCTAAATTGTTCATACGGACATGGGCATGGCCCAACGGTCAAAAGTTCTGAGTTGGAATTGGCCACCACTGATCGGGCGGGGCCGGGAATCGTGATGCCTGTGGCGCCCCGAATGGGGATCAGCTCAGGCGGGAAGGAACTCTCAAATGAGGATGACGACCGTATGGGCGACGGTGACCGAGGGAGCGGGCGAGAGAATGGCGGGGGCTGATGTGGCGACGGCGAATGGGATGCGCGAAGTTTCGGTCAGCCGGCTGAAAGATGGAAAATGGGACGGGAGAAGATCGGCCGGGAGCGCTTCCGAACGCTGGCTCGATGATCTCCGGGCCGAGACCTGAGTCAGGTCGAAGTCGACGAGATGATCGGCCTCCCCGGTTGGGGCCTCGGCAAAGGCGATCAGGAACTGAGAGACGACGCAATGATCGTGGGCGGCGGATTTCCGGCCGTCAGTTTCATCGTGGCTGAGAACCACCTCGCTTCCATTGTCGTCGAGCCGAATCGAGACGTTGTGCTGTCCGTCGATCCAGGCGATGACCGCGGTAATCGAAGGGAGAAGATGGGTGACCGAGCAGAGATGCGCCCACAGGCAAATCACCGCCAGGCAGGCGCTGGGGAACGGCATTTTTGATCTGCGGAACACGGCGGGAGCTTCAGCAAATCGTGCGGTTCGCGCAAGCCACGACTTCGAAACCTACGGGTCAACCCGCGACTTCTGGCTCGTCCCGCGGCGTTTCTGCCGATAACGTGGTAGCCGAACCGAATGCTGGATCGCACGTCACGCCGTTCAAAGTATATCGCCAGCGCTGCAGTGGGTCTGCTTTGCGCGCTGGTGGGTTCGATGCTGCTGGACTCCACCCGGCTCAGGGGTTCGGCGCTGACCCGAGCGAGCTACGATTCCTACTTTGCGTGGCTCGGCCTGAATCTTCCTCCGCCCACCAACAGTCCCGTGATGGTGGTGTATCTCGATATCGAGTCGCACCTGAACCAGCATCAGGATCCCAACCAGCCCTGGCCGCGCGAATTGTATGCGCAGTTGATTCGCCGTCTGAAGGCGGTGGGTGCGCGCGTGGTCGTGTTTGATGTCGTCTTCGACAGCGTCGGAACCAACGTCGCCGCGAACGCTGCGCTGCGGGATGCGATCGAGGCGCACGGACGCGTCATTCTGGCAGGCGAGCTTCGTGCGGAGAGCAGCGATGGCGGTCGTGCGGAATGGGGGCGGACCACGAAACTCGTGACGCCGATCGATGAGTTTCGTCGCGCGGCGGCAGGCTGGGGGCTGGGCGAGGTGGCTACCGATGATGACTTCGTCGTGCGCCGGTACTTCACGGGCGTGAGCGATCCGATCGAACCCATTTCGAATCTGACGCTGGCGGCTGCGAAGGTGCACGGACTGGACACCACGGCGTTGATGAAAACTCCGGCGCGCTCGCGTTGGCTGCACTATTACGGGCGGCCGTTTTCGATTCCGCATCGCGGATTCAGTCAGGTGCTCAATCCCGGCGAGATGGACGAGTCGGAGCTCCGCGACAAAATCGTGTTCGTGGGCGCACGGCCCATCGCGGGGTTGTTCAAGGAACGTCGTGACGAGTTCCGCAGTCCGTTCAGCTTTTGGGATGAGAAGGACTTGTTCATGCCGGGGGTTGAGGTTCACGCGACCGAGATGTTGAACCTGATGCGCGGCGATTGGTTGAAGCTGCCCGATTCGAGAACGCTGGAGTTGTGGATTGGCCTGGCCGGACTGGTTCTTGGCGCGGGCCTCGTCTGGCTGCGTCCGATCCCGGCTGCGGCCGTGGCGGCGACAGGCGTCGGGCTGACGATCGCGACCGCGGCGATTCTCTTCCGTCAATCGAACGTCTGGTTTCCGTGGCTCATCATCGCGGCGGTTCAGGCTCCACTGGCGCTCGGTGGTTCCGTGCTCTTCAACTCCATCGAATGGTATCTCACGCGCCGTCGGCTCGAAGCTGCCAAGCGCGTCGCCGACGCGCGCATCCGCGAACAAGCGGCGCTGATCGAGAAAGCGCACGATGCCATTCTGGTGCGCGAGGTGGATGGGAAGATCTCGTACGCGAACCCCAGTGCGGAACGGCTTTTCGGTTGGTCCGCCAGCGAGTTGCAGAACGGTGCGGTGAGCGAGTTGTTCGCGGACGCGGCGGCCACTGAGGCCCGCGGTGTGGCGATGGAACGCGGCGAGTGGAACGGCGAGTTGCGTCAACGCGCGAAGTCCGGCGCCGGGTTGACGTTGGAGAGTCGTTGGACGTTGTTGCGCGATGATCTAGGCAAGCCGAAGGGATTGCTGATCATCAGCTCCGACGTAACGGAGAAGAAGCAGCTCGAAGCCGAGTCGCTGCGCATGCAACGCATGGAAGCCGTGGGCGCGCTGGCGGGCGGAATGGCGCATGACTTGAACAACGCTCTCGCGCCGATCTTGATGGGCACGCAACTCCTCCGTCGCGATTCGAAGGATGAAAACACCAAGCGTGTGCTGTCGCTCATGGAGTCGAGCACGCGGCGCGGCGCGGACATGGTGCGGCAGGTGTTGCTCTTCGCGCGCGGGAAGCAGGGCGAGTTCGAGCGGCTGGAAGTTCGCCCGTTGGTGAAGGAAATGGAGAAGCTGGCGCGCGATACCTTCCCGCAGAACATCAAGGTCAGCGCGCATGTCGCAGACGATCTCTGGCCCGTGCGCGGCAACGCGACGCAATTGCATCAAGTGCTGTTGAACCTGTGCGTCAACGCGCGCGACGCGATGTCAGATGGCGGTTCGTTGTCGATCGCGGCGGACAATGTGACGCTCAATGCGGACGCGGCGCAGGCGATTCCCGATGGTCGTCCGGGTGAGTTTGTGGTGCTGATGGTCAGCGACACGGGCTCAGGCATGCCGCCGGAGGTGCTTGCGAAGGTTTTCGAACCGTTCTTCACCACGAAGCCGGAAGGGAAGGGGACGGGGCTCGGGCTTTCCACCAGCGTGCGGATCGTGAAGGCGCACGAAGGCTTTCTTTCGGTGCAGAGCGTGGCGGGTGAAGGAACGACGTTTGAAGTGTATCTGCCGCGCTTGGTGGCGACGTCGGCGGGCGACGAGGTCGGGGTTGAAGTGCCGGTGCCGCGCGGCAATGGCGAGCTGGTTCTCGTGGCGGATGATGACGAGGCGGTGCTCGAGCTGTTGCGCCGGAGCCTGGAGGAGTACGGTTATCGAGTTCTCACAGCGACGAACGGCGCGGAGGCGGTTTCGTTGTGCAAGGAGAGTCGCGAACCGGTGGCGCTGGTGGTGAGTGATCAATCGATGCCGCTGATGGAAGGCTCACGCGCGCTGTCGTCGATTCAGGCGGCGCGACCGGAACTGCCCGCGGTATTGCTCTGCGATGAAGCGGCAGCAACGAAACAACCCGGGGAGCTTTCACTCACCCGGGTCGAATATCTGCCTAAGCCGATTGAACTGCACCGATTGCTGGAGACCGTCTCGCGGTCGCTAAAGCAACGGTGAGCGTCCGTGTTTCCTACACGCCGGCCGCGATGGCGTCGCCCATTTCGCGGGTTCCCACTTTCTTCGCGGTCGCGTCCGCTGCGCTGTAGATGTCGCCGGTGCGCAGACCGGAGGCGATGGCCTTGGTCACGGCGTCGTCGATGGCATTGGCGGCGTCGTTCAGTCCGAAGCTGTAGCGCAGCATGAGGGCGACGGAGAGGATCTGCGCGATGGGGTTCGCGAGATTTTTCCCGGCGATGTCCGGCGCAGTGCCGCCGGCGGGTTCGTAGAAGCCGAAGGTTTGATTGCCGTTGGTCGCGCCGAGGCTGGCGCTGGGCAACATGCCGAGCGATCCGGCGAGCGCGGCAGCTTCATCGCTGAGGATGTCGCCAAACATGTTCTCGCAAAGCATCACGTCGAACTGCGTCGGCTTGAGCATCAGCTGCATCGCGCCGTTGTCCACGAACATGTGTTCGAGGGCGACGTCCGGGTAGTGCTTGCTGACGGTGGTGACGACGTCGCGCCAGAGCACGCCGTTTTCGAGGACGTTCGCCTTGTCGATGCTGGTGACCTTCTTGCGGCGCAACTGCGCGGCCTTGAACGCAACGTGGGCGATGCGTTCGATCTCGGGCGTGGTGTAAACCATCGTGTCGATGGCGCGCATAACGCCGGGCGAAACTTGCTCGGTCTTCTTCGGCTGTCCGAAGTACATGCCGCCCGTCAATTCGCGCACGACGAGGACGTCGATGCCATTGCCCTGACGTTCCAGTGACAACGGGCAGGCGTGCGCGAGTTGCTTGTAGAGTTTAACGGGGCGGAGATTGGCGAAGAGGCTGAACTCCTTGCGCAGGCGGAGCAGCGCGGCGCGTTCGGGACGTTCTTCCTTCGGAATCGTCGGATCGCGATCGGGCAGGCCGACGGAGCCGAACAGAATTGAGTCGGACTTGCGGCACAGCTCGAGCGTGGTGTCGGGCAGGGCCTTTCCGGCGGCGTCAATACCAGCCCAGCCGACGGGGGCTTCCGTGATGTCGAACTGGAGGGAGAATCGTTTCTCAACGGCGCGGAGAACCTTGATGGCTTCGCGCATTACTTCGGGTCCGATGCCGTCGCCGGCGAGTGCGGCGAGCTTGAAAGTCTTTGAACTCATAGAAGCGGGGAGGGTAGGCAGGTCGCGGGCCGAGGTGAAGGAGATTTTGTCGGCTTTCGGCTGAGCGAAGTGGAAAGGGATGAGGCTCAAACTTGCGCCGGCATTTCCGATGATTCAGACTGGCATCCGTTGAAGGTGTCCAGGCTGTGCATCCCGATCTACAAACTCCGGTGACGCTGATCATCCTCGCGGTGACGGCGGTGGTTTCCATTGTCGCCTTCCGCGATCGACGGCTGTGGGAGCGACTGATGTTGAAGCCGCGGGAGATTCTCGCGGACAAGCAATACGAGCGCCTGCTGACGTCCGGGTTCGTCCACGGGGATGGCTTTCACCTCGCCTTCAACGCCTACAGTTTCCTGGCGTTTGGCCGGTCCATCGAGGCCGTCTACGGCATCAAGACATTGTTGCTGGTCTATTTCTCATCCATTCTTGGCGGTTCGCTGCTGAGTTTGTTCATTCACCGGCATCACGATTACCGGGCGCTGGGGGCATCGGGTGGCGTGTGCGGATTGATCTTCGCTTCGATCTTTCTGCTGCCGGGCGGGAGCATCCATTTGTTTTTCATTCCGATCGGGATTCCAGCGTATCTGTTCGCGGTGCTGTTCCTGGTTTTCTCGTTCGTGATGATGCGGCGTGGCAAGGACAACATCGGTCACGATGCCCACATCGGCGGTGCCGTCGTGGGATTGCTGGTCGCGACGGCGATGTATCCGGAGATGATGACCGCGAATCCAGCGATGTATGCGGCGGTGATTGTGTTGTCCGCGTTGATTCTGGTGGTGACGATTTTTGATCCGCTTCATCTGCTGGAGAAGGGGATGAGCGTGGTGCGCGACGGGGATTCGCCAAAGGGCAGCGAGCGGTTCCAGCGCTACGACGAAGCGCGGAAGCGCAATGCGAAGCTGGCTGAGATCGATCGGTTGCTCGACAAGGTTTCTGCTCAGGGCATTCACAGTCTCTCCCGGGCGGAACGCGAAAAGCTGGATGAGTTGTCGAAGGAGTTTCGCGACCGGCGCTGACGTTACCAAGGAGGACAGTGCATCCAGCCTGTCCTCCCGACTTGGGTACCACTCACTGAGCGGCGATTCGGTGCCGCGCTCTATCTGCAGATTTCTTCCTGCACACATTCTCTTCGGGACAGGCTGGAAGCTCTGTCCTACTGGATCGTTTCGACGGCCATCCGCGGTCGTTCATCGCTCTCCTCGGTCATTGATTCCCTTACACAGCTGTAATGCTCCAGAAAGGTTTCCGTCATTCGCTGGAGGCAGGTTGGTGCCACGAAAACGAAACGACAGACTTGATTGAACGAACAATTCCAAGACGGAGCCAGATTATGAATGCACTTCTGAAAACCACGATTCGACGGATGCCCTACCTGGTGTTGGGCGCGGCGCTGTTGGTGGCTGGAGCCTCGGCGGCGGTGAGCAAGGACGATTCGAAGTCCGAGGCGAAGGTGACCCCGGTAAAGCTGGTGGTCGATGACAAGCCGGTGACCCGCGATGTGAAACTCGGCACGAGTTTTTCGCCCATCGTCAAGAAGGTCGCCCCCAGCGTGGTGATGGTGACCACGTCGGCGAAGCCGAAGCAGGCCGCGATGCAGGAGTTTCCTGGGTTCGACAATCCGTTCTTCCGCCGGTTCTTCGGCGAAGAATTTGATCAGCGCCAGCAGCGCCGTCGCCCAAACGCGCCGCGCCAGGTGGGCCAAGGTTCCGGCGTCATTGTGACGAAGGACGGTTACATCCTGACGAACAATCACGTGGTGGACGGCGCGGATGAGGTGAAGGTCGGCTTGCAGGACGGACGTGAATTCACCGGCAAGGTCGTGGGTAAGGATCCGAAGACTGACGTGGCGGTGTTGAAGATTGACGGCAAGGATCTGCCGTTCATCGCTATGGCGGACAGCGACAAGATCGAGGTCGGCGACATCGTTCTTGCCGTCGGCAATCCGTTTGGCATCGGCCAGACGGTGACGATGGGCATGATCAGCGCCACCGGTCGCGCCACGCTCGGCTTGGACTACGAAGACTTCATCCAGACGGACGCGGCGATCAATCCGGGTAATTCCGGTGGCGCGCTCGTGGATGCGGACGGTCGCTTGATCGGGATCAACACGGCAATCCTCAGCCGCAGCGGTGGCAATCAAGGCATCGGCTTTGCGATTCCGATGAACCTCGCTCGTGACGTGATGGAGAGTCTCGTCGCGGACGGCAAGGTTACGCGCGGTTACCTCGGCGTGATGATTCAGGACGTCACTCCGTCGCTCGCGAAGGAGTTCAACTTGAAGGACCAGAAGGGCGCGTTGATTGGCGACGTGGTGCCGAAGGGGCCGGCTGAAAAAGCTGGTCTCAAGAGCGGTGACATCGTTCTCGAGTTCAACGGCAAGGCGGTGACAGGCAGCCGTCAGCTCAAACTCCAGGTGGCGCGGGTGAAACCCAGCGAGAGCGTTCCTGTGAAGGTTCTGCGCAATGGATCCACGAAGACGCTCGAAGTTACGGTGAGGGAACTTCCGGGTTCCGAGCAGGTCGCGAAGGCAGACAATTCGAGCAGCGCCGATGGTGAAGCGCTGAAGGGCGTGGCGGTGGGCGACCTCGATGCGCAGACCCGTCGCGAGATGAATGTCCCCGCGAACGTCCACGGTGCGGTGGTGCTCGATGTGGAGGAAGGCTCGGCGGCCCGTGAGGCGGGGCTGAAACCGGGAGATGTCATCCTCGAGATTAATCGCCAGCCGGTGAAGGACGCCGAAGACGCCGTGAAGTTGACGGAGAATCCCAAAGATAAAACCACGCTCCTGCGCATCTGGAGCAATGGCGGCAGTCGATACGTCGTGGTCGACGAATCGAGCGCCGGATGATTTCTACTGCTGGTTATCCTCTCTAAATCCCCCAACTCCTCCCGTAACCCGCTTCAAGGCGGCTCTGCGGGAGGACTTCAGCTTTAGGGATCGAATGGTGGCGGCTTTCCCCGGCACTGGTAAATAGTACGGATGCCGTCAGCTCGTTTTGATATTGCGACGTCGTGATCAGAGTGAGATACACATTCTCCATGAAGGGCAAGGAACACATCCGTCTTGCTGAGGTTTCAGCGAAGAGATCCCGATCGCTTTTCTTCACACGCGGCTCTCGAATTGTAGGATTCTCCGGATCGGGAACGAGAGGCCGAGCATGAGTGGTGTAGATCAACCGTCTGGAAGCATCAACGACCGTTTTGTCCGTTTTCATCTGGCGGCCATCATTGACTCCGCGGAGGACGCCATCATCAGCAAAAATCTCGATGGCATCGTCCAGAGCTGGAATCCGGGTGCGGAAAGGATGTTCGGATTTACCAGCGCCGAAATGATCGGCCAGCCAATACTCAGGCTTTTGCCCAAGGGGAATGAAGATGAAGAAGTGACCATTCTGACGCGACTCCGGGCGGGCGAGCACATCTGTAATTTCAAGACCCAGCGCTGCCACAAGGACGGGCGCCTCATTCCCGTCTCGCTCACCATCTCACCTGTGCGCGACGGCGGCGGCAGAATCATCGGCGCCTCGAAGATCGCGCGGGACATTACGGCGGAGCGTGATCAAATGATCGCTCAGAACGCCTTGATCGAACGTCTCCAGAAAGCGCTCTATGAAATTAAGACGCTGCGGGGATTGCTGCCGGTGTGCATGCACTGCAAAAAGATTCGCGACGATCAAGGCTTCTGGCAGCAGATGGAGGCGTACTTCCACATGCACAGCAACGTGGAGTTCAGCCACGGACTGTGTCCGGAGTGCGTGGAGATTCACTACCAGAAGGTCGACTAATCCGGGCTCCGGCTACTGGCGCCCCTTCAACCGGTCGAGCATCTTGGCGTGGATGTTGCCAAAGCCGCCGTTGCTGAAGACGCACACTACATCACCGCCCTGCACGTTCTTTGCGATGTGTTCCACGATGGCGTCCACGTCGGCGAGGTAGGCGGTCGGTTTCCCCGTCGCGGCGATGTCCTTCATCAACTGCTCGGGGTTCAGCCGTTCCTCGGGCTTCAATTGCTCCAGCTTGGCGACCTGTGAAACGACGATGCCGTCGGCGTCGGCGAAGGAGGTGACGAGCTCGTGCTGGAAAACATTCCGGCGTGTGGTGTTCGAGCGCGGCTCGAAGATGGCCCACACCTTTTGCCCGGCGAACTTCAGGCGCAGCGCACGCAGCGTCTCGCGGATGGCAGTGGGGTGATGGCCGAAGTCATCGACGATGGTCACGCCGCCGGAAATGCCGCGCACTTCCATGCGGCGCTTGATGCCTTTGAAAGTAGAGAAGGCGCTTTGAATCTGGCTGTTCTTCAGCCCGCAATGTTTCGCGGCTGCGACGACGGCGAGCGCGTTGCGCACGTTGAGTTCGCCGACGAGATCGATGTGGAATTTCGCGGAGGGAATCTCGAACTCGCTGGCGGTGGGGCCGAACTTGAGGTTGAACGCGCGCACCGAGTTGTCTTCACCGAGGCCGAAGCGTTTCACCGGGCAGTGCGTGACGTTGAGCAGCGGCGCGAGGTTCGGATCATCGCCGTTGCCAAAGAGCTGGCCGTTGCGCGGGATGAGCCGGATGAAGTGCGAGAAGGTTTTCTGGATCGCGGCGAGGTTGTCGAAGATGTCGGCGTGATCGAACTCGAGGTTGTTGATGATCGCGACCTCGGGCAGGTAGTGGATGAACTTGCTGCGCTTGTCGAAGAACGCGGTGTCGTATTCGTCGCCCTCGATGATGAACCATTCGCTGTCCGTGAACCGCGCGCCCTGACCGAGATTCGTCGGAATGCCGCCGATGAGATAGCTCGGGTTCAATCCGTTGTGCTCAAAGACCCAGGTGAGGAGCGAAGTGGTGGTCGTCTTGCCGTGCGTGCCGCTAACGACAATGGAGCGTTTGCCACGGATGAAGTATTCCTTGAGCAGCTCGGGCAGCGAGCAGAAGCGGAGTTTGCGTTCGAGCACCAGTTCGGCTTCGGGGTTGCCGCGGGAGATGGCGTTGCCGACGACGACGAGGTCGGGCTTGTGGTTGAGATTGGATTCGGAGTAGCCGTTCATCACCTCGATTTGTTTGGAGGCGAGGAAAGTAGACATGGGCGGATAGACGCTCTGGTCCGAGCCGGTGACGACGTAGCCCTTGTCCTTCATGGCGGCGGCGGCGCTGGCCATCGCGGTGCCGCAGATGCCGATGAAATGGACGCTCTTCACTTCAGTAAACATGGAGCGGTTGTTTTCGGGCGGGCAGGGCGAGGCGCAAGCTGAAAAGGAGACGCGGTGAATGTCCAGACGGCCCAGCCTGGGGTGCAACCGGTCCTTCTTGATCTGGCTTGGTCTTGGACATTTGCATCTGTGGCGGGCTTCCGTTGAATGCGCGCCATGCTTGAGACTGAGTTTTATCCGGCGGCGCAGAAGGATTCCAAACGCCTGCTGATCGCGTTGCACGGGTTGGGCGACAGCACGGCGGGTTACCGCTGGATGCCGTCGGCGCTGCGGTTGCCGTGGCTGAACTACCTGCTCGTGAACGCGCCGGATGATTACTACGGCGGCTATTCGTGGTACGACTTCGCAGGCAATCCCGGGCCGGGCATCGAGCGCAGCCGCAAGCTGCTGTTCGGCTTGCTTGATGCCCAGCGGGCGAATGGTTTCCCGACGGAGGAAACGATCCTCTTCGGTTTCTCCCAGGGCTGTCTGATGACGGTCGACGTTGGCTTTCGCTATCCGCATCGATTCGCCGGTCTCGTTGGCGTGAGCGGCTACGTTCACGAACCGGCGCGCCTGTTGCAGGAGCTTTCGCCCGTCGCGAAAGAGCAACGCATGTTGTTCACGCACGGCACGCAGGACCCGCTCATTCCGTGCGCGGAGGTGCGCAAGCAGGTGGATGGACTAAAGGCCGCCGGCCTGAATATCACGTGGCGTGAGTTCGCGAAGGTTCACACCATCGCCGGCGACGAAGAGCTCGATGTGATTCGCGATTTCGTCAGCGGTGGTTTCTCGCGCTGACGCACAGCCTCACCACGGTTTGGTGCTCAAAGAGGTCAGCTCCCAGCGTTCGTCGAAGAAACCCGCGGAGGCGATGCCACCGGGCGTCCGTGAATTCGGCGGCTGGCTGAGATCGATGATTGCGAAGTCCGGCAGCTTCGGCACCTGCCGGGCGTTGTTGAGCTGATCGTATTCGCGGAAGGTGAAGCCGCTGTTCAGCACCACATACTTCTTCGGGTTGAGAGGATTCGGATAAATCATCACCACGGCGTGACCAGTGGCCGGGAACGTTTCCTTGCCGGCTTTCACATGCTTCTCGCTCCAATCGATTGGAAGTTTGCCGGCGAGCTTCGCGAGGAGCTTATTGCTGGCGGGGTCGCCCCAGAGCACGAGGTTGTGTGCCGAGATGTCGGCATCGGTCACTGCGAAATCATCCTTCACGCGAGCATCCCCGCGGAACTGGCGGCGCCATTGTTCGATGGCGCGATTCATTTCGGAGTTCACCCACGCACCGACTTTTTCGTGCTGCGCCTTGCCGGTCGGACGGACCATGAGAAACGAGTCCATGAACGCATCGTCGATCGGACCCTGCAGTCCGTGACGCTTGCGGAGTTTTGACGAGTCGTCCGCCTCTTCGAGCAGTTCCCAGCGGCTGCCGGACTTGCGGAAGCTCGCGGTCCAAGAGCGATCGGACTTCACGCGCGGCGCGGAGGGCTTGCTGCTGTCGATGAAGACACGTGGAGTCTTGGTGTTGTCCAATGGACATTGCCCGGCTTCGAAGGTGAGCGTGAAGGCGGAAACGTTTTTGGTGGTGATGCGAATGGAGTTGTCGAGCAAGCCGCCGGAGAAATCGGCGTCCACCGTGGCGCGTTCCCAGTGGCGATCGAGACCGTCGAGCACGACCCAGTGCATGCGATTGTATTTGAGCGTCCAGGTCGTCAGGCGGACGCGCGGCGGCACGGGATTGCGGCCGAGTTCGGCGATGCTGTCGATGCGACGGTTGATTTCCTTCTTCGAAGCGGCGTCGTAACTGTGGCCCATCTTCGGTCCGATGATGTGCGTGAGATCGAGGCCGACCTTCGACATCGCAGTGGCCATGACGTCGGCGGCTTGCTTCTGTTTGTCGTTCTCGCCGCTGTAGGCCACCGTCGGGCAATGGTACAGGTTCAGCGCCCAGTCCGTGCAGTCATAAAGATGCCAGAGCTTTTGCTCGAACCACGACGGCTTGAGCTTTTCGTTTTGGAAGACTTTCAGAAAATCCGGCGTCTCCGAAAATCCCGCGCCCGGCGCCGCCGCTGCCCAGCGCCACGTGTGATGCACGGCCATGTGCCAGCAGGCTGCGCCTCCGAGTGAGAAGCCCCGCACGACGAGACGATTCTCATCAATGGGATAGAACTTCTTCACGTGTTCCAACGCTTCGAACGCGTCAGTTTCGCCCGCGAACTTGTTGCCATTGCAGTAGCGCCCGTAGGTGTGGAGAACGAACGCGTTCGGCGGCGTGAACTCTCCGGCCGAGCGTTGACGACCGTAGATAAAGTCGAGTTCGGACAACGTTTCGCCGCGGCCGTGGAACCAAAAGTCGAGTCGGTGTTGATGCGAGGAGTTCGGCTTGAACGATGCCGGAACGACGAGCCCGTAAGGCTGCACGGATCCGTCGATGCGCGAAACGTAACCGCGTACCACCAAGTCCGTCGCGCTGAGCCACGGCGCGGCGCCATCGCGAAGTGACTGGGCTCGTTCGGCACCGAGGGCGAGCAACGCGCGCGCGGAACGGGTTTCGTTCGTCTTGAAGAATTCGTCGTAGCGCAAAGCCCAGTCCACGGCTTTGTGATAAATCTCCACATCCGGCAGCAGTTCGAGCAACGCAGGCTTAGATTTCAATTCACTACGCAGCGCATCGATTTCTTTGCCGAGCTTCGCAACGCCTTCCGTCAGTTCCGCGCGATCCGGGTCGCTGATCTTGATTCCTGGTGGCGGAATACGGCGCACCTTTTCGGCGAGGTTATCGGTTGGACCGTCGGCGAACGCGGCGTGGGCAATAGCGAGTGCGAGGATCGAAACGAAGCGGCGTGGTGTCATGATGAATGGAGTGGTAATGAAAGCGGCGGATGCGCGCAAGCTTGCCTTCGTCGCGTCTGTCGGATGGCGTCAAAATCATGGCGGCCGGGGCTTGCTCCAAGAATCCTCCCCCAAACGGCATCTTTAACGTGTGAAGCTGGCCGTTGGTAAGTAATCGCGATTTGTAAAATCAGTTCCCTAAATTCTGACAGGTCGACAATCTCCTCCTTTAGCGGCTGGTAGTAAGAGCCTTGTGCATGATTTGCGGCCGATGAATAGCTGGGTTTGGTCCTGAGTCGATACGGTGTGCATGTCACTTCTTACTCGATACGGCAAAACGCCGTGCTAGCGTGACTTGAGACAATTGATGTTATGAAACCAATCCTTCGGGGGGTTACCTTCACCGCAGCAATTCTGAGTTTGGCATTCGGCTCTGGCTGCCGGGGACAAAAAGCTCACGCCGACGAAATTCCGACCGTTTCCAATCCTGCGCCGGTTACCGTCGCCGCGCCCGCGCCTGCCGTTGTTGTCGTGCCCGCCGCTCCAGCGACTCCTGCGCCGACACCCGCGGTTGCTGCTGCTGCGCCGGTGACTACTTCAGTGCCGCCTGGTTCGATCATTATTACGAACCCGACGCCGGCGGTCCCGTCGGCACCGGCTGCGCAGGTGATTGGATCGGCCGAGCCGATTCCGGCGGACACCAATGTGGTGCTGGAAGCGATGCCGCCCGTGGAACTGGACCTCACTCCCGCGCTGACGGATGTCGTGAAGTTGGTGCAAGGCGGCGTGACAGAAGACGTGTTGATGGCCTACATCACGAATTCGCCGAGCTATTTCAATATGGGTTCGGCGGAGATTCTTTACCTCCACGATCTCGGCGTGCCGACGAACATCATCACCACGTTGATCGCTCAAGACGCTACGCCGCAAGCGATCGCCGCGAAGAAGACGGCTAGCGCGGTGAAACCGCTCCCGTCCGGAGTCGCATTGACGGTGCCCGCGACGAATGTCTATCCGCCAACCGCGACGGACGCACCTCCGTCGACCACGCCCGGCACCCAGGCCCCCGCCGTGGTTTACACCGTCCCTGCGGCTACTCAGCCGGTGACCGTGAATTATTTCTACAACGAGCTCGCGCCCTACGGAACGTGGATTGATGTCCCGGGTTACGGCCACTGCTGGCGCCCGACGGTTGCTGTCTGGAACCGCGGCTGGCGTCCTTATGCCGACGGTGGACGGTGGCTGTGGACGGACAGTGGCTGGTATTGGTATTCGGATTACTCGTGGGGCTGGGCGCCATTTCATTACGGCCGCTGGACTACGCACGGAAACTACGGCTGGGTGTGGGTGCCGGATGTTCATTGGGGCCCGGCCTGGGTGAGCTGGCGCTCTTCCAGTTCGTACTGTGGCTGGGCGCCGTTGCCGCCTTCGGCGCGCTGGGCGGGCCATGGATTCCGTCATCACTCGCTTTCAGTGGGAGTCAGTTTCGAGTTTGGTCTGTCGGACTTCCACTACGTTTACCTTCCGTTCAATCGCTTCTGCGATCGGCGTCCGTCGCAGTACTACATCGCCTCGCATCGTGCCCGGGAGATTCACCGCGAGACGACCGTCGTGAATAACTACGTCACCGTGAACAACACCGTCGTGAATCGCGGCGTCGGCTACGACCGAGTCGCCGCCGTGAACCGCGACAGCATTCGCCGCGTCTCACTTCGCCCGACTTCGGAAGCGCCCCGTGGCGGCTCGCGCCGTGAAGTGCTCGACAATGACGGACGCGCGCTGACCGTCGCGCGACCGGTCAATTCAGGCTTCGTCAGTGGCAACACCGCCGCGCCGCGTTCCGCTTCATCGCCCAGCGTTCGCCCGCCTTCGGGAGGACGTTCAGCCACCGTCAGCACACCCGCGACGCCCCGTGAAATCACCCCGACGTCACCCGCAACTCCGCGTTCGGAAACGCCGCGCGGTCCTCGCCCCAGCCCCACAGTCGTACGCGGCGGAACGCGCTCGCCGGCTGACGTCGCTCCTGTGACCACAACTCCTTCGACGACGCCTCGCTCTGTGACGACACCTGCAACTGCCGGTGGTCGATCGGTTCCTGCGGCGCCGACCTCGCCTGGCGCGGAAGCGCCGCGTGGCGGCCGCCCAACAGTGCGCCCGAACAACAATCAAACGCAGGTTCGCATCGCTCCGGAATCGCGTCCTTCGGTGACTCCGGCCGCGCCGGTGGTTCGTGTGCCGCCCTCCACGCCTCGGGCGGATGCCGCCCCGCGTGTGTATGTGCAGCCGCAACCGTCACGATCCGAAGCGCCTCGCTTCAATGCCCCCAATCCGAGCTTCAATAACGCTCCGAGGACGCCGTCTTACTCTGCTCCTGCGCCGACGCCTCGCGTTGAAACTCCACGCGCGCCAAGCCCCGCGCCGTCCGTGCAACGTTCCGCGCCCGCGCCTTCGAGTCCGCGTCCGGCCCCGTCGCAGGCTCCCTCGCGTTCCGGCGGAGATGGTGGTTCGCGCACTGGTCGTTCCTCCGGTGAGGACAACGGTCGCCGAAACTCACGCTGATTGCGGATTCCTTGCTTAACGGCGCCTGGCCGTTACCATGCCGGCACTCGCAACTGGCATGGGCATCACTCCTCAGCAATTCGAGCAATTGCGCAGCCGCGTGGGCGGTACGCGACGAGTCTCGACGCGGGCGACGGACGACGTGCTTGTCTCCAAAGCCAGCGTCCACCAAACCATTCTCGGCATCGACCCCTCGCTGCGTGGCACCGGCTACGGCATCATCCGGCTCGCGAAGCCGCACCCGGAAGTCCTCGCGCAAGGCACCGTCAAATCACCGCCCTCCTGGGAACGTTCCCGTTGTCTGCTGAACATCGCGCAAACGTTGCGCGACGTGCTCAAGCATCACCAGCCGACCGTTTGCGTGGTGGAAGGATTGTTCTTCGCGCAGAACCTCCAGACTGCGCTCATCATGGGCGAGGCGCGTGGCGCGAGCCTTGTAATTGCCGCGGAGGCTGGGATGGAAATTTTTGAAATTGCTCCGCGCAAAGTGAAGCAGGCCGTGGTCGGCTACGGCGCGGCGCAAAAAAGCGCGGTCGCGAAAATGGTGCAACGCATGTTGCATCTCGCGGATCCACCGGCACCGGACGCCGCGGATGCTCTGGCGCTCGCGCTGACCTTCGCCCAGGAAACAGGACGTTTCAGCCTCACACCTCTCAAAAGGATCTGACATGACCACCATCATCATCGTGATTGTTTTTCTCGTTGTCGGAGCCGCCGTGGCTGCGGCGCTCTTTGACATGAACCGCAGCAAGTCTGGCAAGTGCGACAATCATTCGGGCGGCTGCGGTTGCAGTGGCGGCGGAGGCGATGGCGGTCATGCGGGCCACAGCCATGGCGGCGATTCTGGTGGTGGCGACGGCGGAGGCGGCGATGGTGGTGGAGGAGATTGAACCGCCCGGTTCCTTCCCGTGTCGACGTTCCGCGCTTTCGCGTAGCGTCCGCCCGGCACCTGTGGATAATCCCCGCCGATGATTACGTTCCTGCGCGGCAAACTGATTGATGCCCTGCCCACGCAAGCCACCGTCGATGTGAACGGCGTGGGCTATGAAGTGCTCATTCCGCTGTCCTCGTTCGACAAGCTTCCGGCGCCCGGAGCCGATGTCCAAATCCTTACCCACCTCGCGATTCGCGAAGATGCGCATGTGCTTTACGGCTTCATGACCGCGGCCGAGCGTGACCTGTTCCGGCTGCTCATTCACACCGTCAGCGGCATCGGACCGAAGATCGCGCTCAACGTTCTCAGCGGCATGAATCCCGTCGCGCTCCGCGGTGCGGTCGCCAATGGCGACGTGAAGGCGCTCTCGCAGATTTCCGGTGTCGGCAAGAAAACGGCCGAGCGCATCGTCGTTGAGCTGCGCGACAAGATGGGCGCGGCCGGCGCCTGGGAGGCCAGCAGCGCGCAGCGTTCACTCTCCGCGGCCGATCAGAAGGTGAATGACGCCGTACTCGCGCTCATGGCGCTCGGCTTCAAGCAACCGGAAGCGCACGACGCCATCCGCGCGTCGCAGGCGTTGCTGGGCGCGCAGGCGAGCGTGGAAGAACTTGTGCGCGCGAGCTTGAAGAAAGGCGCATGATGCCGGCGGTTCAGACCATGTCGAAGCCACATAAACCACAGCGCAGCGGAGTGGTGATTCCGCACAAGCCGAAGTGGCATCAACGCCTCGTGGCGCGGTTGATCTATCTTTGTGCGCGGGTGGTCTCGGCGACGATTCGTTACGAGTGGCGGGATGAAACGGGCGTGCTGACAAACGGCCAGGGGCAGCGTGCGATCTTCTGCATCTGGCACAATCGCCTGGCGTTGTGCCTCGAAATCTACCGGCTTTATCTGAGCACCATCGGACGCGAGCCGCGTTTGGCCGCCATGGTGAGCGCGAGCAAGGACGGCGGGCTGCTCTCCCGAGTGCTGGAGCTTTATGAGGTTCAACCCGCCCGCGGATCCACGAGCCGACGCGGACGCCAGGCTTTACTTGAATTAATCACCTGGGCGGAGCGCGGGTACGATGTCGCCATCACGCCAGATGGTCCGCGTGGTCCGTGCTACATCGTGCAGGATGGTGTGATCACGCTGGCGCAGCTCACCGGGCTTCCCGTCATTCCAGTTTCCTATTCGTTGAGCTGGAAGATTCAGGTGAAAAGCTGGGACAGGTTCCAGATTCCGCTTCCGTTCGCGAAGTGCGTCATGCGCCTGACGCCGCCGATTGTCGTGCCGCGCGAATTGAGCGATGAAGAACGGGAGCGGCTCCGCCAGGAAGTCGAAGCCCGGCTCAAGTCGGTGACGGTGGATTAAGATCAACGCCGGGCGCGCCGTCGGTCAGGCTCTGCTAACCTTGCCGGGCGGGAAAGCTCTCCTGGTAGTGCCGGTATCGCGTGATCACCGACCGCACATACTTCTTCGTGCCGGGAAAATCCATCTGCTCCAGGAACTCGACGCTGTTCGTGATCGTTCCGCCCTTGCTCCACTTCGTGACGCGCCCCGGCCCGGCGTTGTAAGCGGCCAGCGCGTAGACGATGGGATTGTCGGTGTTGCGGTAACGCACCAGGAGCTTTCGGAGATACCAAGCGCCGCAGTCGGTGTTCTTCGCCGGATCAAACAACTCGTGGTGCGCGAACGAGGTGAAGCGTTGTGCGGTGGCCCAGTCGCTGGCCGTGTCTTTCATGATCTGCATCAAGCCCACCTCGCCACTCGTGCCTTTGGCGTTCGGATCGAACCAGCTCTCGCGCCAGACAACGGCCTTCACGAGCGCCGGCTCCACGCCGTGCTTCCGGCTCGCCGCCAGAATCACCGTGTCCTGACTGTGCTCGTGGTGGCTGCGCCATTGTTCCAACCAGGTGGCAACTCCGCCGAGCAGGATGATCCCGAACAGCCACCACTTGTAACGTTTGATGAGATCAATCATGAGGCTGCTGAACGTCTCGTGACGGAAAACTGGGGACGATCATTTCAATGAATCCGTGTCCAACGGTGCCCATCCGTGGTCGAAAATACTCGGCGCCGCCTGCCAGCTTCACACAAAGCTTGGACTCCGAAATCACGTGGCTAGACTTACTGACGATGATCGCGCGCGTCACCCTCGAAATCGCACTCCGCAAGGATTTCGATTACGCCATCCCGCCAGAAATGGCCGGGCGCATTGAGGTCGGGTGCCGCGTAAAAGTGCCCTTCGGGCCGCGTCAGGTCATGGGCGTGGTGACCGCACTCATCCAGGAATCCACGCACACCAACCTGCGCGCGATCACGAAGATCATCGGTCAGCAAAGCCAGGTCACGCCCAAGGTGCTCCAACTCGCGCGATGGATTGGGGACTACTATTGCTGCCCGGTCGAGATCGCGCTCAAGAGCGTGTTGCCGGATGCCGTGCGCAAGGAGGAATCCGGCTGGCGGGAACGATTGTTTGTCCGCGTCGTGCCGCGCACGGGCGAGCTGCCAAAGCTCACCAAACGCCAGGAAGATGTCTGGAATGTCATCGAAGAATGGCGCGAGCTGCCGTTGCAGGAACTACTGCGCCTCACAGATACGACTGCCGAGACTGTGCGGAAGCTGGAGGACAAAGGACTCGTCACCATCAGCCCGCAAATTTCTGAGCGCGATCCTTACGCGAACGAACACATCCTGCCCTCGCAACCGCTCGTGCTGAATGACGAGCAGGCGGCGGCGCTCTCCAAGATCATGGCGGCCATGAACTCTCCGGCCGGGAAAAGGAGAGAAGGAGAAAAGGAGCAGAGTAGCGAGGGAGCGCTGGTTTCCAGCTCCTCTTCCCCTCTTCCCCCACGCTCCTCTGCGGCGTTTCTCCTCCACGGCGTCACGGGCAGTGGCAAGACGGAGGTTTATCTGCAGGCCATCGCCCATGCTCTGGAACAGGGAAAGGGCGCGATTGTGCTCGTGCCGGAGATTTCTCTGACCCCGCAAACCGTCGAGCGCTTCAAGGCTCGCTTCAGTTCCGGAAAACATCAGACGCTCGTCGCCGTTCTGCACAGCCATCTTTCGACCGGCGAACGCCACGATGAATGGCACAAGATTCGCCAGGGCCGCGCGCGCATCGTCATTGGGGCGCGCTCGGCAATCTTTGCGCCGGTCGATCCACTGGGGCTCATCATCGTGGATGAAGAGCACGAGCATTCCTACAAGCAGGAGGAATCACCGCGTTACCACGCGCGCGATGTCGCGGTGGTGCGTGGTCAGATGGAAGGCGCGGTCGTCGTGCTTGGTTCGGCCACGCCTTCGATGGAGAGTTTCTACAACGCGCATCGCGGCAAATACACGCTGCTGGAAATGAAGCTTCGCGTGGACGCGCAGAAGATGCCGATCGTCCGCGTCGTCGACATGCGGGCCGAGAACCGAAAGAGCAAAGGCGCCCAGATTTTTTCGCAGCAACTCAAGGAAGCGATCACGCAGCGTCTGGAGAAGGGCGAGCAGGTCATCCTGTTCCTCAACCGCCGCGGCTGGTCCACCTCGTTGCAATGTCCGTCGTGCGGTTACGTGGCGGAGTGCCCGAATTGCAGCGTGTCACTCACCTACCATCGCGCCGCGCAGAAGCTGCTTTGCCACATCTGCGGTCACGAGGCCAAGGCTCCCAAGGTCTGCCCGGAGCCGAAATGTTCCAATCCGGCCATCCGCTACTCCGGCCTCGGCACCGAGCGCGTCGAGGACACGTTGACCAAGCTCTTTCCTCAGGCGCGCATCAAGCGCATGGATTCCGATGTGCTCAAGCGCAAGGACGACTTCCGCCGCATCCTCGGCGATTTCCGCACGGGCAAGATCGACATCCTCGTCGGCACGCAGATGATTGCGAAGGGCCTGCATTTCCCGAACGTCACGCTCGTCGGAATCATCTACGCGGATCTTAGTCTGCACATTCCCGACTTCCGCGCGGGCGAAAGAACCTTTCAATTGCTCACGCAGGTCGCCGGTAGAGCCGGCCGTGGCGATGTGGAAGGCGAGGTGTTCGTGCAGGCATTCACGCCGTTTCATCCGGCGATTCAATACGCGCGCCGTCACGACTACGCGGGCTTCTACGATCAGGAGATCGAGTTTCGGGAGCAGTTGAAGTATCCGCCCGCGGGCCGGATCGCGCTGATTGTGCTGAAGGGACGTAACGAGGAGAAGGTGAAGTTCTCCGCGGAGCATGTGCGCGCCGAGCTGGAGAAGCGGGGACGGGTGGAAGAGAAAAGGGGAAAAGGAGAAAAGGGGAATGAGGAACTGTCGCTTGGCCTCGATGAAAAGCGTGCGGCCCCTTCTCCCCTCAGCTCCTTTTCTCCTCTGCCCTCCGATCTGGTCATCGCCGGCCCTGCGCCTGCGCCGCTGGCTCGCGCCGAATCCTTCTACCGTTATCAACTCATGCTGCGCACGCGGCAGATGAGCGTGCTCAGCCGCCATCTCGCGGCGTTGATCGAGTCCCTCGAACTGCCGGACGACGTGACGCTTGCCGTGGACATCGATCCGGTGAACCTGTCGTAACGCGTCCCTCGCTGTGTGTTGAAGATCGAATGCGGGCTTCCCACCCGGCGTCATGAAAGCTCAACTACGCGCAAACCCATAACGCTTATGAACGACACCAAGCTCAATCTCTCCCGTCGCAGCTTCGTTTCCACCACGCTCGCCCTCGGCGCTGCCACGGCGGTGGCCCCGCTCCGCGCCGCTGACTCCGCGGCCAAGCCCGCCTCTGGCGGCACCATCCTGCCGCCTGCGGGCAAACGTCTGCTGCTCTCGTGCAAGCTGACGATGATCGCGAAGAAGGCCGGCGACAAAACGCTGACCGTAACCGAGCGCCTGCGCATGGCGGGCGACGCGGGATTCGACGGCGTGGATTTCGATGAGGCGGGCAGTTTCACGGCGGACGAAGCGCGCGAAGCGGTCCGTGCTTCGGGCGTGTTCGTTCACAACGCGATTAATCACACGCACTGGGGCGTGCGCCTGACGGACGCGAAGCAGGAAACGCGCGACAAGGCGCGGGCGAATCTCGATCACTGCCTGCGCGTTTCACATGCGGCGGGCGGCAGCGGAATTCTCATCGTCGTCGGGCAGGGCACGGATGGTCCGGAAGCGGAGATCGAGGAACGTTGCCGCGCGGAGATTAAGAAATCCCTGCCGCTGGCGGCGTCACTCGGCCAGGCAATCCTGTTCGAGAACGTGTGGAACAAGATGATGTACGACCACGACAAGGGACCGGAACAGACGGCGGATCGCTTCATCAAGTTCGTGGACAGCTTCAACAGCCCCTGGGTGGGGATGTACTACGACGTCGGCAACCACTGGAAGTACGCCCAGCCTTCAGACTGGATCCGCGCGTTCGGCCGCCGCTGCGTGAAGCTGGACGTGAAAGGCTTCAGCCGCGCGAAGAACAAGTTCGTGGACATCACCAGCCCGGACGACGACCTGCCGTGGGACAAGGTCCGCGCCGCGCTTTCGGACACCAACTTCTGCGGCTGGGCGACGGCGGAAGTCGGCGGCGGCGACGTGAAACGCCTGACGACCGTGCGCGAACAGATGCAGAAGGCGTTTGGACTGTGAGTCAGTCGAACGGCTCGACGAGCCGAAAGAACTGTTTCTCGTTGCTGGTGACATTTGTGACGGCCCAGTGTGTTCCTGTGAATGTCGGAGCAGTGGTCGAATTCATCCAAACTGTCGGCGGTGATAGATCCGTCGTCGACTGAAGAACAAAACCTCTGGCGCTGGCGGGCCATTTTATCAGGTAATCACTAGAATCTGGAAGCATCTCAGAACGGAGACCGATCCCTACGATTGCATAATATACCTGATCACGGCCGGCGATTGATACCACGTTGTTCAAGTCAGGCACGGCGGGAGTGAAGATATTGGTAGAGCTGGTCCATGAAATGACGTTTCCATTTTGCAGAAGCGCCATGGGTTGCGCACCGCCCACAGCAATGGCCACGACTCCGCTTGGCGCTTGCGCAGGAATGCCCGAGAGGCTGCTCCCCCAGCCCACAACGCCTCCTTCGCGTCGCAAAGCAAGTGTGTAAACTTCACCTGCTGCGATTTCAATCACGTCAGTTAAACCTGCAGGCGTATTCGTCGCTCCAAAATAATTATTTCCCCATGTTACAACTGTGCCGTTGCTACGAAGAGCGACTGAATGATAGCCGCCCGCAGCGATTCTATTAACGCCCGTTAACCCAGAAGGAACGGTTGCCTGCCCCCCGGTACCTCCTGGCGGAAAAGGTGCCCCGCTGTTGTTGCCCCATGCGGCAACTGTTCCATCACTTTTAAGAGCGATGAAATGTCCATTGCCTGCGGCAATGGCTTGCACATTCGATAGACCGGTTGGAATGTTCGTTCCACGTTCCCTGCCCCAGCCCACCAAGCTTCCATTTCTTCGCAATGCTAGGGATGAGTATGGTCCAGCCGCGATTGCAACAATGTCCCTCAAACCAAGTGGAATTGATGTCTCTCCAAATGAATTGCTCCCCCAACCGATCACCGTGCCGTCTTCTTTCAATGCCAAGACATGATTGAAACCTGGTGCCACAGCGACCACGCCTCCTCGGGCTTCGGGCGGCACATTCGTAAGTCCGTAGGTGTTAAAACTGCCCCACGCTACAACTCTTCCCGGCAATGGTGGTTTGATGGAAAGCCTCGCGCGTTCGGTGACCACATCGCCAAAGGGACTGCTTACTTCGACGCGAAACTCTCCGGCATCTGTCGGTCGAACTGCGGCGATTGCATAGGCCGAGTTCGTTGCGCCCGGAATTGCAATTCCGTCCTTAGTCCACTTGTAGCTGAGAGGAAAACCTTTCGCCTTGACCGAAAAAGTCGCTGGTTGCCACTCGGGAAGATCCAAACTTGTTGGCTGTTGAATAATCTCTGGAAGCGCAGAGGTATATATCGCAGCGGAATGGTCGTAGCCTGCGCCAATTGCCACCACGCCAGCTAGTTCGTTGGGCGCGTTTGTTGATGATGAGGGTCCGTTCCCCCAAGCGACGACATAACCATCGCTCTTGAGAGCCAGGCAAAAGCTATTCCCTGCCGAAATGGCAATAACATTACTCAAACCTGACGCGATGTTCGTCAGAGTGTTCGCCCGCTTCCCGGGAGCGAACACCGTGCCGGTCGCGGGTGCTAAGCTGAACTGAAATCCAGCAGCTACTGCTGTTACGTTGGTAAGTCCAGTGACTGCACTCGATCCGCTAAATCCGTAGCCGTAGGCAATTACCGTCCCGTCGTTCAGTAGCACGACGTCATGGAGTCCGCTGGTTTCGACGCTCTGAATATTCGACAGACTTGGAAGCAGATTTGTATACCCATTTATGCCAAAGCCCCATTGGACGGCCGTCCCATCTCCTTTCACGGCAATGCTTCGATTGCCGCCTGCTGATATCCGAACTACGTCCCGTAAATCGGCTGGGACATTGGTCTCGGCGGCGTTGTTGCGCGTTCCCCAAGCCACTACGGTTCCGTCAGCCTTCAGCGCCAATACATGGCTGTGACCTGCGGCAATTGCCCTTACACCACTATGGGCGGCCAGCGGAACAGGGGCATCCGCGCCCCACGAGACCACCGAGCCAGCACTTGTCAGGGCCAATGTGAATGCCCGGCAGGTATCCACAGCAATTATGTCGTGGAGAGCTTCGTCGGGGACAATGGTTTCGCCGTTTGTATCCACGGCAACCGGGCGACAACTGCGCCCAGGGTTTGCAGCCTGCCAACCGAAATGGAGCTGAGCAGGGATTGCGGCAGTATGACCCATGACAAAACAAGCGTAACTTGTCCGATCGACATGGGCTGGGGGGCAAAACCTCATCAAGGAATACATGGCGTCGTTTCTTCAGGATTGCGCCTGATTGTATACCGCTTTCGGTCAGGCGATTCAAGCCAAGGATGCTTCAGCAGACCGAAGGGTGTCGACGGGCCGGACTTTTCCCTTCCTACCCCACCGATTTTGGCCCATCCTGCTGGCATGGGCAAACGCCGTGAGGCGCGGGAACGCGCCGTTCAATTTCTATTTCAGCATGACATGAATCCGCCGGAGAACCTGGATGCGGAGCTCGAACAGTTTTGGGGCTCGCAGCGCAGCGCCGTGATCGCGGAGGAGAAGGGCAACGCCACCTGGGGCGAGAAGCCGGCTGACCCCGCGCCGCCGACCACGGACGAGGCTTCCGTGCGGCTCTTCGCGGACCCGCTCATCCGCGGCGCCATCGAGCATCGCGACGAGTCGGACGCGCTCATCCGCAAGTTTTCCAAGAACTGGGACATCCCGCGCATCGCCGCCGTGGACCGCAATATCCTGCGTCTCGCCATTTACGAGATGCTCCACCGCGACGACATCCCGCCCGTGGTGAGCATCAACGAGGCGGTGGACATCGCAAAGCGGTTCTCCACGCAGGACAGCGGCAAGTTCATCAACGGCATTCTCGACAGTGTGAAGGGTGAACTCATGCGCCCGGCGAGGAATGTGAAATGACACCCTGATGTCCGCCGACCTCCATCTGCACACGAATTTCTCCGACGGCACTTACACGCCGGAGGAACTCGCTGGTCACGCCATTCGCTGCAAGTTCAAGGCGGTGGCGCTGACGGACCATGACACGATGGAAGGTTGTCCCCGCATGGCGGCGGCGTGCCAGGCGGGCGGCGTGGAGTTCATCCCCGCGTCCGAGCTCACGACGGAGCACGCGGGCCATGAGTTGCACATGCTCGGCTACTTCATGGACGCCGAGAACGAGAAGCTGAAGACGGACCTCGCGCGGTTTCAGGAAGTGCGGCGCAATCGCATCTTCGAAATGGTGGAGAAGCTGAACCAGCTCAAGGTGCCGCTCAAAGTCGAAGCCGTCTTCAAGCTCGCGAACTGCCATTCACCTGGACGCCCGCACGTCGCGCGCGCGCTGGTGCAGGAGAAGTTGTGCAGCAGTCTGGATGAAGCGTTTGAGCGCTTCCTCAAGAAGGGCAAGCCGGCGTGGGTGCCGAAGTTCAAGATTTCCTCCGCGGAAGCCATCGCGTTGATTCATCAGGCGGGCGGTCTCGCGGTGCTCGCGCATCCGGGATTGAATCACACGGACGAAGTGATTCCGGATCTCGTCGCGGCGGGCATGGACGGCATCGAATGCTTTCACACGAAGCATTCCACCTCGATGACGCAGCGGTATCTTGAGATCGCCGACCGGCACAAGCTGCTTGTCACGGGCGGATCGGACTGCCACGGCATGAGCAAGGGGCGGCCGCTCATCGGCAGCATCAAGGTGCCCTACAGCTGCGTGGAACGTCTGCGCGAGCGCGTGATGAAACGTGCCGTGGACCGCGGCGTGATGCTCGCGGACGGCGCTGCGCCGTCGGCTCAATCGTAATTCCTAAATCGTAACTCGAAATTTCCGCGCGATGGGTTTGTTCCAAAAGTTCAAGGAGGGCTTGCAGAAGACGCAGGCGAAGCTCGTTCACGAAATCAAACGCATCGTCACGCTTTCACCGAAGCTGACGGGCTCGTCGATTGAGGAACTGGAGGCGGCGTTGCTCGGGGCGGACCTCGGCACGTCGATGACGCAGCAGATTCTCGCCGAGGTGAAGAAGGCCTACGAAACGCAGGGCCGCTCCGGACTCGCCATCTTCGAGATCGCCCAGCGCGAAGTGGAGAAGAGCCTTTCCTCGACGAACAGCGAACTGCGCAAGCAACCGTCCGGCGTCACCGTGGTGTCCATCGTCGGCGTGAACGGCACGGGCAAGACCACTACTTCCGCGAAGCTCGCGAATCTCATCCAGACGCGCGGGCAATCCGTCGTGCTCGCTGCGTGCGACACGTTCCGCGCTGCGGCCATCGAGCAGATCAAGCTTTGGGGCGAACGACTCAAGGTCGAGGTTGTCGCCGGCGCTTACAACGCGGACCCGGCTGCGGTCGCGCATGACGCCGTCGCTGCCGCGCGCAGGCGCGCAATGCAGATTACCTGCTCGTGGATACGGCGGGCCGATTGCACACGAAGCAGAACCTCATGGCCGAGCTGCAGAAGGTGCATCGCGTGATGGACAAGAAGCTCGCCGGCGCGCCGCACGAGACGTTGCTGGTGCTCGACGCGACGACGGGCATGAACGCGCTCAACCAGGCGCGCGAGTTTCACAAGGCGGTGAAGCTGACCGGACTGGTCATCACCAAGCTCGACGGCACGAGCAAGGGCGGCATGGTTGTCGCCATCCAGCGCGAGTTGGGACTGCCGATCAAATTCATCGGTCTCGGCGAAAAGGCGGACGACCTTCAGGCGTTCGATCCGAAGCAATTCGCGGAAGCGTTGTTTTCGGACAAGGGCTGAGTCAGGCATGGCGAGCGGCTGGCAACGACGAGTCGTTCATGCGCCGCGCGCTGGCGCTGGCGAGGCGCGCGTACGGCGCGACGTCGCCGAACCCGATGGTGGGTGCGGTGTTGGTGAAGAGTGGCAAGATCATCGGACAAGGCTGGCATCGGCGTGCGGGTGAACCGCACGCGGAGATTGAGGCGTTGCGCGATGCGGAGCGGAGGAAGAATTCACCGAAGGGAGCGACGCTTTACGTCACGCTGGAGCCGTGTTGCACGCACGGGCGCACGCCGCCTTGCACGGAGGCGATCAAGACTGCGGGCATCAAGCGCGTGGTGATCGCGGCGACGGATCCGAATCCGAAACATGCAGGCGAGGGACTGACCATTCTCACGAAGGCGGGTATCGAGGTCGTGTCGTTCGACGGTAGGGCGCGTCGCTCCGCGCGCGCCGCTTCGTCTGTGGCGACGTCCAACCGGCGCGCGCGGAGCGACGCGCCCTACCGTCAGCTGGCGAACGAAGCGACGAAGCTCAACGAGGCGTTCAACCATTGGATTGTTCAGCGCACGCCGTTCGTCACCGTGAAGGCGGCGATGACGTTGGACGGAAAGATCGCGACGGCCTCGGGCGAATCGAAGTGGATCACGGGCGAGGCAGCGCGTGCGGAGGGAATGCGATTGCGCGCGGGCGCAGATGCAATTCTCGTCGGCGTGAACACGGTGCTCGCCGATGACCCGAGCCTGACGGTGAGAACTGGAGCGCCGAACTCCGGTTCGGCACGCGCCGATTTGGAAATCGGCGCTCCAAAGTTGCGGCGCATCATTCTGGATTCGCAAGGGTGGACGCCGTTGACGTCGAAGGTTGTGAGTGATCAGTTCGCGGCGTTGACGACGATCGTGGTTGGCAAGGAAGCACCGGCGAAGCGCGTGGCGGCGTTGGCGAAGCGGGTCCGGGTTTGGACGGCGCCGTTGCGCGGCGGGCGAATCGATCTGCGCTGGGTGTTGAAGAAGCTTGGTGGAGAAAACGTGACAAGCCTGCTCGTGGAAGGTGGCGGGGAAGTGAACGCGTCGTTCCTGATGAGCGGTCATGCGCAGCGCGTCGCGTTCTTTTATGCACCGAAGATTCTGGGCGGGCGCGATTCGCGCAAGGCGGTCGCGGGTGAAGGTGCGCGGAGCTTGAACGAGATTCTCAATCTGCGAGAGGTCGAGTGGCGCAAGGTTGGTGCGGACTTGATGATGACGGCGCTCGTGGAGCGACCTCGGCGCGCTTCACGGCGGTGAAGTTGCGGCGGAGTGATTGCCAACCCACGCGAGGATTTGTTCCGCGGATTTTTCCGGTGAGCTGAGGAGGATATTGTGATCACCGCTCCAGATGATGCGTGATTCGCAATAGCCCGGGCAGTGTTTGCGGAGCCAGGGGCGCACGTGCCACCACGGAACGATTGGATCCCATCCGCCTGTGAGGTGATAGACGGGAAGGCGTGTGGCGCGGGCGATGGTGGCGGGATGGTTTCCAGCGATGAGCAGGTAACGACCTGTGATGGTGTGACGGTCCGGATCGCAGGCGCGGTTCTCGACGAACTCCGCAAATTCTTCGGCGGCACCGGGACAGTGGCCGAAGCGTTTGCTCATGGTGCGGGCGTAGAACGTGCAGGCGCGGCGAATGAAGCCTACGGAAGCGCGTTTGCTGGCGGCGTGGGCGAGTCGCACGCCCCACGGCCAGGGATGCCGAACGAAACCGCCGACGAGAATCAGTCCTTCAATTCGGAAACGCGCCGCGTTGCCGGCGAGTTGCTGACGTTCGAGGAAAGCCCACGCGACTTGTGAAGAGAATGATTCGCCGAGAATCCAGCCGGAAGTAATGCCGCGTTCCAATAATGCGGTTTCGACCGCGGCGGCGTAGTCGCGCAGTTGCCAGTCGGGCTGATGCGGGTAGGCGGTCTCGATGAAACGCGCGCGGTTTCCGAGAGCCTGGCGGAAGGGCGCGAGCAGGGTCCAATCGCCGTGCAGGCCGGGGAGGTGAATGAGCGTGGGCGCGGCAGCCGGGCCGTGGATGCGGAGCTGGAGGTCTTTGCCGAAAGGGATTGGTGATCCGTGACGCGTGATTCCGGACGGCGGGTTTGAATCGTCGTCACGCATCACGCATTCCGCATCACGCTCTACTTCTTCGCGAAGATGCGGTTGGCTTCCTCGAGCGTTTCCTTCGACCCGATGTCGTACCAGAGGCCGGGCACGTTCCAGACGTAGACTGGCGTGCGCGGGTAAAGCCATTGCACGAGGCGGCCGGGTTGATCCGGGTTGTTGCCTTCGGCGATGTATTGCTTGATGAGGGGAATCGTTTTGCGCGGATAGAAGTAGAGCGCGATGCCGGTGACGGTGCTGGTCGGCTGCTTCGGCTTTTCTTCGAAGAAGGTAATCTTGCCGGTCGCGTCGAAGGTGATGGAGTTGTATTTCTTGATGTCTTCGAGGCTGCCAACGTCGTAGACGGCGAGCACGGGTTCGTTCTTTTCGCGACAGAACTTGCCGAAGTTCGGCAGGGGTTCGCTGAAGAGATTGTCGCCGGCCACGACGATTACGTCGTCGTCGATCTTCTCGCGGTCGATGACGAGGTTCAGGTCACCGATCGCGCCGAGTTTGTTGGTGTCGTCGGTCGAGCCGTCGTTGACGATGGTGAAGTCGAGCTTGGCCTTGTTTGCGCGGTAATCGTCGGCCCATTTTTGAAAGTGATCGGCGAACTTGGCGTTGGTGACGATGATGACGCGGTCGATGTCGCCGATGGGCGCGAGGTTATCGAGAACGTAGTCGATCATGGGCTTGCCGGCGACGGGCAGGAGCGGCTTGGGCTTGGTGAGCGTAAGCGGATAAAGGCGCGTGGCGTATCCGGCGGCGAGAATGATCACTTTCATGCGGGGAATTGATTAGTCGGAACGACGAGTGGCGGAAAGGAAAAAGAGGTCGGCTCCTGGGTGCGGGCGCAGCGCAAATTCTTGTCAATGCACGCCGGGGCGGTAATTTCGCGCGTGGGTTGGCCCCGTAGCTCAAATGGATAGAGCAGCGGTTTCCTAAACCGTTGATCCCGGTTCAATTCCGGGCGGGGCTACCAGCTTTTGCACTCCCTATGGATTCTGCTCCCGGGTCTGTCGTGACCACTTTGATTTATCGTCCCGCTTCGTGGGTCGAGCGTTTGCGCCTGGAAGAGTTGTTTCCAGTGTCGCGTCCTCTGGAGGTGGAGTTGGGCAGCGGGGATGGATCGTTCATGGCGAAGTGGGCGGCGCTCCGACCGGAGCGGAACTTCCTCGGCGTGGAGCGCTTGCTCGGGCGATTGCGGAAGCTGGACCGGAAAGGGCAGCGGGCGGGATTGGGAAACTTGCGTTTGATGCGGATCGAGGCGGCTTACTTCCTGGAGTTCCTGCTGCCGCTGGCGTCGGTGACGGCGATGCATTTGTATTTCCCGGATCCGTGGCCGAAGCGGAAGCATCGGAAGAACCGGCTGGTGAACGAACGTTTTCCCGAACTGGCGGCGCGAGTGTTGGTGCCGGGGGGCGTGATGTATTTGCGGACTGATGACTTGGATTACTTCGCGCAGATGCGTGAGGTGTTCGCGGCGGACCGGCGGTTCGTGGCCGTGGATACGCCGGCGGAGTTGAGCGAGGTGGTGACGGATTTCGAGCGGGGATTTTCGGCGCGCGGTGTGGCGACGAATCGGGCAGCGTATCGGCTGACGTCCGCGTAGGCGCGGATCAGATGTCGATAACGGGACCGTTCCCGCCGTTTGAGCCGGATGGACCGGATCCGCTAGAGGGAGGGCCGGGTTTTCCGCGTTGCATCTGGATGCGGGCGTTACCGGTGCCGGTGAAGCTGTTCAGCAGGAGGGAAATGACGCTGATGATCAGGCCGCCCTTGAAGGCGGTCCAGAATTGGTCGGCGTGAAAGGAGGGAACGAGTTGTCCCACGAACAGCAGCAGCAGGGCGTTGAGCGCGAGGAGAAAGAACCCGAACGAGATGATCTGGAGCGGCAGGGTGACGATGGCAAAGCGCAGGCCGAGAGCGAAGTTAAACGCGCCGAGCAAACCAACGGTGGCAATCAGGATAAGCGGTCGAAGGAAGGCATTTAGCAATCCGAGCAGCAAGGTGGCGACGAGTAATCCGTGCCAGTGGTCGTAATGGATCTTCTCCACCATGTGGGCCGCTGCAAGGACCGCCACTGTGGTGATGGCCCAGCGCTGCAGGAAATCTTTGAGCTTCGGCGGCATGATGTAACTACCGAACATCATGGGGCAATCCGCGGTGGGGCACAAGCGGACGATACGCGGAGCAGAAGAATTCTCAGCGTTTCAGGTGACGCTGGGCTGGATGTGCAGAAATTCGGTCTGCGTTCCGGCAGTGAGTGCGGTGCGCCCGAGGCACGCGGGCAGGAGGCAGAAGTCTCCGGGCTTCAGCGTCAGGCTGGTGTCACCATAGCTGGCCGTGAGCGTGCCGCGGACAATGCCGACGATTTGGACGGAATCGCTGGAAAGGTAAAAGCGTTTGCCGCGCTTGACCTGGCAGGCATCGACACGGAAGAGCGGATGGTCGACGAGGTAACGAACGGAGAAGACTTCGTTGCGAGAGTATTTGTTGGGGATGAGTTCCGGTTCGAAGTCGTCGAAGTTGATGCTGGCGAGCGATTGTGGGAGGTGAAGCTCGCGCGGCTTGCCGTCGAGGCCGACACGATTCCAGTCGAACACCCGGTAGGTGGTGTCGGAGTTCTGCTGAATCTCGAAAAGGACATTACCGGCGCCAATGGCATGGAGACGTCCGCTGGGCAGGAACATGCAGTCGCCGGCTTTGGTGGGAATTTGGTGCAGGGCCTCGGCGACGGTGCCGGTGACGAGCCGTTGCTCGAAATCAGCCCGCGTAGCATCACCCTTCAACCCGGCGAAGAGCGAAGCGGTAGGCGTAGCGTCCGTGATGAACCACATCTCCGTCTTCGGCTCGCCTCCCAATTGTTTGGCAACCGCCGCCGGGGGATGAACTTGGACGGAAAGCGTCTCTTGTGCATCGAGAATCTTGATGAGAACTGGAAATGGCCCGGCCACGGCGGCTTCCTTCCCAAGGACGGCCTGCCGATGGTCCTCCATCAGCCAGCGGAGAGTTTTGCCTGCGAGAGGGCCATTGGCGATAACACTAACGCCCTCGGTGCGGTCGGTCATTTCCCATGATTCGCCGATGGGATGGCCGGTGGGGAGCGCCTTGCCGTAGAGGCGTTCAATGTTCCTCCCTCCCCAGACCCGTTCCTTGAAGATCGGATGGAAGATGAACGGGTAAAGCACGGGAGACGGATGTTCGCTCAGGCAGCGGCGGGCTGCTTCTCAATGAAGTGTCCGTGGGCGCGGAATTTCGCGTAACGGGCCTTCAGCCGGTCCGCAGTCGACATCTTCTTCAGGGTATCAGAGATTCCCCCAGAAGCATTTGCTTAAGGCTGTTTGCCGTGGTTTGGAGATCGTTTTGGGCGCCGCCCAAGGGTTCTGGAACAACTTCGTCGGCCAGACCCAGTTCCAACAAGTCCTTGGCTGTAATCTTGAGGGCAGCGGCGGCCTTCGAGGCGGCCGCCCGGTCTTTCCATAGAATGGCGGCGCATCCTTCCGGACTGATGACAGAATAGTAGGCGTTCTCCAGAATCAACACTCGGTCAGCTACTCCAATTCCCAAGGCTCCTCCGGATCCGCCTTCACCGATGACGACAGCGATGATGGGAACCTCCAAAAGCATCATCTCCCGCAGATTGACCGCGATCGCTTCGGCGATATGACGTTCCTCAGCCCCAATGCCCGGGTACGCGCCCGCCGTATCAATCAAGGTGACGATCGGCAGGCCGAATTTGTCGGCCATCTTCATCAATCGCAACGCCTTCCGATATC
>JADJPG010000014.1 GCA_016713365.1 Verrucomicrobiota bacterium | reverse complement strand
GTGAACGATCTCCCGACCATCTCGAACATTGCCAATCAGACAGTCAACGAAGGCAATGCCACCGCGACCATTCCGTTCACGATTGGCGATCTGGAGACATCCGCATCCAGCCTTTCCGTTGCGGGAACGTCCTCCAACCCCACCTTGGTTCCTAATGCGAACATCGTGTTTACCGGTTCTGGAGCGAACCGACACGTCCGCGTCACCCCGGCCGCGCTGCAATTCGGCTCCGCGACCATCACCGTCACAGTGAATGACGGCTCGGGTGGAACGGCCACCGATACGTTTGTCGTCACTGTCAATTCCATCAATCAATCGCCGACGCTGAACGCGATCGGCAATCTCACCCTCAACGAAGACGCCGCTCAGCAAACCGTCAATCTCGCCGGAATCACCACGGGCGCGGCGAACGAAACCGATACCCTCACGGTGACGGCCAGTTCCAGCAATACGGGTCTTATTCCCAACCCCACCGTCAGCTACACGAGCCCGAACGCCACCGGCACATTGACCTTCACCCCCGTCGCCAACGCCAGCGGAAGCGCAGTCGTCACCGTCACCGTCAATGACGGTCAGAGCACGAGCAACACCGTGACTCGCACTTTCACCGTCACCGTCAATCCCGTGAATGACGCACCAACACTCGCTTCTCTGTCACCGATCGAGTTCAACGAGGATTCCGGAGCACAGACGGTCAACCTTTCCGGCATCACCTCCGGCGCCACGAACGAGAATCAAACGCTCACCGTCACTGCTTCTTCGAGCACTCCCAGCTTGATTCCGAATCCGTTGGTCACCTACACCAGCCCGAGCTCGACCGGCACATTGACCCTGCGTTCGACAACCAACGCCACCGGCTCAGCCGTAATCACCGTCACGGTGAACGACGGACAATCCGTCAACAACACTGTGACCAGAACCTTCAATGTTACCGTCCGCGGATTGAATGACGCGCCGACGGTCTCGGCGATTTCGGATCAAAACATCGACCAGAACACCTCAACCCCGTTCCTTCCATTCAGCATCGGCGACATTGAGACTCCCGCGGCCAACCTTCTGGTTACCGCCACATCATCCAACCCCACGCTTGTTCCGACGAACAATATCATCCTTGGGGGCACCGGGGCAGGACGCAGCGTCCAGGTGACTCCAGCCACCAATCAGTCTGGCAACGCCATCATTGCCATTCTCGTCTCCGACGGTAACGGCGGCACGGCCACGGAAGTCTTCACAGTTTTCGTCAACTCCGTGAATCAGCAGCCCACCATCGACCCGATCAACGGCCTCGCCTTGAGCGAAGACGCGCCAGCCCAAACCGTGAATCTCGCCGGCATTTCGACGGGCGCCTTTAACGAACTTCAAACCCTCACGGTTACCGCGACGTCCAGCGATCCCAGCCTGATTCCCGATCCAACCGTCAGCTACACCAGCCCGAACTTCACCGGTTCACTCCAACTTGCTCCGGCGGCAAACGCCAGCGGCACCGCCGTCATCACCGTCACCGTTGACGACGGACAAAGTGAGAACAACACCATGACCCGACAGTTCACCGTCATCGTGGAACCGGTAAACGATTCACCCAACATCTCGAACATCGCGGATCAATCGGTCAACCAGAACGAAACCACCTCGACGCTGGCGTTCACCGTGAACGACGCAGAGTCACCGGCCGGCACCTTGACCCTCGCCGCGACTTCGTCCGACCAGACCCTCGTCCCGAACTCGAACATTGTCCTTGGCGGCAGCGGTTCAAATCGCACCGTCCGCGTCACGCCGCTGAGCGGAAAGTATGGTTCAGCTGTCATCACCGTCACCGTGGCTGATGGAACCGGCGGCGTGAATAGCGATTCCTTCATCCTCAGCGTCAATGCCGTCAACCTCCCGCCTACGCTGGATAATCTCAACGACTTGACCGTGGTGGAAGATAGCGGAGAACAAGCAGTCAGCCTCACCGGCATCTCCGCCGGTTCCGCCGGAGAAACCCAAACGCTCACCGTCACCGCCGTCTCGAGCGACACCAACCTCTTCGCTCATCCAACGATTTCCTACACGAGTCCGAACGCCACCGGCACACTGACCTTCACGCCCCTCACAAACGCATTCGGCGCCGCAACGATCACTGTCACCGTCAGCGACGGGCAAGCGCAGAACAGTACGGTGACGCGGACATTCACCGTCACGGTTAACCCGGTGAACGACGCGCCCACGCTCGACTCTTTCGAAAACTTGACCATCTCCGAGAACGCCCCGATTCAGACCGTGCCCGTTCTTGGAATCTTCTCCGGCGCCGCGAACGAAAATCAGACGCTGGTCGTTACTGCCACGTCCAGCAATCCGGACCTCATCCCGGACCCGACCGTGACCTATTTCTCGCCCAACGGCTCAGGCACCATCGCCTTCATCGCCGCGGAGAACTCCTTTGGAACCGCCACGATCACCGTGATCGTGGATGACGGCGCGGAGACTGACAATCTGGCCGTCCGCTCCTTCACCGTCACAGTCAGCGGAGCCAACGCCGCTCCCACCATCACTGATTTCCCGGATCGCACGATTTCGATGAACGGCGTCGTCGCCAGTGTTCCGTTCACCATCGGCGACTTCGAAACCCCGGCCGACCTCCTCCGCGTCGGCGTCCATTCTTCCAATCCTTCACTCGTGTTCACGAATGACATCGTGATGAGCGGCACCGGATCGAATCGCACGACGAGCATCATGACGACGCGCGGCCAGCACGGCTTCACCGTCATTACCTACACGGTCTACGACACGAATGGCGCAAGCTCGTCCGACAGTTTTGTGCTCACTGTGGTTCCGCCGAACAGCCAGCCGACACTCGATCCGATTGCAAGCATGTTCGTGAACGAGGATTCAGGTCCGCATGTCATTCCGCTCACCGGCATCAGCACCGGCAGCACCAACGACGTAAACCAAACGCTCATCGTATCGGCGATTTCAGCCAACCCAAGCGTCATCCCCCACCCAACCATCGACTATACGAGTCCAGGCAGCACCGGAACCCTCACGTTCTCGCCCGTCAGCAACGTGAATGGTTCCGCCACCATCATTGTCACCGTCAACGACGGGCAATCGCTGGACTACCTCGTCACCCGCACGTTCGGCGTCATCGTGCAGGGCGCCAACGACGCTCCGACGATCTCCGCCATCGCGAATCAAGTCGTGGAACAGAACACCCCGACCGTCGCCATTCCCTTCATCGTTTCAGATTTGGAAATTCCTGCTGACAATATCACGGTCGCGGCCAGTTCGTCAGATGGGGCGCTGATTCCGAACGAAAACATTGCGTTGGGCGGATCGGGCGCCAACCGGACTGTGACAGTCACACCAGCCACTCTGAAATCCGGGACGGCCATCATCACCATTTTTGTATCCGACGGTTCTTTGGGCTCCTCCACCTCATTCCAGATCATCGTCGGCACAGGCAACACGCCTCCGGTCCTCGCCACGCCAGCGAGTTTGATCGCGGAGTCCTACGCCGAAGCAGAGGTCCCCGTCACGATCACCGATCGTGAATCGCGCCCTGAGGATTTGATTCTCACCGCGGCATCCATGAACGCGACGGTGCTTCCCGACGCGAACATCTCGTTCTCCGGCAGCGGCTCCAATCGCGTGATGAAGTGCAAACCGGTTCCCGGAAAGAGCGGCAACGTGATGATCAATCTCAGCGTCAACGACGGCAAAGTTCTCACCCGCCGTTCAATGCAGCTGAACATCCAGGTCGGCACGCCTCCCTCCTCACAGCTGTCCGTTCGCCGAAATGGTCGCGGCACCATCAAGCCTCAACTCGACGGAGCGCAACTGACGGTCGGAAAGATTTACACCATCGCCGCCATTCCGGCCTCCGACGAAGTCTTTGTGCGCTGGGGCCGCGGCGCGACGTCCTCCACTCCGAACATCACCTTTGTGATGACCTCAAATCTCGTGCTGGAAGTTACCTTCACCAACAACCCGTATGTGGAACGCAAGGGCCTCTATAACGGCCTGTTCTACGAAGTGGCCGAGGTGCGCTCACACAGCTCCGGCAGCATCTCCCTCACTCCAACGGAACGTGGAACCTACACTGGTAAACTCCGCATCGGTGCGGCGAACTACTCAATCAGCGGCGCGCTCGACCTCGAACAAAAGGGAACGAATACCATTGTCCGTAAAGGAACGAACGCCCTCACGGTGGAACTGGATTTCGGCAGCAGTTCCAATCAAGTCGTCGGCCGCGTGACTGACGGCTCTTGGGAAGCCCCGCTGATGGCCGACCGAAACATCTTCAACGCGAAGACCAATCCCTGCGCTCTCGCCGGCAACTACACGCTGATTCTCCCCGGCCAGAACGATTCAGCTGACGGTCCGGAAGGCGATGGCTTCGGTACCATCAAGGTGGATGCAAACGGCCTGGCATCGCTCACCGGCACCCTCGCCGACGGCACGAAGTTCTCCAGCAAGACCCCCATCTCTGCGCTCGGACAATGGCCGGTCTACGCCGCCCTGCCCGGCACCACGATTATCAGCTGGATGACCTTCGCCGACCGGCCCACCGACGACCTGACCGGGTTGTTTAGTTGGATCAAAACCGCCCAGCCGAAGAGCAAGTTCTACAATTCGGGCTTTACCAATGAAACTCTCGCCGTCGGCTCATCGTTCGTGCGGCCGGAAGATCCCAATGGAACACTTCTTGAGCTTACCGACACCACCATCGCCTTTAGCGCCGGAAACCTGACCACCCCGTTCAGCAACGACATTTCCTGGGGACCGAAGAACAAGATCACCAACTTGAGCGAGAACAAACTGTCCCTGAAGGTGAACCCATCGAGCGGGCTATTCACCGGCTCAGTAACGAGTCCCGATACCGGCAAAGCATTGAAATTCTCGGGTGCTCTGCTGCAAAAGCAAAATGGCGGCTCAGGCTTTATGCTTGGCACCAACCTGAGCAGCCTCGTGGTGATCGGAGAGTAATCTCTGCAAAGCACTTTGGGAGCCGGACTGAACCCACCCGCGACTCATGCCGGGTGTTAACGTCCGACTACAACTTCGAGGAGCCAGCGTTCAACACTCGAATCTCGCGCTGAGGGAAGGGAATCTCGATTTTGCTGCTTCGGAAGGACTCCAAAATCGCGAGCTTGATTTCAGCCGCCGCCAAGCCGAAATCATTCACCGAAGTCCATGGCTTCACGAGGATCTCAATCGAGGAATCAGCAAATGCTCCGACCACCACGACCGGCGGAACATCCTTGAGGACGCGCGGATTGGCGATGAGGACTTGATTGATGACCGCAATCGCCGCGGGCAGATTCGTGCTGTACGCAACTCCGATTGAAATGTTCTGCTGGCGAATATTCCCGTAGTTGTGCAACACCTCTCCCACAATCTTGCGGTTCGGGATGACGACCCGTGAACGATCCGGGTGGACCAGCACGGTGGTGAACATGTCAATCGTGTTGACCTGGCCGGCGCACCCAATGATTTCGATGTATTCCCCGACCCGGAACGGCTTCGTGAAAATGATGAGCAAGCCGGCGACGAGATTGCTCAACACGCCTTGCATGGCCAGGCCCACGCCCACGCCCGCCACGGACATCAGCGCAATGAGCGGACCGACAGCAATTCCCAACGTCCCGAGCGCCACCATGACAAACAACGCCATGATCACCAGCCACACCAGACGCGTCAGCAACATCCGAACAGGTGGCTCCAGATGGCGTTTCTCCAGCCATTTGCCAAGCAACCGACAGAGAAACCGAGCGACCATATACCCGGCCACGAGAATGATGATCGCGCCAAGCAGGTTCGGTCCGCGCTGGTAGAGAAAATCAATTCCCTTCTCTTTAATCTGAGAAATTTGTTGGGTGGCTGAGGCAATCGTATTTGTTTCCATGCGAAGTTCGAAATTACGTTCCCCGCAAGGCTAATGAGCCTCCCGCGCAGAGCAAGACGGAAGATACTACTCAGCCACTGCTCGACGTCACTTCCCTCCCGCGACATCCTCCCTCTCCATGCATAAAGCAGCGAGACATGCGTATTGGTTGGCAGCGGCGGTGTTCAGCCTGACGACTTTGGGGTGTCGGACGTTTTCCGAAGATCCTTCCACTCTGCTTCGTTTTGAATACTCCCAGCCACAGATGGGATTGCCGTTTCGGATGGTGCTGTATGCGACCAACCAAGTTGCCGCCGATGCCGCGGCGCGATCCGCCTTCGCTCGAATCGCCCAGCTCAACGACATCATGAGCGACTACGACACGGACAGCGAACTCAGCCGCCTGTCACGCACCGCCGGAGAGGGCCAGGCGGTTCGCCTCAGCCCCGACCTCTGGCATGTGCTCCTGCGCGCGCAAAGAATCGCCGAAGAAACCGACGGCGCGTTTGACGTGACCGTCGGCCCGGTGGTCAGCCTTTGGAGAAAGGCGCGACGCGAGAAACAGCTACCGCGCGCAGATTTGCTCGCCTCGGCGTTGAACGCAGTAGGCTGGCGAAAAATGAGATTGGACGCCCACGCGCGAACCGCGACGTTGCAGGTCCCGAACATGCGCCTGGACCTGGGCTCCATCGCCAAGGGTTACGCGATTGATGAAGCCCTGAGAGTAATTGGCACCAACGGCATTCGCAGCGCGCTCGTCACCGGCGGCGGCGACATGGCGGCGAGTGCGGCACCGCCGGGCAAGCAAGGCTGGCGCATCACCCTGGCACCACTCGATGCGACCAACGCCCCACCCGAACGGCATTTGCTCCTGAAGAACGCCGGTCTCGGAACCTCTGGAGACTTGTTTCAGCACGTGGAGATTGATGGACGTCGATATTCGCACATCGTCGATCCAAAAACGGGATATGGCCTGACGGATCACAGCCTCGTCACCGTGCTGGCTCCGGACTGCATCACCGCCAATACGCTGGCCACGGCCGTAAGCGTCCTTGGGCCCGACTCCGGCAAAAGGCTGGTGGCGAAGGCACGGGATGCTGCGCTTCATGTGGTTCGGAAACCGGGGGAATTAATCGAGCAGGTCGAAACCCGTAGTCTTTCCAAATACTTGGAGCCGACTGGGAGCAAAAACTAAAGTGGTGGGTTGGCAGGGACTCGAACCCTGGACCAATGCCTTAAAAGGGCACTGCTCTACCAACTGAGCTACCAACCCACACCGAAAGTGGACGGGAACGCTAAGCAAGCATCACTCCCGCTGCAAGATATTATTCGCTCGCCGACGCTCGACACTCGAATAGCGGCGGACAGTCGGGCAAGCTCATACATTTCCGTGGCGTTCCCTATCTGCTCCTAGTTGTTGGGCAGTTGCCCGCTTTATTAGAGATCTGCCCGTTTTGGTTTCAAATCATCGTCCCACGTCGCATAGTATCTTGTCCATGCAACGAGCTGTTCGGATTCAATCAGTTCAGTCCCCAATCATCCCGGTGGTGGCTGAATTGATTCGCCAGAATGCAGGCACGATATCGCTCGGACAGGGCGTGGTGGGATACGGCCCGCCTCGTGAGGCCATTGAACAGATTCAACGATTTCTGGCCGACGGAGAGAATCACAAATACAAGCCCGTCATCGGCTGTCCGGAGTTGCTCACGGCATTCGAACGAAAACTGGCTGCGGAAAATGGTGTGTCCATCGGACCAACCAATCGTCTGGTTATCACGGCGGGGAGCAACATGGGATTCATCAACGCGCTTCTTGCGATCACCGATCCGGGCGATGAGGTGATTCTGCAAACGCCCTATTACTTCAATCACGAAATGGCGATCGCGATGGCGAACTGCCGCCCGGTGTTGGTGCTCACTGACTCGAACTATCAGCTCCAGCTTGAAAAAATCCGCGCTGCGATAACACCACGCACCCGGGCCATCGTCACCGTCTCGCCGAACAATCCGACCGGTGCCGTCTACCCGGAGTCAGCCTTGCGGGAAGTGAACCAACTCTGCCGGGACCAAGGCGTTTACCACATTCACGATGAGGCGTACGAGCATTTCGTGTACGACGGCGGCAAACACTTCTCTCCTGGATCCATTGACGGAGCCGCGGGGCATACGATCTCCCTCTTTTCATTGTCGAAGGCCTACGGGTTCGCCAGTTGGCGAATCGGCGCCATGGTCATTCCTGAAGTGCTTCTCGAATCCGTGAGGAAGATTCAGGACACGATTCTCATCTGCGCGCCGGTCATCTCTCAATTTGCGGCGATCGGAGCCCTGGAGGCGGGTGCCGCTTATTGCCGTGAAAAACTGCGCGACATCACAGAGATCCGTGACGTGGTTCGCCGCGAACTGTCGTCGCTCGGAGACCGTTGCGAATTGCCGCCGGCGGATGGTGCATTTTATTTCCTCCTGCGAGTTCAGACCGAGCTGCCGCCGATGAGAATTGTGGAACGACTCATCCAAGAGCATCGGGTAGCCGTGATTCCCGGCACCGCGTTCGGGCTTACCGACGGATGTTATCTGCGGGTGGCGTATGGAGCGCTCCAGCGGGAAGTCGCGAAGGAAGGCATCGGGCGGCTGGTGAGTGGATTGAAGAAGATCCTTGGTGAATAGGACTGATGAAGATAAATACAGACGAGGCATGAAGATCTATTGCGTCCAACACGACATCGCATGGGAGAACCGAGCTGCAAACTTTACAAAGGTTGAATCCCTTCTCGCCGCCGCCAAGCCCGAGGCTGGCTCGCTGGTGCTTCTTCCGGAGATGTTCGCCAGCGGATTCAGCATGAACGTCAAAGCGATCCGGGAAGGTCGGGAACGCGAGACGGAACGCTTCCTCGCGGCGGCGTCCAAGAAGTTCGACATCTATTTGCTGGGTGGAATTGTCACGACGAAGACCAATGGCAAGGGCAGCAATCAATCGGTCGTTTTCACGCCGGAAGGTCAGGAACTCGCCCGCTACACCAAGATTCAGCCGTTCACGTTCGGCGGAGAATCGGACTGTTATGATGCCGGCCGGGCTCCTGTGCTGTTCGAGTGGCAGGGATTCAAGGTCGCACCGTTCATTTGCTACGACCTACGTTTCCCGGAGCATTTCCGAACCGCCACCAAGCGCGGCGCACAATTGATCACCGTGATCGCGAACTGGCCCGTGGGCCGCATCCAGCACTGGATAACTCTCCTGCAAGCGCGCGCCATTGAGAACCAGGCGTATGTTGCAGGGGTGAATCGATGCGGAACAGATCCGAAACTGACTTACAACGGACGCAGCCTCATCATCAGTCCGAAGGGAGACATCCTAGCGGATGCTGGCAACGGAGAGACGGTCGTTTGTGCTGACGTGAGTCTGGAAGAACTGAAAGCTTTCCGCCGCGATTTGCCGTTCCTCGCCGACATGCGGTAGCTTCCCGTCGCGGAAAGTTTTCAAAACGGCTCTCGCGCTATGCACCCGCCGCGGCCGGTTCCGATTCGCATTTCCCCTTGCCGCAACCGCAACCTGCATCTTCCTGATCGGAAAAATCGTGGCTGTCCCAATCCGGATCGAGCCCAAGATCTTTTAGCATCTGGAGATCTTTTTCGACGGACTGATTCAGAGTCGTGAGGTAATTCCCAACCATCAACGCGCTCGCTCCAGCCGTGAACACCATGCTCTGCATGTCGCGCAAGTTCACCGTGCGGCCGCCCGCGATCATGATTTCCTGTCGCGGCAGGATGAAGCGGAAACAGGCGATCGTCTTAAGAATCTCCAGCGGCGGCAGCGGCGGATTGTTCTCAAAAGGCGTCCCCTTGATCGGATTCAGGATGTTGATCGGCACCACATTCGCGCCGATTTCCTTGAGCGAAAAGGCGAGGTCGCAACGATCCTCGCGAGTTTCGCCCATCCCGATGATTCCGCCCGAGCAAATCTTGATGCCGGCCTTCTTGAGGTAGCTGATAGTCTGAACGCGATCCTCGTAGGTATGCGTGGTGCAGTGCTGGGGGAAGAATCGCTTTGAGCTCTCCAGATTGTGGCCGTAGCACTCGAGCCCCGCTTCCTTGAGGCGATTCGCTACTGTTTGACTCTTGATGATCCCGAGCGAGGCATCCGGACGCGTCTTGCCGCTGGCTTTCAGCTCCCGAATCCGATCGCAAACCTCCTCCAACATCGGACCTTCATTGAGGCCCTTCCACGCGGCAACCAACCCGACCGCTGTCACATTGTTGCGATTCGCTTCGTCAGCGGCTTCGAGCACCGGTTCCGGATCGATGAAGCCGTAGCGAGGTGAGCCCGTTTGGTGGAAGGATGATTGCGAGCAGAAGCTGCAGTTCTCTGAACACGCACCGGCCTTCGCATTAACAATGGAGCAGAGGTGAATCTTGTTTCCCTTGAAGTGTTCGCGAATCCGATTAGCCCAGGCCATCAGCGCAAAAATATCCGAAGTGCTCTCCAGATTGAACAGCCCCATGGCTTCTTCACGGGAGATGACACCACCGTCCAGCACGCGGCGTCCGAGTTCATCCAAGTGGTCAAGTTTGGTCAGGTCAAGTGATGCGCTCTGCATGGTTGACAGCGTAACGTCGAAGAACTTTGAGAGGCAAGCATCGAGAAAAGCCTTTGTGAACTGGTGGATGTCCGCGACAAGACCGCCATCACATCGGTCGTCCCGCGCAATAGGTTCGGTGCTTGAAGGTCGATCTTACAGCTGGGAATGCACGCTTGGCAGCACTCGTCGGCCGTCGGATCTCGCACCAACGACTCTCCGAGCCGGATTACGCCCGCTGGTCGGAATAAAGATTCCCGGCGCCAATGCCGAGAATTAAGCCATGCACAGTAATTATCTGTCAGCGGCTGATTTCGGGACACTCGCGTCATATTCCACTCGCAACCCTGGAGCCCGTGGTGTATAGACCCTCTCGAGTCACCCGTTCATCGAGAAAGATGTATCAAAGTCGTAACGTCGTAACCTTCCCTTCCCTCCCGATGCAACTCAACCCATCCTTCATCCGCAGGATAGTCCCGATCTGGATTTTCCTCTGCCTTCTGCTGCTCGATACGTTCGCAGCGCATGGTGCACAACCTTACGACAACTGCGCCGGAGCCATTCTGATTCCGAACGACCAAGGGTTTCCTTACACAACATTCGACCTCGATGTTTCCCAAGAAACGACCGCGAACGATCCGCCGCTGCCGGCGACTCAAGGATTCGATACCAACATTACGCGCAGTGTTTGGTTCAAATTCACCCCTCAGGACGCCGGTCTCTACACTTTCTCGACTGGACCGGATACAGGAACTCGATTTGCAGACAGCACTATTGCCCTCTACACAAGTCCGTCCGGGCAATGCGGTTCGTTCACTCTGTTCGCGCACAATGAGGATTCAGGATCCCTTCGCGCCAGCATCAGCACCAACCTCACCGCCGGAACAACCTACTTCATCGTCGTCTGGGTTGGTCGCCTGTCCTCTCCGGAGTTCGTTGGTGAAGAAGCCGTGGCCAAAGAATCGCTTGAGCTTCAGCTTCGGGTCAGCAAGCCGGCAGTGCCGGCGAATGACACCTGCGCGGACGCCATCGTCATTCCGTCCAATCTCACCGCCGCTTATCTGAGCCCGCTAATTGACACCACTCTCGCCACCACCACGGCAAACCTGACACCTCCCTGCGTGACCAACTTTGGCTCCGTTGCCTCCCGAGACGTCTGGTTCAAGTTCACTCCCGCCGCCTCCGGAAGCTACATCTTGTCCACGGGATCTGATACCGCTTCAATTCTCGGAAACGACGGCACGCTCATTGATGACACTGCGATCGGAATCTACACGTTGCCCAACGGCTGCGGTCAAACCGCGAATCAATTTGCCTGCAACGACAATGGACTCGGTCGCGCCGTCCTTTCGGCCAACCTCGTGGCCGGCACCACCTACTACATTGTGATCTGGGACAATTCGCCGACCTACGTGCCCGGTGAAACCGCACTAAGGCTTCGTCTATCTCCAGCAACCAAGCCCTTCGCGGAAACCGGACCACTGCTTTCCATCAGTTCCACCGGCGCCGTCTTGGGAGCCACCGTCAATGCCAATGGCCTGCTCTCCCGTTTCTGGTTTGAATGGGGATCAACCACCAGCCTTGGCAGCACGTCGGCCGTGAAGATCCTTTTCGCCGGCGCCTCGACCTTCATCACCAACATCGCAGTGAGCGGATTCCAACCGGACCGGGATTACTATTACGCCGTGGTCGCCACCAACTCCCTCGGTCGCGCGACTGGAAGCACAAACACCTTCCGCTGGAACAGCGCTCCCCCCAGCGACCTCGTGTATTTCCCGGAAGGCACTGGCGTCTTCCAAATCGAGTTCACCGGTTCCCCCTTCCACAACTACGTTGTCCAAGGCTCCAGCAATCTTCTCAACTGGGTGGATCTCGGACTAGCCACGACCAACCAGATCGGCGGCTCAGACTCCGCCTTCCTCTTCCGGCACGCTCAGGCGCCACCCGCCGCGCCACAATTCTTTTACCGACTAAAACTGCCGTAAGACGCTCTCGAAATCAGAAGCTCGCAACGTTCAACCCCGTCGCCTCCCGCCATGTCCAGTGACGAACCAACACTCCGGCGCTCTCTTGAGCGGTATCGAACTCTCCCGTTGCTATTCCTGCTGCTCGCTCTGATCTACGGTGCCCTGCCCCGTCAGGCCACCGCACAGGTGCCAGTCATCACCCTTCAACCAGTTGGCAGCACCAACCTCACCGCAACCGAAGTCACATTCTTGGTGGAAGCCACCGGCACCCCACCTCTTCGCTATCAATGGTATTTCAACATCACGAACCGTCTGGCTGGCGAAACCAATCCCTCGATCACCTACACGAACATTGGCGAGTTTCAGGAAGGCTTCTTCTCAGTCGTCATCACCAATACTTTTGGTGCTGTCACCAGCACCCCGGCGTTCCTGTTCGTCCAAGTTCCACCTCTCGTCACTCGCGAACCGACGAATGTCGTTGTCGCGGTAGGCGGCACCGCTCAGTTCAGTGTCACCGCCTCTGGTGATCCACCGCTTCGTTACCAATGGTTCTTCAACATCATCGATGAAATCGTCGGAGCCACCAACGCAACTCTCACCCTCACCAACCTCCAGAAATCCGATTCAGGCAGTTACCAGATCGAGGTCTCCAACGACTACGACACGGTGAACAGCGTCGAAGCATTTCTCACCGTCAAGGATCCGCCGGTCATCACTTCTCAACCCGCCAGCTTGTCAATCGCGGCGGGAACCGGGGCGAGTTTTTCCGTCAACGTGACGGGCGACGGCCCATTCGCCTTTCAATGGTACTTCAATCAAACCAACGTCATCTTTGGCGCCACCAGCAGCTCGCTCAACCTCGCGAATGCACAACTGCTCAATGCCGGCACGTACCACGTCGTCATCACCACCGACGTCGGCGTCGTCACCAGCACACCGGCAAACCTGATTGTCCTTCAGGCTCCTTCGATCACGATTCAGCCGCTGAGCACGACCACCATTCTCAATTCAAACGCCTCCTTCTCCGTCTCGGCAAACGGCACCAGTCCATTGACCTATCAATGGTTTTTCAATCGCACCAACCCCATTGCCGGCGCCACTCAATCGACGCTGTCAATTCCCAGCGCCCAGCAAGCCAATGCCGGCATTTACTCGGTCGTCATCGCCAACCAATCCGGCTCGGTCACCAGCATCAATGCCAGTCTGACCGTGCTCGTCTTCCCGCAAATCGCGACGGCCCCCTCCAGCCTCTCCCTGCGCGCCGGTCAGACCGCCGTCTTCAGCGTCACCGCCACCGGCACCGCACCATTGATTTACCGGTGGTTCTTCAACTCCACCAACCTCCTCGCTGGCGCCAACGGCAGCTCCCTCACGCTCCCAAATGTTCAGCTCACCAACGCGGGAACCTACACGGTTGTGATCAGTAATCTCGCCGGAGTTGTCGCCAGCGCTCCCGTGAATCTGGCCGTGCAGTCGCCTCCCGTCATCGTTCAGCAACCGGCAAGTCGCGCCGTTCTTCCCGGCAGCAACGCCACCTTCACCGTGCAGGCGATCGGCGATGCGCCGCTCGCCTACCAATGGTTCTTCAATGGCTCCACGCCCATCTCAGGAGCCACAGCGTCGGAACTGGTGATCAACAATGCCCAAACCGCCAACAACGGAAGCTACTCCGTTCGCATCACCAACAGCCTCGGCGTCACGTTCAGTTCCACGGTGACACTCGCCGTCAAACTTCCACCGATCATCACCCAGCAACCCGTCAGCCTCACCGTCACTCAGGGAAACGCCGCCTCATTCGCCGTGTCAGTCAGCGGCGACGGACCGTTCCACTATCGATGGCTGCGGAACGGCACCAATGCGATTCCTGGAACCAACGCTCCCGTCCTGCAAATCGCCAACGCCCAAGGGACAAATGCCGGAGCTTACGTTGTGATCGTGACGAACGAAGTCGGTTCGGCGACCAGCTCCGAAGCACAGCTCACCGTTCGCACCGCCCCAATCATTCTGACCCAGCCCGCCGACCTGTTCGCGGCTCCGGGTGACAACGCCGCCTTAACTGTCGTGGCCAACGGCGATCAACCGCTTTTCTACCAATGGTACTTCAACGGAACGAATGTCATCTCCGCCGCGACAAATGCGTCGCTGACCATTCAGAATATTTCCGTCAACTCAGACGGCCTCTACTCTGTGGTCATCACCAACGAGATCGGAACCATCACCAGTCAAAATGCCGCACTCAAAGTCCGCCAGCCTCCACTCGTCACCGTTCCGCCAGCCAGCCTCACCGTGACGCAAGGGCACTTTGCCATCTTCTCTGTCGTGACCACCGGAGACGGTCCGTTCTCTTACCAATGGTTGTTCAACGGCAATTCCATCAGCGGCGCGACCGGTTCGACCCTCACGCTTAACAACGTTCTGCCGTCCGCCGCGGGTCAGTACTCCGTCCGCATCACAAACGTCGTGCGCTCGATAACCAGCCCGGCCGCCACCTTGACCGTTCGTCCCCTGCCCGTCATCGCCCAGCAACCGTCCAGCCTGGTCAGCACCCAGGGACAAACTGCGACATTCACCGTCACGGCGACGAGCGAAACGCCGGTGAACTACCAGTGGCGACAAAACGGAATTCCCCTCGCCGGAAACAACGCTTCCCTCTCCATCGCCAACGTCCTGCCATCGAACGCCGGAATCTACGACGTCATCGTCGCCAATTCCTACGGCTCCGTCACCAGCGCCATCGCCTCGCTGACGGTTTACGGAATTGATTTCGGGGACGCGCCGGATGGGAACTACCCGACACTGCTGGCAAACGGCGGCGCGCGCCATGTCATCGTGACCGGCGTTCACTTGGGAGCCACAATCGACTTCGAAAGCAATGGTCAGCCCTCGACCACCGCGTCCGGTGACGACCAAAACGGATCGGACGACGAAGACGGCATCCGTTTCACAACGGCACTCCATGTGGGCGAGCCAGCGACGATTGAAGTGGTTGCTTCCACCAATGGCTTCCTCAACGCCTGGATCGACTACGACCGCGCCACTGGCTGGCTCCAGGACAATGAACACGTCATGACCAATGTCGCCGTTCGACCCGGCACCAATCTCCTCCAGTTTGTCGTCCCGGCGAACGCGGCGGTGGGTTCGACACTCACCCGCTTCCGCTTCAGCACTGCTCAGAATGTTTCCTTTGATGGATTCGCCGCTGACGGCGAAGTCGAGGACTACAGCGTGACGATTCTCCCGGCGGCCAACATCGTCGTAAGCCAATCCTACAACACCAGTGTTCTTCCCGCCGGCAACGCCGTCGCACTCACCATCAACGCCACGAACCTCGGCCCTTCAGCCGCCACCGCTGTCGTGATTGCGAACAAGCTCTCACGCCGTTCAGCATTTATCTCGGCTGCGTCGACCAAAGGATCCTGCTCGCACGACAGTGGAGTCGTCCTTTGTGAAATCGGCTCCCTCGCGGTGGGTGAAGGAGTTCAGATTACGATTAACTCAACTCCCGGGGCGGGCGCAAATTCCAGCACAACCATCGTGGAGGCGTCCGAGTTCGATCCGACACCCGTGAACGCGTCGATCGCCGTCGTTGGCACCAGCGTCTCTGCTCTCTACGCCAACAGCGACATCATCATCATGCCGTTTCCCGACGCTGGCGCCGCCACTCCATATCCTTCCCCTGTTCTTGTCTCTGGCGTCACTGCCGCCGTTCATCAGGTCATTGTCACCTTGCGCTCGTTGAACCACGATTACCCCGACGACATCGATATTCTCCTCGTCGGCCCTCAGGGACAGGCCGCAATTCTGATGTCCGATGCCGGACTCGACAGTCCCGTCGTCGACGCGACCATTACCTTCGATGACGAACTGGGACAACTGCTCCCGGATGCCGGTCCAATTACCTCCGGAACCTACGCTCCGTTCAATCACCTACCATTGAACGAAGTATTCCCCGCGCCGGCGCCAGTCGATGTGCAAACCGCGGACCTCTCCCAGTTCCGCGGAACCGATCCAAACGGAGTCTGGTCGCTCTACATTGTCGACGACGCCGTCGACAACAACGGCAGCGAGGTTCCTGGATTCATCGCTGATGGATGGACTTTGAGCTTCGTCACCGCGGACCCGCTTGCCGATCTCACACTGGGCGCTGGCGCGTCTCCGGCCGTTGCCTCGATTGGCCAGCCGATCACGTATACGATCTCCGTCACCAATAACGGACCAACCGTATCCAGCGCGATTTGCCAGGCCACTCTGCCTCCCGCACTCAATTTCGTCTCGGCATCCACGCCGCAGGGATCCTGTTCTCATGCCGCCAATGCCATCTCATGCGACCTTGGAAACATCCTTCCTGGAGCGATCGTAACATTCAACGTCACCGTCTCCGCATCGATTGGCGGCAACGTTGCCACCACCTTCTCCGTCACCGGCACTCAGCTCGATCTGAACGCCGCCAACAACACGGCGACCGCCACACACTTCGTCCAGCCCCTGGTGAATCTCGCCGTCACGCAAACCCCGCCCGCAGCGCCGGTACTCCTCAATCAAGCCTCGTCGAGCACGCTGGCCATCACCAACCACGGTCCCAACTCCGCCGCTGGCGTATGGCTGACCAATCGACTGCCGAATAACGCCACCTACCAATCTTCGACCACCAGCCAGGGCTCGTGCAGCGCGGCTGGCCAGAGTGTAATCTGTAACCTCGGCGAAGTCCCGGTGGGGTCAGCTCCTTCGATCACCATCCGGTTCATCCCGGGAATCACCGGCGCGCAGAGCAACACAGCTCACGTTGTCGCCGCCGAGGAGGATTCGAACTCCATCAACAACCTTCAGTCGTCCACGTTTGTCGTGAGCCCGGCAACCGACCTCTTCCTCGCCGCCAGCGCGTCCGCCACGACTGTTCCCGTCACGCAGGAGTATGTCGTTACGCTCGACCTGACGAATCGCGGCCCGCTCGCGGTCAACGCCACGCTCACGGACGTTCTTCCCTCCACCACGACTTTCGTCTCCGCCTTCACCACGCGCGGCGCCTGCACCAATCAGGGCGGCGATGTCATCTGCCAATTCGACAACCTCGTTCCTAATGAATCTGCGCGGGTGATCCTGAGAGCACGCGCCAACACTCTCGGTCCGATCACCAATATCGCCTCGGCCGCCGGAACACTCCCGGACAACAACACCGCGAACAACGCCGTCACGAATCTCTCCCAAGTCGTTCCGAATGCGAACCTCGCCATCGGGATGGCCGATCGTCCGAACCCCGTGTGGCTCGGCGACAACCTCGTCTACGCCATCGCCATTACCAATCTCGGGCCCAGCGCCGCGACCAACGTTGTCGTGACCAATCAGCTCCCCGCGGGAGTCAACTTCATCTCCGCCGCCACGTCGCAAGGCTCCTGCACCCGCTCCGGCGACACCATCCGATGCGATCTCGGAACGATGACGGCCAACGCCCAGGCAAACATCGCTGTTACCATTCGCCCGACGCTGACCGGTCTGATAAGCAGCAGTGCCAGCGTGGGTTCGCCGGTCAGCGATGGCGACCCTTCAAACAACATCATCAGCCGCACCACTCGCGTGATCACTGGCAATGTCGATCTCGCCAACAGCACCCCCGTTACCACACCGCTGCTCGGCCTCGCCAACCCGTATCCATCCAGCATCACCGTCTCCGGCGTCAGTTCCGCCATCCACCGCATCCGCGTCAGCCTGCTCAATCTCTCCCACAGTTTCTCGGACGATCTCGACATCCTGCTCGTCGGGCCGGATGGACGTGCCACGCTGTTGATGTCCGACTGCGGCGGCGAATTCACCGTCACCGGAGCGACCCTGACCTTCGATGACTCCGCCACCAACGGTCTCTCCGATTTCAACCTGATTTCCTCCGGCACAGTCCGCCCATCCAATTTCGGGGCCGAGACGGACTCCTTTGCTGCACCTGCTCCAGCGGGACCATATTCGACCAACCTTTCCATCTTCAACGGGACCGACCCGAACGGCACCTGGTCGCTTTATATCATGGATGATGCGGACAAGGATTCCGGAACGCTCGCCGGCGGCTGGCGCCTGAGCATTTCTGCCTTTGAACCAATGGCCGACCTCGGCCTGGCCCAGACCGTTTCGCAACCGCTGGCCGCCGCCGGCAGCAACGTCGTGTTCACCTACACCGTGACGAATCGCGGCCCGTCCGTCGCCAACTCGGTCCAAATTACAAGCCCGCTTCCGGATGCCTTGAACATCGTCGGGTTCACCAACCTCAACGGCAACTGCGCGGTCGAAGAAGGCATCTTGAACTGCGACTTGGGCACCATCACGCCAGCCGGCGCGGCGTCGCTCACGATTGTCGCCACCTCGCTGGTGCCCGGGACGATTACCAATTCCGCATCCGTGTCCTTTGCCGGAGTCGACCTGCGACTGACGAACAACGTCGCGTCCACCATCATTACGTTCGAACTCCCACCGTTCATCACGCTGCAACCCGTGACTCAAACCGCGAGCGTTGGGTCCTCCGTGCAGTTCATCGCCACCGCCATCGGCGCAGAGCCGCTCTCTTACCGCTGGCAGAAGGACGGAGTTGACGTTCCCTCTGCAACCAGCGCGACGTTGAGTCTCGCAAACATCACCCTCGCTGATGCCGGGAGCTATCGCCTTCGCGTCGGCAACAGCGTCGGCAGCGTGCTGTCGGATCCCGCCCAGCTTCTCATTCCGGGACCACCGACCATCAGCACCTTCGCGAATCTCACCATCGACGAAGACATCGAGTCAGGCCCCATCGCCTTCTCGGTTCAGGATTTCGATACTCCGCTGGCGTCGCTCAGTTTGATCGGTTTGTCCTCCAATCCCGCGCTCGTTTCCGCGTCCGGATTTACTTTCGCCGGACTCGGCCAAAACAGAACAGTCCGCATCCGACCGAACGCCAATCAATCGGGAACCGCCGTCTTGACCATCGTCGTGCAGGACACCACCGGCGCTTCCGCCACCAATTCATTTACGCTCACGGTTCGCCCGGTCATCGACCAAATCATCGTGGTTCAACAACCCCGCAACGTCCTCGCCGTGACCGGCGCGCCCGTCACGTTGTCGATCACGGCGACCAGCAGCCTGCCCATCACCTACCAATGGCAGCGAAATGGACAATCATTGCCGGGCGCCACGTCGTCCACGCTGCCGTTTGCCAGCGTCCAGGGCACCAATGCAGGCAGCTACACCGTCCTGATGAGCAATGGTGAAACAAACCTCTCCAGCGTCGCGGTGACTTTAAGCCTCACGAACGCGCTTCCCCGTCCACAGATTGTTTCCATCACGCAGAATGGAACGACTGCCACCGTCACCGTGACGACCGTCGTCGGACTGAACTACACGCTGGAATACAAAGTGAACCTGTCCGATCCGGGCTGGACTCCGCTCGGAGCAATTCCCGGAACCGGCAGTCAGGAGATCCTCACCGATTCCACCGCCACGATTCCTGCGCGGTTCTATCGCGTCCGCGCCGAGTAATTACTTGGCCGGACCCAGCAACACCTGCCGCGCCAGTACAGCCGGCGCACCAAGATTTCCCGAGCGATCCACCGGAGCCACCGAGAGAAGGTCAGGCCGATCAGGCAGTTCGAGAATCCTTTCACTCTGGCTCCCGGGTAAAACCTCCGTGATCCATCCCGTCTGGTTTCTCCTCTGCACCAGCCAGAAGCGGACGGGCTCCGAGTTGGTCGCGGGCGAAACGCGTAACCGCGCCACGTTGCCCCGCAATGAAACGGAGAGACTCACCGGCGCTGGCGGCCGGTTGTCGATCCAGGGAACCGCCGGCGTGAGCGCCAGCCGCTCATAGATCCCGCCGCTCATCGAATCCGCGAGGCCTCGGCGATTCTCCGTCAAGGCACGCACGCCCCAATGAATGTTCCCATCCGTCATCGCCTTCTCCCGGGTCGCGCGCACCTGATCCACGATCTCCTCCGGCCCGCGTGAACGACCAACGCGACTGATGTCCAAACCGGGCCACACATGGCGCTGTTGCGCGTTTTCCGAGAGCCACCAATCGAGCAGCGCATTGAAACTGGTTTCGCGTTTTTCTTCGCCCCAGTACAACTGCGGCGCGAGATAATCCACCCAGCCTTCGCGCAGCCATTTCCTCGCATCCGCATACAGGACATCATGCGCATCAAGCCCCTTGATCTGCGCTGGAAAACCCGGACGCCAGATTCCAAACGGGGAAATTCCGAAGCGAACCCACGGCTTGGCCGCTCTCACCGCCTGGCTGACGCGGACGATGAACAGGTTCACATTCTCACGACGCCAGTCGTCGCGCTCCAGGCGTCCACCGCCATCGCGATAACGCTTCCAGCTCGACCAATCTGGAAATGGCAGCACGGCACCGTTCGCTGCCTTCTCCGGATACGGATAAAAGTAGTCGTCGAAATGAACTCCATCGATGTCGTAACGGCGCACCACATCCAGCACGACGTTCAACGAATGCTCCTGCACTTCCCGCTCGCCGGGATCCAGCCACAAGCTCTTGCCATACGTCCGCACCACCTGCGGCTTGGTCTTGCTGATGTGGCCGCCGGAAAGTCCCGAGAACGCCGCCGAATGCCGGGCGCGATACGGATTAAACCACGCGTGCAGTTCAAGGCCGCGCTTGTGGGCCTCCTCCACGGCAAACGCGAGCGGATCGTAATACGGCGAAGGGGCGCGGCCCATTTGTCCCGTGAGATACTCGGACCATGGTTCCAACTGCGAGGCATACAGTGCGTCATACGAAGGACGCACCTGCAAAAGAACTGCGTTCAGGCGCAACTGTCGGGCGCGATCCAGCAAGGTGATGAGTTCCGACTTCTGCTGCTCCGTCGTCAGGCCCGGCTTGGAAGGCCAGTCGATGTTTTTGACCGACGCCACCCATACTCCGCGGAATTCACGCGCCACGATGGGAGGCTTCAACGACGACGGCACATACTGTTCCGCGGCTCCACCAGGCATGGAACCGCCCATCAGGCAAAGCAGCGCGAGGAGCAGGCTTCGCTGGTGAAGTTGTATGAGGTCCATATCCGCGATTTGCCGACAACGTAGTGCGACCGTCAGGAATTGAAACCGAAATCCTCACGCCAACCCTTCTTCCACCGCAAAAACAAAAAAGGCGCGGAGGTCATCCGCGCCCTGTTCAGATCAAATGTTCCGCTTCGAATCAGCGAAGCAGATCAGTGAGTCAGGCAGCCCCACTTGATGAACGCGCCGACAAACGCAATCGTGCCGATCGCCAGCACGAGAAATGCGCCCTTGGTCGCCATCACAACACCGATCGTCAGCAACGCCGCAATCAGGAGCCACACAAACAAAGCAATATAGAAACTCATGCGTCGGGATGTTACGGAGGACCGAAGGGAGATCAAGCCCTCAAATCGGCTCCATCTTTAGCATTCCATCGATCATTCACCATCGTCCCGCAGCACCTCAATCTTGCTGGTGCCCTTGGTGGTGTAGATGATCACGATGCCGCGCTTGGCATCCGCGGATTTGATTTCCTGGAGAAACTGTTTGGGACTGCTCACCGCCTTGCCATTGACCTCCGTCACGACGTCGCCGGGTTTGATTCCCTTGCGCTCAGCCACGCTGCCTTGGTCCACCTCGGTCACCAAAACACCCTCTGTTTTCTCGACATTGTATTGCTCCGCCAGCTCCTTCGTAACCGCCTGAACAGTGAGTCCGAATGTGCTGGCCTTGTCTTCCTCCTCCACCTTGCGACGCGATGCCATGGACGGCATCTCATCGGGCCGAGCCTCAGGCTTCACCTTTACCTTTATGTTCTTTCCGAAGCGATGCACGTCCAGCGTCACCGGCGCGCCGATCTTCTTTCCACGCACCTCATTCTTCAACTGCTGCACCGTGGAAACCGCCTTGCCGTCCACCGACGTGACGACATCGCCCGGCTTCAAATCCGACTTCGCCGCCGGACCATCCGGCGGAATCTCTGTGATGACCACGCCGTCCGAGACGCCCGTGATCAGGTCCCGATACTCGTTCTCGCCCTTGAGCGGGCTGATTCGCACACCCAAGTAGGCGCGCACGAACTTCCCGTCGCTAATCAGCTTGTCTGTGACCTCCTTCGCGAAGTTGCTTGGAATGGCAAAGCCAATGCCCGTGCTCATCCCGCGAATCAGCGTGTTGATGCCAATCACCTCGCCTTCGATGTTCACGAGCGGTCCGCCGCTGTTGCCGGGATTGATGCTCGCATCCGTCTGGATGAAATCCTGATCCATGTCCCGATCCTGAATGATCCCCGAGCGCCCCTTCGCGCTCACGTGCCCGAACGTCACGCTGTAATCGAGCAGGAACGGCGCGCCAATCGCGATCGCAAACTCGCCCACGCGCGTCTTGTCGGAATCCGCCAGCTTCGCCACCGCGAGAGTGACTCCTTTGGGTTCAACCTTGATCACCGCCAAATCCGACTGGGCATCCACCCCGCGCACCTCCGCATCCAGCTCAGTGCCGTCCTTCAATCGCACCAGAATCTTTTCCGCACCATCCACCACGTGGCGGTTCGTGATGATGTAACCCTCCTTGCGCACCACGACACCAGAGCCCTCGCCGCTGAAGACCGGCTTCCGATGAAACTTCCGGCTTTTCTCGCGTTCTTTGCGTTGCTTCTCGCGCTCTTCCTCAAGGCGCTTCCGGAAATCCGGCGGCAACATTTCGTAGAACGGATTCTCCTCATCGTCCTCGCCGAACCCGGCCTTGTGCGCCACTTGAATCACCACGACCGCGGGCGAAACCTTGTCCGCCACGTCGATGAACGCCTGGTTCAATCGCCTCGCGAGATCGATTGGCGACGGCTCCTTCGCAGCATCAGCCGCGCCCGAACGCAACCCCGCGCCGCCGAAAATCAACGAGACCAGCACCGCCATGAAGAAACTTTTCCATTTCATAACTCATTATCGGTTCGACTCCGATTCAGACGAGGGTCCGAACCACCACTGGCGCAAAGATGCCAGTCAACCCGCGCAGGTCAACTGAATCAACGGAACGCCGCGGCCATCACCGCCGTCCTTGCCACTCGTTCGCCATCCGGCTTAGCCTCTCGCTGTTCTCAGCGCAAACCAGATGGGCAATAACGATTCGACCACTTTCCTCGCCGGCGTCATCGAAGGATTTTACGGCCAGCCGTGGAATCAAACCGAACGCCACCAGCTCTTCGACTGGATGTCCTCGTGGGGCTTGAACACCTACCTCTACGCGCCGAAGGACGACATGAAGCACCGCGCACTCTGGCGCGAGGCCTACACCGCCGCCGAACTCGCCCAGCTCGAAAGAGTCATCGCCACCTGCAAGACCCGCGGTCTCCGCTTCATCTACGCGCTCAGTCCCGGCCTCGATATCCGCTACAGCGATTCATCAGAGGTTGGCCGTCTCAAAGAGCGCTTTGAGCAGATGCGATCCATCGGCTGCGAGAATTTCGCGCTCCTTTTCGACGACATCCCGGACCGCATGAGCGACGCGGATCGCGAACGCTTCGGCTCCTTCGCTTCCGCCCAATGCGCCGTGACCAACGACCTCTTCCGCTGGCTTCACGAGCGAGGCACGAACGGTCGCTTCCTGTTCTGCCCCACGCCGTACTGCGGACGCATGGCCGAACGACAGCTCGGCGGCGCGGGCTACCTCGAAACCGTCGGACGCGAACTCCTGCCCGAGATTGACATCTTCTGGACCGGACCCGAAATCATCTCGCGCGAAATTACGGTTCCGCACATTCGCGAACTTCAAACGCTCCTCCGCCGCAAACCAATCATCTGGGATAATCTCCACGCCAACGACTACGACGGACGCCGATTCTTCTGCGGTCCCTACGCCGGTCGGGCGCCGGAACTGCGTTCCGAACTCACCGGCCTCCTGCTCAATCCCAACTGCGAGTTCGCGCTGAACTTCATTCCTTTCCGCACGCTCGGTGCGTTTATGCAGGCGAGTCGGAAATGGGATCCTCGCGCCGCCTACCTCTCCGCGCTACGCGAATGGCGCGCGCATTTTGAAACCGTCAGCCAACCCATCGCGTTCGACGACTTGTTGCTGCTCGGCGACTGCTACTATCTGCCGTTCGAGGATGGTGCCACCGCAGACGCGTTTTTCCAATCCTCGCGAACTCTACTGAGCAAACATCCGTCGCAGTGGGGACCCGACGCCGCAACCGTTCGCGCCCAAACGCAACGCTTCCGCGACTTCTGTGCGCGGCTCACGGAACTCAAGAACCGCCCGCTCTTCTACGCGCTCAGCCGGCGCATTTGGGAACTGCGCGAAGAACTCGACCTGCTCGATCGCTACGTTGCCGGCAAGGGCGACGGCAAACTGCCGGACGCGGCATGCAGTTCCGACTTCCACCTGCCGGGAACTTATCGCGGCGGTTTCGTCCCGCGCCTGCAACGGCTGCTCCTACCACATCCCGACGGCAGCTTCACACCCTCCGCTTTGCCCCATGAGTGAATTCACCATCCGCCTCGCGCGCCCGGACGAGCAGGCCGGCGCCTACCACGTCTGCATGAAGACCGGGAACTTCGGGCAGGACGGCGAGCCGTTTTACCGTGAAGATCCTGATGCGCTCGGCCGCATTTTCGTCGGACCCTATCTCACTTTCGAACCCGAGCTCAGCCTGATCCTCGATGACGAACTCGGCGTGTGCGGCTACGCGTTGGGCGCGTTCGATTCGCGGAATTTTTATCATCGTTACGAAACCGAATGGCGTACGAAGCTCTGCGCCCAGTTTCCAAAGCCGACAGGCGACCCCGCGACGTGGACCCGTGTCCAGAACGTCCACAGCTGGTACCATCATCCGGATTACTTCACGCCGGAGCCTTACGAACTTTATCCCTCGCACCTTCACATCGACCTGTTGGAGCGTGCTCAAGGACGGGGATTTGGTCGACGCATGCTGGAGCAAGTAATGGACAAACTGCGCGACCGCGGCTCGCCCGGCACCCATCTCGGCGTGAGCATGCTCAACACGCCAGCGTTCGGTTTCTACGCCAAGCTCGGCTTCCGCGAACTCATCCGCGTCGGCGAAGGCAAGGATGGCTGCGTCTACATGGGCAAATCACTGCGCAACTATTGAGGCTCGTGCAACGGAGTGACAGCTCTTCATGTCTTCGGAGCGCGGAGCATTGCTCCGCCCGGACGTGCGCCATTCGAGCGGAGCAATGCTCCGCGCTCCATCACTCCATCGCACGAAGCTCAATAATCAGCCGGAGCGCCGGACTCAGCTTCGGCAGTTCGCGTTTCGAGATTGCACGCAGGGCGCTTCCTTGACTTCATCTCCGGGACGTCCCAACAGAACAGAATTCAGCATGGCTCAAAAACTCGCGCTGCTCGGCGGCACACCGCTTCGCAAACGGCCCTTCACCGCGTGGCCCCTCTTCGGCAAGCCCGAGGAGAAGCGGCTGCTGAAGACGCTCCGCAGCGGCAAATGGGGTCGCCTCCACGGACCGGAAGTCGCCGAGTTCGAGCGACGCTTCGCGAAGATGCACGGATGCAATCACGCGCTCGGGGTTGTGAACGGCACCGTCTCGCTGCGCATCGGGCTGATGGCCGCCGGCATTCAGGCCGACGACGAAGTCATCGTTCCACCCTACACGTTTCTTTCCACCGCATCCGCCGTCGTCGAGTCGAACGCCATTCCCGTCTTCGCCGATGTGGAACTCGACACCTTCAATCTCGACCCAAAAGCCGTCGAAGCTGCTATCACGCCGCGTACCCGCGCCATCATCCCGGTTCACTTCGCCGGACAACCGGCGGACATGGACGCCATCATGGCCATCGCGCGAAAGCACAAGCTCGTGGTCATTGAAGATGCTGCGCACGCGCACGGCGCGATCTACAAGAAGCGTCCCGCCGGATCGATTGGCCACCTTGGTTCATTCTCATTTCAATCGAGCAAGAACCTCACTTCAGGCGAAGGCGGCCTCATCACTACCAACGACAGGGAGCTGGCAGAAGCCTGCCGGTCGATTCACAGCTGCGGCCGCATTCCCGGCGGTCTCTGGTACGAACATCATGTGATGTCCGGCAACTACCGCCTCGGCGAATTTCAGGGCGCGATTCTCAATTGCCAGCTCAGCCGCCTCGAAGCGCAGACGAAGAAACGCGACGCCAACGGGCAACATCTCGCCGCCAGGCTTGCGAAGTTCCCCGGCCTGTATCCGCAACGTCGCATCAAGGGCTGCGACCGTCACAGCTACCATCTCTTCATGATGCGCGTCGTTGCCGAGGAGTTCGGCGTATCCCGCGCCACCGTCCTCAAGGCGCTGCAGGCGGAAGGCATCCCGTGCTCCGGAGGCTACGTCGTGTCGCTCCCACGACAGCCGCTCTTCGGCAACAAAGCTTTCGCTCCGTATCTGCCGAAGTCCGCCGCGCGGCTCGATTACAAGCACGCGCATTTGCCGAACAGCGATCTGCTTTGCCGCGAGCAGACCATCTGGTTCGAGCAAAGCATCTTCCTCGGACCACGTTCGGACATGGACGACATCGCGCGCGCTTTCGAGAAGATTTACGAGAACCGACATGCGCTGAAGGGACGACGCTGATGTCATTGCACCGGGGACACGATCATGAGCGCGGGCAACGTCGTTCTGAACAAACGATTCGTGAGCCTGCTCAACGCGCTCAGCGAAAACACCTACCTGTCCGCCATTCGCGCCGGGATGGTTTCCGTGGTGCCTCTGACGATCATCGGCGGGTTGTTCATGGTGATCTCGTATCTGCCGTTTCGCGGTTGGGAACAGCGCGTCGAACCGTATCTGAATCTCCTCCAAGTTCCCGTCACTGCCACGTTCGGGCTGCTCGCCGTTTTCGTCTGCTTCGCCATCGGCTACGATCTCGGCAAGCGCTTCAAGCAGGAAGCCATCGTCAGCGCGACCATGGCCACGCTCGTCTTCCTGCTCATCCAGATTCAACTCAAGGACCAGTCGTTCTCGATGGATGGCCTGGGCTCGAAGGGATTGTTCACCGCGATCCTCATCGCGCTCGTCACCGTGCGCGTCCAGAAATCGTTCAACGACGCCAACCTGGTCATCAAACTTCCCGCGAACGTCCCGCCCGTCGTCTCCGAATCGTTCCTCTCGCTCACCCCGATGTTCTTCCTGGTCGTGGTGTTCTGGGTCATTCGCTTCGTCCTCGGCGTGGATATCAATGAACTCGTGCAGTCCGCGTTCAAGCCGCTCGTCTTCGCGCTGAACACGCTGCCCGGCATTCTCGTTTACGCATTCCTCGTCACGATGCTCTGGTCGGTCGGCATCAATGGCGACAACACCATGGACGCCATCGTCGCACCCATCTTCCTCCAGTTCCTTGCCGCGAACGTCGAAGCGACGACTCAGGGCGTTCCCCTGCCCTACGTCACCGCGAACGGCTTCTTCACCACCTTCGTCAACGTCGGCGGCACCGGCGCCACCATCGCGCTCGCGCTCATCATGCTGAACTCGAAGGAGCCCGGCTTCCGCAAGGTCAGCCGCGTCTCGTTGCCCACGCAGATCTTTCAGATCAACGAACCGATCTTCTTCGGCTTCCCCATCGTGCTGAACCCGATCTTCATGGTGCCTTACATCCTCAACGCCCTGCTCCTCACCGCCGGTTCCTATCTGCTGATCGACTGGGGCATCATCCACAAGCCCTTCGTCAACGTCCCGTGGACCACCCCGCCCATCATCGGCCACTACCTCGTCACCGGCGGCGATTGGAAGGCCGCCGTCTGGGGCGCCGTCTCGATTGCGCTGGCGATGGCTGTCTACTATCCCTTCGCCAAAATCGCCGAGCGCCAGCGCCTGAACGCTGAATCCGCCGGCACCGCCCACGAATAAGCATTATGACCGATACCACACTCCGCTGGGGCATCCTCAGCACCGCGAACATCGCCCGCAAAAACTGGAAGGCCATCCGCAACTCCGGCAATTCCGCCGTCGTCGCCGTCGCCAGTCGCGACGCCGCACGCAGCCGGAAGTTCATCGACGAATGCCAGACCGAAGCGCCGTTCCCCACCACGCCCAAAGCCTACGGCACTTACGACGAACTCCTCGCCGATCGCGAAGTCGACGCCGTTTACATCCCGCTGCCCACCGGCCTGCGCAAGGAATGGGTCATCAAAGCCGCCATCGCCGGCAAACACATCATCTGCGAGAAACCCTGCGCCGCGAGCATGGCCGAACTCACCGAGATGCTCGACGTCTGCCGCCAGCAACGGGTGCAGTTCATGGACGGCGTCATGTTCATGCACAGCCAGCGCCTCAACGCCCTGCGCGACACGTTCAACGACGCGGAACAATTCGGCCAGATGCGCCGCATCCATTCCTCCTTCAGCTTCCTCGCGGACGACAACTTCTTCGCCAGCAACATCCGCGCGAACAGCGTGCTCGAACCCTACGGCTGCCTCGGCGACCTCGGCTGGTATTGCATCCGCTTCGCACTGTGGGCGCGCAACGAGCAACTCCCCCGGCGAGTCACCGGCCGCATTCTCAGCGAAGTCACTCCGCCCGGCAGCCCTGCCGCCGTGCCCACGGAATTTTCCGGCGAACTCTTCTTCGACGACGAAGTCTCCTGCGGCTTCTACTGTTCCTTCCGCGCGCACGACGAACAATGGATCACCGTCAGCGGCACCAAGGGTTACGTGCGCATCGCGGATTTCGTCCTGCCCTTCTTTGGGAACGAGATTGGGTTCGACCTCAACAACGCGAAGTTCAACGTCGCCGGCTGCGACTTCAACATGGAGGAACGCCGCCGTCGCCTGACCATTCCTGAATACAGCAACAGCCACCCGACCTCCCAGGAGACAAACCTCTTCCGCGACTTCGCCAAACAAATCGCCCTCGGCAAGAAGAACGAGATCTGGCCCACGCTCGCCTTCAAGACCCAGCAAGTGATGACCGCCTGCTACGACTCCGCCCGCGCCGGCAGCAAGACGGTGGAGCTGTGACGGATTAAATCAGCGCCCATTTCGTAACTACCCATTCAGCCGCTGCGAGCGGCGGAGGTTCGCGAAACGACTTGCACGATTTCTACCAGTCCTCGGCCCAATAGACGACTACGTGTCTCTGTGTGCTCACAGCAACGCCAGCCGTGGCTCCGTGATTCCATGATGAATTTCCGCCCCGCCGATCGGCCTTGATAACCATGACGGCATAGTCGCCTGGAAATGTATGATCGTTTGTTTCGTTGGTGAAAAAGAAGGTCGTGGGAATCCCGTTCGTTTCATTTGCATGAACATTCACGTTTCCACCGTGATAAGTCGCCAGAACGTTGTTTGAAATCTTACTCAGCTCGCTCGCAATTTCTGAGTCTGACATTGAAACCTTGAGTTGCAGGGAAGAACCACCTTGGAGGAAACCCGCCTGAAAATAGAAAACGGCAGAATCAGGTGCGGCTGCAGGAAAGTGACTCACCAAATTGGTCGACCACTGAGCCTTAATCTCAGGATACCGAGCAAGATCGGTCACTGGCTGTAATGACTGGTCGAATGACCGCATCACATATTTAAAAAATCCCACCATTACGACGATTGCGAGGCCAACCACCGCGGCAAAGCCCACCAAAAGCCGTTTCGTTCGCGTCTTCATCTCTGGATAGAGCGACCAAAGGATTGACGGTTCGCCCTCATCACTCTCGGGTCCATAGTGCCCCTGTCTTTTTCAAGTAGCCGCCCCAAGATGTGGCATTTGGATAGAATCGCCACGCGTTCCTTGGCAGCAGGCCAAGCTGCTCGATTATCCAACCCGTGGCAAAGGATGTCATCCGATAGGTGGCGTAGCCAACCAAACCACAAATCACACCCACTCCCACCGGTCCTCCATCACCGATTGAACCAGCGAGCAGACCACCAAGGAAAAGGGCGTTTAAAAGAGACGGCAGCATCACAGCGGGCACGCAAATCAACTGGGCTACATAGTATTTCGTGTCAGGCCTCATACTGTCGAAAGTCCAAACTCAGCGACCGCCGCCGGAAACGCCCGGTCGGCTGCAACAGCCGCTCGCAAATTATCCGAACCGTCCGACTCGCCTCGCCGGAATATTTGGAAGCCAACTTCAGCTCCTCTGCTGTTCGGTTGTCATTATCGCATTCGTTGTCAATTCCACCGTTGCATTCTGAGCAAGGCGGTAGCTGTAGAACCAGCAGAACACCGCTAATGAGAGTTTAATTTGATCCTTGCCGACCTGATCAAAGGAGATGCGATGGATGTCGCAGCCAATGCTACGACCGGCAAGCTTCAATTCCCCGCGGTGGTAACTTGAGTTCTCGGACAGAGCGTTCTCGTCAAACGTCTTTCCGGCAAGCTCTGCAATCGACTTGCACGGGAATTCATACCCCTCGAAATGGAGGCACGAGACCCCATCGTCAGGATCTAAATTCATAATATTCGAATACCGTAACGGAATATCGAGGTCCATGCGGATCAATCCAGCCTCCACCACACCAAAACAAATTTTGGAGTGCCCTGCAGTAATCGCATCTCGAGGTATGATCGGAAGCGTATTCGGGTCGATTGATGGGTTGCGCAGCTCGTCTCTCACACCCTCAAGAAAGGCTGGAAGCAGGACTCGGAAGGGGAAGGTGGCGATAGCAAGCAGTCTTCCGATCCCATTCAATGGCTCCCCTTTAACTCCCTTCGCCTTAGCAAACCGCAATGCCAACGACGGAACATCCTTGAAGGCTTCGAATAGTTGGGATTCGATTCGGCGGAATTCGGTAAACCGCTCGTCGCCGAATTCTTCTTTGCGCCTATCATAGTCTCCGTGCTTAATGAGAGGCTCAGCCCACTGGGACTCGGCCAACAAATTTGCGGCCGCGACCGCTCCAATCTTCCTGAACGATTTGATGATCCGCTTCTGATTCAGATCAGCAGACCAGAATGCGTAAAGCCCTTCGCCCTCAAGAAAAGCAATCGTCCGAGTCACATCGACGACAACCAGCTCGTGTGGCCAGAAGAACTCTGATTCGCGCAACTGAAGCCTGTCGTCAAGTTCATCAAGTTCAGGGGGGAACTTTGTGAGCCGGCTGTCTAGTTCGTCGAAATTGTCCGCCATGGCCAATTTGAGTTAACAGAGGATCGAGCCAGGTTTCGTCAATACTCTTGGGTATTGATTGGTTCCAGCGCAAAGCGGGCTTTGCTTCCTTTTCATGGAGTCAGTTTAAGCATTGGCGGGAAGTTTCGTCAAAAAGTTTGCCCGATTCCGTGGTTTGCCCGGCGCGCACTCATCGTAGGCGGGATTGGGATTCAGGAGGCAGGTTTCGGGTTCTAAGTTTGCCCGTGAGGGTCGAGCTGCAACGGGGGGCTTTGGTGTCTGGCCGGCCGCAGTCGCCCTACACCGGGTAGCCTCAGCCGACAGTCGGGAGGTGTCCAAAAGTGTCTACGGACGCCAGCCGACCGTCGGGAGGTGCTCCTCGAGGCTCGAGATCGTGGTGGAGAACGGTTTCGTGGCTATGAGCATCCGTCCAGTCGCAGTGGATTCGCGTCGCTCAGCATGCGCTGTCATTCGTCACAGCCTGCGCTGGAGCTCTGCACTACCCGGTTGTTTTTGAATGACCCCGGCCACCGGCATCGTCCATACTTGTGCCTAAGCCCGATGAAGATGCCTCTCAATCCTGGTGATGAATTTCTGGACCGCTGGTCGCGACGCCGTTTCCTCATGCGCAATGCGATGGGCGTCGGCGGCGTGGCGCTGGCGTGGATGTTGCGCCAGGAGAATTTGCTGGCGACGCCACCGGCCATTCCGCGTGGGCCGCAGTCGTTCGACATGAAGGAGAAGATCACGCCTGCTCGTCCGCAAGCGCGCGCGATGATCTCGCTCTTCATGCACGGCGGCCCGAGTCACATCGATCTCTTCGATCCCAAGGCGGAGCTGACCAAACGCAGCGGCGAGGATTATCCGGGGGACATCACGTTCAGCTTCGTGGATCGCGCGAGCAAGAAGCTCTTTGGCAGCCCGTGGAAGTTCCGCAAGCACGGCCAGAGCGGCACGGATGTGTCGGAGTTGCTGCCGCATTTTGCCAGCATTGTGGATGACGTGACAGTGATCCGCTCGATGCACACGGACATCAACGGGCACGAGCCCTCGATTTGGTTCATGAACACGGGCAAGGCGCAGCCGGGCCGCCCCGCGCTCGGCTCGTGGCTCACCTACGGTCTCGGCTCGGAGAGTCAGAGTCTGCCGGCCTACGTGGTGTTGACCGATCCGGGCGGGCATCCCGTGGACGGCGTGCGCAACTGGTCGAACGGCTGGATGCCGCCGCTCTTTCAAGGAACGATCGTTCGCAGCGCCGAGCCGCGCATTCTCAATCTCGAACCGCCGCCGCATTTGAAGGGCGCGTTGCAGGAGCAGAATCTTGCCTTCCTCGCGAAGTTGAATCGCGAACATCTGTCGCGGCATCCGGGCGAGAATGATTTGGAGGCGCGCATCGCCAGCTACGAACTGGCCGCGCGCATGCAGACGGCGGCGAAGGAGGCGCTGGATATTTCCGGTGAGAGCGAGGCGACGAAGAAACTCTATGGCCTGGATAACAACGAGACGCGCGAATACGGCACGCGTTGCCTCATCGCCCGACGCCTCGTTGAGCGCGGCGTGCGCTTTGTGCAGCTCTTCGTGAACGGGCAAATCTGGGACACGCACGAGAACATCAAGAGCAACCTCGCGACGTGTTGCCGCAAGACGGATCAACCATCCGCCGCGCTGGTGAAGGATTTGAAAGCGCGCGGCCTGCTCGACACGACCATCGTGCATTGGGGCGGCGAGATCGGACGACTGCCGGTGACGGAGAATCACGGCGCGGCGGAGAAAGCTGGCCGCGATCACAACGGCCAGGGCTTCACAAGCTGGGTGGCAGGCGGTGGATTCAAGGGCGGCATGACGTATGGCGAGACGGATGAGTTTGGCCACAAGGCGGTGGTGAATCCGGTGAGCCCGAATGATTATCACGCCACGTTGATGCATCTCTTCGGGCTCGATCACAACAAGCTCATCTACCACCAGAACGGCCAGGAACAGCGCATCACCGATGGCAAGCCGTGCCGCGTGGTGAAGGAAATTTTGCGTCAGGCATGAAGCGGCAACGATTTCTCATCGGGACTCTCGCAGCGACGCTGACCTTCGTTGCGTTGTCGTCGCACGCCGCCCCGGCCCTGACGTTCGAGAAGGACATCCGCCCGATTCTCAAAGCGAACTGCTTCGACTGCCACGGCGAGGGCGAGAAGCTCAAGGGCGGTCTCGACCTGCGCTTGCGCCGGCTGATGTTGCAAGGCGGCGAGAACGGTCCGGTCATCGTCCCCGGCAAGGCGGACCGCAGCGCGCTTTTCAAGCTCACGCACAGCGGCGAGATGCCGAAGCGCGACAAGAAGCTCGCGCCCGAGCAAGTGGCGCTCATCAAGCGCTGGATCAATTCCGGCGCGAAGACGGCGCGGCCGGAGCCGACGGAGATTGGTCAGGGCAGCGGCATCACCGAGGAGGAACGCGCCTTCTGGTCGTTCCAGCCGATTCAACATCCGCCCGTTCCAGCGACCCGAAAGAAGGACCGCGCCCGCACGCCGATTGACGCCTTTCTCATCGCCGCGATGGCGAAACAGAAAGTCGCGTTCTCGCCGGACGCGGAAAAGATTACGCTGCTCCGCCGCGCGCATTTCGACCTCATCGGCCTGCCGCCCACGCCCGCCGAGACGGCGGCGTTCCTCGCGGATACTTCGCCGGACGCGTATGAGAAGTTAATCGATCGACTGCTCGCCTCACCGCACTACGGCGAGCGTTGGGGACGGCACTGGCTCGACGTCGCGGGCTACGCGGATTCGGACGGCTACAGCGACGCCGATCCGCCGCGCGCTTACGCCTACAAGTATCGCGACTACGTCATCCGCTCGTTCAACGAAGGTAAGCCGTTCGATCGCTTCATCACGGAGCAACTGGCGGGCGATGAACTGGCGCGCATCACGCAGGCCGACACGCGCGCCGTGCTCGAAGACGAGAAGAAGCGCGAGCTGCTCATCGCGACGGGTTTTCTCCGCATGAGCGCCGACGGCAGCGCGACACCCGCTGTGGCGGACATCGACGCGGTGCGCAATCAAGTCGTCGCCGACACCATCAAGATCGTCTCCACCTCCCTGCTCGGTCTGACCGTCGGCTGCGCGCAGTGCCACGACCATCGTTACGATCCGATTCCGCAGACGGATTATTACCGGATGCGCGCCGTGCTGGAGCCGGCCTACGATCCGAAGCGCTGGAAGACGCCCGACCAACGGCTCGTTTCCCTCTACACCGACGCGGACCGGAAAAAGGCCGCGGACGTCGAGGCGGAGGCGAAGAAACTCTCCGACGAAAAAGCCGCGAAGCAGAAGCAATACATCGACGAGGCGTTGACGAAGCACTTGGAGAAGTTCGACGCCGAACTGCGTGCGAAGCTCCGTGAAGCGTTCGACGCGCCGAAAGACAAGCGCACGCCGGAACAGAAGAAACTGCTCGCAGACAACCCGAGCGTGAACATCAACGCGGGCGTCCTCTATCAATACAACCAGAAGGCCGCAGACGACTTGAAGGCAATGGACGCGAAGATCGGGGAGATTCGCGGACGCAAGCCGCCGGAAGATTTCGTGAGCGTGCTGACGGAACCATCGGACAAAGTTCCGGTCACCTACCTGTTCCACCGCGGCGATCCGAAGCAACCGAAGGAAGCGGTCGAACCCGGCGGCTTGAGCGTGCTCGCGCCAACCGGACACGGACCGCGCTTTCTCGCGAAGGAAGCGGACGTGCAGACCAGCGGACGACGTCTGGCCTTCGCGAAATGGCTGACCAGTCCGACGAATCCACTCGTGGCGCGCGTGCTGGTGAATCGCGTCTGGCTGCATCACTTCGGACGCGGCTTGGTGAACACGCCAACGGACTTCGGCATGATGGGCGAAAGACCATCACATCCCGACTCCCTCGACTGGCTGGCGAGCGACTTCATGCAAAACGGCTGGCAGATGAAACGTCTGCACAAGCTGATCATGACGTCGACGGCCTACCGGCAGTCATCGGCACGTAACGCGAAGTTCGACCAGCGCGATCCCGAGAACCGTCTTTACTGGCGCAAGCCCATCCTGCGACTGGACGCTGAAGTCATCCGCGACTCAATGCTCGCGGCGAGCGGTTCGCTGAACACCAAGATGTTCGGAACACCCGTTCCCGTGCGCCCCGACATTCACGGCCAAATCGTCGTGGGTGAGGACAAGACGCAAGGCGACAACAAAATGCCGGTGGATGTGGCGCTAAACGGCGAGGAGTTTCGTCGCAGCGTTTACATCCAGATGCGGCGGAGTCGTCCGCTGGCGATGCTGAACAGCTTCGACGCTCCCGTGATGGAAGTGAACTGCGAGAAGCGACAATCCTCCACCGTGGCGACGCAATCGCTGACGCTGATGAACAGCGAGTTCACGCTCGATCAAGCCGCGCGCTTCGCTTCACGGCTAAAGAAGGAAGCGGGCGAGGGCGTTCAGAAGCAAATCGCTCTGGCATGGGACGTCGCTTTTGGGCGGAAGCCTTCGTCGACAGAACTGGCTGACGCGAGCGCGTTTCTCCGGGAACAGGCTGATCACTTGAAGTCCATCGAACCGCCGAGCGACGGCAAGGCGAAGAAGGACGACAAGAAGAAGGCGCCCAAAGTCGCGCCCGAGATGCAGCCGCTCTCCAGCCTTTGCCAGGCACTGCTGAGCGCGAACGAGTTTCTCTACGTTGATTGAGGTAAGCCAGCATCGCTCACGATGAGAACTCTCGTCCTAGTTATCCCGACTGTATTGGTCTTTCTAGGATGCGGTCGCGACGCCCAGCAGTATGAGTTGGACAGCAAAAGCTTCGACTCGCGGACGCTTCAAAGAATCCAGTCCGACACTGGAATTGCGCTTCCGCCGGGCGCCCGAGGACTGAACTTTTACTACAAGCCTCCCATTGACCCCGCCTTAATCGCGAAAATTGAGATTCCGCAAAACTCTACGGCGGACTTGATCAAGACACTTTCCGCAATCGAGAACGATGGCAACATTCATAACATGGAGACGATGGGGACGAAAGGTGACTTGGTGGATTCCCAAAGGCACGAAGCCTTTGGTCGATCGCCAAAGATTTATAGGCCCTGGCAATTACCTTCATGTGATACTCACCGAGGACGGTGAAAAAGTGATTCTCTATATCGAATGGTGGGTTATTTGAGACCATTCCTCTACTACGGGGCGCGTCAATCTTCTCCGACTCGCCCGTTGAATGCTGGGACGGCGCAAGACGGAAGACTCTCAACGTTTGCCCGCATTGACCCGGCTCAATCCACCCGCGGACTTCGTTTTCGCCACCGCGGAACCGGGCGCAAAACACTTCTCGAGAAACTCGAATGACTGGCTCTTGATGTAGGGAATGCTCAGGACCGCGGTGTAGTGTCCACCGGGCAGCATGATGGTTTCGGGGTTTCCCATTCTCTCTTTGAGCTCAAGTCCCTTGGCGGTCGGGACCACGTCATCGCTGCGGGCAATGATCAACATCACCTTCTTCGGGTCCACATACGGCGCATACACCAAGGGATCCCGTTTGATGATCTTCCTCAGCTCGGCCTCGGCTTGATCGGGCGAGAGGTTTCGTTCCTTCAGGAACTCCTGGCGCTTCTTCACCAATCCCGGCTCCGTCGAATGAGCGAGGATATGCGGAATGTCGCCGCCAGCGAGTCCAAGAATCGCCCCGCGAATTCGATTCTCCAAGGGTGCGAGCATGGCGCCCTTGATGCCGCCCATGCTGATGCCGAAGACACCCACTCGCGACCCGTCCAACCCAGACTGAGTCTCGATCCAATCGATGACCCGTTTGTGATCGAGGATCATCCGATGAATCATCGGGTCGAGGTTCTCAATCATCTGCTGGTCCTTGGGAATCTTGTCGCGATGCACAATCGCCGCCGAATAGCCGCGTCCCGCGAAGTAGGAAGCGAAGTGGCGTTCAACTCCGTAGCCTCCGCCTGACATTGGGAGAACCATCACGACCGGGGATTTCTCCGCACTGCGCACCTGAAACAATTCGACTGTGATGCGGCGTTTCGAGTCCGCGCTTTCACCCGGCGGTTTCAACTGCACGCGCCGCACAACGTACTTCGAAGCTTCGTCGATGACCTTTTCCTTCGCGTCAAAACTGGTTTCCTTCGCGTAAGCATAATCCGACGCAATCTCCGGCGGGAGCGTCGACGGGCCGCTGCGGGCGCTTCGCAGGGAACTGTGGGTGCAGCCAACGGAAACGAGCGCGGCAAAGAGGATGACAAGACACGGAAGCCGGACGGGCGTTTTCATAGGCATATCATTGCGTCCAGTATCGTCCCGACGGTGGAAAGTTGCCAGCGCGGTGTCGACCCGATCCGGAGTGGCGGAAAGCTCGACTCCCCTCAATCCAACGGCTTGAAACTCGACGGCTTCTGACGATGGACTCCGAGGTTTCGTCCCATCATGATGGGTTCGTTGGAAAGTTTTTGAGTGAATTGCCCGAATCAAACGTATAAAGAACGTGAAAATGAAAACGCCAAAATACCTCTCACAGATCGGATTCTCCGCCATTCTCGTCACGACGCTTGTCGCCGCAGTCAGCTTGAACGCCGCGGAGGAGAAGAAAGCCAAGCCCTACCCGCTCGACACCTGCATCGTCTCGGATGAGAAGATCGGCGCCGACCCGGGAATGAAGCCCTACAGCTTTGTTCACGAAGGACGAGAAGTGAAGCTGTGCTGCAAGTCCTGCCTGAAGGGATTCAAGAAAGACGCCGCGAAGTACGTCGCGAAGATCGAAGCCGCCGAGAAGAAGAAGGCGAAGTAACCACGGCTTCACTGGCAACAGCTCATGGCGAAAACCAGCCGCCCCAAGACCCCGGCGGGCTCCCGAAATCATTCGGCGGCCATTGTGATCGCGGCCGTCGCCCTGATCGCAGTCGGCCTGGCGGTCTACGCCTTCAATCGCAAGCCGGGGTTGCCGGTCGTGAAGGACACACCAACTGGTTCCAACGCCGTGTTGGCGGCCAAGTCACTAACCACTGCCGAGGTCAACACGGCATTGATGGTCACCGTGGAGCTCGACTTCGGCGGACCGCCACCGACCATCGCCGAAGCGATTCAGCAGATCGAACGTCGTCATCAGCCGGATGGCGGCACCGGACGCGTCTTTGCGATCCTTGACGCTTACGGCGAACCAACGCCTGACGGAAAGAAGCTTCACATGTCGATGCATGTGAGCATGGAGCGTCCGGGGGTTGGCTCCCTTGTTTTCAAACGCACCGGCGAAACCTTGTGGAGCAGCAAAATCATTCCAACGACGAATACCACGAGCACATTTGCTGGAAACGCGCTCACCATCCTGCTCGATGATGGCTCTGGTCGCCTCCTCACCATCGACGGCTCACGCAATCCGAGCTCTATTTTGGAAGCGGGCGTCAAGGAACTCGGGGTCCCCGTGGGCGACGTGTGGAAGGAAGGCGCCGAACATGAAGTGACGTTCCTCTACAGCGCTTGTGGATGCCCGGTGAAAGTGAAATGTCGCCGCGCCGGCGATCGAACGGTGCGCACCAAGGACTTGCCCGTCATCTTCCCAGACGATCCGGCCGTCGCCGTCCTCATTGCGCAGTTGATGAGATGGTAGCCGGACTTTCATTGAACGATTCAAGCGAACCCTCCGTCCAACCGATCAGCAGCTAGGCTGTTCTCCAGATGCGCGCCACCTTAAACATCCTCTTCGCAATGATGCTCCTGCTTGCGCAGGGCATGGCTGCGCTGGCGCCGCACTCGGTCGAGCAGGAAACAGTGTGTCAGTGCTGCTCGTGCGGCAGTACAGGCTGTGCGACTCCTCGCACAGTGCCGGCTCCAGCGCCCACACCCGTCGCGGCTCAAGAATCGTCCGTAGAATCTGAGAGAGTTGCCCGGCCAACCCACTCAGTGAGTGGCGAAGTGGACACGAAGCCTCTCGCGACGCACGCCAGCGCCCCCACTGTCCCTCTTTCTCCTTCAGCGACTTCCCTCCATCAACTCTTCTGCATTCTGCTGATTTGATTCCCGCGCAGTAGGTCCGCAATGTCTCTCCGCGTCCTCCATGACTGGAGATCCGTGCCCCTGTCAGCCCGTTTCCGCGAATCCGATCCGTCCCATGAAATCCAAACTGGCTTTGCTCCTGGCAATGCCCCCGTCAATCAGCGCCTCGACGCCTTGATTCCCATAGCGTCTCGAGCCGTCGCGTTTGACAGGTTGAATTTCCTGACGATGAATGTGGGAAAGTCGTCGGGATAATGCAAACACCCACAAGAAACGAAAGTAACAATGAAAACTAAACTGATCCTCAGCGCCATCATCGCGTTCGCGTCCCTCAGCTTGATTGGATGCGCCTCCACCCAGCATGCCGGCAAGGGTTGCGATGGAGCCTGCTGCAAACAGGGCGCCGAAGCCTGCGCCAAGTGCTGTGGCACGGACTGCGCCTCCTGCTGCAAGAAGTAACCGCTCGAACAAGCAGGCCGCGACGGGTCATGTTTTTCCCCGTCGCGGCCTTCGCTAAAACAATTCCGCAGCTATTTCGCCATCGGCTTCATCGTCAGCGGGTCGCGAAGCGGCAACTCGGTAACCTTGTCGCCAGCGAGCGATTTCAAAGTCACGGGATGGTTCGGGTGGCCCTTGAGAATCTCCTCCTTCTGGCCCACCGCGAGAATGACGAGCTTCGAAGTATCGAGATACTTCTGCGCCACTCGCTGGACGTCCGTCGCCGTCACCGCCTCGATCCGGCCGCGGTACTTCTTGTAGTAATCCGCTTCCTTCGGGTAGCGCCCAGTGAACTCATCCTGCGCGAACGCGTTCACCGTCTGGCCCTTCGTCGAGAAGCTGCGCGGGAAGGTGTCGATGAAGCTGCGCTTGGCGGTGTTCAATTCCTCTGCCGTCACCGGCTCTGCGGCGATGCGTTTGATCTCCTCAATGACAATGCTCGACGCATACGCCACGGTGCGGGACTTGGATTGGAACCCCGCAAAGAAGATCCCCGGGTAGTAAGTGCCGCCGCGGAAGCTGGAGAACGCGGAGTAGGCGAGGCCTTCGTCCGAACGCACGCGGTTCATGATGCGCGAGGTGAACCCGCCACCGCCAAGCACGCTGTTCATGACCGCGATGGCGTAGATGTCCGGGTTGTCGCGCATCACTCCAGGCAGCAGAATCGAAACGCGGCCTTGAGGAACATCCTTCTCCACCAGGTAGACGCCAGGCTTGGCAAACTCCGTGTTCGTCGGAACCGGCGGCGCCTTGTCGCCCGTGAACGGCCAGTCCGCGAAAAGCTTCTCGAGCTTTTGAATCATCGCCGCGCGATCGAAGTCTCCGCTCGCGGTCACGACGAAGTTCGCCGGGTGAAACCATTTCTTGTGGAACGCACGAACATCGTCGAGCGACACCGAGTTGAGCGTTGCTTCCGTTGCGTAACGGTTGCGCCAAAACTTTTCGCCGTAGGACAAAAACTCGCGCTCGCGGGCTTCAATGTCCGATGAGTCGTCGTTGCGCTTCTTCAGGTCCTGCAGGAGCTGTTGTTTGCGAAGCGCGAACTTGTCCTCCTGGAAACGGGGCGCCGTCAGGCATTCCCGGATGATGGCAAGACCTTCGTCGAGATCCTTCGAGAGCAAGTTGAGCGAAAGGCTGCCCTGGGAATCGCCGACGCCAGAGCTGAGATTCGCCGCGAGAAACGCGAGGCGCTCTTCCAGTTCCTCGGCCGTCTTCGACTGGGTGCCGCCCCGTGCCAGCAGGTAACCAGCGAGGTCCGTGACGCCCACTTTCGCCTCCGGTTCAAGGTAATCACCCGTGCGGACATAGATGGCGATGCTGGCCAGAGGCAGCTCGCGATCCGCAGCGACGTAGGCAACCGGGCCGCTCTTCAGCTGCACGCGGTAATCCTCCTGCACCGGCGGCTCGTAAACCAGCGCCGGGTGCTTCAACTTCTCCGGACGGTCCGGAACTTTTCCGGGCGCGGGCTTGGCGGTGGAGACTTCGGCGTTCGCGCAAATCGTGGCGCCCGCGAACGCGAGGGCGCAAAGGGTTTGAATCGCTTTCATGTTACTTCAACTCCTCGAGACGTTGTTGCACGAGCTTCTTTTGAATCTGGATCATCACCTTCAACTTTTCATCCGCGCTGCCTTCCGCATCCGCCATACGCGCCAGCGCCGCCTTCAGCTTGGTCGCGTCCTTCTCCTGCTTCACCCGCGCCGCCATCGCTTTCACCGCAGACTTCTGTTCATCGCTCAAGCCGCTGAGCTCAGGCATGTCGGCGTTCGCTCCAGGCTTCTCAGCTTTGCGCGTGTAAATCGCCACGTTGCGATTCTCCTTCGTGAAGTATTTATTCACCACACGGCGGACATCCGCCGCGGTGACCGACTGATGCCGCGGACCAGCGTTATTGATCTCGCGCCAGTCGCCGTGACCGTCCGCCTGAATCAACTGCATCAAGATCGACATATTCGATGTCAGCCGGCGGAACTCGTAGGCCGCAAAGTTGTTCTTTACCTTCTGCAATTCGTTCTCCGGCACATCTTCGTTCTTCAGCTTGTCGAGCTCCTCGTAGATTGCCTTCTCCACTTCTTCGGGCGTTCGACCTTCCTTCGCCTCGCCGCTCACGTAAAACATCCCGTGCCACTTGCGCGTGTCCGGTCCGGCCTGCACCTCGGTCGCAACCTGTTTGCCGAGCACCAACCCCTTGTAGAGTCGACCCGTGCGGGTGGAAAGAATCTGCGCGAGAATGTTCAGCGGATACACATCACGATGACCGAACGGCACCGTGTGCCACGCGATGTCCACCTGCGGATTCGCCTCCGCCTCGGCATACATGCGCTTCTCGGCCAACTGCTCGACTTCGAGCGTCACCACATCCGGAGGGTCAACTTTGCCGCGCGGGATGCGGGAGAAATACTTCAGCGCCTGCGCCTCCGCTTCGGCGGCCTTGAAATCGCCAACCAGAATCAGCGTGATGTTCTGCGGGCTGTAATAAAGGGAATAAAACTCGTCAGCCTGAGCCTTCGAGATTGCCGGAATGTCCGACGGCCATCCGACCGTCGGCCAGTGATACGGATGCGCCGTCCAGACCATCGACTCGTATGCTTCAGCAAACTTCCCGAGCGGCGTCGACTCAGTGCGCATCCGACGTTCCTCGAAGACGACGTCGCGTTCCGCGTAGAACTCGCGGAAGACTGGACGCAGCAAGCGCTCCGATTCCATCCACATCCAGAGCTCCAGCTTGTTCGCCGGCACGGTGATGAAGTAGCCCGTGATGTCGGTGGACGTGAACGCGTTCATGCCCGACGCGCCACCAAGCGTGTAGATGCGATCGAACTCGTTCTTCACGAGAATCTCCCGCTGCTGCTTGATGAGTTCGTTGAACTGCGTCTCCAGTTCCTTGTAGCGCGCGGTCTTGTTCTCGGGCTTCTGCAAGTCGTCGATCTCGCCCTTGCGCCACGCCGCACGCATCTTCGACTCCTCCTTGCGCATCTCCTCGCGAATCTTCTCCTGCTCGGCGATGATTTTGAGGTCCTTCTTGTAATCCTTCGTGCCGATGGTGGGCGTGCCCTTGAACATCATGTGTTCGAAGAGATGCGCGATGCCGGTGATGCCGGGCCGCTCGTTCGCGCTGCCCACATGCGCCACCCAGCCGCCGGCGATGGTCGGATCGTCATGACGCTCGACCATGAGCAACGTCATGCCGTTCGGGAGGGATTTTTCGATGACAGGAACCTTCTGCGCGTGCATCGAAACGGTGAGACCGATCGTTCCCGCCAGCGCCAACGACGCCGGCGAACGCATCACGCGGAACACCAAGGAAGAAAGTTTGGAATTCAGCACGGCGGTAGGACAGCAGCAAACCGCCGGGGCGTCAACGAGCAGGATGCAAAATAGAACGGCGGGAGAAGAATTGGATTCCTCTCCCGCCGTTCAAGAAAACGAGCGCTTCAGTACTTCGGCACGTTGTGGTCAATCTCGTCGGACCACGCGCCGATGCCGCCCTTCACGCTCTTCAGGTATTTGAAGCCTTGTTCGCGGAGAAACTTCAGCGCCTTCAACGAGCGGACGCCGCCTTTGCAGTGGATGTAATACTGCACGTTCGGATCCAGGTTGGTGAACGTCTGCGGCAGCGTGCTGAGCGGATGCAGCGGCACGCCGTTGACTTTCGCGATCTGGTATTCGTCCGGCTCGCGCACGTCGATGACCTTGATGCCGAGCTTCGGATCGTCGAGAGCCTTCTTCATCTCCTGCACGGTGACTTCGTCCGGGTTCGACGCCGGGTTCACCGGTTCGGTCGGAATGCCGCAGAACTGTTCGTAATCGATCAGCTCCTTGATGGTCGGCTTGTCGCCGCAAAGCGGGCATTGCGGATCGCGCCGGAGCTTCAACTCTTTAAACTTCATGTCGAGCGCGTTGAAGAGGACGAGACGACCGATGAGCGACGTGCCCTTACCGATGGCGAGCTTGAGAATTTCCGTGGCCTGGATGCAGCCCACGATGCCCGGCAGCACGCCCAGCACGCCACCTTCCGCACAGCTCGGGACCATGCCCGGCGGCGGCGGCTCCGGATACAAGCAGCGATAGCACGGTCCGCCCAGGTGCGGCGCGAACACGCTGGCCTGACCTTCGAAGCGGAAAATGGAGCCGTAGACGTTTGGCTTCTTCAGCAGCACGCACGCGTCGTTCGTGAGGTAACGCGTCGGAAAATTATCCGTGCCGTCCACCACAACGTCGTATTGCTTGATGATATCCATCGCGTTCTCGCTGGAGAGGCGGACGCTGTGGAGGACCACGTCAACGTTCGGGTTGATGCTCTTGATGGTGTCGCGCGCTGACTCGCCTTTGTGACGTCCGACGTCTTCGGTGCCGTGCACAATCTGGCGTTGGAGATTCGAGAAATCCACCGTGTCGAAATCGACGAGGCCCAAGCGTCCCACGCCCGCAGCCGCGAGATACATCGAAATCGGCGAGCCGAGTCCGCCCGCGCCGATGCACAGGACGCTGGTGGATTTGATTTTCTTCTGACCAGCGAGGCCGACCTCGGGCAGAATCAGGTGTCGCGAATACCGACGAATCTCATCATTGCTCAGTTCCATAATCTAGGTCGGGAGAGCGTAGTGGAGTGCACCGGGAAATCAAGAGAGAGGAATAGCGCTATGATGCTTCCCTGTTTTGGAAGTTGAAACCAGCCCGCCAGTCATCAAACTTGAACTTGATGAGCATAAAGCCTGCGGCCGCTCCAGCAATCAAACCCGGCAAGACAGCCTCTCGACTTGCTTCCCTGACTAAACTCCGGCCCACGCTCGCCATTGTGCTTGGTAGCGGATTCGGGCATACGACGCAGCGGATGCGGGTAGAGGTCAAGATTCCGTGTTCCAAGCTTCCCGGATTTCCGAAACCCAGCGTGGGCGGACACGTCGGCTCGGTATTCATGGGGCATTTCGGAGACGCACCGGTTTGCGTGTTGAGCGGACGGGCTCACTTCTACGAAGGTCACACTCTGGAGACCGTCACCTTTCCGATGCGCGTGCTGGCGGAGTTTGGAATTTCGACAGTGCTCTGACCAACGCCGCTGGCGGGATCAATCGCAGCTTCCGTCCAGGCGACTTCATGATTCTCGATGACCACATCAACCTGATGGGCACGAATCCCCTGCGCGGCCCACTGGCCCCCGGTCGCGAACGGTTCGTGGACATGACGGAAGTTTACGATCCAAAACTGCGCTCACTGCTCCGCAAAGCCGCGCGCGGCACCGGCGTGAGAATGCGATCGGGAGTTTACCTCGCCGTCAGCGGGCCCAGTTACGAAACGCCGGCGGAGATTCGCGCGTTCGCCCGGCTCGGCGCGGACGCCGTCGGTATGAGCACGGTTCCCGAAGCCATCGTCGCGCGACAGTGCGGGATGTCCGTCGCGGGACTCTCCTGCATCACCAATCTCGCCGCAGGACAAGGTAACGGTTTGCTTTCACACGCCGATGTATTGGCGTCGGGCGAACGGGTCAAAGAATCGGCGGCAGCCTTGATCGAACGATTCGCGAAACTACATGCAGACAAAAATTAAGAAGCAGCTGATCGCGGCGGCGCTGACCGCGCGTCAACATGCCGTCGCGCCTTACTCGAAGTTTCAAGTTGGCGCTGCGCTGCTCACGCATGCAGGGGAGATTGTTTTGGGCGCGAACGTCGAGAGCGCCAGCTACGGATTGACCTGCTGTGCGGAGCGCGTGGCGTTGTTCAAGGCGCTGACCGATGGCAAGAGTGGTTTCTCCGCCATCGCCGTGGTGGCTCGCGCCCCGAAAGGTCCAACTCCGTGCGGCGCGTGCCGTCAACTGCTCGCGGAGTACGCTCCCAATGCCACCGTGTTCGTCGCGGATTCGGCGAAGCCTGCGCGCGTGCGAACTTTCAAAGTTTCGAAACTTTTGCCCGAGGCATTTCGAAGCGTGCCGAAGAGTCGCGATGGAACGTGACTTGAACCTGAAGGTCCCGTGCGCCCTGCGCGGGAGTTGTTGAACGAATGAAGTCTGACCTGACGTTTCAGCTGGAGAACGCAGCGTGGCCGGCCTTCGTGGTGGAGGCCGGAGGGACGATTCGTTACGCCAACCAGGCGGCGGTGGATTTCTTCGGCCCAAAACTGGAAGGAGAAAGTCTGGCGCTTTCGGCGTTGTGGGCGGACAGCTCCGAATCCGCCGAACTATTCCTCGCACGCTGGGAACGTTCGCCTTCAGCGACGATGCAGCTTCGCTATCACGGCAAGGGCGGCACCATCGCGACCTTCGATACTTTCATCTGCTCCGCTCGCGAAGTGCAGAAGCGCTACATCTTTCAACTACTTCGCAAATCAACTGCCACCTCACCCGCCGTCGATCAGGGTCAGAGCAGCGACTTGAGCAAGCTGGGCGCGGAGGAAACCAAACCTTCCGGCACCGACACCATCTCGTTCCAGAAGCAGCGCCTTGATTGCGCGCTGCAACTCACCCGATCCGTGGCGCTGGACTTCAACAACGCGCTGACCGGAATCCTTGGGCACACCTCGCTGGTGCTGGCCAAGATGGAATTGGACCACCCCTGGCGCGGCTCGCTGCTCGAAATCGAGCGAGCCGCGGAGCGCGCCGCTGAAATCACGCATCAGCTCGCGGCCTTCAGCCGCGCGGAAAAAGACACGCAAGAGCACGCTTCAGGAAATTTAAACTCCGTGATGCGGCGCGTCGTCACCTCATTCCAGAAGGCCAAGCCCGCCGGCATTCAGTGGCAGATGCAGCTGCAGAATCACCTCTACTCGGTGAAGTTCGATGAAGCCAAGGTGCAGCAGGCATTCCTCCGGATCATCGAGAACGCCGTCGACGCAGTGGGCGAGGTCGGCACCATCACCATCACGTCGCGAAATCTCGAAATCACCCAACCCACGCACGACCTCACGGCGCAGCTGACGCCGGGACTTTACGTGTGCATCGAAATCAGTGATGACGGCAAAGGCATCGAGCCTGAGTTCCTGCCGCGAATCTTCGAGCCATTCTTCAGCACGAAGCCAGGCCATCGCGGGCTGGGACTTGCCTGGGTTTATGGAATCATCACCAATCATCGTGGCGGCGTGGCGATTTCCAGCCAGGCCCGCGAGGGAACTTCCGCTCGAATTTATCTGCCCGCGTCGAAGAAGACCGTCTCAGAAACCGCACTCTTCACCTCGGATACCGGCGGCAAGCAAACCATCCTTCTGGTGGACGATGAAGAACTCCTTCTCACCATGGGGCAGACCGTCCTTTCATCGTTCGGCTACAAAGTCATCACCGCCAGCAGCGGCGCGAAGGCGTTGGAACTGATTGCGAAGGCCGCCACGCCCATCGACCTCGTCATCACCGACCTCGTGATGCCGCAAATGAGCGGTCGCGAGCTCATTGAACAACTTCAGCTCAACCTGCCCGGCATCCCGATCCTTTGCACCAGTGGTTTCGTCCGGCCCGGCTCCGCCGAGGAAAACGAGGCCTACCTCGCCAAGCCGTTTACCAGCCAGCAACTGCTCCGAAGCGTGAAGGATCTGCTTTCCCCTTCCGACGACGACTAATCTTTTCGAGCGCAATTTGACTTTCGATAAGTCCACCGATTAGCATCGGCCATTAATAAATTATGCAAATCGAAAGCCTGAAGGTCTTCTGCGATCTTGCTGAAACTGAAAGTTTCACCAAAGCCGCTCAAATCAATCACGTCACCCAATCTGCTGTCAGTCAGCAAATCAGTTCCCTGGAGCGCCAGTTCAAGTCCCTGCTCATCGAGCGAAGCAAAAAGAAGTTCCGCCTTACTCGCGAAGGCCAGGTTCTCTACGATTACAGCAAGCAAATCATCCAGACCTACGACGCGCTCTTTAGCCGGCTGCAGGAAATTAAGGACATCGTCTCCGGCACCATTCGTGTCGCCACCATCTACAGCATCGGCCTGCACGATCTGCCGCCGTATTTGAAGAAGTTTCTCAAGGCCTATCCCACGGTGAATGTGCACGTGGAATATCGCCGGTCCAACCAGGTGTATGACGATGTCCTCGGAAACGTGGTCGATCTCGGATTGGTCGCCTACCCACTCAAGGATTCCAAACTCGAGATTGTCCCCCTGCGCAAGGACATGATGGTGCTCATCTGTCATCCTCAGCATCCGCTCGCGAAAGCGAAGAGCGTGGCCCTGAAAGCGATCTCGGGACAGAAATTCATCGGGTTCGAGCCCGATATTCCGACCCGCCGTGCGATCGACAAGATTCTCAAGGAGAACGAAATCAACGTTCAGCACGTGATGGAGTTCGACAACATCGAAACCGTGAAGCGCGCGGTGGAGATCGACGCCGGCATCGCTATTGTTCCCCACGGCACCATCACTCAAGAAGTCTCGAAGCAAACCCTCGTCGAGATCAAAATCGAGGACGAGGAGTTCTACCGTCCGCTGGCCGCCATTCATAAGAAGAACAAGGTCCTCTCGCCCGCCATGAAACAATTCCTGAGCGTGCTGAAGAGCACCAACTGAGCGAGTCGCGACGCATCGCGCGAAGCGAAGAATTCATTCGCGGAAATGCCTGATACGCCGATAATTTCCTTGCGGAATCGTGCGAATCGCGATTACTTGCAAGCGGTCTGGAGAGATGGCTGAGTGGCCGAAAGCGACGGTTTGCTAAACCGTTATACGGGTTAAACCGTATCGGGGGTTCGAATCCCCCTCTCTCCGCCATTTTTCTTAAGTAATTCCCCATCAAATTCTTACAAAATCAAATTAACCGCCGCCGCAACAGCAGTCAGAATCAAAGTCAGAAGCGATACGCGGATAACGGACCCATCAGATGTTGTTTTTGATCGAGCGGCGCCACACCTGAATCCGTCTCCGTTTTTCCATCGTGGCTAGGCGGACCACCACACTGCATCTTGGCATTGAGTGCTAACTCGGCGCGTGTTCGATCCTGGTCTTGGATTCCACCGAGTTGCTCTACTCAAACTGTTTCAGTTGGCGTCCAACCATCCCGACTCCGCCCGCTGAGGCCTTGTGTGAATTTCCTCGGCATAGTGGTTACCTTCCCTCCGGAGATCATGGTATAGAAATTGTCCATCCACTCTCCGTCGCCACCAGCCGGACACTCGTTGGCCATTCCGGCGCCAAGACTATTGAGCTGTAGCAGCGCGGTTACCTAACAGACCCGCGGTTCAGAGCACTGACCAACCCTACCGACTCGCATCGATTTTGAGGCCTTCAACTGCAATCCCTCGCCGCTGGAGATTGCTACGACGACGCAATCAGAGCCCTGCTACGGATTGTAACGTTTGATTCTACCTCGTTGCCTCAAACATCCCAGCCTGGGGTCCCCTCCCGTGCAAACAGCTCAATACGCGGCACGTCGCCGAGCATCTGCACCAGGCGAACACGCGCTTCCTCCGGTTTCTGACTGTGTCGACGGCGTGGTGCATCGATGAAATGCCTTACCGCCTTCGATGCCCGCACGGGACGCCCGCGCACGGCGAACAGACAATCTTCGGTGTTAGCGCGCGTCCAATTCCCCATGCCGATGTGCGACTTGCCGTGAGTCGTGCGCTTGCGCCAGGCGAAGCCCTTCATGGTTTTCAATTCAACTCCCCACGCCTTCACCACCGCCAGGGCTTCGGCCGGCATGGGCGCCAGACGAGAAGTTGAAGGATCGCGTGAAGGAGTAGTGCGAGTATTTCGGAGTTACCATCGAGGAACATCGCAAGGGGACGGCCGCGGCGAAGAAGTTCACTGCGGAATGGTTGAAGGCGCCGATGGTGATCACGACGCGGTGGCAGAATGCAATGGGGCCCAGTCGGCTGCCTCGCTATTACGCGCTGATCGAAACCAGTGGCAATGATCTCGCCGAGATGCTGGTGCGCCTTGGACGGGCCCGCGCCAAGGGGACAGTGGCCATTCTTCCGGACGGCACCAGGGCAAAAGATCACATGGAGAAGTTGAAACAGATCGAGGCGGATGCGAGAACGAAACGCGTGGGGATGTGAGCAACATCCTCTCTCAAAGGTAAGTAGGCCGCGCGTTGGGGGTCGACGGGTGTCGCCTTCCGCACTTCAGCCTAGGTCCCCCGATCAAAAGGCTCGTGTCCCCCAGCTCAGATTGTGGGACGGTTGCGTGGTGCACGAAAAATCCAAGACTATGAGGGCACAACGATAGATGACACAACAGCTCTCAGGTCCACGAAGGCCACAACCCCTGACGAAGCCTTCATTGGATTTAAGGAACTGGCGAGGTGACTGCCGCTATGTGAACGGACCCTCCGCGATTACTCCAGAACAGGTAAAATGCCCAGCATCCGATTGTCTGGCAGCAGCAGGTTATTGTACCACTGGCCGTCAATCGAGGCATGGCTCTTGCGGAATCAAATTGGCGGTCACGACTAAGAGATGAGTTGGCGTTGAGCCATCCGTCCCTTACGGCGCCGCCACCAGCCCCACCATCGCTTCAATTGTCGACAGCGCGTTTCCTTCCAGCCGGTTGTTCACGTAGATGTAAGTCTTGCGCCGCGGCTCGTAGCGTTCGCCTTCCTGAATCAACGCGCGCCCGGCTTCCCGCGCTTCCGGATAAATCTCCTTCGTCTTGTCATACGGCTGAAACGATTTCACCGCGTCCTCATACTTGCGACCCGGCTTGAGCAGGAACCGCGCAGCCACCAGTTCGGGATTCGGACGGCTGCCCGGCAACGCCATCTGTTCCGGCACCGACGGCATCGCTTCCCACGAATTGAACACGTGCGTGACGCCGTGCCGCGCCAGGCACTCGAAATACTCCGGCGCCAGCCAGTGCTTGTTCCGCATCTCCACGGCGTACGGCCAGCCCTTCGGCAGCTTCCCTAGAAACGCATCCAGGTCCGCAACGAACTCCCGACCGTGCTCGTAGTCGGTGGGATAGAAGCGCGAGAACTCGAACATCAGCACGCCGATCTTCGGCCGGATGTATTCGCACGGTTTGAGAAACGCGGTGGCAAACAGATCCGCGTTCAGGAAATCGCGGTTCGGCTGGCCGGCCTTCGCGCCGAATCGTTCGAGGTTCGGAAACTTCCGCGTGGTGATTTCATCCGTCACCTTGAAGCCGAACCGGAAATCGTCCGGCACCTGATCCGCCAGCCCCTCCAGATATTCGCGACGCGGGAACGCGTAATACGCCGCATCGACACACACGGTCTTGAACACCTCCGCATACTCGGCCAGGCACATCCGCTCGAAGCGCGTGCGCGCGAACTTGCCGCGATACACATAGCGCGCGTCATCGTAGAGCTGGCCCCGCCAGCCTTCGTACTTCCAGGAGGATGTGCCGATGAAGACACCGCGGGCCGCGAGTTCCGCCGCCCGAGCTTTCATCTGGTTGTGGTCAAAACCCATGCTCCGTTTACTTCTCCTCCGACGGTAGCCGCTTGAGGGTGAGCGGAGAAACCGTGTCCTGCTGATGCCACTCGCCTTTGAGCTCATCTTTCGCCTCGTTCCAACGTCCCTGAAAGTGCGCGTTGATAGAGTCGAACTTCAGATACACCGTGCCTTCGTGGTCGCCGACCTGTGACATCTTCACTTTCGCGTTGCCCTGATCGAGGCTCGTCATCGTCCCTTTCATCTCAGCGCCGGCATCGCGGATGGAGAAGAGCCCGCGGAGCTTCGTCGTGGCGATCTGTATCGTGCCTTGCCAGTTGCCCACCAGCGCAGCATCGGGTTTCTTCAGAACCAGCTTCGGCGGCTCGGTGGCAGCGGCAGTTTGCGAGGATAGCTTCACGCCTGCGGAACGTCCGCCTTCGCCGATGGCGATGAGTTGATGCCGCGTGCGAAAGAACAACGTGCCGTCACTGATGGCGGGCGTGGCCATGCAGGTTTCTGGCAGCGGATGAATGCCTTTGAGGTTGAGCTTCGGTTCAGCAGCGACGACGAAGACATTCCCCAGCTCGCTCGCGAAGTAAAGGTGCTTGCCGTCGGACACGGGCGACGCGGTGAAGCCTTGCCCGCGCTGCGAGAGTCGCTCGCTGAAATGAATGGAGCCGGTCCGGGCATCGAAACAGGTGAGAATGCCATTGTCATTGCAGCCAAAGAGCAGGTCGCCCACGGCCAGCGGAGTCTGCATGTAGTTGCCCTGACGTCCATGTGCCCACGCGATGAACGCATTCGTCTTGCCCGGATCTTCCGGCGTGATCTCGCCCGTCGCCTCGGGACGAATCGCCCGCATCGGCCGCCACCGACCATGCGCGCTCGTCAGGTAAATGTAGCCGTGCGCGAAGATCGGCGTGGGCACCGGGATGTCGCCGCCGCCATCGAGCGTCTACAGCTTCGCGTCCGTGGCGAAGTCATAACCCGCCGTCTCGTGCCAGCCGTTCGCGACGATCTGCGTGCGCGTGGTCGTTTGCACGAGCGTCGGCGTGCCCCAGGTCGGGACGTCCTTTCTCGCAGTGCGCCACAGTTCGCTACCGTCGCGGAGGTCAAAGCTCGCGATGAAGGAACCCTGTTGCACGTCGCACAGCACGATGACTTTCCCATCGTGAATGATGGGCGAACTGGCGAAGCCCCATTGCGCCGTGGGCGACGCGAAGTAGCCGGAATCCATGGGACCGAGATCCTTTTTCCAAACCAGCTTCCCGTCCGTGTCGAAGCAGAACAAACCTTCCGAGCCGAAGATGGCGACGATGTGTTTGCCGTCGGTGGCCGGAGTGGAATTGCAATGACTCGCCTTCGTGTGCCGCTTCACTTTCGGAACGGCTTTCAGTCCGAGGGTGTTCCAGAGCACTTTGCCGGTGGCCTTATCGAGCGCGAGCAAGCGCCACTCCTGCGCGTCGTTGTCGTTCGCCGCGTTGATGTCGCCGTAGAGCCCCACCTTCAACTCTGCTTCCTGCTGGGAAACCACCGTCGCGACATAGACGCGGTCGCCCATCACGATGGGACTCGAATGCGCCAGTCCCGGAATCGCCGTGTGCCAGCGGACGTTCTCGCCCGTTTCTACATTCCAAGATTTAGGCAGCGCGCGGCTCGTATCCACGCCGTTCGCTGAAGGTCCCCGATATTGCGGCCAGTCCGCACCGACGGTCGGCGCGAGTATCGCGAGCGACACCATGACGAGGGAGAGGAAAGCCGTGTTGTTCATGCGAAAATCGATACTCGGGAACCAAGAGTCTGTCGCGCCGAATTATCGGAAGAGTTGAGGCCCGCAAACGCAGCGTTGCAAGATGACGGAGGCTCCTTGGGTTCAAGCAGAGTCGATCTTACTCAGGCCGGTCCGCCACTGGTGGTGTGGTGTGAGTTCTGACGGAATCGGCCACATAGACGGCGATGCCGGCCCAGCACAAACCGAAGCTCAGGAGCTTCGTGTGATCCAAAGGTTCGCGGAATGCGAAGATGGCCACCAGGAATTGCAGCGTCGGTCCGACGTATTGGAGAAAGCCCATCGTCGAGAGCGGCAACCGCCGCAAGGCCGCGCCGAAGGACAGCAGTGGCGCCGCGGTAATGACACCGAGCAACGAAAGCAACCCGAGCGTGGTGGGAGTCGGTTGTTGCAACGGAAATGAAATCAAACCAATGACAGCCAGCGGCAGCAGCACGGTCGTTTCCACGAGCAGCCCGTGCAGGGAGTTGATGTTTACCTTCTTCCGGACCAGTCCGTACAGCCCGAATGAAACGGCGAGCGACAGAGCGATCCAAGGGACGCGCTCGCCGCGGAAGGTGAGGTTGGCGACAGCCACGGCGGCGATGGCGACCGCGACCCATTGCCAGGGACGCAGACGTTCGCGCAGGAAGACCATCCCGAGCGCGACCGAGAAAAGCGGGTTAATGAAGTAGCCCAAGCTGGCTTCGAGGACGTGTCCTGTGACAACAGCGTAAACGAAAACCAGCCAGTTGACGGCAATCAGCACTCCGCCGGCGGTCAGCAGGAGCAGGCTGCGCGGCTGGCGCACGACCGGCAGGACTTGGGACCATTCGCGCCGAATCGAGATGAGCAGGGCGAGGAAGATGGCAGACCAAAGGATGCGGTGGCCGATGATGACCCACGGTGAGACGTGGGTGAGCGTCCGGAAGTAGAGGGGAAAGACGCCCCACATCGTATAAGCGGCCAGTCCATAGCCAAGGCCTGCGCGGGTCTTGCGCTGTTCAGTTGTCTCACTCGCGTTCGTTGCTGTTCCGGCCACGCGACCGAACGTATCAGTTGTCCGCTAGCCGACAAGGGAGGACGGAGCTGGTGGAATAATGCGACGGCGTCACCCGGACGGATTTCGAGCGGGTTGGTGTCCTCAACCTTCTATGGTGAATCAAGCCTTTGCATGGCGTGGCATGAGACGATTTGCTCATCCATTACGTGGTTGTTGATGATGGCCCTGCGATCGTGGCTAGATTCAAAATCGTGGTGGCGGTGGCCGCTGGCGGCGAACACCAACGCGACCGGTCAGTTCTTCCGCGCCCGGCGACCGTGATGCGCGCAGCCGAAACGTTGCGGTGGGGACAACTCTTCCGCATCATCATCGGTCATGCGGATACAACGGACCGTTCTCGCGAACCACAGCTTCATCGTCGCCAGCCTGTGGCTCACCTTGCTCTGGAGCGTGAGCCCTTACCTCCGTGGAGCTGACCTCCTTCCGCCCGCGTTGCCGTGGAAGGGCGCGAGCGAGGCCTTGATCGCGAAAGCCGACGATCCGTGGATTACGCCGTCGGAGAAAACCGGCATCACCGAGACGCCCACCTACGACGAGACCATTTCTTATCTCCGGAAACTCGATAAAGCCTCATCGCTCCTCTCGCTGCGCGAGTTCGGGCGCACCGCACAAGGACGCACGCTCTACGTCGTCATCGCCGCGCGGGAACGCTCGCTGACGCCGGACAAGGCCCGCAAGATCGGCAAACCAACCTTGCTCGCTCAAGCTGGCATTCACTCCGGAGAGATCGATGGCAAGGACGCCGGGCTGATGCTCCTGCGCGACATCGCGCTTCGCGGCAAGGCCTCGCTGCTCGATCATGCCAATCTGCTCTTCGTGCCCGTGCTCAATGCCGATGGACACGAACGCTCGTCCGAATGGAGCCGGCCAAACCAACGCGGCCCCGTGCGACAAGGCTGGCGCACCACCGCGCAGAACCTGAACCTCAACCGTGATTACATGAAGGCCGACTCGCCCGAGATGCAGGCGATGCTCGGCCTCATCAATCAATGGTCGCCCGCGCTCTATCTCGATCTCCACGTCACCGACGGCTTCGATCATCAATACGACGTCACCTTCGATTACAACGGCATCTCCGGCGCCTTCGCCTGGTCGCCCCGGATCAGTCAGTGGCTCAATGACACCTTCCGGCCCGCCACCGAAGCCGCGTTGAAAGCCGCCGGACACATCCCCGGCCAGTTCTTCGACAGCGACGGGTTCGATCCCGCGAAAGGCTTCGAGGTCAGCGCCGCCCCGCCACGGTACTCGACCGGCTACGGCGATTTGCGACACCTCCCTACCGTCCTCGTCGAGAACCATTCCCTGAAACCGTATCGTCAACGCGTGCTCGGAACCTACGTCCTGCTCGAATCCTCCCTGCGCACCCTCGGCACTGCTGGCCGCGCCTTGCAGCAAGCCATCCTTGCCGATGCCTCTGCCACGCGTGCCGCCATTCCCGTGAATCAAACCGAAACTCCGGGCGAACGAACCACCATCGATTTCCTCGGCGTCGCCCGTGAGGACTACGTGTCGCCTGCGACGGGTGGCACCGAGACCCGCTGGCTCGGCACGCCCCGGCTCTATCCCGGAGTGCCGATCACCCTGCTGAAACCCGGCCGCGAAATCGCGCGCCCGCGGGCCTACTGGGTGCCGGTGACGAAACCCGAAGTTATCTCCCGCCTGAAAGTCCACGGCCTGCGCGTGGAAACCCTTACGCAGGATCGCACCCTCACCGTAGAGATGTATCGCCTCGTCAATCCACGTGCCCGGACCAACAGCGGCTACCATCCTTTCGAAGGCCGTTACACGATGACGACGCAGGTGAAGGCCGAGACCCGCGAGGAACGGTTCCCGGCCGGCTCCGTGCGCGTGCCCACCGATCAACCCCTGGGCGATCTCGCTGTCGCCCTGCTGGAACCTGAGAGTGATGATTCCCTGCTGGCCTGGGGCTTCTTCCTCGAGATCCTGCAACGCACCGAATACATCGAAGGCTACGTGCTGGCCCCGCTGGCGGAACGCATGTTGGCCAACGATTCGAAACTCAAAACCGAGTTCGAGGCGAAGCTCGCCGCCGACCCGGCGTTCGCCGCAAGCCCGGTCGCACGGAAACGCTGGTTCTACGAACGCAGCCCCTACTACGACGATCGCTATCGCCTCTACCCGGTCGGGATTGAGCGGTGAAAGGAGCGCGGGCTTCAACCCGCCGCAATGTGACGGCGTCTCTAGACGATGGAGCGAGGTGAACGCCGCGTTTCCTCCACGTTATTCAACCCGCGGGGGCCCGGCGGCCGCCATTACCCCTGGCCGCAAGCCGCCATCGTGCTCAACGGCCCCAAGGAGGATATCTCCCCCGCACTACTGGCTGACAAGCCCCTTCGCAGACTGGTCCCGGAGCACCCGGTCTCTGGCCCGCGCCCTAGCAGTGATGGTGAGCGCATCATAGGCGACGGCGTGGCCCCATTGTCGGCACTGAACATCACGACGTATTCGCCGGGTGATGGAAATGACACCGTCGTGGAAGGCTGATTGGTCGAGCTAAACGTCACCGAAGCTGGCCCGGAGTACAGCCTCCACAGGTAACCGAGCGGCGGGGCGTTGGTGTAAACGACTTGCGCGTTCAGCTCGATCGGAGTGTCTACGGCAGCAGCGAGGTCCGGGCCAGTATTCACCCGAGGCGCGCCCGGTGAACGCGGGCCTTCATTCGGTCCAGTGCCCAGCACAACTTCGAAGTTGGTCACCGAGACGCTCGTCAAGTGGCTGAACGCGCTGCTGGACCAACGGTGGTCCGGCGCGACCGAAAGAGAAAAGAATCCACCGTTGTCCGCCACCAGTGCTCCATACTTTTTCAACGCGTTGAGCACGGCTTTCTCTTCCGTGGACCAAGTCGACGGAATGACGAACGAAGATTTCAGGCGCAATCGCTGCCCCATCGCAGGCCGGTTGGGATTTGTATCGGAAGAAGCATGGTGCGTGGCGGGATACAGATAGCTTTGTCGGCTGCGGGCGACGACGACACGCAACGCGTGCTCTACGATGCCGCGCTGGCATTCATCGTAACGGACGAGTCCTGCGAACATGCTCAGCCCGGCGGCATCTGCTGAAGTCCAACCCGCAGGACGAAGGGCATTCGTGTTGAGGTTAAACTTGGCGCCGTTTGCGGCGTGCCAATTGGTCTGCCCATTGGCCAGCACGAGTTGAGTCTGCCAAGTTTCCCAGACATCTCCCGAACTCGGCTGCACGATGATGGCGTGGCGATCGCCGCCGTCCTGATAAATGTCCCGCTGCCAGTCATAGAGGGTGTAATTGCTGGGTGTATCATGCGGCCAGGTTTCAATCGGGAGCTGGCTCGGAATCGGATAGGGACTGGGATCAGATTCATCGCCGTACAGATCGAAAGTGATGGGCACCAACGGCTGGCTTCCCGGAACGAGAACGAAGTTCATTTCGTAGAAGGCGCGGAGATTGCGGCGAGTGGATTGAAGGTCGGCCACAATCTGGGACACCATTGCTGCGGAATTGGACAAGAGCGGACGGCGGGAAATGTCCTCATTCCATGCATTGTCCACCGGCAGGATTTGCATCTGCGAGACGATCGCATCGGATTCCGGGGTGTTAAACAAAGTAGCATTGGTGACCACCGGCTCAGGACCCAAAATGCGCCCGGCATGATTGATCCGCTGGGCGCTGAGGCCCACCGCCAGCATCAACCAGACAACCATCCATAAACACATTCTCCACACCACTCCCCATTGAGCACACGGCATTCCGGAATCGCCATTTCGCCGATCGCGACGGCGGGGCGCTCACCTCGCGGATGCGTCCGCCGGGAAGGCGGACGGATTAAGTACCGGGAAGCAATACCGGAAAGGGCAAAAGCCCCGCCTGAATCAGCACCCCATTTAGGGCTCAAAATTTTTGCGGCCGACCCTTGGGGGTCTTTTTAGTTCAGATTTTTCGGAGGCCCGTCCCATCGGCGTCCCGAGACCCGTGCGCATTCGCGACCCCCTCCCTCCCTCTTCCGTCCACGGCTGTCCTCCTAAGCGAAGGTGGACGGATGGATGGACGTGAAGGGCGTCCGTCCAGGAAAAACTCCCCCAGGGCGAAGGCAAGCAATGAGAGTGAGAGGCGTTCGCTCGCAAAAAAAGGACCCATGGAAATATTTGGTCAAATCAAATAGCGATCCGGGGAGGATCTTCCACGTGCAGCAGAATTGCGAGCGCGACTTTACGAGCCCCCCGTGCCTCGTGAAGGCTGGCGGATAAAGATTACTGATCCCACTCGACGCCGATTGTCTCTAATCCCCCGGGAGTCCGCGACATCGCAAATCGCGGCCGCGGCCAGACCAATCGTATTGAGGTGGCTACCAGGTCAAATCGTCGGCCTTGAGCGGCCTTGAGGTCTTGACCGATCGCATACCGAGGCGTTGAATAACACACATTGGTTCTCCTCGGAGGACCAGTCTTAACTAAGGGTCCTGGGCCGGAGGGCTCCGGAGGCTATCGCGGATGGGCGGGCCACCATTCGATGAATACAGTTGCGTCGTGTGCAACAGAACATCGGAATTGGTTAATTGCCTGAATCATCGTCTTCACTGAACCCGAATTCGCTCCAACTAAACAGGGCAGTGCAACAACGGAGTTCCGTCGCCACATGCGGCAGGATTCCCCGCGTTGGCGATTTCGTTCACAGCTTGAAGTCCTCGCTGATACGGCAACGACCAGATCCCTCTCGTTATGAGCAAAAAGATGGGAAGCATAGTCGTTGGTTACGGACTCTTGATCGCCGTTCTTGCCTTCACCCTTCAGCAGGTCTCTCCACCTCTGGCCAGGGTCACCTTCATCGCAAGTCTTGTAGCCGGCGGGTTGAGTGTCCTATGGGGAATCGTGGGGTTGGCGGGGAACAAACGCCGGACGTGGGCGATGCTCACGTTGGTTGCTCTGGCGTTTGTACTCTTGACTCAGATGGTTGATGCCTGGTCGGCGTCAGCCAGCGAAACACCGGGAAAACTTGCAGGCGCACTATTACTCACCTTCTTGATGATTCTCACCGTGGGAATGATGATGTATCTCATGCACGGCGAACGTCCGCCGGAGTTTTACAAGACGGGAACAATCCCCCGGAATAATTCCGGCCCTCGCGAAGGCATTGCACCGTCGGAAGACGGGAAACGAGAATGATGGACAGAAACCAGTCGACCGATCCACTGACGCATTTGCCGGTGCTTGCAGAATTTGGCTTTGCCGTTCCTGCCCGATGCTGGCATCGGGCAGCGCCGGGCGAACTACAAAGTCAGTCAACGTTGATGAACTGAAACTGAGAGAAGATTGATGATCTCAATCCGGCCCAACCTGAATCAATTCCACAACCCATTCAACCTGCCTCCTCCCCAGAAATCTACCCTATGACAAATCCGTCTCCAATAGAACTCCTGGCCTCGATATTCTTCGGGCTGGCCGTGCTGCATACGTTTTCGGTCAAACGCTTTGCTCATTGGGCCCACCAGTATCCTCCAGGCTCCATCAAGGAGAACGTCCTGCATTTTCTGGCCGAGACGGAAGTGGTCTTCGGCCTTTGGGCCGCCGCCTTGTTTCTCGGCATCGCCTCGCTCAATCGCTCCTTCCACGACGCGGTGGTTTACATCGAGGGACTGAACTTCACTGAACCGAAGTTCGTGCTCGTCGTCATGGTGGTTGCCGCGACCCGACCGGTGGTCAAGCTGGCCGAATCGGTGATTTCGCTCGCCGCCCGCGCACTACCGCTGGGAGAAAGCGTCTCGTTCTACGTGGCCGCCCTGATTTTGGGCCCGCTTCTGGGCTCATTCATCACCGAGCCGGCGGCGATGACCCTGCTCGCGCTCGTGCTCAAGCGACGGTATTTCGATTGCGGCATCTCCACGAAGCTCGCGTACGCCACGCTGGGATTGCTGTTCGTGAACGTATCCATCGGCGGCACGCTGACTCACTTCGCCGCTCCGCCAGTGCTGATGGTCGCCGCGAAATGGAACTGGGACACGACGTTCATGATCACGAACTTCGGCTGGCGCGCCGCCGCGAGCTGCGTAGTGTCGACGATTCTCGTCACGCTTGTTTTCCGACGGGAGCTGATGCAGGTCCCAGTGAAACGCGACTCCAGCGCTTCCATTCCAGCCTGGCTCACCACCTTGCACATGGCCTTCCTCGGTCTCGTGGTCGCGTTCGCGCATCATCCGGACGTCTTCTTTGGAATCATGGTGCTCTTTCTCGGCTTGGTCACTGCGACCGCGGAGTATCAGGATTCCCTGAAGCTGCGTGAAGGATTGCTGGTTGGTTTCTTTCTCGCGGGATTGGTCACCCTCGGCTCCCTCCAGGCCTACTGGCTGAAACCGCTCATCCAGAGCCTCAACGGCGGAGCACTGTTCTTCGGCGCCACCGGGCTCACCGCCCTCACGGATAACGCGGCGCTCACTTATCTGGGTTCGCTGGTGGACGGGATTTCAGACGAACTGAAATACGCGCTCGTGGCCGGAGCCGTCACCGGGGGCGGCCTGACCGTCATCGCCAACGCGCCGAACCCGGCCGGCGTGGGCATTCTTCAAGATGCGAAAGTGTTCAACGGCGAAGGCATCAGCCCGCTTGGACTGTTCTTGGGCGCACTCGTGCCCACGGCCGTATCCATCGTGTTCTTCTGGCTGTTGCATTAACCGCAATTTGCCACAGGCACCAAACGATGAAGTAGCTTTGCCCCGGTGAATCCCTTCCGCATAGTCGTGCCATGAAATCCAAGTCACCTCATTCGCTGTTGCCCAAGTCGATCCTGGTTCCGTGTGATTTCTCGGACTGTTCCATCGCCGCGCTCGAGCAGGCCGCAGCACTCGCGAAACTCACCGGTGGATCCCTCGTCCAACTGCACGTCATCGAGCCAGTGACGCCGGGCTTTCTCATCGAAGGAACAGTCTCCCGCCAGACACAAGTACAGCTGCGTGCCCGGGTCGCCCAAGAACTCACAGAACTGGCCAAGGCTCAGGCCAGCGGAGTCCGCTTCAGTCGCCCGCTGATCAAAGCTGGAAAGCCGTGGGAAGTCATCGTCGCCACCGCGAGCAAGGCTGGCGCGGACCTGATTGTAATCGGCACACACGGTTACACGGGCCTGAAGCACGCCGTCCTCGGCAGCGTCGCCGAACGCGTCGTTCGCCATGCGCGCTGTCCCGTCCTCGTCGTGCGCAAAAATCCGGGACGATAACGACTTGGTCGAATGAATCCCTATCTCGCATTGCTCATCGGTGTCGTGTGCGCTGGAATCGGCGGTGAACTATTTGTCCGCGGCCTCGTCGGCCTGGCGAGTTGGGCCCGAGTATCCGCCGCAATTGTCGCCACCACGGTCGCCGCGTTCGCCACCTCCAGCCCGGAACTCTCGGTTGCCGTGGGGTCAGCGCTGTCAGGACGCCCGGAAATTTCGCTGGGCGATGCGCTGGGCAGCAACGTGGTCAACGTGGCCCTGATTCTGGCCGTCGCGCTCTGCATGTCGGGAATCGTCAGTCCTCGCGCCAGCGTACGGCGTGACTTCCCGGTGGCACTGCTGGTTCCTGTCGCGGTCGGCGCGCTTGGATTCGACGGGCGAATCTCCCGCACCGATGGGATCGCGTTGCTGGTCTTTTTTCTCGTCTGGTTGATCATGGTGATCAATTCAGCGCGCCAGGAACGCAACTCCGCCGCCGCAGTTTTGGGAGAATCAATACGGTGGCGAATGTTCGCAACCATCCCCGTCGGACTCGCCTTTCTCATCGGCTCCGGTCATTTCATCGTTCTGGGCGCGCGCGACATTGCGGTGATGTTTGGCCTCCCGGAGTTTGTCATCGGCGCGACGATCGTCGCAGTAGGAACGTCGATGCCGGAACTGGCGACCACCGTGATTTCAAAACTCAGAGGCCACGAGGAAATCGGCCTGGGCACCGTGCTGGGAAGCAACGTCTTCAACGGCCTGTTCATCGTCGGCACGGCGGCGGTAATCTGTCCAATTCACGTCGAACTGCGTGAAGTCAGGTGGGCGCTGGGCTTTGGTGTCCTGAGTACGTTGCTGACGTTTCCACGGCGGGACGGCTTAATCCCGCGCTGGCGCGGCGTGGTGTTATTGGCGCTCTATGCAGCATTCGTGATACTGGTGGTGTGGGGGGAGAGGTAAGCGCCCAGCCATCGACCCCATCGTTTCCAAGGTCGTCAGGAAGCACCCATTACACCTGCTGAAATCGATTCAGTGATGTCACCTCGATCACTTCAAAACGAGTTCACGCAAAAACTTCTCGATCGGTAGTCGAAGAAATCGAAGTCCGCGTGGAGGGCGGTTCCGGACATGTCCTGACAAGCCATGCCGACGAAGGCGCCGGTGAAATGGGCCTGGCCGGGAGCAAGGCATTCGTCGGAGAGAATGCTGGCGTCGAACTGCTGCGGGAGCCAGTGCCAGTCCGCGTCCACGCCGTCGATGCGATAGGCGAAGTGCATTCGCTCGAAATCTACTTCGACGCGCAGATGGACAGGCTTGCCGGTCGGGATGGCGACGGGCGGGGTGAAGGAGTCGGCTTGCATCGAGTCCGGCGCGCAGGTCATCACGCGAAGATGTTTGCCCACGGTCTCGTCATGCGAGAGGTAGAGGTAGTGGAACTTGGTGCTGTTGTAGTAGCAGACCAGCCCTGCCATCTGTTGGAAATGTTCTGGCTCGAACTCGATCACGGTCGATGCGCTGAAGCAATGGGCCTGCTGACGCCGCGCGACCAAGGCCTGGCGGTAAAGGCTACCCAGAGTTTCGCGACCGATGAGTCGCAGGAAACCAGGCCGCGCAGTGAGGCTAAAGATTTCCTCGGGATGCGGAGTGCGCAGCCATTGGAAGTCGAGGGGAAGCTCCGGTGAGTCGAAGTCTTCACGCTCCGGTGCGGCTGGAAACGGATGTGCGGGCAGTTCAGGCGCCGGAGTCTCGACCGTTGGAATCCCCTGCCCGTCCAGCGTGCGCAGCCAGCCGTCTTCGCCCCAGACCATTTTTTGAATCGCCGTTTCGCGGCCCAGCGTGCAACGCCCTCGGTTGCGCAGCGGTCGGCCCACGAGGAACGCCAGATACGTTTCACCGTTCTGGGTCTCAACCAGACTCCCGTGTCCCGCGCGTTGCAGTTCGCAGTCGGGCCGCTGCCGCGCGCTCATGATGTAGGTGTCCGGGTGCAGCTCGTACGGACCCGTGAGATTGCGCGAGCGGGCCATCGTGACGGCGTGGTTCCAGTTCGTGCCGCCCTCCGCGGTGAGCAGATAATACCAGCCATCCCGCTTGTAGAGATGCGGGGCCTCGGTGAAGCCAAGCGCCGTGCCTTTGAAAATGTTCACGCGCTCACCGATGAGCCGGCGCGCCGTGACCGAGTATTCCTGGATTACGATTCCGGCGAAGCGATTGTGCCCCGGCCGGTGATCCCAGAGCATGTTCAGCAGATACTTCCGACCATCGTCGTCGTGGAAGAGCGAAGGATCGAAGCCGCTACTGTTGAGATAAACCGGCTCGGACCACTCACCATCAATCGTCGGACAGGTCACGAGATAGTTGTGGAAGTCGCGCATCGAAGAACCGCTCGCGCCGGCGACGCTGGCACGGCCGAAGCGCTTCACGTCAGTGTAAATCAGCCAGAACAATCCATCCGCATAACTCAGGCACGGCGCCCAGACGCCGCAGGAATCGGGATCGCCGAGCATATTGAGCTGGCTGGCGCGGCGAAGCGGACGGGTCAGCAACCGCCAGTTCGCGAGGTCGCGCGAGTGATGGATCTGCACGCCGGGGAACCACTCGAAGGTGGAGGTGGCGATGTAGTAATCGTCGCCGACGCGGAGGATCGACGGGTCGGGATTGAAGCCCGGGAGGATCGGATTCTGGATGGTCATGGGCGATTTGTCTGACATAACGAGAACAAGGGTTCGTCTAGTTGAAAGCCAGTCCTACTGCGGTTCCACTCCGGGCCCGACGATACCATCCTTTTGTTCCCAGCCTTTCTTCAATTTGTAGAACTGCAAGAGAATCACCACGAGGATGGCCGCCACCAGCGGCGCGCCGGCAAAGGCGAACTTGATGCCCATCAACGAGCGCTCCGTTTGTTCCACGTTGGCCTGATAACCAAACATTCCCAGGATCCATCCACCTGAGCCGCCGCCGACGGAGATGCCCATCTTCAGCGCGAACAGTTGTCCGGCGAAGAACATCGCCAGCGCGCCGCGCCCGATGGTTTTCAGCCCGTAATCGACCGTGTCCGGCACGGCGGCGAAGAGCAGCGGGAGAAACATCATGTGACAGAAGTTGCCGGCCATGATGAGCAGCAGCGAGGCTTCCCACCATTGCCTCGGCACGAACAGCAGCAGGGCGTTTGGCACCAGCGAACCGAGCAACGCCGTTTTCATCACCGTCACCTTGCACCACTGGAGCTTCAGGAAAAGGCGGTTGGCCACGAACACTCCCGCCACGCCGGCGAGCATGGTCAATCCCATGTACAGCGCCATGAAGTTCTCCCGGACGGCGAAGATCCCGGTGAGATCGTGATCGATGTAATACCGGATGAAGTAGGGCTTCACGTTGCCCTGAAGTCCGCCGCGGATCTGGATGATGAACATCGCGAGCGAGACGATCAGGAACTGGCTGTTGCGGAACATCGCGCCCAGATCCTCAAACACATTGGTCCGAACGGCTCGTCCCTGCTGCAATTCCTCGTCCGGATACGTGCGTTCCCGCGTCCACGCGAAGCATCCGAAGAGCGCCACCACGCCGACGATCGCCAGCAACGCCACGGCAAATGGAAAACCGAGCTGCAGATCCTTAGGCTCACCGCCGCCGCCCAGCAATCTGGAGAGCGGCCAGATCGACACCGTCACCAGGAAGCCGCCCACCATCGCCATGCCGAAGCGCCAGGATTGGAGGCCGGAGCGTTCGTCCTTGTCCGAGGTCATTGTTCCCGCCAGCGCCGAATAGGGAATGTTGACGGCGGTGTAAGCTGTCATCAGCAGCGCGTAGGAAATGTAGGCGTAAACCAACTTGGTGCCGACTGCCACGTCAGGCGTGATAAACGCCGCGATCGCCAGAACGCCATAGGGAACAGCCATCCAGAGCAGCCAGGGACGATAGCGTCCCCACCGGGAACGCGTGCGGTCGGCGATGCCGCCCATAATCGGATCCGTGATGGCATCGAAAAAGCGGACCACGATCATCAGCGTCCCGGCGGCGGCGGCCTCGATGCCATAAATATCCGTGTAAAAATACATCAGGACGTTGATGACGGCCTGATACACGATGTTGCTGGCCATGTCGCCAAGGCCGTACCCGAATTTTTCCCGGAGACTGAGTGGCTGTTTGGTCATGGTGAACCTGGTGGTGTGCAGATCGACGATCCGCGCGGGAACGGGAACAATCCTGTCTCACAAAATGCGAGTGGTGCCGGCAAGCGCCGAATGGGCTATTTCGACGGCGTTTCGGCAGGCTTGTCGAGGATGGGCTTGTTGCGGTCGCTGACCGACTCCTCGATCAACGTGGCGACGCCGCGAGGGTCTTCCTGCTGGGCCACATGACCGCCAGTGAAGGTGCGAATCGTCCAACCGCGGGAAACGGCGCGTTGCCAGCTCTTGTCAGTCTTGGCGCGTTCCTCGGCTGATTTATCCTTCGGCACGAAGGCGACGTAAGTGACGTTCAGCGCCTTGGCCGCAGCGTTCTTGTAGGAGACGGGCTGGTTGAAGCATTGGATGGACTGTTTCACATTGTGCGGCGGCTTGGCATCGGCCTTGACCCACGGGACTTGCATGTAGCCATCCACGAAGCGCTTCGGATCTGCCGGGCCCTTGTTCCCGAAGTGATCCCAAAGGGACATGCCATCGTCCGGCACAGCGGCATCGAGAAAGACAACGTGCTTGATGCGCTCGGGCACGCGGTCCATGACGCCGGTGATGACCATGCCGCCGTAGCTGTGACCGGTGAGCACGATGTCGCGCAGATCCTCGAAGAGGATCAGGTTCACCACGTCGTTGATGTGCGTCTGGAGATCCACATTCGTGCTGTTGAGATGCATGCGCTCGCCCAGCCCGGTGAGCGTGGCGCGATAAACAGTGTGGCCGTCGTCCGTCAGAAACTTGCCACAGCGCTTCCATTCCCATCCACCGGCCGTGGCGCCGTGAACGAGGACGAAGGTCTGCTTCTCGGCGGCATTAACGGCGACCGTCATGAGCGACGAGAGCGTCGTGAAGAGAGCAATCAGAAGAGCGAAGCGAAGCGGAGGAGTTTTCATCGGGAGTCTGGTTGGGAGAGTAAGTGAACGATTCAGCGGTCTTCGGGAAACATGACCTGCGCCGTCTGCCAAAGGTAGCGGCGCCAGTTCAGCCATTCGTGGCCGTGGGAGCTGAGGACGGAAAAGGTGCGAATGCCATGGTCATTGAACACGGCCATCGTCCGCATACTGTTCAGGTAGGCGATGTCGGTCTCACCCACGCCGAAGTAGATGGGCATGCGGAAACGCTCGTTGATGTTCGTCTGACTCAGGAGCGACCCGAAGTTCTCCTTGAACGCAGGCAACTGGTCCGGCCAGTAGCCGGAGCTGAACACGTAGAGTTCACCGAAGGTTTCGAGATGCGTGAGCCCCGTGTTGAGCGTCACGAATCCGCCCATCGAAAGCCCCGCGACGGCGCGGCTCTCGCGGTTGGTCCGCGTGCGGTAGTGTCCGTCGATATACGGCAGGATGTCCCGCAAGTATTCCTGGGTGCAGGCATCGTCCTCGCCGAGTTTCGGCGGCTTGCCGGAAACCAACCGTCCGGTGTTCGGCATGGCCACAATCATCGGACGCGCCTTCCCCGCAGCGATAAGGTTGTCGAGAATGCAATGGGTGAACCCCTTGGCGGTCCAATGGCTGTCGTTCTCGCCGCCGCCATGATTCAGGTAGAGCACGGGGTAGCGCCGAGCGGTGTCAGTCTCGTAGCCGGGCGGCAGATACACGTGCATCCGCTTCTCCGTTCCAGCGGAAGTCTTGTATTGCACAATTTCCACGCGACCGTGCGGCACATCGTTGGTGGCGTAGAAAGAGACATCGGTGGGCGCCGGCAACGCCGGAAGAATCGGCACCGGATTTCGTGGCGGCGGTGGTGCCCGGAACCCGCCGCGGCGGGGAGCAGAGTTGGTGGAGGCAGTCGCCGGTGTTTGGCCGACGGCGGGCAACGCGATCGAGACCGCAAGCGCCAGCCAAAGGGCGATTCGCATGCTCTTCGTCATTGAGCCGGGATCTTCTTCACCTCGGCGATGACCGCGTCGAACGCCGCCTTGGGCCGGTTCTCGCCGTCGAAGAGCAGCGGCTTGCCTTGGGCGCGCCACGAGACCGCGTCGTTCACGCCCCAGAGGGTGACCATTTTCACCGAGGCGCGATGCTTCAAGAAGGCGCGGAAGATGCCGGCGTACGCGTCGGCGAGTTTTTTGTCGGCGTCGCTCACGAGGCCGCCCTGAGTGGTCGCAGCGTTGTCGGCCACGTTCGCACCGAAACCGCGCTGGCCGCCGGCTGCGCTGTTCACGTCCAGCTCCGTGATGTGAATGGGCAGACCGAGCGTGGCCATCTCCGTGAGCGACTGGTCCATCGTCTCAAAGGTCGTCGAGACGTTGACGTGCGCCTGCGAGCCGATGGCGTGGACCGGCACCTTCTGCGCCTGGAGTTCCTTGATGAGCGAGATGAGCCGCTTGCGCTTGGCCGGATTCTCCAGGCCGTAATCGTTGTAGCGGAGAATCGCCTTTGGGTCCGCTTCGTGCGCGTATTGAAACGCCTTGGCGACGAAATCCGGCCCGATGATCTCAGTCCATAGCGAGTTCCGCAGCACGTTCGTACCATTCCCGTCAGCGAGCGCCTCGTTGACGACGTCCCATACCTTGACCTTCCCCTTGTAGCGACCCACGACGGTGTGGATGTGGTCACGCATCCGCTGGAGCAGTTCGTCACGCGACGCACGTGGGCCGTTGTAACGTCCGAAGCCGCCGCCAAAGCCAGGGCCAAATCCGCGCCGTCCCGGCTGGTTCGTCCCCGGCGCGTTCGTATTCGCGCCGGCGGCGGATGCGACGGGCGGAGTGTTGGTCGCCGAAGGAGGCGGCGGATTGGTGCCGCAAAGACCCAGTTCGGCGTCTGGCTGTGCCACACGAGGGTGTGCCCGACGATCTGCATGTTGTTGCTCAGTCCGAAATTCACCAGCGCATCCGCGGGCGCGAAGTCGTATCCGTCCGCGCCTTCCCGCGGATGGATGAGCTGCCATTTCATGTCGTTCTCAGCCGTGATCTGGTTGAAGTGCTTCTTGAGGACCGCGACATCCTGCGCATTCAGCTCGGCGCTCCGGCGGAAGCCAGCGCCTCCCATCATCATGCTGCGATTCACCGCCGTGCCGATGGGGAAGTAGTCTTTGAAAACGTCCTTCAACGCAGCGGTGGATTCAGCGGCGCGAGCCGGCGACGCCACCGCGAGTGCGAGCGCCGCGAGCAGACAAGAGTGGAAAAGTTGACGTGAGTTCACAGGATTCCTTTCAGGGCTGGAGTTTGATACGGATGTTCTTCAATGGCGCACCGGACTTGGTCATCAGCCGCATCGCGCCCTGCCAGCTGTTCTGTTCGTTGGTGACCTTGAACACGATGACGTTCGTTCCCTTCTTGAGGGTGACCTTCCCTTTGTCCGCATCGAGCATGAGCGGGCGCGGTTCCGTAAACGCGTAAATGTCCACGCCATTGAAGTAGATGCGCCCCTGATCGTTGCTGGCCACGGCCATGACCACGTCCGGCGTGTCCACGTCGCATTCGACATAGGTGACCATGTAACCGGCGACGTGATCGTTGATGGACTTCAAGGTTTCGTTGAAGTCGAAGTAGTTCGTGGCCGCGGTGACGTTGCGCCACGTCAGTTCCTTCCCGCCCACCTTGACCTTGTCACCCGCCTTCGGACGCAGCGCGGCTTCGTTTGGAATCTGGTCCTTGAGCAACGCGTCCGCGCAGGTTTCCCCGTCGCGAATCGCAATCGGCGCGAGCATGACCCAGTCGCGAATGTAACCCTCCGCGTCTGTTCGAAGGCTGTCCGCCGCAGTGGCACTGATGAGCGACGATCCCAACAAAGCCGCAACACCGATCGAGGTAAGGAATGTTTTCATGAATGTGATCTGTGAAAGAACTGGTGTCATGGCGTAGCTCATTGCGGCACGAGTTTGAACACTTTGCCCTTTGTGCCGAACGCGGAGTTCATCCCGTTCGCCAATACGTAAAGCTCGCCATCAGCATCCTCCCCGAAGGCCCAGATGTAGGACTTGATGCGGCCGTTCGGAAACTCCTTCAACGCGAGCGGCTCCACCGTCCAACGCGCACCAGCGGCGTTGCCGGACGGAATCGTCGCCACGAGCAGCGTGCCGTCGGGAATGGCCATGCTGCGCGACCAGTCGGCGAAGATGTATTTGCCGACGAGCGCGGGAAAGGCCTTGCCGCGATAGACGTAGCCGCCGGTGACGGTGACGCCGAAAGCATTCGAGTCCGTGCCGCGACCGCGCAAGGTTTTATAGGTGAGGACGGGATCAACGAACGGTTTGCCATCGACGCCGACGCTCACGGCGTTGGTCGGGGCGGAACGCGGATTCTTTGGATCGAATCCATCGAAGCCCTCACGCAAGCGCCAGCCGTAGTTGCCGCCATTGACGATGACGTTGATCTCCTCCCATCGATCCTGGCCGACATCCGCGAGAATCAAATCGCGCTTACCGCCGCGATCGAAGGACATGCCCCACGGATTGCGCAGCCCATAGGCGAAGATTTCCGGCAGCCCCTTCTTGCCGTCGGCATACGGATTGTCCTTCGGGATGCCGTAGGGATTGCCGCGATCCACATCGAGCCGCAGCACCTTGCCGAGCAACGTGTCGAGCCGCTGTCCAAAGCCCTCAGGCGGGTGACCGCGTCCGCGCGCGACATCGCCGACATCGTTAAACGCGCCGCCGTCGCCCACGCTCATGTAGAGGAAACCATCCGGGCCAAAGGCGATGCGTCCGCTGTTGTGGTTCCAGTCCGGTTCGTCGATTTCCAGAATCACGCGCTCCGAGGCCAGATCGGCGGATGTGAAATCCGCGCCGACCTTGAACTCGCTGAGGCGCTGGGCGTGATCCCACTTGGGCGGTGCGTTCGTCCGCAGCGGCGCGCTGTAAACGACGTAGAACTTCCGGTTGGAATTGAACTGCGGATGCAGGGCAAGGCCAAGCAGTCCGCGCTCTTCCATGCCCTTATTGATCGCGACCATCTTCGGGCGCAAATCGAGGAAGAGTTGTTCACCTCGTTTTCCATCGCGGTCGAGCAAATGAATAACCCCGTTCTGCTCGGCGAGAAGCATGCGACCGGAGCCGTCCGCGACCGGAGCCAACGCCATCGGAGCGCCGATGCCTTCGGTGATCAGTTTCAGACCGATGTTTGAAACGCTATTCGATTCTGCAATCGCACGCGGCAGCACGCCAGCGAACGCTAGGAACGCAAACAGGATGCAGACGGGAAGTGATCGGCGCATGGGCAGGAGGATTCTCAAGGTGTGATTCATCGATCGGGAAGCTGTGTTGTCGTTACTCGTAATGGTTCGCCCTCTTTACTGGAACCGTCACGCCGTCCTTCGGCGGCGTCCTGAGCGTGTCGAGATAGGCGAGGATGTCCGCGGTTTCCTGTTCTTTCAGCAGCACGCCAAGGGGCGGCATGGGCGAAATCCCCAGGTTCTCAAATCCTTTGGCGAGTTTAGCGTTCGGGTCCATCAGGCTCTCCGTGATATAGGCCTTGTCGGCACGGACGGCAATGCCATCGAGGATGGGGCCGACGTCGCCGCCTTTGCCGTTGACCATGTGGCAGGACGCGCACGCGGCGACCGGGCTGTTGAGGAACAAATCCTCGCCGCGTTTCGCGTCACCGGCTGTGACCGTGACCACGTTCTCTCCGACGTTCGCGACCTTGTGGATGCGTCCCAGCAACGTGAGCGTGTCGTTCAGGAACGAGTCGCTGTTGTTGACGGGGACGCGGGAGAGCTGGGCGACGACCGTTTGGATCGCGGGAATAGTCGGGAACTCCACGAGCTTCGCCAGCGCGACCTGACGCGTGATCAGATCGGGATCTTGGACGACTGAACTGCTGAAGAACAACTGGCGGCCGGCCTCGTTCGCTGGCAGCGCGCGAACGGCGTTGCGGCGCACAGCCGGATCCTTGGAGAGAAGTGCGGCTTGATGCGTTTCCTTGTCGAGCGCGCCAATCCCTTCGAGCGACCAGAGCGCGTGAATCGCGCCCTTGCCGCCAATGGCAGACCGCACGCGCTTCTTCAACGCGGGAGCGGCGTCCGTCAGCTTGTTGTCCACGATCAAGCCCTGGGCGGTGAGGCACCAGAATTGGTTGCCGCTGTCGAGCGCCGCCACGAGTTCGGCGGGCTTCGTCTTGGCGAGGGACTTGATCGGGCTGCGCGGACCGTCCTTCCACACGACGCGGTAGATGCGGCCGTGGGTCTTGTCGCGCAGGTTATTCTCCGTCTGGTAAGCGCCGCCGCGCCCGGTCGTGGCCTGGACGCCGGCGGACTGAACGCTCGGCGTCGGATTGTGCTGGATGATGAAGCTGTAGAAATCGATCACCCAGACCGCGCCGTCCGGGCCGACATCGGCGAAGATCGGCGACATCCATTCGTCGGTGCTGGCGAGGAGATTGCCGCCGTCGCTGGCCTTGTAGCCGCCTCCGTCGGGTTGAATGTCCATGATGCCGATCAACTTCGCAGTCGGCTCCGTGACCAGCGCCTTGCCTTGGAGACGCGGAGGCAGCGCGTCACTGACCATGAAGGCGTGGCCCGCCGCGGCCGTGTAGCCGCCGAAGTTATCGACCATGCGAACATTCGGCGTGTTAGGATGCATCCTCATGCCGGGCGCGAGCGACTTGGCGGAGGGAAGCCGGCGAACATTCACGGTCGGCGCAACAGGTGCGTCACCCGGCTTGTCATCCAGCCGGAACCCGGGACGAAATCCACCGCCACCGCCACCACCTCCTCCTCCGCGTCGGCCGGAGCCTGGCTGTGTCGGGGTCAGAATATGGGCCGGGAGGTAGCCGTAGAAAGTCGGGTGACCGTTGGCCGTCGAGCCGAAGACATCGCCGTGTTCATTGAGGCCGAAGCCCCAGGTGTTGTTGTTATACTGATGGAGGAATTCCAGCGCCGAGCCATCGGCCTTGAAACGGAACACGCCCTGGCCGAACTGCATGTCTTTGCCGCCGACGGTGCCGCGGAAGTTCGAGTAACCGACTGCGCCGTAAAGCCAGTTATCGAAGCCGCGTCCGAGATTGCTCTGCTGGGCGTGAGTGTCGCCGGTTCCCCAGCCGGGCAGAATGGCCTGACGGACATCAGCCTTGCCGTCGCCGTCGGTGTCCTTGAGGAAGAGCATGTGGCGCGCTTCCGAAACCAGGATGCCGCCGTTCACGAACACCATCGAGGTCGCAAGGTTCAACTTGTCGGCGAAGACGGTAAACTTGTCCGCGCGGCCATCGCCGTCGGTGTCTTCGCAAATCTTGATGCTGTCATGGCCCGGCTCGCCTTCGGCCACGAGACCGTGCGGATAATCGCGGGCCTCGACGACCCACGCGCGTCCGAGCTCGTCCCACGCCATGTAGATGGGCTTCACGATGTCCGGCTCCGCGGCGAAGAGTTGCAGATCGAAATCCGCCGGCACCTGCGTGTAACGCATGGAGTACTTCGGCGAGAGCGGCGCCTGGTATTTCACCGGCTCAGCTCGGCGCTCGTAGTTCGGCACTTCGCCGGGCAGACGTGCCAACGACGGACGCGCCGCGAGCGACGCTTCCCAGTCCGACTTCGCCTTCTTGCTGATCGCACGGAGCACGGCTTCACGGAGAACTCCATCCGCCGGACGCTGGCCATCGGGGTATTTGATCAGCCCTTTGCCCGCGCTCTTGAAACCGTCGAGCACCTTCTGCTGGGCCGCGCCGATGTCGGCGTCGGGCATCACCTGCACCACGGCGTCAAAGTGCTTCAAGTAACTGTCCGTGAGGTTGGCGACATCGGTGCGATGATTAAAATAAATCGCCTCGGGCGCGAGCGTCTGGCCCGGCAGATAAACGTAGTTCGTGCGCCCGCCACCGAACCCACCGCTCCGCGCACCACCGCCCATGCTGGTCTCGCCGAGATAAAGAACCTGAAGCGGACGATTCGGCGCGTCAGCGGCCAGGGCGTTGAGAGCGACCAAGCCCGTGATCAAAGAGGAAAGAATTTGTTTCGTGTTGTTCATGCAATAAGCGGCGTTGGTAACCACCAATGAACACGAATCGACGCGAATGCAAGCACGCGGACCCATGCCCGGGCCCGCGATTCGTGTCCATTCCAGTCCATTCGTAGTTACTGAAAGTATTACGGCTTGGCGGCAGGCTTGAAGATCAACTGCGCGAAGTTGTAGAGCGCCTTCTTCCAGTGCTGGAAGTCGTGCGCGTGATCATCCACATGCCAGATGTGCGGGACGTTCTTTTCCTTCAGGTAGCCGTGGACGTTCTGGCTGATGCGAATCAGGCCGTCCTTGTTGCCGCAGGAGACGTAGAGGAGTTTCAATTGCTTGGTCGCCCTCTCGGGATCAGGAACCAGTTCGGAACCAGGCTTCGTGTTTGGAGCTGAGGAGAACCCGCCGACCCACGCAAAGGTGTCCAGATTGCCGAGGCCGAAGTTCAGCGACTGCCCGCCGCCCATCGAAAGTCCCGCCAACGCGCGGCTCTCGCGATCCTTGATCACAGAATACTTCGCATCAATAAACGGAATAAGGCTGCCCAGCAAATCCTGGTCGAACTTGCCGAAGGCGGGCGCGGTCGCCATCGCGTTCGGGCCGGGCCGGTCATCCGTCTGCGCGCGGCCGTTGGGCATCACGATGATCATGGGCGCGGCCTTCTTGTCCGCGAGTAGGTTGTCGAGAATCACATTCGGATTCCCACCGCGACGCCATTCCTCCTCGTCGCCGCCGATGCCGTGCAGGAGATAAAGCACGGGATACTTCGTGTCCGCCGAATAACCGGGCGGCGTATACACGAGCGCTTTGCGTTTGTTCCCGACCGATTTGGAATCGTATTCGACCATCTCCAGCTTGCCTTTGGCGATGCCGTCGCGCGCCTTGTCGTAGCCTTCCGGCACCGGCGGAAAGGCGGGCTTGTCGTCCGGCTTCAACTCAATCGGTCCACCGAAGCCGCGACGCCCGCCCTGGGCACCGGCGGAAGCACGTGCGCCCGGAGCCGCGCCGTCCCGCTTGGCGGTCAGCTCTTCCTTGGCGAAATCCCCAACGGCTCGCGTTAGCTTGATCTCATTCCCCGCCAGCTGGCCGGAGTAAGTGATGCGAAGATCGTTGCCCTGATAGTTGAGCAACTCCACAAACGAGATCTTGTCGCCGTCCACCTTGCCCTCCGTCACTTCGCTCTCCTTCTTTTGATCCCCGATTTCCGCGTGAGCCTTCCCGCTGATCTTGGTGCCCTCTTGTTTGAGCACGAAGCTGTACTTCTGCACTCCGATCTGCGTGTTGAACTCCGACTTCCAGGTGCCCGTGAAATCAACAGCCGTCGCGACAGGCGCGCCGCCTTCTCGTTTAGCCGTGGCTTCCGCGCTGCCAAAGTCGCCCACCTTGCGCGTGAACTGAATCTCGTTGCCCGAAACTTTGCCGGTGTAAGTGATGTTGAGTTCGCGATCCTGAATCTTGAGCGGTTCGATGAACGTAACCGTGTCGCCCTCGACCTTGCCATCCTTGAACTCAACGTCGCGCTTCTCGCCGTCGCGCTCGACGCTCGCCTTGCCGGTCAACTTCGCGCCGTCCTGCTTGAGGTTGAACGTGTATTTCTGCAAGCCGCGCTGGGTTTCAAACTCGGCTTTCCAAGTGCCAGTGAGGTCCGCCGCAAAGGCGGACAGCGATGCGAGCGCGAGAGTTGGGAGTGTGACGTGGATCTTCATGATCGTGTGGGTGGTGGTTGAGGTGGAGCCCCAATCGATGACTCAGTCTTTGAACAGGAGCGGTGCGAACTGGTGGAGACTGCGTCTCCAGGACTGCCATTCGTGGGCCGTATTCGGCGACTCGTAGAACACCGCGTTGATGCCGGCCGTCTTGAACGCGGCCGTGGGCTCCTTGGGATCACCCCCGAAGCCAGGCCCGCCCCCCGGTTGGTGCCCAGTTCTTTGCTGCCGTAGCTGATGAAGACGAGCTTCACCTTCTTTTGAACGCAGCCAGGTCGGTGATGTTCGTCACCGCGATGCTGCCGCCGCTGAAGACGCCGATGTGCGAAAACTTGTCGAGATGCGCCGGCGCGATGCTCCGCGTCTGCATGCCGCCCATCGAGAGGCCGGCCATCGCGCGTTGCGGTTGCTTCGCGATGGTGCGGAAGTTGGCGTCGATGTAGGGGATCAAATCCTCGGTGACGACTTTCTCGAAGGCGCTGAAATTAAAACCGCCCCGTCCGCCTGGGCCGGCGCCCACCGGGGCCGCGTTGGTCGGACGCGGGCCGCTGACGCCGCCGTTCTCCATCACGATGATGAAGGGCTTCGCTTTTCCCTCGGCGATCAAGTTGTCCATGATCAACCCGGCGTGACCCTGACTGCCCCACCCCGTTTCATTTTCACCGCCGCCATGTTGGAGGTAGAGCACCGGATACCGTTTCCTCGTGCTCTTGTCGTAATCGGGCGGCGTGTAGACGTAGATGCGGCGCAGCTTGTCGCTGGACTTCGAGAAGTAATGCACCTCGCGCAATTGCCCGTGCGGCACGTTCTTGAGCGCGTAGAAGTCCGCATCCGTCGCCGGAATCTCCACCGCGCTGCCCCAGCGGCTGGAGCCAAAGTAATAGCGGCTGTTCGGATCGGGCACCTCGGCGCCGTCGATCTTGATGGCGTAATAGTGGAAGCCTTCATCGAGCGGCCGCGTGTGGCCATACCACGCGCCGTCCTCGCCTTTCTTGAACTCGCTGCTGTCGCGGAACGTGCAGCCCACACTCTTGGCTTCCGGCGCGACGATGCGGAACTTCACCCGCCCCTCCGAGTTGTATTGCGGATACTGTTTTCCGGCCTGGTTCGAAGGACAGGGCTTCCAGTCATTGACCGGTTCGGCGGTTTGGGCCACACAAAGCTGGCCCGACAGAATCAAGGGGGAGCGCTAGGAGCGATAGTTTGGTTTTCATGAAGTGGTGGTTGGTGTTTGTGATAGCGGTGAAGGCACGAAAGGTTTCAGTTTCGACTTTGCCAGGGCAGATTCCGGTTGCGGTTTACCGACGGAGTACAGCCCACGAATCTCCTCCCAGCTCAAGGCCCGGCTGAACAGGCAGAAGTCATCCATCGCTCCGCTGAAGTTGCGGATCATGAACGGATCGTTCTTGGGAAAACCGCGCGCGTTCCAGTTCCCGAGTTCCGCCACGCCGATGCGGAACGGCGGAGCGATCTTCAGCGTGTGTTCGCTGACTGGAACACCGTTCAGGTAGTGGACCACTCGCTTCGACTCCCCGTCCACGACAACCGCCAGATGGATCCAGAGCCCGAACTGATCGAGCCTAAGCGCCGGCGGGCTGGTGGTAATCTGGAACTCGCGGGGCTCGGCGCCAATGGCCGTCAACGCCAGCACGCCGTCCTGGCGAACCGACCAGTGAACGGTGCCCGCCTCGAAGCCATCGCTCATGAACAACGAATTGATCTGGCGATCCAATCCTTGCACTCGCACCCAGGCCGCCAGCGTCAGCGCACTGTAATCACCCGCGACCTCCAACCGCACCCGGTCGCTCATGCCGCGGAACTCCAGCGCCCGTTTGTCCGGCCAGCGGCCCTCAGTCCACTGGCAGCCGACGATCGCAGCGTCCTGCATCGCGTCCTTCCGTCGGCTCGCATTGGCGAGGCGCCAGTCGGATAGATCCACCGACTCGAAATCAAAATGCACCAGCAGCGTCGGGTCTTCATCGAGGCGACTGCTGGCCGCGCGCCATTGTTCATGGCGCAAGACCTCCGCCTCGGATGATTTGTTTTGCAGATCAAACAGCGTCGCGAACCGGGAACGACTCGCGGGAACGAGCCGGGCGGCCGACGCGCCGTCCGCAATGGCCCCCTGCCCTTCGAGCACACTCTGCCTGGCGGAACTCGCCGGCGATTGAAACTCCACACTGCCTTTGAAGACGTGCAACTCCGCCTCTCGCGCCGACATCGACTCCGAACACTGTTCCAAGATCCGTCACCGTCATGCGCGGTGTGCGCACGCGAAATCCTTTCGCCGGCGGCGGCACCTCCGCAATCAGTCGTCCACCGAGGCAGACTACTTCGCCCGGAGACACCAACTGCAGCTCAGTTGGATCTTCCATCACCAATCGCGCCCCGCTGTAGAACACAATTTGCACGAGCCCGGACTTGAGCCGCAGCCAGCCCGGCTCCAACGGCGCGCCCAAGCGCGGATTCTCCCCGGGCTGCTGCCACCGCGTCCACGACGCGATTCAGCATCGCGACCGCTTTGCTGGTATCGCCCTGACGCGCGCCCGGATCAGACCCGGTTCACCCACCACCCCCGTCAGCAGCAACGCCACACACGCGGCCAGCGCGACGGGCCATGTGAGTCGAGGGACGTGTCGCGTCGGTTGGAGCGTCAAAACATTCTTCGGCGAAGGATTGGATCTGCGGATTCGCTTGCGCAAAAAGGTCCGGGTCCGAACCCAGTCGCGAGTGAAGTTCCAAACGCAGAATGTATTCGTCGCGGGCCGCGGGATGACTCCGCAACAATACGTTCAACGCCCGCACTTGATCGTCAGTCGCCGAGCCGTGACAAACCGCGGCGACGGCGTGATCAAACTCGGGTGAAGGAAATGCCAAGCTCATTGGACGACCCCCTCCGGTTTTGCGGCGTTCTCAATGCAACTCTGCAGAGACTGTCGAACGCGCTGGAGCGTTTTGTAGGTCGCCGCCACGGTCCGGCTCGACGTCTCCGCGAGCTTCTCAATCGAATCGCGACGATAGTAATAGCCTTCCACCAACGAGCGCTGCTCCTCGGGTAGTTTTCTCAAACAGCCTTCCAAATGCTTCAGGCGAACTTCGATATCCGGCCGCAACTCCTCACGGCGCTGAGCCAGTTCCTCGGCCAAGCCGCCCTCCAGCAACGTCTGCCAGCGCTGGCGACGTTCGATCCATTGCTTCGCCTTATTCAACGCGAACCGGCAGGCCCACGGCGTGAACGGCTGGTTCGGATCATACGCATCGAACTTCTCCCACAACGCGATCGCGGTCTGTTGCACGATATCCTCCGCGTCCGCCACGTTCGGCACCAGCACGGCGACGTAGCGAAAGATCTCCCGCTCGCTGCGCAGGAACAGCGACAGGAACCGCTGCTGCGCGGCGCTTCGATCATCGGACTGATGCGTTTTCCCAAAGGGCATGTGACAGGCTATGCCAATACTTCCGGCCAGCCACGAATTTTGGACAATAGATCGAACAACATTCTGTACCAGCCCGCCAATTCACTCTCGCCTTCGCTCCGGCTCAAACTTGGAATGAGGGTGAACATCGCCTCACGGAAACAACTTTGCCCGAGAGCCCTCGGTGAAACAGTAGACAGCCGCGATTGAGCCGCGCAGACTTCGCGCGTGAACCCAGTTCATCGCGCTCCATCCATGAAGCTTTTTTCCTTTTCCTCCCCCGTGCGTTTGTTCCGTGTCGCCGCGACAGTTCTCGCGGGCATCGTCCTTCTCCAACCCAGTTTCGCCGCCGTAAATCTCGGAACTGATTGGCCGGCGTGGCGTGGCCCGACGCGCGATGGCATCGCGGCAGCCGGGCAAACCCCGCCGCTCTTTTGGAGCGAGAACTCGAACGTCGTCTGGCGCGCCGCCATTCCCGGTCGCGGACACAGCTCGCCGACGGTGGTCGGGAACCGCATCTACCTCGCGACCGCCGATCCGACGCGGCGCAACCAGTCCGTCCTTTGTCTCGATCGGAACTCCGGAAAACTGGTCTGGCAAACTGTCGTCCACCCGGAAGGCGCTGATCCCGGGCGTCATTCGAATTCCTCGGCCGCGTCGCCCACTGTCGCGTTCGATGGCGACCAGCTCTTCATCAACTTTCTCAATAGCGGTGCGGTCTACACCTCGGCCTTGAATCTCGAAGGCCGGTTGCTCTGGCAGGAAAAGATTTGCGCGTATCAAACTCACCAAGGCTACGCCGCCTCGCCGGTCATTTACGATTCGATCGTGCTCGTCTCAGCGGACCACAAGGGCGGCGGCTTGGTTGCGGGACTGGACCGCAAGACCGGCAAGATTGTCTGGAGCGAATCGCGCCCGAAGCATCACAACTACACCACGCCGTCCGTGCTCAACGTTAGCGGCCGACTGCAAATGGTTCTCGCCGGCTGCAATTTGATCACCAGCCTCGATCCGCTTACAGGCAAGAAGCTCTGGGAAGTGGACGGTTCCACGGAGGAATGCGTCGTGACGGCAGTGACCGACGGCGTACGCGTGTTCACCAGCGGCGGTTATCCGAAGAATCACACGGTCGCTGTGCTCGCCGATGGATCAGGTAAAGTCGCGTGGCAGAACACCGCGCGTGTTTACGTGCCGTCGATGATTCAGAAAGCTGGCCATCTCTACGCGGTGATGGACGCCGGACTCGCCGTCTGCTGGAAGTCCGATACCGGTGAGGAATTGTGGAAGGAACGCCTCGGCGGAGATTTTTTCGCGTCTCCGGTGATGGTGGGAGATCTCATTTACGCTTCGAACGTGGGCGGGAAGACATTCGTCTTCGAAGCCACGCCGAAGAGCTTCCGCATTCTTGCCCAGAATCAACTTGGCAACGAGGCGTATGCGTCTCCGGTGGTTTGCGGGAACCGCGTTTATCTCCGCGTCGCGAAACGTGGCGACACTCGCGAGGAATTTCTCTACTGCATCGGAAACGACGAGGCCTCGAAGCGCTAACCTTCGCCAAAGGTCGGCGAACTCAGGTCGTGCTGGCCCACAAGGGCGCCAGATCCGGATCGCGTCGCGCTTCCTGTTTCAGCGTCTTCGCATCGCCAAGTTTGCAGGCGCGGTCCAACCATTTTCGTGCCGTTTCGATATCTCCCAATTGCGCGGCGTAGCAGGCGAGATTGTAAGGGACCACCCATTCGTCGAGGAATTTTCCGACGACAGGCAGCAATGTGTCCCAGGCTTCCTTGGTCCGTTTCAACTCGTGCAGAGCATAGGCTCGACGCAGGTAGCCAAGGGATTGCTCCGGCTCATGCCCAATCAAAACACCGGCCAGTTCCACCACTTGCTCCCATTGCTTCGCCGTTGATCGAATCTCCACGCGCAGCTTCAAGACCATGAGATGGTCCTGAAGTTCCGGTCGAATCTGGGCCAACTCCTCTTCCGCGGAACGCCAGTCGCCCAGCTCCAGCCAGCCTTCTGTGGCTTGGAGCAGCATGGTCTCACTCGAATTGAATGGCGACTTGTTCACGTAAACGAATCGGCAGATGCCAGTCGGGAATTGAAGTTCACCCGGCGCGTCCGATGCAAGATTTGTCCGTCAAAAATTGAGCCCGGCACGGCATTTCATCATCGATTTTGCTCCTTTGCCGGGCTTGGCAAAATCGGAAAAGTGTAGTTCACTATCGCCGTCGTCATGAAAACTCTCCTCGCCATCGTTACCACAGCGGTTGCTGTTTCCGCCTCGGCTCAAAACTATTCCATCGACTGGTTCACCATCTATGGCGGCGGTGGAACGAGTTCCGGTGGCGTGTACTCTCTCTCCGGCACCATCGGCCAACCCGACGCCGGAGCGACAATGACCGGTGGGCAATACACTCTCGTGGGCGGGTTCTGGGCGCTGCCGTTCGCCATCCAGGAGCCCGGCGCACCTACGCTCGCCATCGAACCATTTGGTTCCGGCCAAGCGCGCATCTCGTGGTCGCCGAACACGCCAGGTTTCGTCCTTCAGGAAAACGCGAATCTCAGCACCGACACCTGGGTGAATGCTCCGAGTGGCGCGAACAATCCGGCGATCGTTCCCGCCACGCTGCCGCTCAAAGCGTACCGCCTTCGCAAGCAGTAATCCGTCAGCGGAAACTCAGCGACCCGCCAGCGCCGCCGTCAACGCCAGCTTAGCGGCTCTCACCTTTGCCCCACTGGCCTCGCGCCACAGATATTCCCGACCGTTGCTGAACGTGCCCATGCTGCAACGTTCGTTGCGAAACTTCATCCCGCTCTGCACATCCGCCCGGGCGCTGAGATGAATCTCCCGCACGCCGGTGGCGCGGATAATGTCCCCGGCATTTGCCTCCGTCACGCCGCCTCCGGGCATGATCGACAGGCGAGCGCCAGCCCGCTTTACCAGATCTTGAATCACGCTTTTGCCTGATGGCACATCCGGCGCGCCACCCGACGTCAACACGCGGCGAATGCCGAGGCTCACGATGTCTTCCATCGCTTCCGCCAAATCCCGCGTCATGTCGAACGCGCGATGAAACGTCACATCCATCCCACGCGCCGCATCCAGCAGAGACCCGCAGCGTTCTCGATCGACGCGCCCGTCCGCCGTGAGACATCCAATGACAACTCCATCAGCGCCAAGCTCGCGAGCCACACCAATGTCGTGGCGCATCACCTTCATCTCCTCCTCCGAATACAGGAAGTCGTAGCCACGCGGCCGGATGATCACCATCAGGCCACCACGAAACGCCACCCGCACTTCGCGGATCATTCCCGCGCTCGGCGTCGTGCCGCCCTCGGGCAGATTCGCGCACAACTCCACCCGATCCGCGCCGCCCGCCGCCGCTGCTCGCGCCGATGCCACCCCGTCAATGCAGATTTCCAACATGCGCGTCATCCTTCCCTTCCCCGCCCCGCTGGCAAGCCGGATTCGCAGGGCAACCACCACCGAGCGCACCTTGATTGCTATGAATTACCGAACTGGCGATCATTGCCTCACGAGTTTGTTATCGACGACGCAGATGTCCGTAGTGCACTGGATTGGCAGACCACCGCAATTCTGCTCTACTCACCATATTGATTATTCGAGAAGGATGATTCTCCGCTGGCACGTGAGTTAATCGATCGTCGAGAAGCCTGGTTTTGTCGCTTTTCGTCTCCGGTGGGCTTCGTCTGTCTTGAATACCGTGTCGAGGACTCGCTTGAGGACATAGACCACGTCATGCCAGCCAGCGGAATCGCGTTCACAGGTCTACTAGGTTGGAGAGACGAATCGTGGCTGGCCCACGGATTGGGCCGCAAAACAGGAAGAACGTCGTGGCTTTGCACAGGCCACGGCACAAAACAAAGAATGGAGCTGTCTTATGAATGCGTTCAACAAGAGGGCATTGCTGGTGGTGGATGATTCGCGCGACGACGTGGAGCTGTTGAAGAGGGCTTTCTACAAATCAGGCTGGACGAATCCAATCGTGATTCTCTCCGATGGTGAAGCCGCCATCGACTACCTGGTCAGCCGACTCGAGGCCGGCAAAAGCGAATGGGAATCGCTGCCGATAGCGGTCCTGACGGATTTGAAGATGCCAAGAGGAGATGGATTCCAACTCTTGCAGTGGATCAGGGGCCAGGCCGTCCTCGATCATGTTCTCAGGGTCGTGATTACCAACTCGAACATCGAGAGAGACGTACGACGCGCTTTCGATGCCGGCGCAAATTTCTTCCTGACCAAGCCGGCCGACTACGAAGACTTCGTCATGTTTGCCGCCAACTTCCTCGCATGGCTGAGGCTCAACCGTTATCCAGAGGAAACCACTCCCGCGCCCACCCGGTCTCTGCTGCTCCCAGCGACCATTCATCGCCCACTCACCTCGCCCGAAAGAAAAGCTGTGGATTTTACCCCCCGGTCCTCGGCCATCCAGCGGAAGCAGCACTGACCTCGCAGGTCCGATCTCCGGAAGCTGTGCGGATCGCCAAGAGTGCGGCGTGCGATTCAAACTTCTGAACCTGATTTCACGGTGGACCTCACCCGCGACTTTGGCAGAGTAACGCCATGTTCCCGTTCCGCTGTTATCGAATCGCCGCCGGCATCCTGATCGCACTCGCTGGAACGCTGGCCTGTTCCGCCGCGCCAGCATTCGTCGATGTCTTCGTCAACGGCCAGGAAGGTTATCCCGCGTATCGCATTCCAGCCCTTGTCACCACCACGCGCGGCACGTTGCTCGCGTTTGCCGAAGGTCGCGCCACGCTCCGCGACCACGCCGAGAACGACATCGTGCTCAAGCGCAGCACCGACAGCGGCAAGACATGGAGCGCGGTACAAGTCGTCCACGAGGACGGCACCAATTGCCTCAGTAATCCCACCGCAGTCGTACTGCGAGAGAACGGTCGAGTGCTGCTGATGTATCAGCGTTATGCGAAGGGCTTCGATGAACACAAGGCCGAGCCGGGACTCGATGGCCCGCGCGTTTGCAGAACCTTGATTCAGCACAGCGATGACGACGGCATCACCTGGTCGAAGCCCGTCGAAATCACCGCGCAGGTGAAACGCCCCACGGAAGTCACCAGCACGGCGACCGGTCCTGGCATCGGCATCCAGCTCGCGCGCGGCAAACACGCCGGGCGTATTCTCATGCCATTTAATCAAGGCCCCTTTGGCAAATGGAAGGTTTACGCCGCCATCAGCGATGACGGCGGCAAGTCGTGGCGCTACGGCGAGACCGCGGCTGAAGGCGCCGCCGGCCATGCGAACGAAGTTCAATTCGCCGAACTCGCCGACGGCTCCGTGATGCTCAATGCGCGCAATCAAGGCGGCGGTTTGAAGCAACGCAAGATCGCCATCAGCCGCGACGGCGGTGAGACGTGGTCCACCACGCAACACGACGCGACACTCATCGAGCCGACTTGTCAGGCGAGCATCCTGCGCCATCCGGGCGGCGGCGATCCCGCGAAGGACATTCTGCTCTTCAGCAATCCCGGAACGCAAACCGGCCGCACGAACGGCGTGATTCGCCTGAGCCGCGATGACGGAAAAACATGGCCGACGTCGCGCGTGCTGTTCCCCGGCGGCTTTGCCTACAGCTGTCTCACGTCGTTGCCGGATGGCGCGATCGGCTGCCTCCTCGAGCGCGACGGCTACAAGGCGATCGCTTTCGCGCGATTCACGACGAACTGGGTGGAAGGCAAGGAGTGAACCGGCGCCATTTCATCACCACCGCCGCAGCGCTGCCGTGGGCCATCGCCGGCTGCGTGCACCGCTCGCAACTGACTCGCGATTGGACACGCCTCGCGCCGCTACCGGATTCGCTCGGTGTGGCCGGACCGTTCGCCGGAGTCAGCGGCGATTCGCTGCTCGTCGCCGGTGGCGCGAATTTCCCTAACGGACTGCCGTGGGAAGGCGGGAAGAAAGTCTGGCACGACACCGTCTACCGACTCGACGCGCCCACCGGCGCGTGGACCATCGCGGGCAAACTTCAACGACCGCTCGCCTACGGCGTCTCCGTCTCCACGCCCGATGGACTCGTCTGCATCGGCGGCAGCGACGCGACGCAACATTATCCGGGAACGTTTCGACTTTTCCTAAAAGGCGATGCGCTGCGCGTGGAACCGCTGTCATCCCTGCCCAAGCCAATCGCCAACGCCACGGGCGCACTCGTCGGCTCGCACATCCTGCTCTTCGGTGGCTCGACCAAGCCCGGCGAGAAAACTGCGTTGAACCAACTCTGGGCTCTCGACCTCAACCGTCTTTCCGCCGGCTGGAAGGAACTTCCCGCGCTGCCAGCGGCGCCGCGCTTTCTCGCCACTGCAGCCAGTCACGCCAATGACTTCTACGTCTTCGGCGGAGTCAGCGTGAGCGAGGCTAGCCCCGTTGCAGCGCGGGTGTATCTCCGCGACGCCTGGCGTTACCGTTGGAACTCCGGCTGGCAACGACTCGCCGACCTGCCACGGCCGATGGCAGCCTCTCCTTCCCCGGCGCCCGTCACCGGTAATGAGATCGTCCTTCTCCCCGGCGATGACGGTTCCCTCGCAGGCTTTCAACCAACCGCAAAGCATCCCGGCTTCAGCCGACGCACGCTGGCCTACGATATTCCGCTCAACCGGTGGCGCGAAGGCGGCAAAGTTCCCCTCGCGCACGTCACTGCGCCGTGCGTTCGCTGGCAACGTCGTCTCGTGATCCCCAGCGGCGAGATCCGCCCGGGCGTTCGTTCACCAGACATTTGGTCACTGCCCATTTCATGACTTCCTCGAATCATTCCCTCGCGCGCTACGCTTGGCTGGTCGTCGCGTTGCTGTTCCCGGTCGCGCTGCTGAACTACCTCGATCGCCAGATGCTCGCGGCGATGAAGTTCTCCGTCATGACGGACATCCCGGACATCGGGACCGACGCGAACTGGGGCAAGATGCTCGGCCAGTTCAAATGGGTCTACGCGTTCTTCAGCCCCATTGGTGGTTACATCGCGGACCGCTTCAGCCGGCGCTACACGATCTGCGGCAGCCTGTTCGTCTGGTCGGCGGTCACTTGGGCGACCGGACACGTCACCACTTACGATGGCTTGTTGCTCACGCGTTCGCTCATGGGCATCAGCGAAGCGTTCTACATTCCCGCTGCGCTCTCGCTCATCGCCAGCTTTCACATGGGCGAAACCCGCTCGCGCGCCGTCGGCCTGCATCAAATGGGCATCTACACCGGCGTCATCATCGGCGGCTTCAGCGGCTACGTCGCCGATGCGGCGCACTTCGGCTGGCGCTTCGCCTTCGACGCCTGCGGCATCTTCGGCGTGCTCTACGCCATCCCGCTGCTCTTCCTCCTCCGCGATGCTCCGAAGCCCGCGACCTCCGCCGACGCGCCCGCCATCTCCGTCTGGCAATCGACGCGCGGCCTGCTCACCAACGGCTCGTTCATCCTGCTCGTGCTCTACTTCACGCTGCCAGCGCTCGCGGGCTGGGTGGTGCGCGACTGGATGCCGGCGATTCTCAAGCAGCAGTTCAACATCAAGCAAGGCCCCGCCGGCGTCGCCGCCACCAGCTCGTGGCAAATGGCGGCCATCATCGGCGCGTTCGTCGGCGGTTGGCTCGCGGACCGCTGGATGCCGCGCAACCATCGCGCGCGGATTTTCATCAGCGCCATCGGCATGGCCATGATCGTCCCGGCCATTTTTGGCGTGGGCAACGCCAGCAGTCTTTTCATCGCGATCAGCTTCCTCGCACTGTTCGGGCTCGGTTGGGGATTCTTCGATTGTAACAACATGCCGATCCTCTGCCAGATCGTGCGACCCGAACTCCGCGCCACCGGCTACGGCATCATGAACCTCGTCAGCATCAGCTGTGGCGGCTTCGCGGACTGGGGCTTCGGCGTCCTGCGCGATCGCCAGGTGCCGCTAAACCTCACTTTCAGCATCTTCGCCAGCGCGGCGATCGTCTCCATCGTCCTGGTGCTGCTCATTCGTCCGCGCAAGACAGAACCGCGACCACGAAAAACGGCGGGGACCCCCCCCCCCACCCACCCGCCCCCCCCCCAAACAAAACGCGCGCCCGCCCCCGAGGGCCCCCGCGCCCCCCCCCCCAGCCCCCCCCCCCCCAACCCCCCCCCCCCCCCCCCCCCCCGCCCCCCCCGCCCCCCCCCCCCCCCCCCCCCCCCCCCCCCCCCCCCCCCCCCCCCCCCCCCGCCCCCCCCCCCCCCCCCCCCCCCCCCCCCCCCCCCCCCCCCCCCCCCCCCCCGGCCCCCCCCCCCCCCCCCCCCCCCCCCCCCCCCCCCCCCCCCCCCCCCCCCCCCCCCCCCCCGGGCCCCCCCCCCCCCCCCCCGGCGGGGGCGGCGGGGGGGCCCGGGGGGGGGGGGGGGGGCCCCCCCGCCCCCCGGGGCGCCCCCCCCCCCCGGACCCCCCCCCCCCCCCCCCCACCCCCCCCCCCCCCCCCCCCCCGCCCCCCCCCCCCTTCCAACGTCTGACCTTTTGCCATGCCCCAGACACAACGCCTCACCGGCCTCGTCGCCGCCACCCATACGCCATTCCACGCCGACGGTTCGCTGAACCTCGCCATCGTCGAGAAGCAAGCGGCGCACTTGATCGCGAACGGCGTTCACACCGCATTCATCGGCGGCAGCACCGGCGAAAGCCACTCGCTCAGCCTCGACGAACGCCGGGCCCTCGCGAAACGCTGGTTCGAAGTCACACGCGGCAGTGAGCTCAAGGTCGTTGTTCACGTCGGTTCGAACTGCCTCACCGATGCCGCCGCGCTCGCGCGTCAGGCGCAGGAACTCGGCGCGCTCGCCGTGTCCGCCCTGTCACCCTCCTACTTCAAGCCGCGCTCCGTCGACGTCCTGATCGATTGCTGCGCGCAGATCGCCAGTGCAGCTCCAGAAACCCCATTCTACTTCTACGACATTCCGGTGCTCACCGGCGTGAACCTGTCGATGCCGGACTTTCTCGACACCGCCCGGGAACGCATCCCAAACCTCGCCGGACTCAAGTTCACCAACCCCGATCTGATGAGCTACCAGCTCTGCCTGCGCGCGAAGGATGGTGCGTTCGATTGCCCGTGGGGCATCGACGAAGTATTGCTCGCCGCGCTCACCATGGGCGCAACCGGCGCCGTCGGCAGCACCTACAATTTCGCCGCGCCGATCTACCACCGCTTGATGGCCGCCTTCGCGAAGGGAGATCTCGCCGCTGCCCGCGCCGAGCAATTCCGCAGCGTGCAGGTGGTTCAAACTCTCGCCCGCCCCGGTTACATGGGTGCGGCGAAGGCGTTGATGAAGAGGCTCGGCGTGGACGTCGGTCCCGCGCGGCTCCCGAACACCTCGCTCACCGGCGATCAGGCCGCCGCGCTCGAATGCGAACTGCAAGCCCTCGGCTTCTTCGACTGGCTCTAGACCGCCGAGAGTTCACTTGCCGAAGTTGCGTTCCTCCTGCCAGCGTTCCTCCATGTCACAACTTTCCGCGAGAGACAAATGGCTGGCGCGCTTCGGCGAGGCGCTGGCTGACGGGACGTTCGTGAAGCTCACTCTCGCCTCCTATCGTGGCGGAGACACGGCGTTGAAGAATGTCTTCGCACGTCCGGTGGATCTGAAGGAGGGCCGTCGCCTATCGTTCGTTTACCGCTACGCCACGCGCGATGTGACCAAGAATTTCGACTACGAGGAGGCGCTGGAACTCGTGACCGATCTCGTCGGCCAGCAGTTCAAGAAGGCGCATCTGTTCAGCACGCGCTGGACTTCCGAGATCGAATTTCGCGAAGGCAAGCCGGCGCGATTGCTGGAAGGCAAACCGGCCCACGCCGAACCGCCCGCGACCTCTCACGACAAACCGCGCGCGCACGCCATCGTCGCCGAGAATTCCACCTGGCTCCGCGCGCTCGGCGTAACGACGCCGGAGGGGAAAGTCGCGCGCGGCATGGAGGCGAAGTTCCGGCAGATTAACAAATTCGTGGAACTGCTGGACTCCCTGCTGCCCGCCTCAGCTCCCACCGATGCTCCGCTCTCGATCGTCGACATGGGTTGCGGCAAGGGCTACCTGACGTTTGCCGCTTATGAGTTCCTCCAGCGCGCCGAACGCCGCTGTGAAGTGCGCGGCATCGAGTCGCGACCGGAGCTGGTGACGCTTTGCAATCGTGTCGCCGCGGAATCGGGCTTTGAAGCTTTGAAGTTCGAGACCGGAACAATTGCGAATGCGAAGCTCGATCGCGCGGATGTGGTCATCGCGCTCCACGCCTGCGACACCGCCACGGACGACGCCATCGCCAAGGGCATCAGCGCCGGCGCCACTCTGATTCTTGTGTCGCCGTGCTGCCACAAGCAGCTTCGTCCGCAACTTGTCGCACCCGCACCGCTCAGCGCCGCGCTGCGTCACGGAATTTTGCTGGAGCGCGAGGCGGAGTTCGTCACCGACGCGTTGCGCGCGGCGTTGCTGGAATGGGCCGGTTACGACACGAAGGTATTCGAGTTCATCTCCACCGAGCACACCGGCAAGAACCTGATGATCACCGCCACGAAGCGCAGCGGTCCTGCGCGGGGCGAGAAATTGGAACACCAGGTCCGCGAACTCGCGTCGCACTACGGCATCCGCCGCCAACAACTCGCGCAGCATCTTGGATTTCATCTGACCACGAAGCCGCAAACCGCATGAAACCGCTCACCTGGGAAACCCTGAATTGGACGGTGCTCGATCGATTGCGCGAGACCTTCCTCGCCGCCGAACCGGGCGCGGGCGTTTACTGGACCTCGCTGGAGGATGTCGCCAACTACGATTTCACCTACGCGCAACGGATCGGCTGGAAATGGGACGCGGTGCTTAATGAATTGAAACGTCGCGGCTGGCGACCGTCGGGCGGCGTGGTGCTCGATTGGGGCTGCGGCAGCGGAATCGCCAGCCGTTGTGTGCTGCATGCGTTTGGGGTGGACAAGTTCACCGGATTGAACGTCGCGGACCACTCCGGTCACGCCGTGCAGTTCGCAGCCCGCGCGGCGCAAGCGGCTTTTCCAAATCTTCCCGTCAGCACCGGGCTCGGCGAAGGTCGCATCGGCACGCTGGTGATCAGCCATGTGCTGAACGAGCTCGATGAATCCGGCGGACGCGCGCTGCGCGAAGCCATTGACCGCGCGGATTCGATTCTGTGGGTGGAACCCGGCACTTACGCGGACAGCCGGTCGCTCATTCGCATGCGCGAGGCGTTGCGCCCGGATTTCCATGTCATCGCACCCTGCACGCATCAAGCAGCGTGTGGGATGATGATTCCAGAGAACGAGCGTCACTGGTGCCATCACTTTGCCGAGCCGCCGTCCGGCATCATGGCGGATTCTGATTGGGTCCGCTTCGCCCAACGCGCGGGGATCGACCTGCGCAGTCTCCCCTACTCGTTTGTGGCCCTGGAGCGACGCGGAGTTCGTGCGGACGTTCCCGGCCTGCCCGACGCCGGTTGGGCGCGCGTGATTGGTGAACCGCGCGTCTACAAAGGCTACGCGCGCGCTCTGTGCTGCGACGCCGCGGGCGTGTGTGAATTGGAACTGCAGAAGCGCGACGCACCGGACGTGTTCAAGGCGATGAAGCACGGGGACTCTCCGCAATTCCTGCGCGGGGAACACGACGGCAAGCGCTTCTCGGCGCTGCACGAAGCCCGGCAGATCACTGTTGATCTGCGGGACTGACCCCTTCATGTGATCACCAGATTCCCGGGTATCGTTTTTCCCAGTAATGATGGTTAGTTTTGGCCAACCAATCAATTTCGATCATTGGCGCGTCGATCTCCCTCGCAACTTGGATTTGATGTGCTAAGCATTTTAATTCCGCGGCCTCACCGGTCCAAACGTCATCCGGAACTGACTTGGCATCAGGATGACTTCTCAAATAGTCGTGGTACAACTTGGAGTGAAAAGAGTCGTGGGCAATGACTCCTGCACACCAAGTCAGGGGAGTAGAAAGCGGTCTGCTCACTTAGATCGAAAGTCGGTGGACTTCGGTGGGCAGCCATTCCACTACGCCTAGCCTTCGAAATTGCGCCAATGTAATTCGAAACGATGAGGTAGGCTTCGGGAGATCGTGTCTTAAGTAGAACGAGCGCGGCGATCACTTGATCTTGGAACTTCGGGGTTCCCATGATCTTAATGCCGTCTAACTGCTTAGGATTTGACCGCGGGACCGCGAGGATAAAGACGGAAATACATCCTGCAACTATCAGTGCGCCGCAACCAACGAAAAACCGAATTCGCGATGGAGCATCTCTCTCGAGCTGCGTTATAAGCGATGTACCACATTCTTGACAGGTTGATCGCCCTGTATCGTTCTCGCGTCCGCAGTACAAACATAATTTCATGGAACAGGGCGATTCAAATCTGTCATTTCGCGGGTAATAATCACCCACCCTTGAGGCACGGTTTTCATAACAGGTTTGTGGTCGAAACGGGGTCGCCCGCCAAAATTGACACAACCTCTCCCTTGAGGTCTTGCAACGTTAGATCCCGGAAGCCCATCCAGATTCTTATGCGTTTGGTTCATCGCAAGTGGAAGTTCGCCCCACCGACGTCAAACGATCAGAGTTTGAACTTCGGGCTCTGGCTCATGAAACGGATCGGGTTCCCGTAGATCACGCTGTCGACTTTTTCCGCCGTCCAGCCGCGCTTGCGCATTTCCAGCGCCGCGTAGGGAACCGCCAGCGGCACGCTCACACCCCAATCGCACGCGCTGTTCATCCAGAGCCGTTCGTGACCGTAGGTTTCGAGAATGTCCGCAGCGCGGGCGCCCGTGCACTTGCTCTCAGGATAAAGCGTCATGCCCGCCCAGTGCCCGCGATCCAGCACCATCTGCACAGTGTGTTCCTCGACGTGATCGATGATGCAACGCTCGGGCTTGATGCGGCTGTCGGCTTTCAGCACGTCGAGAATCAAACGCGTGCCCTTGAGTTTATCTTCGAGATGCGGCGTGTGAACGAGGATGAGTTCATTCGTCCGCGCCGCGAGGTCGACGTGCATTTCGAGAACCTTCAGTTCATTGCGCGAGTTCTTGTTCAGCCCAATCTCGCCGATGCCGAGCACGTTCGGGCGGTCGATGAACTTCGGAATGATGCCAATGACCTCCTTCGCGAGCTCGACGTCCTCCGATTCCTTCGGGTTGATGCAAAGCCAGGAATAGTGGGCGAGACCGAACTTCGCCGCGCGCTTCGGTTCGTAGTCGGTGAGCTGACAGAAGTAGTCGTGGAAGCCGTCGACGCTGCTGCGGTCGAAGCCGGCCCAGAAGGCAGGTTCGGAAACGCAGGCGCAGCCAGCCGTGGCCATCTTGATGTAGTCATCCGTCGTCCGGCTGACCATGTGGGCGTGAGGTTCGATGTAGCGCATGAGTGACGAGTGATTCGTGATGCGTGAAATTTACTTCGCAAGATAAGCGCCAACTGCTCCCTTACCAGGTGCCTTGTCGATGGGTTCGATGCTTGGATCGCTCAGCGACAGCAGAACATTCTTCGCGCGCTGCGGGGCGCCGTCGCCGAGGCATTTCATCGCTTCCTTGAAACCGGCGAGACGGAAGTCGGCTTCACCTTCGGCGCGATCCACGCGGTCGAGGAACGCCGCGATGTCGATGAGCTTGGCGCGATTCTCCATGAAGTAGAGATCGAGAACTTGTTGTCGTGTCATACGTTTCGCTGTGCTCGAACTCTAGGACATTCGCTCGCGCCTTCAACTCCCGTTTCGTTTCGCGACGAATGAAAATAACGTCACGAAAGATCAGCGTTTCCCTTTGACCCTCTTCCGCAGCGTTTGCTACAGCTACCCGCACCTTGAACGCGACAGTTGCAGCGGAGTCGCATTGCTCCAAACAGTTGGCAACGAGGGTGAAGCAGTGGGCGTACGTTGCCCTGATCTGCAGCACCTTCGCCGGAGCACTGTCACTGCGCGCGGCCGATACGGCGACCCTCCAAACCGGCGGCACCAACACGCTCACCCTTCGCGAATTTGTCCAGCTCGTCCTCCAGCGTAATGAAAGTCTGCGCGCGCGCCTCCTCGAGTATGAAATCAGCGAGAAACGCACCCGCGGGGAGCAAGGCATCTTCGAGCCAGAACTCGTCCTTGGCTACGATCGCATCGACAACGAACGCGAGAACACCGCCGAGCAACGGCGCAGCAGCGGCGTTCAAGTATTCGAGGAACAGAACAACGTTTACAACGCCGGGCTCGAAGCACTGGTGCCGTCCGGCGCGAAGGTTCGCCTCGGCTACACGTTGCGCGACCTGCGGAACAATCTCCAAGACCCCGCGCTCGGCGTGATTGTGACGAACGGTACGCGTGGCGAATGGCAGACCTTCGCCGGCATCAGCCTCACCCAGCCCGTTCTCAAGAACGCCTGGCTCAACGCCACCAAGGCCAGCATCCGCGTCGCGATGCTCCAGTCCGATGTCAGCTTTCAGGAGTATCGCCGCCAGATGATGCTCGTCGTGTCCACTGCTGAGGCTGCGTATTGGAATCTCTACATGGCGCAGGAGCAGGTCCGGTTCTTCCACGAATCGGTTCGTGTCGCGGAATCGCTCGTGACGGACAATCAGACCAAGCTCGACGCGGGACGCGGCTCGGAGCTGGAAGTCCTCGAAGCCCGCGCCGGTCTCGCCCTGCGCAAATCCAAGCAAGCCGAGGCCGAGCAAAAGTATTTCGAGAACGTCAGCCAGCTCCGCACCTTGCTCGCGATGTCTGGCGAGGACGCCGCCGCGCTGCTTCAAGCGGCTGACCAACCCGGCATCGCCGTCACCACGCCGCCGTTCTACCAAAGCGGACAGATGGCGCTGGAGCAGAACCCTGACTACCTCGCGCAGTTGAAGAAGATGAAACAGGAGGACGTCCGCGTGGCCTACGCGAAGAACCAGCGTCTGCCGCAGCTCGATCTCAAGGCCAGCTACGGCTTGAACGGTCTCGGGCCCGACGCGGGCAGTTCGTTCGAGGACGTGCAGGAAGGTGGCTACCCGTCGTGGTCCATCGGCGCGGAGCTGCGCATCCCGCTCATCGGCGGCATCAAGGTGAAGAACGATCTCGCCGCCGCGAAGCTCCGCAAACAGCAGGCGCTCGTGACGCTAAAGGACACCGAAACGCAGATCCTCAACGCCATCCAGACCGCGCTGCGCAAAGTTTCCAGCGCGCAGGAATCCACCTCCAATTACCGCAGCGTCGTTGATTACAGCACGCGCCTGCTGGAAACCGAACGCACCCGCCTCGACGCCGGTCGCACCACGAGCCGTCGCGTGCTCGAAGTGGACGCCGCCGTCTTCGAATCCAAGAACGCCGTTGTCGAAGCGCAGGTGCAATACGAGCGCGCCTTGCTGGAACTGGAACTCGTCCAAGGCTCGCTCCTCCAATCGCGCAATCTTGATCTCACGCAGAAGGAAGTGCGCGACCGCACCACCGCCCTGCTCCGCGCGCACGGCATCTCCGAGGAGCAATACCAACGCTTCGCGCAAGAGCTTCAGCAGCGCTACGAGAAACGTCCCACGCCAAACGCCAAGCCCCCCCCCCCCGGCCGGGCCTGATGAACCCGTTCAACATCCGAGCTTTCGTCCTCGCCCTGTTCGTGCTGGCTGCGGCGACCGCGCACGCCGCCGAAACCGCCCCCGGCATCACCGAGCCGATTCTCGACGTCACGCTTAGCACGCCGGTGCCCGGCATCGTCACCACGCGGAAGTTCAAGGAAGGCGACTTCATCAAGGAAGGCGAAGTCCTGCTCGAACTCGACAAGCGCATCGAGGAACTCGAAGCCGACCGTCGCCGCGTCGTCCGCGATCAGAAGAAGTCCGACTACGACGGCACCGCCAAGCTCTTCAAATCCACCGCCGGAGTAAGCAAGGAGGAACTCGAAAAGAAGGAAGCCGAGTATCGCGTCGCCGCCGTGGAATACGACATGGCCGTCGAGGGACTCCGCCGCCGTCAGCTCTTGAGTCCGCTCGCTGGAACCATCGTCGAGCTTAACCTCGAAGTCGGCGAAGCATGTCAGGCGTATCAACCGCTGGCCCGCGTCGTGGATACGCGCCGCTGTTACTTCACCACCAACGTCGAGGCCCGCCACGCCGCGAAGTTCAAGAATGGCCAGACCGCGCGCCTCGAACTCGACACTGCCGGCGCACCCGTGGCCGTCGAAGGCAAAGTTTTCTTCGTCTCGCCCGTGGTCGATCCGGCGAGCGGCCTGCAACGCGTGAAGGTGCTCTTCGAAAACGCGGACGGAAAAATTCAGCCCGGCATCGCGGGGAAACTCCTGCTCGAATAATCCCATGCCCACGGATTCCCCCAGCGCCAACGACCCACGCCAGGCCTCGCTGGCCGAGCTCAGCTCGCTGCGCTCCTTCAGCGGCGGCCCGCGCGAATTCTGGCCGCGTTATCTCGCCGCGTTGATGGCCGTCTCCGGCGCGAGTAAAGCCATGCTGCTCCTGCGCGACGCCTCCGGTGCGTGGAAGAAGCTCGGCGAACATCCGCTGAACCTGGAGCCATCCCGCTTCATCACCGCGTTCAACACCCGCCTGCCCGAGCTCGCGAAACTTTGCGCAGAACACGGCAGCATCATCGAAGGCATCGAAGCCGCCGCGCCCCGCGGCCCCGGCCATTACGCCATCGGAACGCGTCTGAAACTGTTTCGATCAAACGAAACCGCCGTCGCCATCGCCCTGCTCTCCGAAGTCAACGACGTGGCCGCGAACGACGCGCTCGTTCGCCTCACGCTAGCCGCCGACGTTCCCGAGTCCTACCAAATTGCCCAGGCCAACCAGCAAGCCGCCGGCGACATCCAACGCTTCGCCGTCGCGCTCGATCTCGCCGCCGCCGTCAACGCCGAGAAGCGTTTCGTCGCCGCCGCGCTCGCGCTCAGCAATGCGCTCGCATCCCGCTTCGCCTGCGAACGCGTGAGCCTCGGCTGGTTCAAGGCCGGCTACATCAAGCTCGCCGCGCTCAGCCGCACCGAGAAGTTCAACCGCCAGATGGCCGCCGCGCAGCTCCTCGAAGCCGCGATGGACGAGTGTCTGGATCAGGACGAGGAAATCGTCTGGCCGCTGCCGATTGAAGGCTCGAACCTCGTCGCGCGCGATCACGAGAAGTTCTCGAAGGACCAGAACGTCACGCATCTCGTGTCGTTCCCGCTCCGCGTCGAAGGCAAGCCCGTCGCCGTCATCACCTGCGAGCGCAACGCCAGCCCGTTCAGCCCCGCCGAGGTGTTGCAGCTCCGCCTCTGCATCGACCAATGCACGCGCCGCCTCGCGGATCTCCAACGTACCGACCGCTGGTTCGGCGCGCGTCTCGCGGCGTGGAGCAAGGACCAGCTCGCGCTCGTCCTCGGACCGAAACACACCTGGGCCAAGGCGCTCGCCGTGCTCATCGCGATTCTCCTGCTCGTGCTGTTCCTTGTTCGCGTGCCGTATCGCGTGGAAGGAAACTTCATCGTGAAGAGCGATGACGCGTCGTTCCGCACCGCGCCGTTCGACGGCTACATCGAGCGCGTGTTCGCCCGACCCGGCGACCTCGTGAAATCCAACGCGCCGCTCATCCAGCTCGCGACGCGCGAATTGCAGCTCGAAGAATCCGCCGCCGAGGCCGATGTCGTCCGCTACCAACGCGAAGCCGAGAAGGCACGCGCGAACAACAACCTCGCCGAGATGCGCGTCGCGTTGTCGCTCAGCGAACAATCCAAGGCGCGCGTGGACCTCGTCCGTTACCGCATCGCCGAAGCGACGCTCCGTGCCCCGTTCGACGGCGTGATTGTCGAAGGCGATCTGCGCGAACGTCTCTCCGCCCCGGTGAAACAAGGTGACGCCTTGATGCGCATCGCGAAGATCGACCGGCTCTACGTCGAAGCCGAAGTGCCCGAGCGCGACATCCACGAGATTCTCGGGAAGGAACGCGGCGAGATCGCGTTCGTCAGCCAGCCGAAGCTGAAGTTCCCGGTGCGCATCGCAAAGATCGAGCCCGCGGCGTTTCCGAAGAGCGAAGGCAACGTCTTCCTCGTGCGCTGCGAGTTCGAACAGAGCCTCGAGAACTGGTGGCGCCCCGGAATGAGCGGTCTGTGCAAACTGAACGTCGAGTCGCGCACGTTGTGGTGGATTCTAACCCATCGCACCGTGGACTTCCTCCGGATGAAACTGTGGTGGTGAACCCGAACCGTTGACGCCTCATGGCCGACCCCACCTCCACCTTCAGCGAGTCCTGGTATCGCGTCGCGAACCAGCGGCTCTGCCTGCGGCCCGGAGTGCGCGTGCGTCGGCAGAACTTCCGCGGCGAACGCTGGTTCGTGCTGGAGAATCCCTTCACCAACGAATACTTCCGCATCCGGCCCGAGGCCTACGAATTCGTCGCGCGCCTCGACCCTCGCCGCACCGTCGAGGACGTCTGGCGCGAGTGTCTGGAGAAACATCCCGACGACGCGCCCGGCCAGGAAGCCGTCCTCCAACTTCTCTCGCAGCTCTATTTCTCGAACCTGCTGCAATACGATCAGGCCACCGACGCCACGAATCTCTTCGAGCGCTTCAAGAAGCGTCAGCAACGCGAATGGCGCTCGCGCCTGCTGAACATCATGTTCATGCGGTTCCCGTTGCTCGACCCGGATCGCTTCCTCGTCCGCACGCTGCCGGTCGTCGGCAAGTCCATCAGCTGGTTCGGCGCGATCCTCTGGCTCGTGGTGGTGAGTGCCGGCATCAAGGTCGTCGCCGACAACTGGGACGCCGCGAAGCAGCAAAGCCAGGGCATCCTCACGCCGGAGAATCTCCCGCTGCTCTACGTGGGGATGATTCTCATCAAGGCCATCCACGAGTTCGGTCACGCCTTCATCTGCCGGCGCTTCGGCGGCGAAGTCCACACCATGGGCATCATGCTCATGATCTTCACGCCGATGCCCTACGTGGACGCGTCCTCGTCGTGGAGCTTCCGCTCGCGTCGTCAGCGCATCCTCGTCGGCGCCGCGGGAATGATCGTCGAGCTCTTTGCTGCCGCGCTGCTGGCGTTTGTCTGGGCGAATACCGGTCAAGGCACGCTGCATTCGCTGGCCTACAACATGATGTTCATCGCGTCGGTCTCGACCGTGATCTTCAACGCGAATCCCCTGCTCCGCTTCGACGGCTACTACATCCTCAGCGACCTCATCGACATCCCGAACCTCACCCAGCGCGCGAACAAGCACCTGCGTCATCTCGCCGAGCGCGGTCTCTTCGGGCTGACGAAATCCGAAAGCCCGGCGCGCACCACCAGCGAAGCGTCTTGGCTCACGGTGTTCGGCATCTCCAGCGGCATATATCGCCTCTTCGTCTTCGCCGGCATTCTCATCCTCGTTGCCGACCAATTCTTTCTAATCGGCATCGTCATGGCCGTCGTCTGTTTCATTTCCTGGGTCACGGTTCCGATCTTCAAATTCATCAAATACCTCGCCAGCAGTCCGCTGCTCGACCGCCATCGTCCACGCGCCGTCGCCGTTTCCATCGCGCTCGCCGCAGTCTTGATTGGCGTGCTGCAATTCACACCGTTCCCCAGCCACTTCCGTGCGCCCGGCGTGGTGCAAGGCCGCGAGTGGACGCAGGTCGTGAACGAAACGTCCGGCTCCATCGTGGAGATTCTCACGCCACCCGGACAACTCGTCCGCGCCGGCCAACCGCTCGTCCGCCTCGAAAGCAAGGAACTCGAACTCGCCATCGCCCAAGCCCGTGCGCAGCAGGTTGAAATCGAAACCCGCCTGCGCGCCGTCGTCTCCAAGGACGCATCCGGCATCAAGCCGCTCCGCGAACTGCTCGGCAGCGTCACGAACCGCGTTGCCAAACTGGTCACCGATCAAAATTCGCTCACCGTCCGCGCGCGGCACGACGGACTTTGGATCGCGCCCGAGCTGAAAGATGCGCGCACGCGCTGGCTCGCGCGCGGCACGCCGATGGGCTTGCTCGTGAATCCCGCGACGTTCCAGTTCACCGCCACCGTCCGACAGGAGGAGGCCCAGGCGCTCTTCAGCCAGAAACTCACCGGCGCGGAGATTCGCTTGCACGGCCAGGCCGGTCGCACGCTCGCGACGAAGCAGTGGGAGGTGATTCCCGGCGGTCAACGCACCCTGCCCTCCCCCGCGCTCGGCTGGCAGGCCGGCGGCGAAATGCCCGTCGCTGCAGATGACAAACAAGGCGTGCGCTCCGCTGAACCGTTCTTCGAAGTCCGCGCCGCCTTGCCTGCGTCCGAAGAGATCGCGCTGCTGCACGGACGCTCCGGCAAGATTCGTTTCGACCAACCTTGGGAACCGCTCCTGCCGCGCTGGATTCGCAGCCTGCGCCAGATGCTCCAGAAGCGGTATCAACTGTGATGAGCCAGTTCAGTCGCCATGCTCACGCCCACCGTTGACTATCGCCGCACCGCGCACCGTGTGCCAGAGCGACCGCATCAAGGTCTCGATGCGGCGGTCAACTGGTGCATCGGCCGCTACCAACGCCGCGGCGCTCGCCTGACCGAACTTCTCCATTCCGCCAATCTCGCCGACGCTCGAGGTTCCGAGTTCAAAGACCTGCGCGATCACGATCTTCAAGAGAAGCTCTTCGCCCTCCGCGATACTTTCCGCCGCGAGCCGACGCCCGACCACGACACGATGCTCGCCGCGCTCGCCGCTGTCCGCGAGGCCGCGCACCGCTGCGTCGGGTTGCGCGCGTTTCCCGTTCAGCTCGCTGGGGCGCTGGCGCTCCATCGCGGATGCCTCGCCGAGATGGCCACCGGCGAAGGCAAGACGTTGACCGCTGGCATCGCGGGCGTGCTCGCGGGCTGGACGCGTCACCCGACGCACATCATCACCGTCAACGATTACCTCGCCGCGCGTGACGCCGAGTGGCTTCGTCCGCTCTACACCTTCTGCGGCGTCCGCGTCGGCTGCGTTACCGCGCAACTCGACGCCGCCGGACGCGCGCGCGAATACGACCGCGACGTCACCTACACGACCAGCAAGGAACTGCTCGCCGACTTTCTCCGTGACCGCCTGCGCCTCGGCGCGCTGCGCGATCCGAGCCGCCGGTTAATCCGTCGCATGCTCCAGCCGCGCAACGCCGTCGCCGACGGCCTCGTGCAACGCGGCTTGCACACCGCCATCGTGGACGAAGCGGACAGCGTGCTCATCGACGAAGCCGTCACGCCGCTCATCATCTCCGCACCGCGCAAAAACGAGCTGCTTCGCGAGGCCGGCATCTACGCGGCGAAGATCGCCAACGAGCTCGATTCGGAAACCGATTACCGCCTGAACCAACGCTTCCGCGAAGTGGAGCTGACCGACGAAGGCCGGCAGAAGATCGCCAGGCGTTGCGATTCCCTTCCCGGCATCTGGCGCGGTGAAGCGCGGCGCACGGAACTCGTCCGCATCGCGCTGACCGCACGCGAGTTTTTCCAACGCGACAGGCAATACATCCTCGCGGACGGCAAGGTCGTCATCGTCGATGAATTCACCGGGCGCCCGATGCCGCAACGCACCTGGCGCGAGGGCTTGCATCAGGCCATCGAGGCGAAGGAAGGACTCGAAATCACCGACCCGTCCGAGACCATCGCGCGCATGAGCTTCCAGCGGTTCTTCCGCTGTTTCCACCGGATCTCCGGAATGACCGGCACTGCGTGGGAAGCCGCCGGCGAGTTCTGGCAAATCTACGGCCTGCCCGTCGTCCGCATCCCGACGCATCGCCCGTGTATTCGTGAGCAGTGGCCGGATCGGTTCTTCGCGCGCGAGTTCGACAAATGGAACGCCATCCTCGAAGACATCGAGCAACTGCACGCGAAGCGCCGGCCGATTCTCGTTGGCACTCGCAGCGTCGCCGCCAGCGAGAAGCTCGCCGGGTTGTTGCGCGGTCGCGGGATGGAGTTTCACCTTCTGAACGCCAGCCGTCTCGCGGAGGAAGCCACCATCATCGCCATCGCCGGCGAACGCGGCCGCATCACGATCGCCACGAACATGGCCGGTCGCGGCACGGACATTCGGCTCGGGTCTGGAGTGGCGGAGATTGGCGGTCTGCATGTCATCGCAACCGAACGCCACGAATCCGGCCGCGTGGATCGACAGCTCTTCGGCCGCGCCGGACGCCAGGGTGATCCTGGCAGCGCGCAAGCCTTTGTGAGCAACGAAGACGAACTGCTGCGACGCTATTTGCCGAAGCCCCTGTCAGGTGCGCTGAACTCCGGCGGCACCACATTCTCCGCCACGGCCGTGCGCCTCGCGCAACGTCAGGCCCAGCACCTCGCCTTCAAGCAGCGCAAAGCCGTCCTCCGCGCCGACGCCTGGCTGGACGAAGCGCTTTCCTTTGCCGGGGAGTAGAAGAGTCCGCGGTCGAACGGCCAAAACCGATTAGGAGTTCGGCAAATTGGGAGAAGGCAGTTTGGTCCGGAGGTTTCAGTCTGCCGCACAACAACGCCGTGAACACATCTCGATTTCATTCACGCATCTCGTTGCCATCATCTCGCACTGGTCTGCGAGAAGGATCCGGCCGGCTCACAAACAGCTCATCAAACCAACGAAAGGAAACATCCCATGGCCCGCTACATCGCACTGCTCAAGTTCACCGAACAGGGCGCCAAGAACGTCAAGAAGTCCACAGCCCGCGCGCATCAGTTCGACAAGCTCGCCGCGAAGTCTGGCGTGAAGGTCGAAGGACAATTCTGGACGCTGGGCCGTTATGACGGCGTGCTCATCCTCAGCGCTGACAACTCCCAGAAGATTCTGCAACTGCTGGCGACGCTGGCATCCCTCGGCAATGTGCGCACGGAGACGCTGCAAACGTTTACGGACAGTGAGTTCGACAAGTTTGCAGCCAGGTAAGGCGAACGAAGTGAAGGCGCAGGGTGAGAAGTTTATCGGAGATTAAATGGTCGGGGCGGTGAGATTTGAACTCACGACCTCTTGCACCCCAAGCAAGCGCGCATACCAAGCTACGCTACGCCCCGACCGAAGTTCCGCTCGTGAAACGAACGGGAGCGGAATACTAGAAACCTCGCGGCTGAATTCAACATCTTTCCGCAGCTTAACTGCTATTTGAACACCGTGAGACGGCAGATCCGCAGGAACAACCAAGCCAGAGCGGGAGATTGAACCAGCTCAATCGAACCACCCGTCAGTTTCGTCGAAGGCAGGGATGGGGACGTTGATGATTCGCAGCTTTCCGATGGCCCGATGCCGGCAACCGGGCTTGATGTAGATGGCGGACATCGGCTTCACGGGGATGCGGCGACCGTCCAGTTCCATTTCGCCTTCGCCATCCAGAACCACATACAACTCGGTCATTCGCTTGTGGTAGTGAGCCCGGGAATCCTCAGAAATCTCGACAAGATGCACGCTCGCGACACTTCCTTGGAGACCGGCGAAGGCACGCCGGGTTACGCCGCATGGACAGGACTGGGGCGGGATTTCATCCAACTGCGCGACAATGTAGTTCGGGACGGAAGCCGCCGCCGAGGGAGGTGTCTCCACGGGTCAAGCGCGCTGTTCCTGCGGCAGGGATGAAGCGATCGGAGCGGCCTCGACCTTTTTTTCCACAGGCAAACTGACGAGCTTGGCCTCAAAATGCCGGAGCACTTGCTGCAATTCCTTCGCGCCGATCAGGTCGACGATGTAGTGGCACACGGTGGTGCGGACGATCTGAGCCTCCACGGGAGAAATCTGCTTCAGCGGTTCTTCGAGCAAGGTTCGCGCAAGGGCGGCGAAGGTGTTCCCGTTGTTAAACGTGAACGGCGCGAGTTCAAAGGTTTCGTGGCAGACCTCGATGACGGCGCGCAGGGACAGCTTCTTGGAAACCGAAGCCTCCCACAGGCGCTGGGCGGCCGAAAATCCCTTGGCGTTGTGGAGAGGCTCCAACTTCTGCGCCTGGCAGAGAGCTTTGTTCAAGCTCACCACCGATTCCCAAGGCACAGCACCCAGCCAGTTTCGTTCGCTGTTCGTCACAGTTTTGTTTTGCTCTGAGGTTTTGATTTACGGAGCGACGCCTTGATGCGTTGCAAAGTTCGCAGTCCAGCACTCGCCTGACCCGAATTCGATTGAACAGACTCCGCCTGCTGCATGCGCAAACCACTCTTCACGGCAGCACGAAGGAACCTGTCGGTTTCCGGACGTTGGGTCACGGCGAGAAATTAAACACACCAATTCAAATGGTCAACCGCCCGTTCGAATGGGGCGCAGGGGACTCGCGGGCGTATCAAGCGGAGACGGTGGTTGCCGCATGGACAGAAAGTTGCCGTTGGCAGGGACGAGGAAATAGTGTCCTGTCCTCCCATGAAGGCGCGTGTGCTCTGCTGGCTGGCCATATTCTGCATTTTCGGAACTGCTCTGGCTTCAGGCGCCGAATCCGATCGACCGTCGATCGACTCCCATTCCTGGCCGCAGTGGCGCGGTCCACTGGCGAACGGCGTGGCACCGTTCGCCGATCCGCCAGTCGAATGGAGCGAGAAGAAAAACATCCGGTGGAAGATCGAATTGCCCGGCAAAGGACATTCATCGCCGATCGTGTTCGGCAACCGCGTTTACGTCACCGCTGCCGCGCCCGTCGGGGAAGCACAGAAACCCGTGTTCGACAGCGCGCCGGGTGTTCATGACAGCGTGCCCGTCACTCATCGCCACCAATACATGGTTCTCGCCATCGACCGAAAAGATGGACGTGTCATCTGGAAGAAAATCGTGCGTGAGGAATGGCCTCATGAAGGAGGCCACACCACCGGCAGTCCGGCTTCGAAGTCACCGGTGACGGACGGCGAGTTCATCTACGCCTTCTTCGGTTCGCGCGGACTCTACTGTCTCGATACAAACGGCGCAGTGAAGTGGCAGCGAGACCTCGGCAAGATGCAGACGCTTCACGCCCACGGAGAAGGCAGCTCGCCGGTGTTGCACGGCGACATGCTCATCGTGAACTGGGATCACGAAGGTGAATCGTCCCTGTTCGCGTTCGACAAACGCACCGGAAAAGAACTCTGGAAAACCGCCCGCGACGAGAAAACCTCATGGTCCACCCCCATCCTCGTCCAACACGCCGGAAAGACCCAGTTGGTAGTCAGCGCCACCAAACGGGTCCGCAGCTACGATGTCACGACCGGCGCGCTGTTGTGGGAATGCGACGGGTTGACGGATAACGTCGTCGCTTCGCCCGTGCAATGGCGGGAAATGGTGATCGCTGGCAACAGCTACTATCGCCAGGCGATGGTGGCGATTCGCCTCGCAGGCGCCAGTGGGGACATCAGCAAGTCCACCAACGTCGCGTGGCGTTTGAATCGCCTGACACCCTACGTCTCCTCTCCCCTGCTCTACGGCGACACCTTGTATCATCTGCGGCACAACCAGAACGTGCTCGTGCGACTGAATCCGGAGACAGGCGAGTTCCGCGGCGAGCTGCTGCGGCTCGAAGGCATTCAAGATTTCGTCTTCGCGTCACCAGTCGGTGCCGCGGGACGAATCTATGTCTCGGGACGGGACGGCACCACGGTTGTACTTCGCCACGACGCCACCAATGCCACTCTTGCGGTCAACAAACTCGAAGATTCCTTCAGCGCCTCTGCAGCCCTGGCCGATCGGGAATTGTATCTTCGCGGCGAGCGATTTCTCTACTCGATCGGCGAACGCTAAACAAACCTCGACAAGCCCGACGCCGGCAAGACCTCCAATCGCCCTGAGGACTACTTCTCCGCTTGTTCGCCTTTCGGCTGACGCCTACGCTGCGACCGCATGCGCGCTGTGCGACTTCGCCGCCCCACTTTGCCTGTGCCGGTTCTCAGACCGGCCCCCTTCGCGTCAGTCACTCTCCTGTTCGTCCTCCTCGCTCTGCTACCGGTGGGCGCAGCGGAAGTCGTCATTCTCACGCCGCACGTCGACGCCATCCGTCACGAGTTCGGACGCGGGTTCGCCGAGTGGCATGAGAAGAAGTTTGGAGAGAAGGCGGAAGTGCAATGGCGCAACGTCGGCGGGACTTCGGACGCGCTGCGCTTCGTGCAATCGGAGTTCTCCAAGAAGCCGGACGGCATCGGACTCGACATCCTCTTCGGCGGCGGACAGGAGCCGTACCTCGTCCTCGCCGACAAGAAGCTTTCCGCCCGCTATCAGCCGCCCGCCGAGATTCTAGCCGGCATCCCGCAGGATTTGCAGGGCATGGATGTCTACGACGAGAACTTCACGTGGTTCGCCGCAGCGCTATCCAGCTTCGGAATTCTCCAGAACACGAAGCTGCAACGCACGCTTCACCTCGAACTCGCTCACACTTGGGGCGACCTGGCGAATCCCAAACTCATCGGCTGGGTCGGCGCCGGCGACCCGCGCAACAGCGGCACGATGAACGTGATGTTCGAAGCCTTCCTGCAGGCATACGGATGGGAGAAAGGCTGGCAGAAGCTCACGGAGATCGGCGGGAACGTGCGGAAGTTCGACCGCCTCTCCAGCAGCACCGCGAAGGATGTCACATTGGGCGAAACCGCGTATGCCTTCGCCATCGACTTCTACGGCTTCAGCCAGATTGCGGTGGCGGGCCGCACGAACATGACCTTTGTGTTGCCCGAAGATTTCACCGCCATCAACGGTGACGCGATGGCGATTCTCAAAGGCGCACCGAATCTGAAGACCGCTCAACGCTTCGTCGACTTTGTGCTGGGCGAAGATGGCCAGCGTCTCTGGTTCCTCCCACGAGGCCACGCGGAAGGACCGAAGCAATTCTCCATCGAACGCATGTCCGTGCGGCCTGACTTTTACAAGCGCTACAAAGGCATCAGCAACATCGAGTTCTCGCCGTTCGATTTGAAGCAAAGCTTTGTCTACAACTCCAAACTCGGCCGCGACCGGCGCGAGGTGCTCGCCGCGATGGTCGGCGCGCTAATGGTGGACACGCACGCGGAATTACAGGAAGCGTGGCGGGCGATAATCGCCCGTGGGATGCAACCAGGCGATCTTTCCGAACTCGGTCGCGTGCCGCTGACCGAGCAGGGGGCGTTGAAGCTGGCCAAGGAACAATGGAAAGATCCCGCTGTGCGGAATCGTTTGAAGACGGAATGGCAGTCGTGGGCCCGGGCCAAATATCGCAAGCTATGCGCGTCGTCATCTCAAACTCACCTCGCGGGCCAAGGATTCGAAGCGATTTTGGACTTTCCGACCAGATGCGTCGTAGTGCGGTCAGTATTCCCAGCAACATTGCCGAAGGTGATGAACGTTCATCTGATCGTGACTCAGTTCGCTTCTTCTACATTTCGAAAGGATCGTTGGCCGAACTGAGGACTCAGATAGAGATCGCCAAAGACGTGGGCCTGATTACTCCAGACGATTTCAACCGAGTTGAGAGTGAATCGATCGTTGGCCGATGCTGGGCGCACTCATCGGCCCGCTCTACCAACTGGTCGGCGGCGCACTCTTTTCAAAGGTGCTTTAAGCAGCATTCGCCACCTATCGCCCATCGCCCATCGCCCATCGCCCATCGCCCATCGCCCATCGCCCATCGCCCATCGCCCATCGCCCATCGCCCATCGCCCATCGCCTTTTCACCTATGCGCGTCGTAATTCGCAACCTCACCAAAAAATTCGGCGAGACGCTCGCCCTCAGGAACATCTCGCTGGAGATTGAATCGCAGGAGCTGTTCTTCCTGCTCGGCCCGTCCGGCTGCGGCAAGACGACGCTGTTGCGCACCATCGCAGGCTTCTACCAACCGGACGGCGGTGAGCTGTTGTTTGGTGACTACAGGCCGGCGTTCGCGGCATCAGCGCGGACGGACGCGCCCCCGCCGTCGCCCAGAAGCACGCGTCGCGTGGGCCGAAGCGCGTCGCCGATCGTGCAGATGGAGAAGTATGCAACGCGTTCCCCCAACCAACTTTCCGGCGGCCAACAACAACGCGTGGCGCTGGCCCGCGCGCTCGTCATCAAGCCGGATGTTCTCCTGCTCGACGAACCGCTCTCGAATCTCGACGCGAAGCTCCGTCTGAAATGCGCGAAGAAATCCGACGCATTCACGCGCAGACGAAGATCACGACCATCTACGTGACGCACGATCAGAAGGAGGCGCTCTCGCTCGCCACTCGCATGGCGGTGCTGCGCGATGGTGTCATCGAGCAAATCGGCGATCCGCGCACCGTCTACCGCTCGCCCGCCAACCGGTTCGTGGCGGACTTCATCGGCGAGACGAACTGGATCGAAGCCGAAGTGCAGTCGACGAGCGCCGATGGCGTCATGCTCCGCACCGAACTCGGAAACATTTCAGCGGCCGCCAGTCCGACCGCAAAAGCCGGCGACAAAGTCTGGCTCGGCTTCCGGCCCGAGGCCGTTCAGATCGGAACGAACGGCAACAACTCTTTCGGCACCACCATCGCGCACGTCAGTTATCTGGGCGAAGTGGAGCAGTATGGTTTGGAGTATCGACCGGGAAAAACGATCAAGGCCTTCGAGCAGAATCCAGTAGAGATTCGCCGCGTCGGCTCGGCACTGAACGTCCACGTGCGGCCCCAGGATTGCCTTGTCCTGCCGCGCGATTGACGGCGCTCAAAACCTCCAACCCAGGCCGACGGAGTAAAGGTTCACGCCGGGATTCGACGGTCCAATGTCGGCATTGGAAATGTGAAGAAACCGCAACCCGACGCCCATTCGCCGGGTCACGTTCCATGTCAATCCGCCGTGCGTCGTGAACTGGAACACGGTTCCGAAATCGGTGTTTCCGAACTGCTCGCGTCCCAGCACAGTGGGACTTATTCCAGCCTCCAACACGATCGGGAGATCCTTCCAGCTTGCGACAAACCCTGGACCGATGGTGCCAAAAGCTGCGTCCTCGCCACGCCCGTTCATCCAGCCGCCGGTCAGCTCGAGGCGCGTTTGCAGATGCCATCCGCGCCCGAGCTCCCAATGCCACGGCGTGTCCCAGTTGATGAAGGCCTCTGTGTGATAAAAGCGCGCGTGGTTGAAAGGATTCGAGAAGGCTCCTCGAACGCCAGTGGATTCCAGTCGCAGATCGAAACCCGCCAATGGGGAAACCAACATCCCCAGCAGCAGACAGCCAATCCAGTTCTTCGCGGAAACCATCGAATCAAACCAACATCACCAGCGCGGCTCACTCATCCCCAGCTCCTTCATGAGGAATGCATACCGGTCCGCGGCTTCCTCGATCAATTTGCTCGTCGGTTTGCCCGCACCGTGGCCGGCCTTCGTCTCGATGCGGATGAGCACCGGGTTCGCGCCGCGATGCGCCTCCTGCAAACGCGCGGCGAATTTGAAGCTGTGCGCGGGCACCACGCGGTCGTCGTGATCGGCCGTCGTCACCATCGTAGCGGGATAGCTCACGCCGGGCTTGAGATTGTGATACGGCGAGTAGGCGAGGAGCGCCTTGAACTCCGTCGCGTCGTCCGGCGAACCGTAGTCGCTCGTCCACGCCCAGCCGCGCGTGAACTTGTGGAAGCGCAGCATGTCCATCACGCCGACCGCTGGCAGCGCCGCGCGGAACAGTTCCGGTCGCTGCGCCATGCACGCGCCCACTAGCAGACCGCCGTTGCTGCCGCCGCTAATCGCGAGCTTCTCGCTCGACGTGTATTTGTTGGCGATGAGCCACTCGGCGGCCGCGATGAAGTCGTCGAATACGTTTTGCTTCTTCAACTTCGTGCCCGCCTCGTGCCACGCCTTGCCATACTCGCCGCCGCCGCGGAGGTTCGGCACCGCATAGACGCCGCCCATTTCCATCCACACGACGGTGCTGACGGAGAAGCTCGGCGTGAGGCTGATGTCGAAGCCGCCGTAGCCGTAGAGCAGCGTCGGGTTCTTGCCGTCGAGCTTCAGCCCCTTCTTGTGCGTGATGAACATCGGCACGCGCGTGCCGTCCTTGCTCGTGTAGAAGATCTGCTTCGTCTCGAACTTCGCCGGATCGAAATCCACCGTCGGCGCGCGGAACACCGTGCTCACGCCGGTCTTCATGTCGTAGCGATAAATCGTGCTCGGCGCGGTGAAGCCGGTGAAGGAGTAGAACGTCTCGGATTCCGTCCGCTTGCCGCCGAAGCCGCCCGCGGAGCCGATGCCCGGCAGCTGGACTTCGCGCACGAACTTGCCGTGCAGATCGTGGATCTTCACCTGCGTGCGCGCGTCCTTGAGATAGAACGTGACGAACTGATTGTTGATCAGACCGACGCCTTGCAAACGCTCGGCCGTCTGCGGAATCACCTCGACCCAGTTCGCCCGCTGCGGCGTAGCGAGATCGATGGCGATGACCCGGCCACGCGGTGCGTTCAGATCCGTGCGGAAGTAGAAGGTCGTTCCCACGTTGTCGATGAACGAGTAGTCCGCATCGAAGTCGTTCAGCAGCTCGACCACTTTCGCGTCGGGCTTCGAGAGATCTTTGTAGAAGAAACGATTTCTCGTGTCCGTGCCCTGCCACACAGTGATCGTGAGATACTGTCCGTCATCTGTCACACCACCACCGAAACCCCATTCCTTCTGGTCCGGACGCTTGTAGATCAACACGTCGTCGCTCTGCGGCGTGCCGATACGGTGGTAATAGAGCTTGTGGAAATAGTTCACGCCCTTGAGTTGGTCGGCGGATTTCGGCTCGTCATAGCGGGAGTAGAAGAATCCTTTGCCATCTTTCGTCCACGACGCGCCGCTGGACTTCACCCACTTGATGTGGTCCGCGAGTTCCTTGCCCGGAATCCACCTCGCGAACTTTGATCTCGTTCCAGTCCGAACCTGCCACCGAGATTCCGTAGGCCATCAAGTTCCCGTCGTCCGAGAGCGAGAGCGAAGCGAGCGACACCGTCCCGTCAGCGGAGAGCTTGTTCGGATCGAGCAGCACCTTTGGCGTCTCGTCGAGAGAACGCATCGTGTAGAGCACGCTTTGGTTCTGGAGCCCGTCATTCTTGCTGAAGATATAGCGGCCACCGTGTTTCGAAGGCGCGCCGTAGCGCTCGTAGTTCCAGAGCTTCGTGAGACGGGCCTTGATGTTGGTGCGCGCAGGAATCTGCTCGAGGTAACCAAACGTCACCTTGTTCTGTTCCTCGACCCATGCCTTGGTGTCGGCGGCATGGTCGTCCTCCAACCAGCGATACGGATCCGGCACCGGCGTGCCGTGCAACGTTTCGACGAGATCGCCCTTCTTCGTGGCGGGATAGGTGAGTTTGGTGGACGACTTGGAATTCATGGATGTAGCGCACGCCGCGAGCAACGTCGCCACGGCGAGCAAAGAGAAAGCGATCTTCATGCGCATGGATAGACACCACCCCGGGGCGAATTGCATCAAAAAAGTTAAATAACAGGTCGCGTCTTGCGTCTGTAAATCCACCCAACACATTTGTGCGTATGATCAATCGACGTGGATTCTTGAACGGTGCTTCGTCCCTCGCGGCCGCAGCCATTGCGTTTCCGAACATCAGCCGCGCCGCAGACAAATCCGTCTCCGGCAAGCCCGGGCAGAAACCGCGCCGCATCATCCACATGGTCAGCGACGGCATGAGCACGGGAACTTTGACGTGTGCAGATCATCTCTCGCAAATCGTTCGCGGACGGGCGACGAGCTGGATGAATCTCTACAATCATCCCGCCGCGAAAACAGGCTTGATGAACACCCGGTCGCTCAATTCGATCGTCACCGATTCCTCGGCCGCGTCTTCCGCCTGGGCAGCGGCGCGCGCATCATCAACGGCGTCGTAAATCAAAACGGGGAAGGCAAGCCGCTGAAGCATATCTTCGAGATTCTCGCGAACGAACGCTGGACGCGTGGGCTGGTAACCACGGCCGAAATCACCCACGCCACGCCGGCGGGATTTGCGTCATCAGTTTCCAGTCGGGATAAAGCGCCGGAGATCGCCAGCCAGTATCTCAAGGGCAAAGTAGACCTGCTCCTTGGAGGCGGCGCCAAATACTTCGACAAAGCCTACCGCCTCGACAAACGCGATCTGCTGAGGGAATTCCGCGATGCGGGATACGCCGTCATGGAGAAGCCCGCCGAGCTCGCGGTCGCGCCGACCAACAAACGCTGGCTCGGCCTATTCTCCCGCAGTCACCTGCCCTTCACCCTCGATCACGTTCACGATCCGAAGTTGCTTTCGAACGTCCCGACGCTCGCCACCATGACAGCGGCGGCCTTGCGCCGTCTGGAGAACGAATCGCACTTCATCCTGCAAGTCGAAGGGGGACGGATCGATCACGGCTGCCACAACAACGACGCCGCCGCCGCGCTCTACGACCAGATCGCGTTCGATGAAGCCATCGATGTCTGCCTCGAATACCAGAAGCGTGATCCGGAAACTTTGATCGTCATCACGACCGATCACGCCACCGGCGGCCTCGCCTTGAACGGCAGCGGTGATTCCTATGGCCAGAGCATCTGGCAGTTCCGCAATCTCCAGGACATCAAGCAATCCTTCGCAGTCATGGCGAGGCCGCTGAAGCGGCTCCCGGCTGTGGACGAACCTGACTTCGAGAAGGACGACGCTGCCGAGAAGAATAAGGAGGACGCCAAATCGGCCGCCCAGAAGGAACGCGAGAAGGTTGAAAAGAAGATCAAGGAAGAGAACGTCGCCACACCAACCGAGATCATTCAGATCGTCGAAGCTGGCACAGGCTACAAGATGCCGTATCGAAAGGCGGAGCTCCTGCGCCAGTCACTGATGAACGCCGGCGAATCCATCTTCGACACAAGGAAGTCCGACACCGCCGCACTCGGAGACGTATTGGCCAATTACCTCGCCATCAGCTTCACCAGTACCGCGCACACCGCCGATCACGTGCCCGTGGTCGCGATCGGCCCCGGCGCGGAACGTTTCGGCGGCTACATCCAGAACACCGATATCTTCGGTCACTACCTGGACCTGGCGGGAGTCGACTTCCGCAATCCGCAGGAACCGCTGATCGAAGCGCGCGGTCGTGACGCCGGCGCGGTGGAGGATATTGCGCGTTACTCGCAGGTGTAAGAGTCGAGGCTGACGGCGCGTAAGGGAGGAGCCTCCCAGCCTCACGGCCCCACCACGCGATAGAACAGCGTGGGGAAATTCATTGCATCAGCGTGAGTGAAACTCACCCGGCCCGTCTCGTTCAGCAGCGGCGCAACGCTCATCCAGTCCACAAAGTTCGACGACGCCTGAAGTCCGTACGCAGCTCCGATCTGCCCGGTGAAGCTGAGCGTAAAGCCGTTGCCAGCCCATGCGCTTGCTGAAGGCTGGAAGCGCACAACGTGCCCAAACCGCGCTGTCACCACTTTGCTGGAGTCCATCAGGAGCGTGAGGGGATTCGTCAGCGAATTCGCATCCCCGCTCCAGCCCAGGAACACGCGATCGGCGTCCGGAACCGCGAGCAGGGAGATTGTTTGGTCGAGGGCGAATGTATTCCCACCCGGCGCGGAGGCGACGCGTCCGTCGCCTTCGATTGGCGTGACGAGCGACACCTGGTTCGGCCCGAGCGCGGAGAAAATCACCGTTACCGCCGTGTTGGCGTTCGTGAAGACGAACGACACCGGATTGTTCGTCCCGGTCACGGCGTTGCCCCAGCGCACAAAGTAACTGGGCGGCGAAGGATACGCAGTGAAGCGCACACGCGCGCCGTACTCCGTCCATTGATCTGCTGGCGTGGTCAGCACCTGTCCTTCGCCGAGGATCGTGAATGCCGGCGCCGCCCCAAACACCGCGCGCAGCCCAAGGTGATTGGTCATCACGAGGCTCGCAGGATTGCTATCGCCGTCCAGAGCGCCTTCCCACCGCAGGAACTGCCAGCCAGCCGCCGGCACTGCGGTGACCGTGACCATCGAATTACTCGGATAGACTGCCCCCGCGGGATCCAGCTGCACCACGCCGCCACCTGGAGTGAGGTTCGTCAGCACGACATCGGGAATGATTTGCAGCGCAATGGCAGGCGATAGCGAGGAGGTCGAGAAATCGCTGCTGTAGGCAATGGCGCGAAGCGTGCCCGACGCGTTCACCGGAAATGGCCCGGTGTATTCGCTGGAGATGAAGGACGGCTCCGAGCCGTCGAGCGTGTAGAACACAGCCGCGTTTGTGATGAAGGACTGGATGCGCACCACCGGCGCGTTCGTTCGGCGAACCGGTCCCTCGCGCACCAGCCGGTTGTCGAGGAACAGCGTCGTGCCGACCGGGTATACCGAGAATTCATCAATCGCGGTCCGCGCCGCCGTATTGTTCGCGTTGTAGAGGGCGATGCGGTCTCCCAGGCGGTTGGTGACCGCGAGAGTCATCAGCGGTTGAAGGAAGCTGTCGAGGTAAAGGCGAATCACGTCTTCATGGTCCACGATACGAAATCGAACATCCTGGTTCTTCGCGATGGTAAACGAGCCTTGCACCGGCGGCGCGGAGGTCGAAAACGGATCGCGGATGATGAAGATCTTTGCGGTCGCTTCCTGCAATGCCACCTGCACGCCGCGGCGCTCGAACTGGTTCGTGAGCGAAAGGTCGGACCGGAAGACAATCGAGAACGCGTCGCTGTCGCCGGTGAAACGAAACTTGCCCTCGATGTCGATGCTCGGCGGAAAGACTCCAGTCGCCTCGACAATACCGCGCCGGAAGAGGAGCAGCGTTCCGTTGGTTTCGGTAACGGCGGTGGGCGGGGCGTTGGAGAGAGGCTTGAGGACCGTCCACAGAGTGTCATCGACAGTGCCGTCATCGAAGCCGTCGCGGAGGAGAGGTTGGGCTGACAGCGAAATCCCGGCTAGCATCAGCCAGGCGAGGAGAACTGTGAAACTCCGATCCATAGAGTAAAACGAACCGACGAATACGCTGCCGCCCTGCTCCCCCCGCGATGCCGAGCGAAGCCCCGGCTAATTGGCGCCAACTTGCATCGCCGCGACGAGTTGATTGACGAGCAATCCCGGCAAGCAACCTAACAACAGCACCACAAACGCGAGCACGACGGCCACCGCCTTGGCCGCCCACGGCATTTCCAGCGCAGGGGCGTCGGGCGCGGGCACAGAGACGTAAACTTCTTTCAACACGCGCAAGTAGTAGTAGAGCGACACCGCGCTCATCGCCAAGGCCAACACGACGAGCCACAGCATCCCAAGGCTCGCCGGTCCCCCGCCCTGCACGAGCAGTCCGGACTTGAAGAGGTAAAACTTCCCAAAGAAGCCGGCCAGCGGCGGAATGCCCGCGAGCGACAGCAGGAAAATCATAAGACAAAACGCCAGCACCGGCTCACGTTTACTCAGACCGGCGAAGGCCGGGAGCTTGTCGTTACCCGCACGATCCTGCACCGCGCCAACGACGGCGAAGATGCCGACGCTCGTGACAGCGTAAGTCGCGACGTAATAAATGACCGAGGCCAACCCTTCGGACTTCTGGTTCGCCAGAACGCCCACGAGCGCGTAGCCCGCGTGCGCGACTGCCGAATACGCGAGCAACCGCCGCACGCTGCTTTGCGCGATGGCGGCGACGTTGCCAACGATGACCGAAAGTCCAGCGACGACGGCAAGCATCGGCATCCAGCCGCTCGAGAAATTCATCCACGCCCCACTGCCACCGGCGTTGGCGAAGCCGAGCATCATTAGCTTCGCGAGAATGAAGAAGCTCGCGACCTTCGATCCGGACGCGATGAACGCCGCGCTCGGGAGCGGCGCGCCTTCGTAGGCGTCCGGCGCCCAGAGATGGAACGGAACGGCGGCGACCTTGAAACCGAACCCGGCCACGACCATCAACATGCCGACGAGCAACAACGAATCGGGCGTAGCACTGGCGAGCTTCGGCGCAATCTTCGCGAGGTTCAGTTCGCTGGTCACGCCATAGACCAGACTGAAGCCGAAGAGAAGAAACGCCGCCGAGATGCCTCCAATGAGGAAATACTTCAGCGCCGCTTCAGCGGACTGGAGGTTGCGCTTGTTAAAAGCGGTCATCACGTAGAGACACAAGCTCAGCAGTTCGAGCGCGACGAAGATGAGCAGCAGATTCTCGGTGCTGACGAGGAAGAGCATTCCCGCCGTCGCGAGAATCAGCAGCGCGAAGTATTCGCCCGCGTGTTCCGTGAAACGACTGCTGATCGACACGATGGCCGTGCAACCCGTCAGCAGCAGAATCACCGCCTTCACCCACGGCGAAAGCGGACTGAGCACGAGCATTCCGTCGAGGTAACCGGCCGGAGTCGCCGTCGGCGCCATGAACGCCGCGACGCCGCTGGCGAAACACGCCCCCACTGTCAGCCACGCGCCCCAGCTCATGCGAGTCGCGATGTCCTCGCCGCGCAGTGTCGTCAGGTCGATGAACAACACGCCCAGCGCCGCGATCACCAAGAGCGTCTCTGGCGCGAGCAACGTGAAGAGTTCGGAGTAATTCACTGCGCGCCTCCCTTCACGAGCTTCTCCATGAGCGGCGAATTCAGCGCGGGAACAATCAGGTCGAGCAGCACGCGCGGATACAGGCCCACGATCAGCGTCGTCGCGATCAGGATCGCGGTGCCGATGCGTTCGGGAATGGAGATGTCGTCCCAGTCATGATCCGCGTTGTGAGGTTTGGGTGAACCGCCAAGCGCCGCCGTTCCACCCCCGACCGCGACCACTTCCGGCGCGTCGTTGAAGAACGCCTTGTGCACCGCACGCAGCGTGTAGGCCACGCCGATCACCACACCCACACCGGCGATGACGGCGAAAGTTGGGAAGGATTTCCACGCGCCGATGAGCACCTGGAACTCCGCGACGAACCCGCTGAAGCCCGGCATGCCCATGCTCGCCAGCCCAGCCACCACAAATGTCACCGCCGCGAACGGCATCGATTTCGAGAGCCGTAATCCTTCGAGTTCATCGAGCTGCCGCGTGTGCGTGCGGTCGTACACCATGCGCCCGACCACGCCGAAGAGCAGTCCCGCGATGATGCCGTGCGAGAACATTTGCAGCACCGCGCCGCTCAGGCCGATCGTCGAGAGCGTCATCAATCCGAGCAGCACGAAGCCCATGTGGCTCACGCTCGAATAACCGATGACGAACTTAAAATCCTTCTGCACCAGCGCCACCATCGCGCCGTACGCGATGCCCACGACCGCGAGCAGCCCGAACACTTCGCGCCACGACGCCAGCCCGAGGAACGGCGCCGCCCAATCGCTCATGCCCAGCGGGAAAAGCACCATCGCCACGCGCAAGCAACCATACGCGCCAAGCTTCATGATTACGCCGGCAAGCAACATCGACGCGGAAGTCGGCGCGGCGGAATGACCCGTCGGTGCCCATGTGTGGAAGGGCCACATGCCCGCGAGAATCGCGAAGCCGGTGAACACAAGCGGGAAGGCCCACATCTGGAATTCGCGCGGGAACGGGAACTTCGCCAGCTCGATGAGGTTGAACGTCGTGCCGCCCGCGACCACATACGCCGCCAGCAGACCGATGAGCACCATCGCGCTGCCCACGAACGAGTAGAGCGCGAGTTTCATCGCCGCGTACTCGCGACGCGTCGAGCCCCAGATGGCGATGAGGAAATACTTGGGCACAATGGCCAGCTCGTAGAAGACGAAGAGCAGGAACAGATCGAAACTCAGGAACACGCCGAATACGCCCGCAATCAGCGCGAGATAGAAGGCGAAGAACTCCTTCGCGCGCTTCTCGATGTTCATCGAAAAGAGAATCCCGACGAACGACGCCAGACCGGTCAGCACCAGCAGCACCACGCTGATGCCGTCCACCGCGAGGTGATAACGAATCCCGAGATGCGCCACCCACGGAACATTCGCCACGTCCACCAGACCCGAGTCTGCTGAATATTGGAAAGCCCCCATCAATGCCGCCAGCAAGCTGGCCCCGCTCGTGAGCAACGCCACGCGACGTGCGCCCGCGGCGTCATCGGACTTCAACGTAAGCAGCCACGCCACGCCGATGAATGAGATGTAGATGGTCCAGGCAAACATGGCTTCAACCGTTACCCGTGTGCTGAGGGTTGATTCCGTTCATATTCGGAAAGTTGCCCGCGGTTGTACTGGCCACCCCGCCGAACATCAAGCGGAGACCTCACCCCTCGGCCAACGACTCCAAAACAAAATACTGCTTGCAACCCGACTGTTCTACGGTAATTTCTGTCGTGACAGAAATTATGGACAACAACGCCACTCTCAGCGCCGTTCAGCAGAAGTTCATCCTCCACTGGGGAGAGATGGGCACGCGCTGGGGCATCAACCGCACGGTGGCTCAGGTCCATGCGCTGCTCTTCATTTCGCCGAAGCCGCTCAATGCGGACGAAATCGTCCACGCGCTCAGCGTTGCCAGATCGAATGTCAGCACCAGCCTGAAGGAACTTCAGGGCTGGGGCATCGTGAAAGTCACCCACGTCCTCGGCGACCGGCGCGATCACTTTGAGTCGATGAAGGATGTCTGGGAGATGTTTCGCGTCGTGCTCGACGAGCGGAAGAAGCGGGAGATCGATCCTACGCTCACCATCCTGCGCGACTGCATTGCCGAGGCCGAGAAGGACAAGGAAACCGACGAATACACCGAGCAACGCCTCCGCGACCTCGCCGGCTTCTTCGAAACCACCACCGCGTGGTACGGCCAGATTCGCACCTGGCCCACTGGCGCCCTGACGAAGTTCGTCAAACTCGGCGACAAAGTCCGCAAACTCCTGGGACTTGGCGGGGACTGAGTCCCTTTTTTAACGCTCAATTTCTGTGAATACTGAAATTACAGTAAACAAGACGACACAAGGATGGGTTTACTACGATGCCGGATGCGCCTTCTGCGTCGCGACCATCACGCGCCTTAGCAGCCTTCTCGGCCGGCACGGTTTCCGGCTCCTCCCGTTGCAAACCCCAGGCGCAGCCGCTCGAATCAGCGTGTCAGGGGAAGCGCTTCTGGCGCGGATGCATCTGTTGATGGTCGATGGCCGACGTTACGCCGGAGCGGATGCGCTGGTGGAGATCGCGCAAGGAATTAGTTGGGCCCGGCTGCTCGTCGCGGCGACCCGGCTCCCCGCCATCCTCCCCCTGCTCCGGCGTGGCTACGATTGGATCGCTGCCCATCGCACCTGCGATCATGGCACCTGCGTCGTTCAGAGAAAATCCAACCGCCCACACAATTCTATAACCGTTTGGAAAGGAGGAAACTTATGAGCATCAGCGCCCTGAAACTATTCTACCTTTGGAATTCGCTCCGCCGAATGCTGAGCCAGACCTCGTCAGGAAGGAAGGCAATCACGGATTCTTCTAAACCCACCTGCCCAAGCCGACGAAAGACCAAGCGTGTCTTTCTGGAGATGCCATGAACTCGACTCTTGAACCCACGGCTGCAGGGTCGTTTCGCATCGCACGTCCGCGAATGAATTTGCCGGTGATGCGAGGGGTCATCGATCGCCGTATGCTCGTGAACTTTCGCTGCGATCCCGTGGTGCCGGAGCGGCTGGTTCCTCGGCCATTTCGTCCAAAGCTCGTTCGCGGCTGGGGCATGGCAGGCATTTGTCTCATCCGGCTCAAACATCTCCGCCCGCGCTGGTTCATCAGCTCCTTCGGTTTCACCTCCGAGAACGCGGCACATCGCATCGCCGTGGAATGGGATGAAGACGGTCGAACGCGCGAAGGTGTTTTTATTCCGCGCCGCGACACCAATTCCAGACTGAACCATTTGGCGGGTAGCCGACTCTTCCCCGGCGTGCATCACCTCGCCCGATTCGATGTCTCTGAAGATTCGAACCAGTTCAAACTAGACATGCGTAGCGAAGACGAAGGGTCGCGAGTGCGAGTGCATGCCCACCTCGCAAGGGAATGGCCGGCGGGCTCCGCTTTTTCCACGCTGGAGGAAGCATCTGCATTTTTCGCGGCCGGTTCACTCGGGTGGTCTGCTGGAAATCGGCCCGGCGAACTCGACGGGCTGGAGTTGTACACCGAGCAGTGGCACATGGAACCTCTGCATCTCGACCACGTCGAATCGACTTACTTTGACAACCCGAATGAGTTTCCGGCGGGCACCGTCGAGTTCGACAGCGCCATCCTCATGCGCAACATCCAGCACGAATGGCACTCGCGCGGACGGATGATCTGCGACAACAACCACCGCCTCCCATGAAAGCTCACGAAGTCCCACGTATGTCGCCTCAAAGCGACATGACCAATCCGAACAAAGGAACGGTCGTGTGGAGCCCGGGGAAATCACTCTGGTTCACGGCGCACCTGTTCATCGCCGCGGTAGGCGGTTGGATGACCTTCAGCGCCAGCGCTGCAATGCTCTCCTTCGTGTTCACGGTGGTGACGCTTTGTCTGGGCCATACACTTGGATTGCATCGCCTGCTGATTCACCGGAGCTTCGCCTGTCCCCGCTGGCTGGAATACCTGCTTGTGCATCTCGGCACGGTCGTCGGTATGGGCGGGCCGTTTCGCATCATTTACATGCACGATATTCGCGACTGGGCGCAACGCCACGAATCCTGTCACCCGTTCTTCATTCACCAAAATCCCTTGTGGAAAGATTTTCTCTGGCAATTGCACTGCGAGATTCGCCTTCTGAACCCGCCGCGCTTTCAAATCGAACGCAGCGTAGCCAACGATCCGTTTCCCCGCTTCCTGCAACGAACCTGGATGCTTCAACAAGTGCCATGGGCCGCATTGTTCTACGCATTCGGTGGAATCGAACTCGTCATTTGGTGCATCAGTGTGCGCATCACAATTTCGTTGATTGGTCACTGGCTCGTCGGCCACTTCGCGCACAACGCCGGTTCACGCGACTGGCACCTGCGCGGCCATGCCGTCCAAGGCCACAACGTCCCGCGCATCGGCCTGCTCACGATGGGCGAATCCTGGCACAACAATCATCATGCGTTTCCTGGTTCCGCGCGTTTGGGATTGTCCCCAACCCAACCCGATCCCGGTTGGTGGGCGCTTCGAATCCTTCAAACACTTGGATTGGCGTGGAACATCAAACTCCCTGCCGATTTGCCCGAGAGACCGGAACTTGTCGCTCTCAACTTGGACGCCCAGCGGCCATTGACCCCAGTTTCGATGCCCGAGGCGCTGGAATCAGAACGGCTGCGAACATTCTCTTGAAACATCAACGATGTCATCCTCGCAGGCGGCAGCGGCTTCCTTGGCCAACTCCTGCGCAAACACTTCGTTGACCGAGGCGCTGAAGTCGTGGTCCTCACGCGCTCGCCTCGTCACTCGCCCGACGAGCGCAGTCGGGAAGTATTTTGGGACGCGCAGACCGTGGGCGCCTGGCAGTCCGAAGTGGCGGGCGCGGATGTCGTCATCAATCTCACCGGACGCACCGTGAACTGTCGCTACAATGCCCGGAACCGTCGCGAGATTTTGGAATCGCGCATTCGTTCCACGACTACCCTCGGCGAAGCCATCGCCCGATGCCCGAACCCGCCGAAGGTCTGGCTGAATGCGAGCACGGCGACGATCTACCGACACACCTTCGGGCCTGCATGGAACGAGTCGGGCGTCATCGCAGGAACCGCTGCCGTGAACGACGAATTCTCCGTGGAAGTTGCCCAAGCGTGGGAGAAAGCTCTGGACGAAGCTCCGACGTCGCACACCCGCAAAGTTGCACTCCGCACGGCCATGGTGTTGGGACACGGCGGGAACAGCGTGTTCCCCACTCTCCGCCGTCTGGTGCGCGGTGGAATGGGCGGACGCATGGGAGACGGCCGACAGTTCGTGTCATGGATTCACCAACTCGATTTTTGCCGCGCCATTGAGTTCGTCATCGCCCACGAAGATCTCGCCGGCGCCATCAATCTCTGCGCGCCAGCGCCGCTGACCAACGACGAAATGATGACCGCATTCCGCCGCCTCTGCGGAATTCCTGTCGGGCTGCCTGCCATGCGCTGGATGCTTGAGATCGGAGCGTTCATCCTTCGCACGGAAACAGAGTTGATTCTGAAAAGCCGTCGCGTCATTCCCGGTTGCCTGTTGAAGTCCGGCTTCCAGTTTCAATTCCCGCAGTTCGAGAACGCGTTGCGCGATTTGTTGGCGACGCAACCGTAGCAGCGCTTAGCGGGACGAAGTTGCGCGCCTCGGAGCTCCCGAACCAGAGGCTGTTTAGTTTTTACAATCTACCCCTGATGAATTCGCCACCCTTCCGCGTCGATCTGCCGACATTCTTATCTCTATGAAAAAATACGCCGTACTCCTGCTCCTCCCTGCCCTCCTGCTTTTCAATGGCTGCATCGCCATTGGCAATCGTGACGCTCAACGCCCGAATGCGACGCTCGGCCAGCAACTCATCGATCTGCAAAAGGCCCGCGATACAGGCGCCATCAGCGAAACCGAGTATCAGACCCAAAAGGCGCGGCTGCTCGACCGAAAGTGATTTCGACGGCGTTTGAGTTTATCCGGTTGAGCAGTTGACGCGAACGTCGATTCGCGCAGACTGCGGAGCAAAACAATCCATCCATGAAACGCATCTCCTTCCTTAGCCTCATCGCCACGCTCAGTCTTGGAGTGTCCACCGCCTCGGCTCAACGCGACTTCAGCAAGGTCGAAATCAAAGCCACACCAGTCGCCGGAAACATCCACATGCTCGAAGGCCAGGGTGGTAACATCGCGGTGTCCACCGGACCCGACGGCGTGTTGATGGTTGACAATCAATTCGCACCGCTTGCCGAGAAGATCACCTCGGCGATTGAGAAGCTGGATCACGGGCCAATCAAGTTCGTGCTGAACACTCATCTCCACGGCGATCACACCGGCGGCAACGCGCACTTCGGCAAAAAGGCCAGCATTGTCGCCCACGCCAACGTCCGCAAACGGATGGCCGCCGATTCGAAGAATCCGAAGGAGGCCCTGCCGGTAGTGACCTTCGACGAAACCGCGTCCGTCCATATCAACGGGGAGGAAATCCGTCTTATTTACATCGGCCCCGGTCACACGGACGGCGACAGCATCATCCATTTCACCAAGTCGGGCGTGTTCCACATGGGCGACCAGTTTTTCAATGGCCGCTTTCCGTTCGTGGACCTCGGCAGTGGCGGTGACGTGGCGGGCTTGCTGAAGAACATCGAGGCCGCGCTCAAGCTGATTCCCGCTGACGCGAAAATCATTCCTGGTCACGGCGCACTCGCGAACAAGGCGGACTTGGAGAAGTATCGCGACATGCTCGTCGAAACCACCAGCCTCGTAAACAAAGCCATCAACGAAGGCAAGAGCCTCGCCGACGTGAAAGCCGCGGGCGTTCCAGAAAAATACAAAGACTGGGGCACCGGCTTCATCAACACGAGCCGCTGGCTGGAAATCAGCTACAACAGTCTCGCGAAGAAGTCGCAATGACCAGTTGCGCGACGGCAGCAGAATTGATAAAGCAATAAGGCGTCGGAGGGATGCGGGTGTGGTTCAATGGTAGAATGTGGCCTTCCCAAGGCTGAGACGAGGGTTCGATTCCCTTCACCCGCTCCACTGTCAATCAAGGACTTGCAACTCAGTGTAGCGCCAGTGTAGCAACTTGAAGCTTTATCAGACTGCGGTGGTAACGATGGACTTGTAGCGGAGAATGGGGTGATGGCAAGTCCTCTCGATGATTCGACCACGAACGTCATCCTCGCATACACGGCTCGCCGAGGTTCAGCCGAACGACCAAGAGCACGCGGCGATATGTTCGAAGGACGATTCTTTGCTCTACCGAACGAGACGTGGTCTTCAAAATGTTCGTTGGTTTTCTCGAGTTTTCTCGACTAGACCACAGGACAACAATCCGGTAGTGTCGCCAGCATTGAGAGGAAGGATCCCCCCAGTTTTCTCGCAGCGCGTGGTCCGCGCTGACAAAACTATGTGCGGTTTGAGAAGTGCGAACTGCGCGTCTGCGAGATTTCGAGCCGTTGCTACCGGAGCGGCTCAGACTCGGATTCCTCGGTGGGACTTTTTTGTTTGCTGACTTCGTTCCTCCGTGTGTCTGGCGACATGGACGGTATTTGATTCATTCTCGTCGGTCCGGGCATCTGCGGCGCTGGGGGCTTGGTTCTTCGTGAGGTCGAGCTTCTCCTCAATCTCGCTCTGTCGGCGGGTCAATTCTTGGTAACGCTCCTCGAGGTCGAATGGCGATCCGACGCGGCCTTCGAGTTCAGTCGCACGCTTTTGCGCGTCGGCAATCGAGGTTTCAAGTTTGCTGGCGCGTTCCTCAAATCCCTGCACCGTGGATTCGAGCGAGCGAATCGTACCGAGGGCCGTGTCGGTAATCTTGGCGGCGTAAGTGTTCTTGCCGCGCACGACCAAGTCGGGGTCGCCGATAAAGCCAACACGGATGAACAAATCGAAGCCGGCAAACTTGCCCACACGCACATCATCACCGCTGCGGCCCTTGAGCTTCTCAGCGCGACGGATGATCAATTCGCCGGCGATTCCTCGGTTTGTGACGACTTCGTTGTCAAGCTCGATGCGGAAGTTGTCGCCGGAAGTGTCCTCGCGAGCGCCGATGTCGAGGCGAAGGTTCGTGAGGCGCGCGGTGGAAGTATCGGCGTCGTCGCGCGCATGGCGCAGGTTGCTGCGGATGCGGTATTGCTCCTCGGCATGAGCGGAGCGCAGGCGCGTAAGTCGCATCAACTCTGCGTCAACTTGCGCCTTCTCAATCACGAGTGGATTGCCGGAGGCGATGGCCTTCACTTCAGCGTAGGTGAGGGCCGCGCTGTCGAGGTCTTCGACGCGGCGAATGGTCATGTCACCCGTCATCACCTGCGCGATGAACTTCGCTTTCGTTTCCAAGGTCTGCCACATGTAGGCATCGAACGAGCCTTCGGTGACGTACCGAAAGACACTGACGACAGGATTTTTGTTGCCCTGCCGGAGGATGCGCCCTTCGCGCTGCTCGACATCCGCCGGACGCCACGGCGCATCAAGATGATGCAAGGCAATGAGGCGCTCCTGCACATTCGTTCCCGAACCCATCTTCTGCGTGCTGCCGAAAAGGACGCGCACCTTGCCAGCGCGGACTTCCTTGAACAGCGCGAGTTTGGACGCATCGCTGTCGTAGTGTTGGATGAAGGCAATCTCACTCTCCGGGATACCACGCGCCTGAAGTCTGTCCGCCATGTCGCGATAGACCGAGAACCCCCGGTCTTTTGGTGTCGAGAGATCGCAGAACACCATTTGGGCGCAACGTCGATCGGTGGTTTCAGCCCAGATGCGGATGATATTCTCGACCGCAAGATTCACCTTACCGCTGGGTTCGTCCGGCGCGGACGCGCGCACCAAACGCATGTCGAGCGCCGCCTTACGACCTTCAGAGGTAATCTTGAGCATGTTGTCGATGCTCGGATCAACGCGGCTGGTGCGGAGACGTTCCGCACGGGCGGCGAGCGACTGGACAAACTCCTTCAACTCCGGCGTGGGCGGCGCGTTGCGGATGGTCGGCTTCTCGTTCTCCAATTTCGGGCGTGGCAGATTCAGCATCGCGGCCGTCTGCACATCCGCCGCCTGACGGAACATCTGCATCAGTTCCGGCACGTTGATGAAGCGAGCGAAGCGCGTGTTCAGCCGGTAACCCGCGCCGTCCGGGGAAAGCTCCATCGCGGTGACAGGTTCGCCAAAGGTCGCCGCCCACGAATCGAAATGATGCAGGTGATGCTTCTTCAGTTCGTCGGGCTGGAGATACCGCTGCATGGTGAACATTTCAGCCATGCTGTTGGCGATGGGCGTGCCGGTGGCGAAAACGACACCACCGCCGCCATTCATTGACTGGACGTGGCGAACCTTGAGGAACATATCGAAGGCGCGTTCGCTCGCGGTCTGCGGCAGTCCCGCGATGCGCGTCATTTTCGAGACGTAAAACAAGTTTTTGAAATAGTGCGCCTCGTCCACGAACAAGCGGTCCACACCAAGTTCCTCGAACGTGAGCGTATTGTCCTTCTTGTGCTCCGCAGCCAGCCCTTGCAACCGGGCATCGAGTCGCTTCTTCGCTTTCTCCAGTTCCTTCACCAGCCGGCGATTGCTGGAGTCCGCGTGCTGGCGCTTCACCATTTCCAATTCGTGAAGCTGTTCCTCGAAGAATCGCTTCTGCGTATCCTGTGACAGCGGGATGCGCTCGAAGCCGGAGTGCGTGACTATAATAGCGTCCCAATTGCCGGTCGCGATGCGGCTGAACAGCTTCTTGCGATTCGCGGCCTCGAAATCCTCTTTGCCCGCGACGAGGATGTTCGCGCCGGGATACAACGTGAGCAGTTCCGTCGAGAACTGGCCGAGCATGTGGTTCGGCACGGTGAACAACGGTTTACGCGCGAGGCCGAGCCGTTTCAACTCCATCGCAGAGGCGACCATCGTGAACGTCTTGCCCGCGCCGACTACGTGCGCGAGCAGCGTGTTTGGCGTTTGCAGGACTCGCCACACGCCTGCCTTCTGATGCGATTGCAAGGTGATGGCCTGGCTCGCACCGGGCAGCGTCAAATGCTCACCGTTGAACGTGCGCAGGCGCGTGTGATTGAACGTGTCGTTGTAGAGCCGGCACAGCCGCTCACGCCGGGAGTCGTCCGACCAAATCCACTCTTTGAACCGTTCTTTGATGCGCTCCTGTTTCTCACGGGCCGCTTCCGTTGCCTGCGCGTTAATGACGGGATTTTTCTTTTCGTCGAGATCATAGACCGTGGGGGTCTTGAGATTCAGCGCATCCTCGATGAGATCGAGCGCCGTGCAACGATCCGTTCCCCAATCGGTCACTGTTAATGCTGCGCCTTCACTTCCCAATCTCCCTTCACGTACCAAGAGCCGAGCGCGCGGACGTGGCCGACTTCGACGCCGGACGAGACTTTGAGCAACTCGTGAACGAACCGCTTCACGTCCTCTTGCGGCAGCCAGACGCGCCGAGCCGCACATCAATCTCCGTCGCGTTCAAGTCGGCGGGCTGAACCGATTTCAACGCCTCGACGTTGACGGTGAACGCGGAGTCATTGACGGCGGCAGCGTCCGCTACAACGAGTTTCTCTCGCACGTTGCCGGAGAGATACTGGTCGTCGGTTTCCCATTGATTGGTCTGCGGGTTGAGAAAGACGAGTCCCTTCAAATCGCTCAGGAACTCGTCAGCGGGTTTGCCGAGCAAGCCTGCCATGTGGTCCAGGTCCACGCGCCCTCGCTCATTCAACGTGACGAGCAACGCTTCCTTGGCGTTGGCAGCGGTTTCAATCGGTTGCCGGTGCTGGATGGTTCGTTCGCGAAAGATGGCCGCCTTGGTGGCGACCTTGGTTTCGTCGTTGTAATGCTCCAACGACAACAGCAGCGGCAAATCCGTGTCGCCGTCGAAAGCGCGTTGATTGGCGCGATTGTTAATCGGGCCGAATCTTCCGACGAAGCGGTCGTAAGCAAGATTGAGTTGATGCCGGGTGTCGAGAACGCGTTCCTCGCCGCTGCCGTCGAGCTGGGCGCGCAGACATTCTCGCACGGCATCGCGCACTGGAATGAGATTGCGGATGCGGGCGCGCGTTTCGGACGGAAGGTCGGAGAGCGGACGAAGCACGGTATCCTCGCGGACGCAGACCATGCCGTCGTGCAGACAGTAGGCGTTCGGCTTGATGTAGTCGGGAGCGGGGATGGTTTGCTCCAACGTCGGTCCGGCGACCTGTTGGTTTTGCGGCTGGTAAATGTTTTGCGGCAACCGCTCGACGGCCTGCTTCAAGGCGTCCGCAAGATCGCGGCCATCCGGTTCGAGCGTCGGCTCGTTGTCGCGATACATCCGACCGATCAATCGCATCTGCCCAAGCATCATTTCCGGGCGCGCGGCGAAGTATTCGTTAATCGTGAACGCTTCGCCGAGGTCGTTGGAGTAATCAGCCGTCTGCTTCCACGCCGGGCCGGTGGGCGCTTCACCGGGACGCAGCTTGCGAAGCATTACGATGTCCGTGGTGACTTCCGTGCCGGCGTTCTTCTTGAAGGCGTCGTTCGGCAGTCGGATCGCGCCGAGCAATTCGGTCCTCGCCGACAACAGTTCGCGCAACGTCGAGTCCAGCTTGTCCATCGTGCCGCGCGACGTGATGAACATCACCAGTCCTCCGGGGCGCACCTTGTCGAGCGCGGCGGCAAAGAAGTAGTCGTGGATGGGAAGCTTGTAGTGGTTCCACTTTGGGTCGTGTACGGGATAGTCGCCGAAGGGGACATTGGAGATGGCAAGGTCGTAGTATCCGTCCGCCAGCTTAGATTGCTCGAATGGTTGAGCTCGAATATCAGCGTCGGGATAGAGCGCCCTGGCAATACGCGCCGTCAGGAGGTCAATCTCGATGCCCGTGACTGTTGAACGACGCAACGCTTCGTCGGGCATCAGGCCGATGAAGTGGCCGATGCC
>JADJPG010000013.1 GCA_016713365.1 Verrucomicrobiota bacterium | reverse complement strand
GGCGGATGCGGTAGTAGACCGGTGGCGCCGGAGTGGCCGGCAACGGCAGCACGCGGAACAGGTTGGTCATAGTCGCGCCCGGAAGGGTGCCGCGGGCTCTCCAGGCCAGCGGATTCGCGATGTTGGTGGAGGCTTCGACGGTGTAGGTCGTGCCGCGACGACCGTAGAGCATCATCTGCCGGACGGTCGGCGAGGTGAAGGTGGGCTCCAGCAACGGTTGCGTGCCGATCACGACAGCGCGTCCGTCGTTGGCGAGCAGCGTGGGCTCGAGTCCCGCTTCGGCGCGAGTGCCGGTTTCCAGCGAGGCGTGGAGCGGAACGAATGCAGAGGTGACGCCAGCGATGGCTTCGAACTGTAGCTGCGCGAGTTGTTGCGTGCCTTGCAGGGAGACGCCGGGCTCGGAGACGATCGACAGTTTGGCGGTGTCCGGTGCAGTGAGCTGGAGCGAGACCCTGGCCCGTTCCGGCGCGAGTTCCACGACGGAGAGGTTGGTCAACCGCGTGGCGTCGAAGTTGATTTGGAACTGCGCATCAACGATCGGCGTGCTGGAGAAGAGCTGAATCGGCGCGACGTTCGTCTCGCCGGTTTGGAGGATGCCCTGACCGATGGTGAGCTCGACGAAATCTTTCACCACCACGGTGAACGAAACCGAGGTGTTCACGGACGGATGATCTCCGTCGGACACGCGCGCGGTGATGACGTTCGTGCTCGGGCCCTGGGCTCGATTCGGGCGCCAGCGAATGACGCCGTTGGTCGGGTTGATGGTGGCATTGGTGGGCGCGCCGGCTTCGAGTGTGTAGAGCAGATTGAGCGGAGGGACGTTCATGTCCGTGACGCGATTGCGGATGGTCGTCTGCTTGAGCACTTCGCCGATGGTGTCCGGAATGGCGGCCAGCGTCGGCGCAAAGAAGACATCCAGCTGGGCGACCTGGCTCGTCGTCGCGCCGAAGTCGTTTCGCACGGTGAGGTAGTAACGGCCGCGATCGGGAATCTGGACGCTGCTGAAATCAATCGCGGCACTGTTCGCTCCGTTGATCGGCGTGCCGTTTTTGACCCATTGATAAATGAGCGGCTGGGTGCCGGTGGCCTGGGCTCCGAGGGCCACGGTGGTTCCGGCGATTGCCACTATGTCCGAGGGATGCGTGACGATGCTTGGGGGCGAGAGGACGAAGAGGAAGGCGGGATTGCTGTCGGTTCGCCCATTGGCGTCACGGACAATCACGTCGAAGTCCCCTTCGTCGCCGGGCTGGACGTTCTCGACGAGCAGAGTCTCGTTGGTCTCGCCGGCGATCGGAATGCCGAGGAAGTTCCACTGGTAACGCACCGGCGCCGCACCTTCCGCACCGGCGTGGAACACGGCGTTGCCGCCTTCGCGCACGAGCTGCGTTTGGGGATGCGTGGATTCAGTCGCGATGACGGTCGGCGCTGAGGCACCGAGGGCGTTCACGGCGCGCACGCGGTAGTGGTAGTAGGTGGCGGATTCGAGGTTGCGATCAATGTAGGTGTTTTGGTTGGCCGCGACGGAAGCCACGGGCAGGAAGTTTGCGCCGTCCGCGGCGCGTTCGATCTGGAACGCGGATTCGTTTGTGGAACGATCCTGCCAGCGCAGGACCATGGTGTGGCGGAAGAACTGGCTGCCGTCATCGGCGTGAGCCACCAGGCCGATGGGAGCGGCGGGCAGGCTGTCCGGCAGCACGGTGCTGGCGCCCGCGATGTTCGAGTATTCACCGATGCCGATGCTGTTCGTGCCGCGCACGCGGTAAAGGTAGGTGGTGTTGGCGAGCAGACCGGAGTCGAGGAGGTTCGTCGAGTTGGCTACGAGGGTTTGGATCGTGGTGAAGTTGACGCCGTCCGTCGAGCGCTCGACCACGTAGGCGAGTTCGTTCTCGGTTGCGTCCGTCCACGAGAGACTGATCTCGCTGGTGCTGATGGTGGCGGCCACGAGGTTCTGCGGCGCCGCCGGGAACGGCGACGGCTTGATGAGGGTGAACCGATCTTGAATCAAACCATTCTCGCGCAGGAACACGGCGTCGAGACGGTTGCCAGTGACGTCGACGACCATGGAGCCGAGCTCGAGGAGAGTGACCTGCATCGCGGGAAGCGGAGCGTCGGCTTGGAGGAACGTTGCCTGGCCCGCGCTGCCGGCGACGGTGTAAATCACGCCGCGGCCTTCATCATTCTTGCGATACGCGCCGTCGCCGTCCTCGCTGCCGTCGCCACCGTCGATCTTCATCGACTCCGTGAGCGTGCCGGAGAGTCCGTAGTGGCCGTCCATCAGGTAGGAGCGTTCGTAGCAATGGCTGTGGCCGGAGAGCACGAGGTCCACGCCGTTGGCTTCGAGGATGGGCACCAGGTTCTGGCGAATCTGCACGAGGTCTTGTTCGGTGTCGGAGTTGTGACTGCCCTTGGTGTAGGGCGGGTGATGGAAGAAAACGATGACCCATTCCTGCGCGGTGTTCGCGAGATCATCTTCCAGCCAGCGTGCCATGGGCGTGGTGCCAGTGAGCCCGCTGGTCATCGAGTCGAGGCAGACGAAGTGAATGTTGCCGTAGTCGAACGAGTAATATTTCTCCGTGCCGGACGGAACGCCGCCCGCCTCGCCTGCGGTCGGCAGTGAGAAGATGTTGAGGTACGGGAAATCGGTCGCCGTGGTGGACTGCGAGGTTTCGTGATTGCCGATGGTCGGCCAGAGGAACTTGTTTCGCAGGGTGGTCGGATACATGTCGAACACCGCAGCCTGATGTTCCGCGTCGGAACCCACGTTGTAGGCGTTATCGCCGAGCATCAGCACGAGGTCGGCGGCGCCGCCATTGGTTTCGGCGTAGTTGTAGAAGGCGTCGCGCGTGCTGCGCTGACGGTCCGGGGAACCGTTGCCCGCGGTTCCAGCATCGCCGAGGATCCACAGACGAGTCGGGTTCCGCGTCCCCACGGGAGGTGAGGTTTCGAACCAATAGTTCGCGCCGTCATTGGTGCCGCCAACGAGACGGAAAGCGCCGCTGCCGATCGAGTAGTAATACTTCGTGCCGGGTTCCAACTCGCTGAGCTTGACGACGTGTTCGTTGGTCACGCTTTGTTCCCAGGCGATGTTCGTCATGCTGTTCAAGTCCGTGCCGTAATAGACGAGGCCGTCCGAAATCGCATCCGTGCGCCAGCGAACCACGCTGCCGGTGGGCGAACCCATTTGCAGATACGGACCGCGAATGAGTGCGATGGGCAGGCTGGTGACGACGTTGATGACGACCGGCGCAGAGGTGCGTTGCAGGCCCTGGTTGTCCGTGGCGCGCGCCGTGAAGGTGTAGCTGCCGACGAGCAGGTTCGAAACGCCGAAGGTGTAGGGCGCGGTCGTTCCTTCGCTGAGCTTCTCGCCGCTCTGGAAAAACTCCACGAGAGCCACGGTTCCGTCATTGTCAGACGCCGTCGCGCGCAGGGTGAGGTTCGCCGGAGGCAGGAAGAAGGTGTTGTTCGTCGGGCTGGTCAACACGACCGAGGGCACTGGATCGATCAGGGTGTAATTCCACTGACCGCCGAAGCGTGTCGGGTCGAAGGCGTTTCCGGCCTCGACATCGACGATGCCGTGATTGGTCGCCCAGCGAATGGTTACTGCGCCGAACGCCGGTTGCGGGAACGCGAATTGGAAGGAGGTGTTGTCCGCTGTCGTCATTGACGCGGCAGCGGTGCCGTTGATGAGCAAGTCGGAAGCTTCCACGCCGGCGACGGCTTCCGTGAAGGTGACCACCACGGCGGTCAGGCCGGTGACGGTCAATCCCGCAGACGGAACTTGGGACGCGATCTTCGGGTTGCTCGGATTGATCAGGAAGTAGCGCAGCGTGGAGTTGGTGGAGAGAGCATCGAAGGCGCGCGGCGGTGAATCGAAGTCCACGATGGCGTGGTTGGTGTCCCAGTTCACGACGACGGCGCCATACGGCGGCTGCGGGAAGGAGAACAGGTAGGTCGTGTTCGTGGTGCTGCTCACTTCCGTCGCGGGCGTGCCGTTGATGAGCAGGTCGCTGGCTTTCACGCCGTGGACGGGTTCGCTGAAGGTGATGAGGATGTTGGATAGCGCGAAGGTATCGCCCTGGCGCGGCTCGGGCTCGAGCAAGCGCGGGCCGACCGTGGTGGGATCGAGCAGATAAGTGTAGAGCTGCGCGTTGAAGCTGAAGTCACTGCTGTTCGTGAGATTCTGGTTGAACGCCTGCACGGCGATGACGTTGGTGCCATCGACCAGCGCCGAGGCGGAAGCGGGCATCTGGAAGACAGTCCATGCGGCGCCTGCGTTGTTGGGCTCCGTGGATTGCGCGGTCGCGACGGCATTGTAGGGAATCGAATCGCCAGCCGGAGCATTGAAACGCGTCATTGGCACGCCGTTGATCCAGGCGACGAAACCGTCGTCGACCTGCGCGAGGAAGATCAGGTTGGTGATGTTGCCGCGCTTTTCCACGACGAACTCCCGACGGAGGTAAATCGTCGTGTAGTTGCTCTGCATATCACTGAGCGTCGTGCCGGGGAAGGCGGCGTTCGTGATGGCGGTCTCTCCGTAGAAGAACGGCGCCGGCGCGTTCGACCAGCTGGAGTCGTCGTAGGCGAGCTGGCGCCAGGCGTTGGTGGGTTCGGAGGCTTCGGCGAAGCCCTTGATGAAATGCCAGTTCGCATTGGTCTGGATGAACACGTAGCGCGTATCGAGCGTGAAGCTCCAGTTGTTCGTCGCCAGCGCGCGATCAAATGCATTCGGCGTCACGGCGAGATCCGCGATGCCGTTGTTGGTGGACCAAGTGACGGTCTTCAGTCCCGTGCTGAACGGAGGCAGGGTGAAGGTGTAGTTCGCGCCGGAGCCGCTGACGGCGGTGGCTTCGAAACCGTTGACGAGAAGGTCAGCCGCGTCCACTCCGCTCACCGGTTCGCTGAAGGCGACCGTGATCTCGGTGAGGTTCGTGACGGTGGAACCCGGTGCGGGCGTGCGGGCGACGATTCGCGGGGCGAGCTGATCAATGAGGATGTAGCTCCACGTCGCATCGGGCGCCGTGGTGTCGAACGCAAGATTGGACGGATAACCGTAGTCGGTGATTCCGTGGCCTTCCGCCCAGGTGATGTTCACAGTGCCGTAGGCCGGTTGCGGGAAGGTGAAGGTGTAGTTCGTGAGGCTGCCATTGCTCGTCATGTTCGTGGCGGGCACGCCGTTGATGAGCAGGTCGGAGGCGTCGACGTTCAGGACGCGTTCGCTGAAGAGCACGTTGATGCTGGTGAGCGTGTTGGTGACGGATGCGCTCGCGAGCGGTGTCTGTCGGAAGACGGTGGGCGCGATCACGTTCGTCGGCGGGATGGTGACGGCCACCGTGATGGCGGGCGAAGTGCCGCGCACGCCGCCGGTATCGATCGAGACGGCGGTCAGGGTGTTGGTGCCGAAAGGAGCCGGCCAGATGGCGGAGTAGGGCGCGGTGTTGTCGCTGGCGAAGAGCACGCCGTTGTTGAAGAACTCGACGTTTGCCACGCCGTTGACGGCATTCGCCGTCGCGGTGACGACCATGTTGGTCGGGCCTTCGACGATATGACCGTCGAGCGGCGCAGTAACTTTCGCGACGGGCGTTCCCGCGGCGTCGTAGACGACGACGGCGATTTCCGCAGATGTCGTTGTGGCACCTTGATCGTCGGTGGCGACGGCGGTGATTTGATGCGCGGCCACGGGAGGATTGTTCCAGATGGCTTCGTAGGGCGCTTCGGTGTCTTCGCCGATTTTCACGCCGTTCGCGAAGAACTCCACTTTCGCGACGCTGCCGTCGCCGTCAGACGCCGTGGCCGCCAGCGCGATCTGGGAAGGAGCGAGGAAGTAGGCGCCGTTGGTCGGCGTAGTGACATCAACGACAGGGGAGAGGTTGTGGATGATGACAGGCTGGCCAACGAGGCTCATCTGGAACCAGATGTCCGAGCTGTTCCCTGCGTCATTGTGAATCTCGACGGCGAAGACGTTCACGCCCGGGCGCAGCAGGCTGCGGTCGATGTTGAAGCCGAAGACCGTTCCGCCGTCGTCATTGGCGTTCGCCGCGGCAAAGGTCGCGTAGGTCACTTCGCCGGTCGGCATGTTGAAGCGGGTGAGCTCCGCGCCATTGAGATAAATGATGGCGCCGTCATCGCGTTCGATGTTCAAGCGCACGCTGCTGAAGCTGGCGGTGTCACCGATCTCGACGGCCTGGCGGAAATAGGTGGTGGGAAACTTCGCGTTCGCGTCAGGGCCGAACGAATTGGTCGTGGCGGGAAAGCGCCCGTTCGAATCCGCGTAGCCGAAGGGCGCCGGGCCGCTCGCCCAGGAGCTGTCGTCGAACTCAGTCGCATACCAGGCCGTGCCCTGGTCGGAACCATTGTCCAAATACTTCCAGACGGAGCCGAATGGCAACAGGGTGGTGATGACACCGACGTTCACGGCTTGTGAGGTGTAGCGCGCGCCGGCTTCCGAGCGGGCGACGGCGGTGAAGCGATGCGAACCGCCAGTGACATTGCTCCAAGTGCCGCTGTAGGGAGCCTCGATGCTTTCGGCGAACTTCACGCCGTCGACGAAGAACTCGACGCTGGAGATGTTCCCGGCCGGAAGAAACGTGGACGCTGTGACGGTGATGGGCGCGGTGGTCGGGTAGACCGTGTCTTCAAACGGCGTGAGCAAGGTGACGCCGATGTTCTGCACGAGCACGCTGGCGACCGGCGACGCGACGGGTCCGCCGAGGCTGTCGTAGGCCACCACGTAGATGCTGTTCGTTCCAGCCGGAGCACCTTCGATGGTTGCGCTGAAGGGTTCTGCGTTGTCCGTGGTCACGAGCACCGGCGCGGTGAAGGGGCTGCTTTGGCGGTAGAACTCGACGCGTGTCGCGGGCGGGTTCGGAAAGTCCGGCGTGAAGCTGACGGAGACGGGAATCGGATCGCCGACATTAAAGACCGATCCGTTCGCGAGGGAGATATCGAGACCGCCCACGCCTTTGACATGGAGAACGATGCTGCCGGTGGCGGGTGCGCCAAAGCCCGCGCCGGACCGGAATCCGTCCACCATGATGTTGTACGTGGTGCCGGCCACGGCCTCGAAGGTGACTTTGCTCCATGGGTTGCCCTCGAAATCGTCGTTGCTGGCCGCGAGGGTGAGCTGATTGACGGCAGTTCCGGTGTAGATTCCCAGCAGCGTGTTGAAGCTGCTGCCTTCGGTGTCCACCGTGGTCGTGCCGCTCGCGGTCGCGGTCCAGCGCCACCAGACGGAGGCACCGCCAAACGTCCCCAGCGATTGTGGCGGAATGGAGGGTTCTCCTGCACCACCTCCAAATGGCTTGGTCGCGCCGACGTTGCTGCCGGTGGTTGTGGCGATGGGGCCGTTCAGGACGATGGCGTCCGCGAAGTTGTCATTCGCGAGCGCTTGGGCGAAGGCTGCCGTGGTGGCGATGAGGATGAGCAGGCTGGTGAGGCCGAATTGACGCAGGTTCAGGTGCATAAAAGCATGACCAAGTTGGTTTTTACCGACGGATGACACGACTGAGACACCTGTGAAGCCGCCCGGTTACAAGGATTTAACCGGTGTTGATGGGCTGCGACCTCATCTGGACAGTCCTCACCCATGGGCTGTGGCAGGTATCAACGGGTAATGCGCGTTCGGGAGGCGAAATCCGCAAACTTTCTTCGGACAAGCCGGTCGGATTCGAACGGGGCGAATCGTCGTGACGGGCGTTCAACGTTTCAGTCCGAGCGCCTTGATCCGGGAGGCCAAGGTCGTGGGGCGCATGCCGAGTAATTCGGCCGCACCGTCTGCTCCGAATACTTTTCCATTGGTCCGCTTCAGGGCTGCAGCGATGCTTTCCCGTTCCTGGCGCTTCAATTCGTCGCGCGTCAGCAGCGCGGTCGGGGAAAGGCCAGGCCTCGTCGTCCGTTCGGTTCCGGGGCGTTTTTGTTCGGGCAGCTCAAAGTGGATTGGTCCGCCTTGCGCCAAAATCACCGCCCGCTCCACGGCATTTTGGAGCTCTCGCACGTTTCCCGGCCACTCGTGCGCAGCGAGATGGTTGATCGCCGCTTGCGTGAGCCGGGGCGCGGGCCGGTTCATGCGTCGCGCCGTTTGCTTCACGAAATGGGCGGCAAGCGGAGCGATGTCTTCCCGACGCTCACGCAACGGCGGAACCTCGATCGGAAACACGCTGAGGCGATAGAATAGATCCTGGCGGAAACGGCCGGCATCGACCTCCTTCTTCAAGTCACGATTGGTCGCCGCGATGATGCGGACGTTGATCTTATGCGTGCGTGTGTCGCCGACGCGTTCGATCTCCTGTTCCTGCAGGACGCGCAGCAGCTTTGCCTGCATCGCCAGCGGCACCTCGCCAATCTCATCGAGGAAGAGCGTACCTCCGTCGGCCAGCTCGAAGCGTCCCGGCTTGTCCCTCAACGCCCCGGTGAACGCCCCTTTCACGTGACCGAAGAACTCGCTTTCAAACAACGTCTCAGGCACTGCGCCGCAGTTCACCTTGATCAACGCTCGATCCTTGCGCGGGCTTTGCTCATGCACCGCGCGCGCGACAAGTTCCTTCCCGGTGCCGCTCTCGCCGGTGACGAGCACCGCGGCGTCCGTGGGGGCAACGAGCTGGATTTGTTGGAGAACTTTCTTCAGTCCCGGACTGTCCCCCACGATGTTGCTCGCGCCGATGACGTCGGTCACTTCCTGCCGGAGATACACGTTCTCCTCTTCGAGCCGAGCGCGCAGATACTCGATCTCCTCGAACGCCCGTGCATTGGCGATGCTCACCGCGGCGTGATCGGCGAAGATGCGCAGCCAGTCAAAGTCAGGCCTCTTCAGCACGCTGCAATCGAAGATCGCGAGCACGCCGAGCACTTCGCCCCGGAACAGCAACGGTTGGGCGGCGAACGTCTTCACGCCCTCGCGCTCAAGCCATGCCGGGTCAGCGATCCACTCCTCTTTGCCCGTCAACGACGGCAACAGCAACGGTTCGCCCGTCTGTGCTACGCGACCGATCTTGCGCACGCCGATCGGGAAGCGTTGGAAGCTGCCGTCGAGGCGCGTGTAATCGTCCTTTGGATTCTCTGGATTCCCCGCGCTCGCGACGAGGTGCAGGCAACGCGTCTGATCCGGGCACTCCGCGCGGAACCGGCAAGTCTCGCAGATATCGCCCGGCTCGATCAGCCAGATCCGGGCGAGCGCGATATTTCGGCACTGGGCAATACCACTGACCACGGCGCGCAACACTTCGTTGAGCGACCGGTTTTGGGCCATCGTTACCATCACCTGAGGTAGGTTCGCGCAATTCACGACCCACTACTACGATGAGTCGTAGCATTCGGCAACGAGTATTCGTAATCTACGAGTTGTCGTAGTGATGGTTGTTGAGTGGATTCCACAGAAAGCCCCATGAAATCAGCGTTTTCAGCCCTTTTCGCGACATGGCATGGACTGTGATTAAGGGATGGCAAGACCGCACAACGCGGACAAACAAACGAAACAAAATCGAAAACGAAAGAACGAACATGAACCGCCTCACTCAAATCGACCCCGCCAACGTGACCGGCAAAACCAAACAGCTCTTCGACGGCGTCCAAGCCAAGCTCGGCGCGGTTCCCAATCTATTCCGCGTGCTGGGCAACGCGCCGGCGGCGCTGGAAGCCTATCTGAACTTTAGCGGCGCGCTCGCGGGCGGTTCGCTCAATGCGAAGGTCCGTGAACAAATCGCGCTCGCGGTCGCCGAGAGTAATCTCTGCGAATACTGCCTGAGCGCGCACACGTTCATCGGCGGAAACGTCGGGCTGACGGAGAAGGACATCGTAGACGCTCGTCACGCGACGGCGACCACTGACAAGACGGACGCCATCCTGAAGCTCGCGCGCAGCATCGTGGTGCAACGAGGTGAGGTCAGCGACGCCACGTTGAAAGCCGCCCGCGCCTCGGGTTTGAACGACGGCGAAATCGTGGAGACGGTTGCCAACGTTGCACTGAACATCTTCACGAACTATGTGAACCATGTCGCGCGGACCGTGGTGGACTTTCCAGCGGTGAAGCCCGGCGAAACTCAATCGGCGGCCGAAGCGTGCTCGACGGGTTGCGACTGCAGTCACTGAAGCCACCGAGAACGGCGGTTGGTTGACTCCGCGTCAACCAACCGCACCACCCGGGAAAAGAATGAATGTCCAAACTCCAACGGCCACACCGGCAACGTCCGCGAGTGAAAACTCCTTCTACGCGAAGTTTCGCGGGCAAGCCGTGGTGCTTCCGCCGCGCGCCAGCTTCAAACAAATCGGCCTCGCAGGCCTGGGTGGCGCTGTCGCCATTGGAACCGTGGCCGGGCTGGCAACGGTCTCTCAGCAACCACTCGTCCTTGGCTCCTTCGGTGCGTCGTGTGTGTTGCTGTTTGGCTTTCCTGAATCGCCATTTTCCCAACCGCGCAATGTGGTGTTCGGCCATGTGCTAAGCTCGTTGGTGGGATTGCTGGCGCAGAAATTCCTCGGGACGCACTGGTGGACCGTCGCGCTGGCGGCGGGTTCCGCCATCGCCTTGATGATGCTGACGCGCACGGTGCATCCGCCGGCAGGATCGAATCCCGTGATCGTCCATCTCGCCCAGCCGGACTGGAGCTTTCTACTGCTGCCGACCGCGGCGGGAGCTCTGCTGCTCGTGCTGATTGCGGCGGTTTATTTAAACACCACACAGAAGAACGCCTACCCGAAATATTGGTTCGGGCGCGGGTGATGAATCTCCGAAACAAACGACCAACAGAATCGAGTTATGAAAACGCAAACACTGAACCAGGACAACTTCGACTCCGTCATCAATAGTTCCAGCACGCCTGTCCTTGTGGACTTCTGGGCCGACTGGTGCGGGCCATGCAAAATGCTCGCGCCTGTCCTCGACGAGATCGCCACGGAGCAAACCGGCAAGGCCATCGTCGCGAAAGTGAACGTGGACGAATCGCCCGAGCTGGCGGCGCGTTACAACATCTCCGGTATCCCGACCTTGCTCTATTTCAGCGGCGGCGAACTGCGCGCCCAAAGCGCGGGTGTCGCGAGCAAGAAAGCCATCGTAAACAAACTGGCCACCTTGACCACGCAGCCGGTGTGATAAAACCTACAATTCACTCAAAACACCCCCAAGAACCATGAACACCAAATCCGTTTCCAACGACACCCTCGTCAACCAACTCCGCTGGCGTTACGCCACGAAACAGTTCGATCCAACGCGAAAGATTCCGGCCGCCGACTGGCAGGCGCTGGAGGAAGCGCTGGTTCTCACGCCGTCGTCATTCGGCTTGCAGCCCTGGCGGTTCATCGTCATCACGAACCAGGCGACGAAGGAGAAGCTGGTTCCCGTTTCCTGGAATCAACGCCAGCTGGCGGACGCCTCGCACGTCGTTGTGTTCGCCGTCAAAAAGGGACTCGGTGCCGCCGAAGTGGATCACTATCTCGCCCGCATGGCGGAGGTGCGCGGTGTGACGCGTGAGTCGCTCGACGGTTTCCGCAACGTCCTGCTTGGCTTCCTTGCACAGCCGGCAGAACAGTTCAATCCGCAGCACTGGGCGGCACGCCAGGCCTACATTGCCTTGGGCAATCTCCTCACCAGCGCGGCGTTGCTCGGCATTGATGCCTGTCCGCTGGAGGGAATTGAGCCCTCTGGCTACGACGAAATTCTTGGCCTAGCCGCCGAAGGTTATCAAACGGTGGTTGCCGCCGCTGTTGGCTATCGCGCCGCGACGGACAAGTATGCGTCCTTGCCCAAAGTTCGCTTTGCACCTCGCGAAGTCATTACTCACGTCGCGTGATTTGTCGGCGGAACCTTTATCCAAAACTCAACCATGAGCACCTCAATCAATACGGCCCCGAACCTCACTCAACGTCCGCCGCGCAGTCCGCGCGTCCGGCTTGGCGGATATGTCATCCTTCCGCGCATCCTCGACAAAGGCCGAGCGGACCTGGCGGGCACTGCGGGAGAATACAAATTCAACAACCCGATCGACCGGCACTGGTTCCGGTTCACGGGCATCACACCAGAAGCGCTGAAGGCCGAGCTTGCCGCTGGCAAAGGTGACGGCGAAATCCTTGCGTGGGTTCAGGAACACGCGCCGCTCAAGCGCGAGGCTTGGGAGATCCAACAATGGAGTGGATACCATAACGAACGCGGTCCGGACGGTGACGTGGAGACGCTGGAGCATTTTGCGGGACGCGTGGGTGGTTTGAGCAAGACACGCGAGGATCTGAAGTCGTGGTTCGATTACCTGGATCTCGATGATCACGTGAGTTTCGGCGGAAAGGCGTGAACAACCTGCCCGCCGCAAAAGGCGAGCGCGTTGAACCCTCAAGACACCAAACTAGGAACCAATGTCATGGCTGGACGCTACCGTCAGATCGTCTCCACGCCCGAAGTGCTCGCCGCCCAGGCGCAATACTTCGGCCGCGTGCAGAACATTCCGCCGCAGCCCGAACGCGATCCGCTGACTGAAGAAGAGGCGCTGTTCATTGCGCGTCGCGACAGTTTCTACATGGCGACGGTGACGAGCGATGGCTGGCCTTACGTCCAACATCGCGGCGGGGAACCGGGATTCCTGAAAGTGCTGGGTCCAAATTCCCTCGGCTTCGCGGATTACTCCGGCAATCGCCAGATGCTCTCGACCGGGAATCTTGCTGGCAGTGATCGGGTTTCGCTCTTCCTGATGGATTACCCGAATCGCGAGCGGCTGAAGATCCTCGGCCACGCCAAGGTTCTCGACGCCCGCGACCATCCGGGACTGGTCGAGCGACTGGCCGACGAGCCAGTGCGCAAGATTGTGGAGCGGCTGTTCCTGATCGATGTGATTTCGTTCGATTGGAACTGTCCGAAGTACATCACCCCGCGCTACACGGAGGAGGAAGTCATGCGCTTGGTCGAGCCGTTACAACGCCGAATCACCGAGCTCGAGAATCGAGGGGAAAATTCGTAGGCGTGGAGTTGTGGGCGGGGGCTCAGGCCAGCACGGCCTTCACAACTTCTCCGGCGACATCGGTGAGGCGGAAATTCCGGCCGTTGTGGAAATAGGTCAGGCGCTCGTGGTCGAAGCCGAGCAGGTGCAGAATGGTGGCGTGGAGATCGTTCACGCTCACCTTGTCGACGGCGGCCTTGTGGCCAAGTTCATCCGTCGCGCCGTGGTGCATTCCAGCCTTCACGCCGCCGCCGGCCATCCAATAAGTGAATGCGTGGGGATTGTGATCCCGCCCCGGATTCTTGCCTTTCTGGGAAATGGGCAGCCGCCCGAACTCGCCGCCCCAGACCACCAGCGTTTCGTCGAGCAAACCGCGTTGCTCAAGGTCCGCGAGCAGGCCGGCGATCGGCTGATCCGTCTCGTGAGCGAAGCCCCGGTGGTTGCCCACAATGTCCTCATGACCGTCCCAGCTGCGTTGGTTTTCCATTCCGCCGGAATAAATCTGCACGCAACGCACGCCGCGTTCGACCATGCGCCGGGCCATGAGGCATTGGGCGGCGAAATGTCGGCAGTGTTTCTGGTCGAGCCCGTAAAGCTGCTTCAGGTGTTCCGGCTCGCGCTCGATGTCGAACGCCTCCGGCGCGGCCGTCTGCATCCGGTAGGCGAGTTCAAAACTCTCAATGCGCGCGCTCAGTTCGTTGTCCGCCGGCGACTGGGCGAGATGATGGCGATTCAGTTTCGCGAGCAAATCCAGCTGGGCGCGCTGCGCGGATTCGCCCATGCCGGCGGGACGTTTCAGATTGTCGATGGGCTCGCCTTTGGGACGCAGCCACGTTCCTTGATACACGCTCGGCAGGAAGCCCGCCCCCCAATTGCTCGCGTTGCCCTTGGGCAGTCCGCGATCGAGCGGATCGCTCATCACCACGAACGCCGGGAGATTACGGCTCTCGCTGCCGAGGCCGTAGGTCAGCCACGATCCGACACACGGTGCGCCCATGCGCGTGGTGCCGGTGTTGATCATGAACAGCGCCGGGCTGTGATTGTTGGATTCCGTGTGACACGAGTGGATGAACGCCATCTTGTCCACGTGCCGCGCGAGGTTCGGGAAAAGGTCGCTGGCCCACGTGCCGCTCTGACCGTGTTGCGCCCAGCCGAACGGCGATTTCATCAGCGGCCCGACCGATTCCGTGAAGAACCCGGTCTTCTTGTCGAAGCCCGCCAGCTCGGTGCCGTCGCGCTTGATCAGCTCGGGCTTGTAATCCCACGTGTCGACCTGGCTCGGGCCGCCGTTCATGAACAGCCAGATCACCGATTTCGCTTTCGCAGGAAAATGAGACGGGCGCGGCGCGAGTGGATTGGCGGCGGCGGCTTGGGCCGAGGGCAGGAGCAGTCCGGTGTCCTGGAACAACCCGGCGAGCGCGAGTAATCCGGCGCCGCTTCCGGCGCGACGAAGCATTTCCCGACGATTGAGCGGAGACGAATCAGTCCACATAGATGAATTCATTGAGGCTCAGGATGACTTGCGCGAAATCCGTAAGGGCCAGCTCCCGCGCCCCGGCGGTGTTCGTCTCGCGGTAGCGGGCGAGCTGTTCCTCGATGAACATCGTCGCGTCCGCGCGCTCGCGTTTTGTTGGGACACGATTGAGCGCGAGCGAATAGGCGCGCGTCACCACATCGGCGAGGCAATCCGTCGTTGAAGGAGAACAGCGCTTCGCGAACGCACCGGCCCAGGAGCGGACGTGCGGGCTGTTCATCAGCAGCAACGCCTGCGGCGCGACGGTGGTGGACGGTCGCGTGCCCTGGCTGACGAGCGGCTCGGGCGCGTCGAACGCCTGCATCGCGCCGATGAGCTGGCTACGCTTCACTGTGAAGTAAATGCTCCGGCGCCGGCTCGCTTCATCGAGTGTGCCGGGGCCGAACATGTTCGTGTCCAGCACACCCGAGACGAACAGCAGGGAATCGCGCACGGCTTCCGCTTCGAGACGGCGTGGCTGGGGCGAGAAGGCAGTCATCAGTGAATCAGTATTCAGTGAGCCAGTGTTTGAACCGTCCGGCTTCTGCTTACTGGTCACTAACCGACTGTTTACTGAGGCTTGCTGGTAGGCCGCGCTCGTCATGATGAGCTGATGGATCGGCTTCAGTCGCCAGCCGCCGCGGATGAGCTCGCCCGCCAGCCAGTTGAGCAAGTCGGCATTGGCCGGCCGGGCGCCTTGCGCGCCGAAATCATTCGGCGTGGCGACCAGGCCCTGGCCGAAGTGATGTTGCCAAAGACGATTCACGATCACTCGCGCGAGCAGATGTCCCGCGCCGCGCTCGCTGTCGGTCATCCAGTTGGCCAGCGCGGTCCGGCGTCCGGAGAACTTCGCGCCCGCCGGTGGTTGCCACGACCAGCGCTTCTCGGTATCCGCGTTGCGCAACAGAACCTGCAGCACGCCCGGCGCAGCGACGCCTCGCTTCTGATCGGGACTGCCGCGATGCAGGAAATGGGTTTCGTTAAAGAAGTCCGCACCCTGCGTGTGCATTCGCAGCGGCGGATAACCCTCTGCGCAGACAAGAACTTTGGTGAGCTTCGGCTTTGGCGCCAGACGCGCGTGGGCTTCCACCTTGTCCTGCAACGCCCGCCATCCGGGTTCCGAGTTCTTCCACCAGTTGATCAACGTGGCGCGTTCGGAGGCGGACAGAGTTGAAGCGGTTTCTCCGGAACGCTTCAGCTTTTCGATCGTTGCCGCCACGCCGGCCGGGATGCTTTCGCCGTCAAAGTTCGGCTTCGTCGCCGTGGTCAGCGAGAGACGCGGCCGCCCGATGTTGTGTTTCGTGTTGAGTTCGAATTCCAGCCGGACATCTAGCCGCGTGCCTTCCGGGAAGCCGACGGGCTTCTCGAATTCAAAGATCGCGGCGTGGTTCGTGCCGAACTTCGGATCGACCGCCCAGCCCGAGCGCGGATCGGTATCGAGCGCGGAGGCGATGGAGAGGTTGCCAGAGTTCTGCTCAAACGTGGCTCGCGCCGTGGTGATCTTCACCTCGTTGCTGTTGTTCCCATCCATTGTCGACGCAAAGACTCGGATGCGGCTGAGTCCGATGTTGCCGTTTCCAGCGCGTCCGGGTCCGCCCTTGACCATGCTCGAGTGCGCCATGGCATCGAGCCGCAGCGCGCGAATATCGCGGGAACGAATCTGCGCGGTGAAGGTGTAGACGTCCGAGTCGCCGTTCTTGCCTTCAGCGAGATACGACCCGTCATCGAGTTTCTTGAACGTCGCGCCGGCCTTCGAAGTCAGCGCAGTCGCTTCGAGCAGCTCCCAGCTGGCGGGCTTCGGCAACGGCGCGCCGTCGGCGATCCAGGCGTTGAACTTCGCCGTGAGCTGGCCCGCTTCGTAGGACTTCAACGCGTCAACCAGCGGCGTATGTTCACGTTCAAATGCCTCCTTCGCCGTGCGGTTCGCCTCTGGCTGCAAGTCGAGCTCGATGTCGCTGCGCACGGTCGTCGTGAAGCTCGCGAGCATCCGGTAGTAATCATGGATCGGGATGGGATCAAACTTGTGATCGTGACAGCGCGCGCAGCCGATCGTGAGTCCGAGCATCGCTGTGCCCGTCGTGGCGAGCATGTCATCCATCGCATCGTAGCGGGCCCGCTCGACTTCGTTGGCCGTGATTTGCGTCGGGAAAACGCCCGCGCCGAGAAAACCCGTGGCCATGAGCGCCAGCGGATCGTCAGGCGCGAGTTCATCGCCTGCAAGTTGCCAGCGCACAAACTGATCGTAAGGCATGTCCGCGTTGAGCGCCTTGATCACGAAATCGCGATAGTGGTAGGCGTTCGGACGATCGTAATCGTGCTCGAACCCCGAGCTCTCGGCGAAGCGCGCGACATCCAGCCAGTGCCGCGCCCAACGCTCGCCATGACGCGGGCTGGCGAGAAAGCTGGCGATGAGTTTCGACCACGCATCGGGCGACTTGTCTTGGAGGAAGGCGGCCACTTCTTCGGAAGTCGGCGGCAGTCCGCGCAGATCAAACGACGCCCGGCGAATCAGCGTCCGACGATCTGCCGGCCCCCGCAGCTTCAGCTTTTGCCCGCCGGCATTGGCGGTAATTAAAGAGTCGATGGGGTGCCGGTCGGCTTCCGTGGCGGAACGCGCCGACGCGTCTCCGCCGTTCACGTTGCCGAATGCGGGGAACTGCTTCAGCGGCTGAAACGCCCACCATTGCCGGTCGCTTTCGGTGATTGCCCCGCGATCTTTCTTCGGCGCTGTCGTCGTCGCGATGAGCGGCTTGTCGTAGGGCGCGCCGTTATCGATCCATTCCGCGATGGCGGCGATGGCCGCAGCGGGAAGCTGGTTCGCCTTGGACGGCATGTGCGGCTCCTTCGCGTGAGTGATGAGCTGGTGGAGCCTGCTGTTCTTTGAGTCGTACAGTTTCACCGCGGGACCTTCAGCGCCGCCCTTGAGCAGGCCCTCCCGGGTCACGAGGTCGAAATCCCCCTTCGTCTTTTCGCCTCCATGACACTTCATGCAGTGCTCGATCAAGAGGGGGCGGACCTGCTTCTCGAAAACCTCCGTGCCCCGGACCATGCGTTGAGCGTGGTCAGCCGGAACAGTTGTCGTGACAGCAATGTCGGCAGCGCCGGCTTGGAATCCGATCAGCGCGAACAATGCGAAGGCGAGTTTCATGCGCGTGTCATGCGAGGATTCCCTTCACCAGTTCGCCAGCGATGTCCGTGAGACGGTAGTCGCGGCCTTCGAAGCGATACGTCAGCTTCGTGTGCTCGATGCCGAGCAGGTGCATCATCGTGGCGTGGAAGTCGTGCACGTGGACGGGGTTCTCGGTGATGTTGTAGGCGAAGTCGTCGGTCGCACCGTAGGTGATGCCGGGCTTGATGCCGCCGCCGGCCATCCACAGTGAGAAGCAGCGCGGATGATGGTCGCGACCGAAACTGTCTTTCTTGATTTCACCCTGGCTGTAAGACGTGCGCCCGAATTCACCGCCCCAGATCACGAGCGTGTCATCGAGCAAGCCGCGTTGCTTGAGATCCGCGACGAGCGCAGCGCTGGCCTGGTCGGTGTTCTTCGCTTGTGTGCGGATGCCCTTGGGCAAATCGCCGTGGTGATCCCAGTCGCGATGGCAAAGCTGGATGAAGCGCACGCCGCGTTCCGCGAGCCGGCGCGCGAGCAGGCAGTTATTTGCGAAGGACGCCTTGCCCGGTTCCGCGCCGTAGGCTTCGAGCGTAGCCTTCGATTCCTTGGAGATGTCCATCAAGTCCGGCACACTTGTCTGCATGCGATACGCGAGCTCGTAGTTCTCGATGTGCGTTGCGATGTCCGGATCGCCGATGACGCCGAGCTGACGTCGGTTCAGCTCCTGCATCGAATCGATGAGCTGACGCCGCGTCTTGCTGGAAACGCCCTTCGGGTTTGAGAGATACAGGACCGCATCGCCCGCGCCGCGGAACTGCACGCCTTGATAATCGCCGGGCAAAAAGCCGTTGCCCCAGTAACGCGCTTGCAACGGCTGACCGCCGCTGCCGCTGAGGAGAACGATGTAGCCGGGCAGGTTCGCATTCTCGCTGCCGAGGCCGTAGGTGATCCACGAACCCATTACGGGCCGACCCGGTTGCTGATTGCCGGTGGCGAAGAACGTGACGGCGGGATCGTGATTGATCGGCTCGGTGTGCATCGAGCGGATGAGGCAAATGTCGTCCGCGATCTTGCCGATGTTCGGCAGCAGTTCGCTGAGCTCCATGCCGCACTTGCCGTGGCGCTTGAACTCGAACGGCGACCCGACGCAGAGCAACTGTTTCTGACCGCTCGTCATTCCGGTGATGCGCTGGCCCTTGCGCACGGACGCCGGCAGTTCGGTGTTCGTCAGCTCTTTCAGCTTCGGCTTTGGGTCGAACAAATCGATGTGCGACGGCGCGCCGGACATGAAGAGGTAGATCACCCGCTTCGCCTTCGGCGCGAAGTGCAGTGTCTTGATCACACCGGAAGTTTTCGCAGACGGTTTCGTTTCGGCGGCGCTGAGTTTCCCGTTCAACAACGAGCCGAGCGCGAGCGCACCGAGCCCGGTGGAACTGCGCGCCAAGAACGCGCGGCGCGACGCGAGAGTGTTCAAGTCTTCGATCCAGTTCATGAGATTCAGCGAGTAATGGTTTCGTTCAGATTGAGCAGGACATTGGCGACACCGGTCATCGCAGCGAGTTCGACGGCATCGATGTCCTTCGGGCGTGACGATTCGCCGACGGTGAGCAAGTCCTCCGCGGCCTTCTTGTCCTGCGCAAAGTTCGCCTTCTGTTCGCGATAGGTCTTCTCCAGTACGGCGAGCTCCTTCTTTTCCGGCGGACGCGCCAGCGCGACGCGGAACGCGAACGCGAGCTGTTCCTCGAGACTGAGGCCGCGCTGTTGCAGAATGCGTGTCGCGAACGCACGCGCGGCTTCGACGTAAACCGGGTCGTTCATCACCACGAGCGATTGGAGCGGCGTACTGGTGCGCGGGCGTTGCACCGTGCAAGTCTCGCGGCTCGGCGCGTCGAAAGTCTGGAAGCTCGGGTAATGTGCCGCGCGTTTCCAGAAGACATACATGCCACGACGATAGAGATCCGCTCCCTTGCTCTGCTCGTATTTGTGATCGGTGCCGTCCCAGATGCCCGGCGGCTGATACGGCTTCACGCTCGGGCCGCCGATCTTCGCATTGAGCAGGCCGCTGATCGCGAGCGCGTTGTCGCGGACGAGCTCGGCGTCGAGCCGCACCCGTGGTCCGCGCGTGAGCAGGCGATTGTAAGGATCGCGTTCCAGCTTCTCCTTGGTGACGACCGCCGACTGGCGATACGTCGCGCTGGTGACGAGCAGGCGGAGAAGATGTTTCACGTCCCACGCGTGCGGCTTCGGCTCGGAGCTGTCGTTCGCGTTCCCTTGCATAAACTCGCTCGCCAGCCAGTCGAGCAGCTCGGGATGACTCGGGCGTTCACCTTGTGAACCGAAGTCGTTCGCGGTCTTCACGAGGCCGGTACCGAAGAGCATGCCCCAGTAACGGTTCACCGTGACGCGCGCGGTGAGTGGTTGGTTGGTGGTGACAAGCCAGCGCGCAAGTGCGAGGCGGTTCGTTGGCTGGTTCGTTGGCAAGGGCGGCCAGACGGCGGGTGTGCCGGCGGTGACCTTCTCGCCTTTGCTCTGAAAATTTCCGCGCACGAAGATGAACGTGTCGCGCGGCTTCTCCAGCTCATCCATCACCATCGTGTCGGGGATCGCCTCCATCAGATCGTCCTTGTCCTTGCGCAGTTTCGCGAGGCGTTCCTGTGCCGCGATGAAGTTCGTGGCGGCGTTCCTCCGGAAGTAATCCTTGAGCACCGACTTCTGTTCGTCGTCGCGTTTGTCCGCCGGAATCTTTGCGAGCAACAGGTTCGCGTGCGAGGCAAGCTTCGCGACTTCCTCGGTCTTCAGCCGGCGATTGTAGAAGCGCACGTCGTCGATCAGGCCGTTGAACGGAAACGCCTTGATGCGCGCGCCGATGAGCAACGGCGCGTCGGTGTGAATGCTGGCGGAAAGTTTGTCCGTCGGCGTGTCGAGCGGACGACTCTTGCCATCGACGAAGATGCGCAGGCCGCCGGCTTTGTTCGAGCCGTCGTAGGTGACCATGAGGTGCAGCCACGCGTTGGTCGGCAGCGCGTCCTTGGTCACAACCTTGATCGCGTTGTCGGGAAATTTGTTCACGAGATGCACCTCGGCCTTCGCGTCGTTGAGGAGCAAATCGAAGCCGCGATAGCCCGGGCCTTCCTCCATCTTGCTAAGCACCGCGCCGGTCTTGCCGTGGAGCTTCACCCACGCGCCGTAGCTGAAGGCGTTCGTATTGTCGAATGACACCGCCTGGCCGAGATCGAGGAACTCATTCGTCCCGCCGCGCAATGACAGCGCCTGACCGATCTTGCCGGGGACGCGATTGGTCGCAGCGCCGCTGGCTTCGTCGAATGCGAAGGCTTTCACGAGTCCGTCGATCTTGGGTTCCGGGATCTCCTGCTTCTGAAGTTCCTTCTCCCACGCTTCCTGTTCCTTCGGCAGTTCGCCTTCGCGGTCGGCGAGTGTTTTTTCAGCCTTGGGAATGAGGTCGAGCAAACGAATCAATCGCGAACCTTGATCGGGCGACGGCACCTTAAGCACCGGCGCGGGATTCCGCACTCGCGTGCCGTCGAGACCTTTCTCCGGCACGCTGTGGAAGAACGCGTAGAACTGGTAGAACTCCTTCGTGGAAATGGGGTCGTACTTGTGGTCGTGGCATTCCGCGCAGCCGACCGTCGTGCCGAGCCAGACTTGCGCAGTGGTGTTCACGCGGTCCACGACGTACTTGGCGAGATACTCGTCCGGGTCCGCGCCGCCCTCGTCGTTGGTCATCACGTTGCGGTGAAAACCGGAGGCGATCTTCTGATCGATGGTCGCGTCCGGGAGCAAATCGCCGGCGAGCTGCTCAACGGTGAATTGATCGAACGGCTTGTTGTCGTTGAACGCCTTGATCACCCAGTCGCGCCACAGATGCATCTGGCGAAAGCCGTCGAAGTGATACCCGCTGGTGTCCGCGTAACGCGCCTGATCCAGCCACGCGAGCGCAAGGCGTTCGCCAAAGTGCGGCGACGCGAGCAACCGCTCGACGACCTTCTCGTAGGCTTTCGAGCTATTGTCCGCGATGAAGTCGTCGACTTCCTGCACCGTCGGTGGCAGCCCGATGAGATCGAGCGAGAGGCGGCGAATGAGCGTGTAACGATCAGCTTCCGCGTTCGGTTTGAGCCCGCTTTTCTCGAGCGCGGCGAGAATGAAACGGTCCACATCGTTGCGCGCCCACTTCTTATTCTTCACGACGGGAACGGCGGGACGTTCCGGCGCGACGTAGGACCAATGCTCCGCCCACTTCGCGCCCTGCGCGATCCAGCGTCGCAACAGATCCACCTGTGCAGCCGAGAGCTTCTTGCCCGTCTTCGTCGGCGGCATGTGATCGTCGTCGTCCGGCGGCAGTGTGACGACCGCCAGCACACGACTTTGGTCGGGCTTGCCGGGAACGATGGCGTAATCGCCCGAATCGAATTTCTTGAAGGCGTCCTCCTTCGTGTCGAGCCGCAACCCGGCCTTGCGCTGGTCCTTGTCCGGCCCGTGGCAGGTAAAGCAGTTGTCCGAGAGAATGGGCCGGATATCCCGACCGAAATCAATCGTCGCCGAGCGCTCGGCTGCTGGGGCATGGAACCCCGCGAGCAGCAAGGCGAGAAGGGCGACAAGGCGGCTGGCGCCGGAGCGGTTCGTGCAAATCATGGCTGTGAGACATCATCCCACCACAGGGACGCTGGCTTGTCAGACGAATAGTAGGCCGATACCACGCAAACTTTTCGTGTAACAACTGCGAGTCGGTCGTCCTGATGGGAAAGACTTCGGCTGCCGTTTGGGGCGCCGCCGCCAGACGACCTCCTTCACTCCTCGAACTTCAGCTTGCGTGTGTCGCACTCGTTTCCGGTCGGCACGGTCATCGGGCCGTACAGTTCAGGCCGCCGCGCACGAATCCAGTTTCGGCCCGTGGCGTCGGCCAGCAGACGATGGTCGAGGTCGGCCATCACCATCGCATCTTCGGCCCTCCACGTTTCGGCGAGGATGCGGCCATACGGGTCGAGAATCATCGCGTTGCCGGTCCGGATCTCGTCGTCATCGACACCGACGCCGTTGCTGAAAATGAGAAAGAGCCCGTTGTCGTGGGCGCGACTCGGCAGCCAGCGCATCAGCCAGCCGCGTCCCTTGTCGCTGCGGAATTCGCGCTCGATGGCTTCGGGGTCGGCCTTTCGATTGTCCCAGAGACGCCGGTCGATCAGCCCCATCAGGTTGGGATTGCGGCTGCGCACGGCACCGGTCTGATGCGGCGCCAGCAAGATCTCCGCGCCGCGCAGGGCGGTCAGGCGCACGTTCTCGATGAGATTGCAGTCGTAGCAAATCAGCACGCCAACTCGCCAGCCTTCCGGCAGATCGAAGACCGTGTACTCCGATCCGCTGCGCATCGCCGCGTGCTCGAACGAATGAATCTTCCGGTGGCAATGCCAGGAGCCATCGGGGAAAGCGACGACGTAGGAATTGAAGAAGGTTCCGTCCGGACCAGTTTCCACCAGACCGGCGCCCACCGTGATGTTGTGCCGCCGCGCCAGTTCGATGACGCGCTGCGTGCTGGGTCCGTCAGGAATCGGCTCGGCCAGCTCTGCCAGTTGCGCGACGCTGAGATTGCGCATGAACCAGTATCCGGTGATGCAACATTCCGGGAACAACACGAGCCGGGCACCTTGCGCAGCGGCTTGTTCGACGAAACCTTCGATCGTGCGCAGGTTCGCGGCTTTATCCGCCGGCAGGCTTTCCATCTGGACCGACGCGACGCGCAGTGGCGATTGAGGAGTTGGCATAGCTTTGGAACGCCATTCCAGCAAAGGGCTGCGGGGTTGTCAGACGAAATCTGGCGGATTCCCGAACGATCGAAGCCTGGGCGTCGCTGGGCCGATCGAGTTTCGGATCGCGAAGAAGCATCCATGTGACGAGTGCGCCGAGGATTCCACCTGCGTGACATGCTGCGATGGGTGTTCCGAGCGAGCCGAGATGCCAGGAGGCGAACATCACGTTACCGGTCGCGGCTTCGAGAACGCTCTTCCCGACCACGCCGACGAAACAGAGCGCGGCAGTCCATGCGGAGATGCGGTCAGTGGCGCGGCGAAGGATTTCAAGACTCACCACGGCGGTCAGACCGTGGGCGATTCCTGAGAGGCCGCAGAGTCCGTGGGTTGAAATCACTGGCGACGCTGCGAGCGCGGCCATCAATCCGCCGCCAGCCGATGCGCGCCAGAGGAAGCGATCGCGAGCGAAGGTGCCACGCTTCAGCTCGACGTAGGCGAGGAAGAACGCGGCGGCATCAAGTGCGAGATGATAGGGCGAGACGTGAACGAATGGGTGAGTGAACAAGCGCCACCATTCTCCAGCGGCGAGCGGGGCAGGGTGGTAAATGAAACGGGTCGAGAATTCGCCGGCGAACAGCGGAAGGTTCAACGCGACGAGGATCGCACCGAGCACGGCGAGTTCACAGCGCCAGAGTTGATGGCGGAGCGACAGATCGAGCTCGGCGAGTTCCGGACTCAGCGACGACGGGACGATGCTTTGGTCGGTGTTCAATCCTTGTTTCATCTGTGGCTCCAGTGCTTTGTTGTGGCTCTGAGAAATGGTTCAGCGGGATGGCGGCGTTCACTCCGCCATCCCGCTGGTTTGTTTCCGGTCAGGCGCGTTGGTTGCGCAGGCGGCGCAGCAGGAGCAGCACGCCGACGAACAACGGGCCCACGGGACCGGAACCGCCTCCACCACCCAAGCCCAGGTCAAAGCTCTGTTTGTTCTGCGGCGCGGCGCTCGGCGCAGACGAAGGATTGCTGGCCGGAGCCTGGCGAGGTGTCGCCGGAGCGTTCACGCTCGAAGGCACCATCGGTTTTGCCGACGCGAGCTGGATCTCCTGCTGCGGGCCGAGTCCGGCGACGGCTTTGTTGCGAATCTTTTCCAGGTCGATGCGCGTCTGGTCGTGCGCGCGGCGGTCGCGTTCCATGCGCGAGGCGTTGCGGCGATCGATCTTCCAGCGCTGGTACTCGCCGTCGTTCTCGAGTACGAGGAACGACGTGTATTCGGTGACGATGGAATAACCTTCGCCGAGCTTGATGACTTCATCCGTCACGCTCGCGCGGGAGCCGCTGCGGTCGGCCTGCTTGAGCAGGCCATCGATGCGATGCGAGGCCCACATGCGATCGATCTCGGGATTTGTCGCGTCCTGCTTCGGGAACTCCAGCCTCGCGGACTTCTTCAGCTCCACGCCGCGGATACTACCGCGCAACGCGACCTGCGCCTCGCCGCCGCCGGCGTAGCGTCCGTAAACACGAATCGGCGAACCGTGATAGAGGTTCGGCAGAACGCGCGGCTCGACGTCGTAAACTTTCAGCCCGCCGAAATCGAGTTGCAGATCGGTCGCGGCCGGGCGGGTGAGCTTGCGACGGAACGCCTGCGCCTGGCGGGTGAAATTGTCGCCATGCGAAATGAACGCCGCGAGGCCGCCAGCGTCCTGCGCGAGTTGTTCGAGCAGCGGTTTGTTCACGTCGTTGCCGACGCCGATGCAGAAGACCTTCGCGCTGCGCGGACGCTGGCCGATGAGTTGGAGCAACGTCGCGCGTTCCTGCGCCTCGGTCATGCCGTCGCTGAGGATGACGACGTTCAGCGGACGATCGGCGTCGGCGTATTTGTAGGCGGTGGTGAGCGCGGGATTGAGCACGGTGCCGCCGCGAGCTTGTTGCGACGCGAGGAACGCGGTGGCGTCCTGACGCGCCTGTGCATCGGCGGTGCGAAGTTTGTTGAACGCGAGATACGGCTGCACGTTGAAGGTCATGACATCGAAACGATCCTTATCGCCGAGCTCGTTGATGAATGCGCCGATGCTGTCCTTCGAGAGCAGCAGCTTGCCGTCGTCCGCCATGCTGCCGGAGACATCGAGCAGGAAGACGTAGTCCATGCCGTCGTCGAGCTTCGCGAGATCTTCGCCGGCGGTCAGCGTGAGGCAGAAGAATCCGTCTTCGTTGCTCTGCTTCGAGGTGATGAGGTCAATGCCTGTCTGTGGGCGTGACGTGTGGTAGGCGATGACAATGTCGCGGGCGAGACTGCCACCGCGCGTTTCGAGGCTCGCCTGCCAGTAATCGTCGGAATGTTTCGCGACGACGAAGGCGTTGCCATGACTGGGGCTTTCGAGCGCGGCGATGGGCACGGCCGACTTCGTGTCGAGCGCGAAGGCGAACTTGCCCGTGGTGCGCGTGTCCACGTCCTTCCGCGTGGCGGTGGCCAGCGGATACACGTAGGTCGCCCAGTCATGGTCGAAATCGAGTTCCTGATAGTAGGTGATCTCGACCTTCTGATCCGCGCCCGCCGCGATGGGGAAGATGCGCATCTCGAACGTGCGATAATCGACCTGCTCCAGCAGGCCAGGATCACGTCGCACGGCCTTGTAGGAATTGTAGATCTCGCGGGCGCGCTGTTTCTCGACGACTTCGCCGACCATTTCCTTGCCGTTGATCCACATGCTGAAGTTCGCGACCGACGCCCCTTTCGGCACCGGGAACGTGTAGAGCGCTTCGACCTGGCGCTGTTCGGTGTTCTTGAAGATCTGCGTGACCTTGGTTACGGCCACGCCGTTGTTGATGGTAACTTTCACATCGTGCTCCTTGATTTCGAGCACGCCGCCGAGTCCGCCGTCTGCGATGAGCAAACCGGCGGCTTCGGTGTTGGGACTGCTGTTGATGGTAACGAACGTCGCAGCGGCCAGCAGCAGGCCGAGGCAACGGTTGAGGTGCGATTTCATAGGTTTTGGATTTCGAGGTTTTAGTCGGTGAGGAGGAAATGCGTTCTGCGGGTGGTGTGTGGATTACTTCTCCAGTTTCGCGGGCTTCTTCTTCTGAATCTCGATGGCGTGCTGACGCTGGCGTTCGCTCGGATGAAATGCGTCCACGAGTTTCATCGTGACGTCGATCTTCTCAGCGCTCGCGTGCTTCTGGAGTTCGGGTTTGTTCCACTTGGAGATGAGCTGGGTGACGCCGGCCTCGGTGCGGATCTTCGGAAGCTCGTTCGAGATGTGCGCCAGCAAATCGTCCACGGGTGCCGTGCTGAAGCCTTGCTGGTGCAGCTGCGCCTGCCACGCGCGTCCTTCGGCTTCGATTCGAGCAATCGCCTTCTTGTCGCCGGCTGCTTTCGCTTCCTTCTGTTGCCGGGCGAGGTCGCTCATCTTCGCCTGCTGGAAACTCGAACCAGCGTAGGCCACAGCGACCGCGCGCGAATCGTAGATGCCGACGCGTTCGGTGACGTTGGACTGCGCGCGGACTGTGGGGGTGAGGGTGGCGAGAGCGACGCCCAGCACCGTGGCTTTGAGAAATGTCGGGAGGATTAGTTTTGTCTTCATAGTTCGGAGTTCGTTTTCGTTCACGCCGCTCCCTTTCGCAGCCGGGATGCCACAACGGTTTGGGTGGGTGTAACTCGTTGCAATGAAGTTGAATGAAGCTGTTATCGCTGAATCTTCACCGTCCTTTCCGTGCTGCTGTATGGACAGTAAATGCTAATCGCGTTATCATTTTCTGCATGCCAGCCAAAACCTCGCTATCGCCAGCGGACCGTGAGTTCTTCCAGTGGGTTGCCGCGGCGGCGTTCACGAATCCGTTCAGCACGCAGCGACTGGAGGTCGATCAGAAGATCGCCGGCACGACCTTTAAGGATGAGACCGAGCGGGCGGCGTTCTTGAAGCGAACCGTGTCAGCGCGCGTGGAGAAACTCGCGGCGGATGGGCTGGCCGATCTGCGTCGTTTCGCGGGCGAGGAGCGCGAGCTGATGCGCAACGCGTTTCTCTTCGAGGCGTATCATCTCTACTTCGAGCGGCTGGATGAACTCATCATCGCGCAGGAGAAGGCCGGCGACGCTCCGGTTCGCGTGGCGTTCGCTGACGAGGTGCTGGCGTTGCTCGCGCGACGTGGATTCTCGGCGGACGAAGCGCGACGCTTCCTGGCGATCTTTTATCAAGTGCGCCGCGCGTTCTACTTCATCGTGCAAGGGCTCATCGGCGAGAGCGAGTGCATGAAGTCCTTCCGCCTGCATCTCTGGAACAACGTCTTCACGCACGACATCCGCTGGTACGATCGCTACCTGTGGAATCGCATGGAGGATTTCTCGACGCTACTGCTCGGCGAAACCGGCACCGGCAAAGGCACCGCCGCCGCCGCCATCGGACGCAGCGGCTTCATCCCGTTCGAGGAACGCAAAGGCTGCTTTGCCGAGAGCTTCACGCGCGGATTCGTTTCCCTGAATCTCTCGCAGTATCCGGAAACGCTCATCGAGTCGGAACTGTTCGGGCACAAGAAAGGCGCGTTCACCGGGGCCATGGAGGCGCATCAAGGCATCTTCGCGCGATGCAGTCCGCACGGTGCGATCTTCCTCGACGAGATCGGCGATGTCTCCGCGCCCGTGCAGATCAAGCTGCTGCAAGTGCTGCAGGAGCGGACGTTTTCACCTGTCGGTAGTCACGAGAAACTGCGTTTTCGTGGACGCGTCATTGCGGCGACGAACCAGCCGCTTGACCAGCTGCGAAGTGAGAAACTGTTCCGCGACGACTTCTTTTACAGTCTCAGTTCGGACGTCATCACCGTGCCGTCGCTGCGGCAGCGCATTCAGGAAACGCCGGCCGAGTTGAAGTTCCTGGTGGTCCATCTCGTCACGCGCACGATTGGTTGCGAGGCACCGGAACTCGTCGCGCTGGTCATGGATTCGCTCCGCTCCAGCGTCGGACTGCACTACGCGTGGCCTGGAAATGTGCGCGAACTGGAACAAGCGGTGAGACGAATCCTGCTAACCAGCCGCTATGCCGGCGACACGGCGGGAGTTGCCCAGGATCTGCGCAGTCAGCTCATGGCCGATCTGGACCGCGGCACGCTGGACGCGGATGGATTGCTCGCCGGTTATTGCACACTGTTGCATCAGCGGCATCGGACCATCGAAGAAGTCGCGCGTCGGGCGAATCTGGATCGAAGAACCGTGAAGCGTTATCTCGACATGCGGAAGACGGGCGGAGCCTGAAATCGGTTTCCGCAAGTGCTACTTCGCGGTGAGGACGTATTCGAGCAGGTCTGCCATTTCCTGGGCGGTGAGACCTTCCTCCAAACCTTCCGGCATCAACGAGCGTCCCTCGCTGCGAAGCGAAACGATGTTCGCGCGCGCCAGTTCCTTCTGCAGTCCGCCCGCCTGACGCAGGAGGACGGCGCTGGCGGATTCGCTGGCGAGAATGCCCGTGACGTTCTCGCCGTCCTTGGTTTCGATCTCGTAGCTGGCGAAGGCCGGCGCGACTTCGCGGTTCGGATCGATGATGCTGGTGAGCAGCTTCTCCTTTCCATTGGAACGCACGCTCGCGAGATCGGGGCCGAGCGCGTGGCCTTCCCCGCCGAGCTTGTGGCAGGTGACGCAGCGCGCGGTGAACAGCTTCTGTCCATTCGCGGCCGAGCCCGCAAGACTGAGCGCCGGGCGGAACTTCTCGACGGCTTGATCGCGTGAACCGGAGGCTGCTTTGCCCAGCAACGCGATCGCTTGCTCGCGAATTGCCGCATCGCGATGCGAGCGAAGCGCAGTTTGCTGCGCGATGGAGAATTCATTGGCACGAACCACGCCGCTCTCGATGCCGGAGAGCAACGCGCGGGTGCGATCCGCGCGCTTGAGGAAGGTCTCGATGATCAGGGTTCGTTGTGCGGGGAGGAGCTGCGCCCAGCGCGTCACGATGTCGCGCGCGGTGTCGGCAAAGGCCGGACGATTTAGTGAGGCGAGCGCTGCGAGACGAATGTCCGAAATCTCCGCTGCCGAGGTGACCAAGGCGATCAGGTTGGTGCGATCGGTGGATTCCGGCAGTGAAGCGAGGGCGCGCAGCGCGAGCGGACGGTCTGGAGTGCCGGGAGATTTGCTGTCCAACGCCACCCGCCGGGCCTCGCGCAGAAGGTTAGTCAGATTTACACTGCCGAGGTGGCGAGAGACGGCGCCACCGCTTTCTTCCAGCCCTTCCGCCAGGCTCGCGAGGTATTCGAAGCCGACGCGCAGGCTGAGATTATTCCCAGCGCGGCCCCTGTTGGCAGGAGTTTTTTCCAGTTCGGCAAGCGCGCGGCGCACTTCATTCGATACGTTTCGCGTGCCGACGAGTCGGGCGAACTTTGCGACGATCGCTCGTTGTTCTTCGTAGCCCAGCAGGCGGCGTACGGTGGGAAGTTGCGGCATGCGGGTGGGCTGATTCCCGGCCAGCGGTGGAAGCGGCAAGGTCGGGCCGGAACGAGTGATGGTGCGCCGGAGGACGTCGACCGGATCGTTGCCGAGCGAGTTCATGAGCGCCGGATGGAACCACGAGGACGGTTCGCTGCTGCCGCCCGTTTGCCGAACGCCAGGATGTCCCTCCCGATACAACCGGCCGAGAAACTGATCGGCGATGGTGTCGCGATCCGTTGGGCGAACGCGACCGAGCGTCCAGGCCAGCTGGAAGTCGACCGAAAGTGACTCAGCATCGTTGTTCCTGCTCGTGGCGAGATTGCGGAGTGCGGCGACGAGAGTCTCGGAAGGCGCAGCGGCGAAGGCTTCCGAGAGGCGGAGAGCATGACGTTGAAGCTGGGGAAAGGTGGACCCGAGCGAATGGGTGACGAGATTCTCTCGCAGCGCAACGAGCCCACTCAAGACATACAACGCGTGCATCCGGCCCAGGCCGCTTCCTGAAACGGCGAGCTCCTGCAGTGCCGGAATCGCCGACGGATCCTGACGCTGATACAGCAGTCGTGCGGCGGTGTCGCGGTGCCAGCCATTGGGATGTTCGAGGAATGGCACGAGTTCGACGGCGCTCAGCAAGCTCAAGCGCGGAAGCGGGCGTTGCTGGTGATTTTCACGGACGATGCGGTAGATGCGGCCGCGGTCGCTGCCGCTGTTGAGGTCGAGATGTTTCTTGATCGATTCCGGGAGCGACCACGGATGCTCGATCACTTCGCGATACATGTCGGCGATGTAGAGCGCGCCGTCGGGTGCGTTCGCGAACTGCACAGGGCGGAACCAGTTGTCGGTGCTGGCAAGGAACTCGACGGATTGCTCGGACGGATCGCGTTCGGCGATGAGCGCGAGGCTGTTCGTGCTGGAGCGGAGTTTCTTCCGGTGAACGAGATTGCTGCCGCAGTCTGCGATGAACGCGTCGCCGACATATTCCTCACCGAGAGCGTCGCCGCGGTAGATGGTCGCGCCGGTCGCGCCCGTGAAGTAACCGCTCGGCCGACCACCGCCTTCGATAATGCCGGGGACAGCGCCGGACACGCGCCATTTGGTCCGAATCACGCGCCATGGTTCATCGGGGCTGCGGCGAAAGACAGGCGCGGCGGGGCCATCGGCGGCGATGCTGACGCGCGGCGGCGGTGGAGTGAACCACGTGTTCGGACCGAGGTAACGATCCTCGTAGAGCACTTGCTGGATGTGATCGCTGTTCGAGCAGACGAATTTTCTACCGAAGTCATCGAAGCTCATCCCATGCTGCGCGCCGCCGCTTTCCGTGCGGAATTCCAGTGTGCGCGGATCGAAGGAGAAATCTTTCCCGCGCACGTCGACTGGTGGAGGAGCTTGTGGAACCGCGGAGGCCTGGATGCCCGCGCGCTGACGCCATTCGCGGGTGAAGGGTGAGTCGAGCCGGCGTACTTTGCCACCGCTGCCGCCACTCGCCCCGTGGATGCGATTGTCGAGCGTCCAGTGGAACGAGTTCATCATCGCCTGAACGTTCAGCTTGTTCGTGGCGTAGGGCGCGTAGTCGCTGGCGAAGCCGCTGAAGATGAGTTCTCGCACGTCAGCCACGCCGTCGCGGTTGGAGTCCTTGAAGTAGAGAATGTCCGGCGTGGCACCGACGAACACACCGCCGTCCCAGCAAACCACAGCCGTCGGCCATGGCAGCTCGTCCGCGAAAACACTGCTTTGATCGAAGCGCCCGTCGCCATCGGTGTCTTCGAGGAGTCGGACGCGTCCGAGGCGCTCCGGCCGGCGTTCGGAGTAATCGCGCATCTCGATGACGTAGAGGCGACCGTTCTCGTCGAAGCTCATCGCGATGGGATCAACGACGAGGGGTTCGGCGGCGACGAGATCGAGGCGCAGGCCGGGCTTCAGGGAGAAGGTGGAGAGGGCGCGTTCGGGCGGCGTGGCGGGAATGCGGGGCAACTCTGCCGGGTCGACGTCGGGCTCCGCGGCGCGGACCACGGCGAGGGTGAGAACGCCGAGCGCGAGGCCGATGGAGCGGAAGGTCATGAGATTATTCGATGGCGGCGCCGGTCCGTTTCTTCACGGGCGCGACGTGGAGCTTTGGTCGCGGTTCGGGCTCCGTGCTATTTGAGGTCGTCGCGCTCTTCTTCCTCACGTTCACGGGCGAGCTCCATGTTGATGCGATCCTGTTCCTCAAAGAAGCGGACCGACTTGTGAATGAAGAACCCGCCGATGGAGAGCACGAATACGGCGAAGCCCGCGCCCTGAATCACATCGCGCCGGCTGTCGGTGGCGAGATCCTTCAACGAATAGAGAAACGCGCCGGCGGTGAGGAGGCTGGAAACGACGATGAAGAAGATGACCCAACGCGTGACGCGCCGCTTCTTCAACGCGGTGGCCTGGGCACTGTCACCTTCGTCAAATTCGCCTTTGAAGAGAACATTGCAGAACAGCCAGGAGAACACCGCGGTGACGAGAAATGCCAGCACGGTGCCGAAGCCGAATTCGAGCACGATGTTCGGATGCACCTGCTTGAGCGAATAGAGAAACGCCGCCATCAACCCCAGCCCGAGCGCCGTGGAAAACTTCACGACTTGCACGAAGTCGCGTTCGTCCTTGGTGGGCTTGTGCAGTTCCATGCTACAAGAGAGTTGAGAGTCGCGAATGGGTCAATCGAACATCTTGCCCGGATTCAAAATGCCGTTCGGATCGAGCGCGCGGCGCAGTTCGCGCATCACGCGCATCTGGGCGTTGCCGGCGAACTTCGGGAGAAAATCCTTTTTCGCCAAGCCGATGCCGTGCTCGCCGGTGATGGTGCCGCCGAGGCGGATGGCTTCCTCGAAAATCTCCTCAAACGCGTGATGGACGCGCTGCATTTCGTCCTTCTTGCGTTCGTCGGTGAGGAAGGTCGGGTGCAGATTGCCATCGCCCATGTGACCGAACGTCCCGATGCGCAGCTTGTGTTTCTTGGCGACGGCTTCGACGAACCGAATCATCTTCGCCAGTTCGCTGCGGGGCACGGTGGCGTCTTCGAGAATGGTGGTCGGCGACACGCGAGCCAATGCGCTGAACGCGCTGCGGCGGGCCGTGGCGAGCTTGTTGGCTTCGGCGTCGTCCTTCGCGACGCGAACTTCGAGCGCGCCGTTCTTGCGCGTGATCTCCTCCATCTTGGCCGCTTCCTCGTTCACCACGACGGGATGACCATCGGTTTCCATCAGGAGCAGCGCTTCGCAATCGAGCGGCAGGCCAACCTTCGCAAAATCTTCGACGCAATGAATCGTGGTGCGGTCGAGGAACTCCAGCGTGCAAGGAATGATCTGCGCGGCGATGATGTCCGACACGCATTGCGCGGCCTGATCCATCGCGTTGAAGGTGGCGACCATCGTCTTCTTCGCGGCGGGTTTCGGGATGAGCCGGAGCAATACCTTGGTGATGACGCCGAGTGTGCCTTCGCTGCCGACGAACAGATCGCGCAACGAGTAACCGGCGACGTCTTTCACGCACTTGTTGCCGGTCCAGAGCACTTCGCCATCGGGCAGGATGACTTCGAGGCCCATCACGTAGTTGCGCGTGATGCCGTATTTGAGACCGCGCAAACCGCCGGAATTCTCGGCGACGTTTCCGCCGATGGTCGAGATCTTCATCGAACCTGGATCGGGCGGGTAAAACAGTCCGACGGCGGTCGCGGCGTCGGCGATCTGGAGCGTCGTTACGCCCGGCTCGACGAGCATCGTGAGGTTTGCGCGATCGACTTCGAGAATCTCGTTCATCTTCACCGTGCAGAGCACGATGCAATCCTGCGCCGGAATGCTGCCGCCGCTCAGGCCGGTGCCGGAGCCGCGGGTGATGACGGGTGTCTTCGTTTCGTTGGCGAGTAGCAGGACGTTGCGGACGTGATCCTTGTTCCGCGCGAACACGACGCAGCCGGGCATTTGCTGGAGCGCCGCAGTGCCGTCGAAGGAATAGGGAATGAGATCTTCCTTCGAGGTGAGAACGTTTTCCGGTCCCACGATGGACCGCAGCTTGGCCAACACTTCAGAGTTCAGCGCCATAAACAGTATGGAGCGATCAAACGTCCGTGCGGGATTCCAAGCAAGACTATTGAGCGAATGGGCCGGCTAATCGCTGCGATTAGGACCGCGTGCCGCCGCAACGATCAGGACAACGTGCGCAGGGCGGACATCAGTTTTTCAGCGATGAAGCGCTGGCGCAGCGGGTCGGTTACCTTCTGGCCGTCGATCTCGGAGACGTAGAAGCTGTCGATGGCCGCGCCTTTCTCCGTAGAAATCTTCGCCAGCGAGATGTCCAGGCCCGCATCCGTCAATGCGCTGGCGGCGGCGTAGAGCAGACCGAGATGATCCTCGGTTTCCAGGTCGATGACGGTGCGGCGCTCGGACGTGTCGTTGTCGAAGAAGATGCGCGTGGGCATTCGGTCGCCGGGCAGCGATTGATAGAGCGGCCGGGCGGATTTGCGTTTCGCGATAAGCGTGCGGAAGTCCGGTCCCTCCTCGACGAGCGCCTGTTTCAAGATCCGTTCGAAGCGTTCGCGTTCCTCGCGATGCACCACGCCGCCGGCGGTCGCGTCGGTGATTTCAAACGTGTCGATGACGATGCCGTCGCCGCGGCTGAAGATTTGCGCGCTGAGAATGTTGATGCCCGCCGCGCTGAAGGAGCCGGTGATGATGCTGAAGAGTCCGGCTCGATCCCACGTGCAGATCTTCGCGGTGCTGTAGCCGCGGTCCCGCTCGGTGTGCCAGGCGATGACGGGCTCGAGCGCCTTGTCCTCCTCCTCGATCTGCTGGTGCATGAAACGATGCGCCAGCGAGAGGTCCTCGAAGATTTCCTTCGCCTGATGGATCTGAAAATACCGCGATGGCAGGGTGTTGAAATGCGCCTCCACTTCGTCCGAATGGAACGTGCGCGGAATCATCTTGGAAACTTCCTCGGCGAGCAGCTGCCGGTGCTTCGCCTCGGCGCGAATGAAATCGGTGCCGCCCTGCAGCACCTGCATCGCCTTTTGGTAAAGAGACCAGAGCAACGAATCCTTAAACCCGTTCCAGAGCTTGTCGCTGGTGGCCACGGAGTCGACGAAGGTGTGCAACGCCAGCATGCGGAGATTGTCCTGGGTCTGGACGATGCCGGCGAAATTCCGGATCACGGATTGATCTTCGAGGTCGCGACGTTGCGAGATCATGGCCAGGGTCAGATGCTGCTCGACGAGGATGCGCAGGGAATGCGTGGTGGTGCCGTCCAGTGCGAGCCGTTTCGCCACGCGCAGGGCGATCTTCGTTCCGACGTCCGCATGGTCTCCCGTGTGCAGGGCCTTGCCGGCGTCGTGAAGAAGCAGCGCGAGGTAGAGGATGAACGGATGATCAATCTCGCGAAAGATATCCGCGTAATTGTTGTAAACCGGCTCCTGTGATTCCCAGACCTTGTCCAGCTGGGCGAGACACTGGAGCGTATGTTCGTCCGCGGTGTACTGGTGATAAAACTCGTGCTGCACGAGGCAGGTCAGCTTGCCGAATTCAGGAATGTATTTCCCAAGCATCCCGACCTCGTGCATGGCGCGCAGGACGGGTGCGACGTTGCCGCGTTGCCCCATGATTTCGAGGAACGTTTCGCGAACGTGTTCGTCGTAAAGAAACGTGCGATCGACCAGAGGCAGATCCTTGCGGATGAGCTGGGCGAGATCGGGATGAAGCTTCAGGCCGCGTTGCTGGGCGTGCAGGAAGACGCGCATCAGGCGGCGCGGTTGATCCTTGAAGACGCGGTTCGAAACGATCTGGATCTGGTCGCCGACGAACTTGAAACCATCGATGACCTGCGGCGGCGCCTTCTTGAACGGCGCCGGAATGAACCGGCCGAGCTTGCGCAAATCCGGGAGCAAATGCTGCTTCGGCAGAAGGGCGAGGCGTTCCTCCAGCGTGCGGGTGATCAGGAAGACATTCCGCATGTGGCTGTAAAGATCGCGCATGAACTTTTCCAATCGGATGCTGGGCGATCGATCCGTGTAGCCGAGGTTGGTGGCGACGGTGGGCTGGAGCGACTTGGTCAGGTTGTCGGAGGGATACTTCGGCGAGGTCGAGAGATAATGCATCTCGTTGCGCACGGTAAGCAGGAAGTCATACGCCGTCTCTAGCTGCTTGCGCTCGGAAGCCGTGATGAACTCGCGCTCCAACATTTCGGCCAGCGTGCGCGTGCGATATTTGAAGAACGTCATCCAGTGCAGGTTCTGCACATCGCGCAGGCCGCCGCAGCCGTTCTTGATGTTCGGCTCCTGCATGGTGGCGGAGTTGCCGAACTTGGTGCGCCGCTCGGATTGGTCGACCATTCGCGCTGCGATATACTGGTCCTCGAATCCTTCCACGCATTTTGCGACGACGGTCTTCTCCAGCTTGTCGAAAAGCTTGGTGTCGCCGACCACGAGCCGGGCTTCGAGCAGCGACGTCTTGCTCTCCATGCTTTTCGGGTCGGACTTCGAGTTCGCCGCTTCGACGCACTCGGCAATCGTGCGAACGGAGTGGCCGACCTTGAATCCCAGATCCCAGAGCGGCATGAGAATGCCGTCCATCAACTTTGCCAAGGAGGGCAGGGGCTTGGTGCCCACCACGACCTGGCCGTAGTGCAGGAACATGATATCGAGATCGCTGAGCGGATTGAGCTCGCCGCGTCCGTAACCGCCCAGTGCCACCAGCGTCACGGGCGGGAATTCCTTCTGCGCCTGTTCGGACATGCTGCCCTTCGCGGTGTTCCAAAGCTGCCGGATGAGCACGTCCACGAGCATGGCCCGGCCGCGGCAAACTTCGAGCCCGCTGCCGCCCGCGCGATGGCGCATCTTCAGCCGGTGCGACTCGACCTTGAGGAAGGTTTTGTAGCGGGCCAGGTCCTCGGCCGGCGAGTAGCCGTCGAGGCGCGCGGCGGCGCTGGCTTCAAACTTTTCCAACAGGTTCGGCATCGGGCGGGAAGGTAAGAGAATCCGGCGGGAACGCAAGATTCCGCGCGGCCAAGAATGCCGACTGCGGCGCTTGCGTCGTCGCCGCCGTTTGATGAGTATCCGGCAAAGTCATGGATGCCTTATCGAAGTCCGACGCGCCCGGCTTGAACGCTGCGCTGACTCTGGCAGCGGCAACGGCTGGCGGAGTGATCGGATATTTCATTTTCGGATGGCTGGTTTCGCAAGGATTCTACGCGCCAGCCATTCCCGGCGTGTTGCTTGGTTTCGGAGGCGGCTTCGTGGCGACGCAGCGAAATGTCCCTGTCGCCGCAATCTGCGGCGTCGTGGCGCTCGCACTTTATCTGTTCGCGGAGTGGCGCCATTTCCCGTTCGCCTACGATGACAGCCTGTCCTATTTCCTCGCCCACTTGGCTGACTTGAGGCCGTTGACCTTGATCATGGTCGGACTCGGCGGCTTCGCTGGATTCTGGTTCGTCTGGCGCAGTCGGAACAACCGGCCGCCCCATTCCCCGCCGCGCTCATGAAACTACCACTGCCTCTTCCATTCAGAACTCCGACGGCGAACGCGCTGTGGCTGCTGCTGTGGCTGCTGGTTCCCGCCTCTGCCGCGCCGAGGATGAACCTCATCTCCATCGTCACCGACGATCAATCCGAGTGGTCGGTCGGCGCCTACGGCAACAAGGAATCCCGCACGCCAAACATGGATCGCCTCGCCCGCGAAGGCGCCCGCTTCGCGAATGCCTACACCTGCACGCCGGTTTGCTCGCCCAGCCGCGCGGCGTTTCTGACCGGGCGTTATGGGACGCAGCTCGGCATCACCGACTGGATCACGCCGAAACAGGGTCAGGATGGACTCGGCCTGCCCACGAACGTGGTCACCTGGCCGCGAATGCTGCAACAGAACGGCTGGCGCACCGGGCTGATTGGGAAGTGGCACCTCGGCTCGCAGGCGACGAATCATCCCACGCGGCTCGGCTTCGACACGTTCTTCGGAGCGTTGGGTGGAAGCTTCAAGCCGAAGGATCCGGAGCTGGAACGCGACGGTCAGTTGACGAAAGTGGAGGGCTTCGGCGCGGACATTCTCACGGACGCCGCTCTGCAGTTCATCGAGACCCACCGCGCCGCACCGTTTGCGCTGCTCGTGCATTATCGCGAGCCGCATTTGCCCTACGGTCCGGTGCCGGACGTGGACGCTGCGCCGTTCGCGAATCTCGATCCGACCGTGCCGATCGCTGCCGGCACGAACGTCGCCCAAGTGAAGGAATGGACCCGCGCCTACTACGCGGCGATTCATTCGGTGGACCGCAATCTCGGCCGCATTCTCGCGCTGCTCGACCAGTTGAATCTCGCCACGAACACGATCGTGATGTTCACGAGCGATCACGGCTACATGATTGGGCATCACGGTCTCCATTCGAAGGGGAACGCGTATCGTATCGACAAGCTGGCCGGTGCCGGACGCCAGACGCGCCCGAACATGTTCGAAGAATCGCTGCGCATCCCGTGGATCGTTCGCTGGCCCGGTGTTACCAAGTCTGGACAACGAATTCCACAACGCGTTTCCAACATCGATACGCACGCGTCAGTGCTTGGCATGCTCGGGGTAAAGCTTCCGGCCAGCAACTCGCAGGAAGGAATCGATCTCTCGCCGCTCCTCCGTGGGAAAGTTTTTACGCCGCGTCCCGCGATCTTCGCCCAATACGATCTTCAGAACGACGCGAAGGATTCGATGCGGATGATTCGCACGCGCGATTGGAAGCTCGTGCGTCACTCGGCGGAAGGCGCGGACGAGTTGTTCAACCTCCGGGACGATCCGGGCGAGCTACGAAACCTCTACACCGTGCCGGAGTTCGCGAAGGCGAAAGCCCGATTGCAGAAGCGCCTCACCGAATGGCAGCAGAGCATCGATGACCCGCTGGTGAAGCAGTAAATGCCGCCGCGTCCTTACTTCGCCGCGTGTTCGGCTCCCGTGTATTCGATGCGGACGATCTGCGTGTCCTTGTTGTTCCCCCAGCCCGTTCCAAACTCGATCAGATAGAGGCAACCATCCGGGCCGAGTTCCATGTCCATCGGGCGCTTGAAAGTCATGTTCGGGCAGAAACGTTCCATGCGCGGCTTGCCGCTCGCGTCCTTGGCGATGTTGCTCTGCTCGTCGAGATGGACGGCGATGATCCAGTTGCGTGACCATTCGTAGATGAACAGCGTGCGATCGAATTCCTTCGGCAGCTTGTGCGGCGATTTCAGTTTCTCGTCGTAGTAATAGACCGGTCCGGCCATCGCGGTGCGACCGCCGCCGCCGTTGACGACCGGGAATCGTGTGGATTGTCCGTTCGGATACCAGATGAATGCAGGTTGAACCGGCGGCAGTTCCTTGGTGCCGGTGTTATTTGGAGAGGCGTTCACCGGCTTCGCGGGATTGAAGAACACGGGCTCGCCTGCGGTGTAGGACGTCGGAGGCTTGAGTTCAAACGGCGCGGGGGCGGGTTCGCCTTTTTCCTTCGCGGCCTTCACCGCCTTGTCGTGGGCGGATTTCGCTTTGTCATACTCGGCGCGCGCTTTCGAGTATTCGGCGCGCGCCACGAAATCGACCTTCGCGTAAGCCTTGTTGTCGCCGCGCGAATACGGCCAGCCGAAGAAGCCTGGTTGCTTGGCCTGCATCACGGCATCGAACCCACCCGGGCCGCGCTTCTGATCAAAACCGCCGGCATCAGGACCAACGTCGCCCCAATAGAGAATGCCAGTACGCTGATCCACCGACAGTCGATAACCGTTGCGCGTCCCTTTCACATAAACTTCCGGTCGCGTGCCGGGTGTGCCGGGCGGAAAGAGGTTGCCTTTCGGAATCGTGTAGCTGCCGTCCGGTTCCGGGTGAATGCGACTGATGCCGCCGCGCAGATCGTTCATGTTCGCGGACGATTTCTGCGCGTCCCACGCGGAGCGTCCGGGGCGCTCGTCGGTGGGCGAGAAGCCGTCGGAATCGAACGGGTTCGTGTTGTCGCCGATCGCGACGTAGAGATTACCGGCCGCGTCGAAGCCCAGCGAACCGCCGACGTGACAGCACTCGTCTCGCTGCGTCGGGATATCGAGAATCTTCTTTTCGGAATCCATGTCGAGCTGCTCGCCCTTCAACGTGAAGCGCGAAACACGGATGATCCCCGGTCTTGTGCCCCTTCTCGTCCTTGGTGGTTTCCGGCGTGGAATGATTCAGGTACACCCAGCCGTTCTTCGCGAAGTTCGGATCAATGGTGATGCCGAGCAAACCGTCTTCGAGACCGTCGAAGACTTTGACCTTCCCGATGACGACAGTGGACTTCGTCTCCGGCTTCCACATCTTCACCACGCCGGCGCGTTCGGCCCAGAGCACGCGGCCGTCGGGCGCGACCGCCATCTCCATCGGGTCGATCACCGTGTCGCGCCATTCGCCGTCCGTTTCGCGATCCCCGTCGAGGATGACCTTGCGGAACGCGCCGTCCGTTTGCGGACCGCTCGGCGTGGGACCGCTGGGCTTCGGTTTCTCGGCCGGCTTTTGCGTATTCTGGGCGTTGACGGAAACGATGCCGGCGCAGCCGAGGCTGAGCATGCCAATGCACGTGAGTCGAATGACGGGATTCATGACGGGTGGATTGACTGGCGAGCTGGGCGGCAAATTCATTTTGTGTAAAGACGTCCGGCCCACCCCTGACTCATGCGTCGCAAGGGATGTTTCGCTCGACAGCTCTTTCATCGTTCTCCAATGATGCGCCCATCAAGCGCATGAAAACGCTCCACACGTTCCTCTGCCTGTCATTGCTGGGATTTGTCACCTCTGCTGGCGCACAGGATGGCCTGCTCGCCGGGACGAAACCCCTGACGGTGAATGGCGATCTTTCCGCCCAGATGGTGGAAGGCATCTCCAAGTTTCTCCTGCGCGAGATCGAGAGCGCCGAGACCAATCGCGCCCGGTTCTGGCAGCCGGATTTTTCGTCCCGGGAAGCCCACGAGAATTCCATTGCGCCGAATCGTGAGCGGTTGCGGAAGATGATCGGCGTCGTGGACACCCGGCTGCCGGTGACGGAACTGCAGTTCATCGAGACCACGCTGGAACCTTCTCTCGTCTCGGAAACGGATCTCTACACCATCCGCGCCGTGCGCTGGCCGGTGCTGGAAGGCGTCCATGGCGAAGGCCTCCTGCTGCAACCCAAAGGTGTGATCAATGCGCGCATCGTCGTGCTGCCGGATGCCGATCAAACGCCCGAAATGATCTGCGGCCTGACTGCCGGTGTCGCGCCGGCGTCCCAATTGCCGCGTCGCCTCGCCGAACATGGTTGCCAGGTTTTGGTCCCCGTGCTGATTGATCGCAAGGACACGTGGTCGGGCAATCAGGCCCTGCGGCGCTTCACCAACCTTCCGCATCGCGAATGGATTTATCGTCAGGCCTTCGAACTCGGGCGCCACATCATCGGCTACGAAGTGCAGAAAGCGCTCGCCGCCGTGGACTGGTTCTCGGCCGAAGCCGCGAAGGCGCCGGACTCCAAGGCGCGCATCGCCATCGCCGGCTATGCCGAGGGCGGATTGATTGCGCTCCACGCCGCTGCGCTGGATCCGCGCATCGATGTCGCGCTGGTCAGTGGGTACTTCGACCACCGCGACGGTGTCTGGTCGGAACCGATTTATCGGAACGTCTTCGGACTGCTCCGCGAGTTTGGGGACGCGGAGATCGCCAGCCTCGTTGCGCCACGTTCACTGATCATCGAGCACAGCGACACGCCGACCATCGATGGTCCGCCGAAAGCACAGTCCGGGCGCAGCGGCGCGGCGTCGGGCAAATGGCGCACGCCGGACTTCAATACCGTGGACTACGAGGTGAACCGCACGCGCGATCTCGTCAAGCCGCTCACCAACCACGTCCGGTTCCTGCACGGGAACGAAGGCGCGACGATCGCGGCCTGCGGCGATCGCGCGCTGGCGGAATTGCTCAAGCTGCTCGGCATGACAGGTGAATCCAAACCGCCGGGCGCGGCGCCGGACGATCGTCGCGGCGTTCAGTTCAGCTCCGCAGAACGTCAGAAGCGCCAAGTTTCGGAACTCGTGGATTTCACCCAAGCGCTCCTGCGCGCCTCCGAACGCAAGCGTGACGAGGCGTTCTGGAAACCGATCAAGGCCACCGAGGCGGACGTGTGGATGGCGGCGATTCCATCGCTACGCTCGAACTTGTGGGATGACGTCATCGGTCGGTTTCCCGCTGCTTCGCTGCCGGCGAATCCACGTTCCAGAAAGATCTACGACAATGAGAAGTGGACCGGCTACGACGTGATGTTCGATGTGTGGCCGGACGTTTACGCGTGGGGCGTGTTGCTGCTGCCAAAGGATCTCAAGCCCGGCGAGCGTCGCCCGGTGGTGGTCACCCAGCACGGACTCGAAGGCGTGCCTGCGGATACGATCACCGACGACACGAAGTCGTACGCCTACGGTGCCTACAAAGCGTTTTCCGCGCGGCTTGCGGAGCGCGGGTTCATCGTCTTCGCCCCGCACAATCCGTATCGCGGCGTGGACAAGTTCCGCGTGCTCCAGCGCCAGGCGAACGCGACCGGTCGTTCGCTCTTCTCGGTGATCACGGCGCAGCACGAGCGCATCCTCGACTGGCTTTCCGAGCAGCCGTTCGTGGACGCGAAGCGCATCGGGTTCTACGGCTTGAGCTACGGTGGCAAGACGGCGATGCGCGTGCCGGCCTTGCTGGATCGTTACTGTCTCTCGATTTGCTCGGCGGACTTCAACGAGTGGGCCACGAAGTGCGCCACGGTGGATTCGCCCTACAGCTATCTCTACACGATCGAATACGACATGTATGAGTTCAACCTCGCGCACACGTTCAACTACGCCGAGATGGCCGCGCTCATCGCGCCGCGTCCGTTCATGGTCGAGCGTGGGCATCACGACGGCGTCGCGCCCGACGAATGGGTCGCGCACGAGTTCGCCCGCGTGCGTCGCTTCTACGCGAAGCTGGGCATCGCGGATCGGACGGAGATCGAGTTCTTCAACGGCCCGCATACGATCAACGGTCAGGGCACGTATCGTTTTCTGCACAAGCACCTGAACTGGCCGGAGTCGAAGTGAGGTGATTCCGATGAAACGCCCCGAACGGACTAGGAAGGCGCGGAAGCTTCATGTGCATCTGCTCGTGAAGGAGAAGTTTCAGCCGGTAAATGCGGCACGATGGTCTGAAGCGAGCAAGCGTTCGACCATCTTCCAGATGCCGCCGAACAAGTACGGGGACATCCATTACGAGTGTGTGAAATGTGATCGTGCGTCGGTGTTCTCTGCCGTCGATCAGAAGCTCGCCTATGAAGAGCGTCAGGTTTACATCTGGCAGCGTCGGAGCCTTTGCGGCGAATGCTGGAATGAACGAAGGAGAGTTGAGCGGGCGATTCGCGATTGCCGAAACCGATGGCGCGACGAAGTCGTCGCTACGGCGAGATACGGCGTTCCTGAAAAAGTGGTTGAGCTTGCTGGAGCTGAATCCAAGTTTCGGCGCGCGACCAAACCGTGCTGCGATCGGATGCTTCTGAAGTTGATTGGCGCTGCGAATTAGTCGTCAATGAATCGACGTGACTTTCTTCAGGCCGGATTTCTTGGCGCGGCGACGCTGAGCCTGTCCTGCGCGCACCGCCCACGGCGTGACGGCTCTTCTGTCCCTGGCGTTCGCGAACCTTTCGATCGCGAGATGGAGAGTTTCATGCGCGAGCGCGGCGTGCCCGGTGGCGCTTTGGCGGTGGTGAAGGATCGACGGCTGGTTTTCGCGAAAGGCTACGGCTGGGCGGATCGCGAGAAGCAGATTCCGGCAACGCCTACATCGCTTTTCCGCATCGCGAGCATCTCCAAGCCGATCACTGCGGTCGGGGTTTTGAAACTGGTCGAGGAGGGACGACTCTCGCTCGAGGCGAAAGCGTTCGACATCGTGCGCGCGGAACCGCTGCTCAAGGATGGCGCGAAGATGGACCCGCGCCTCGCGCGCATCACGGTGCGACAGCTTTTGGACCACACAGCCGGATGGGATCGTAACAAGAGTTTCGATCCGATGTTTCGCGCCACGCGCATCGCCGAAGCCACGGGCACAGCGACGCTGGCCAAGCCAGCTGCGGTCATTCGCTACATGCTGGGTAAGCCGCTGGATTTCGATCCCGGTCAGCGCTACGCCTATTCGAACTTTGGTTACTGCGTGCTGGGACGAATCATCGAGGTGATTTCCGGCCAGCCTTACGAGAAGTTCATGCAGCGGCATGTCCTCGCGCCCGCGGGCATTCGTCGCATGCGCATCGGCGCGACGCTGGATGGTCGCCAGTCCAAGAACGAAGTTCGCTACTACACGAAGGACGAGAAGCTCACGGACAACATTTTTCCGGACGGTCCGCGCCGGGTGACGTGGCCTTACGGCGGGTTTCATCTCGAAGCGATGGACGCGCACGGCGGCTGGATTGCGTCCGCTTTGGACCTCGCGCGATTCGCTGCTGCGCTCGACGATCCGAAGGCGAGTCCGTTGCTGAAGCCTGAGACCATCCACACGATGTATACGCCGCCGGAGCCGCCGGCATGGCGTGATGACGCTGGGAAGCTCGCCGACGCATTCTATGCGGGCGGCTGGATGGTGCGACCACACGCGGCCAGCGGGCGCGCGAATTACTGGCACAGCGGCAGCCTGCCCGGCACGGCGACGTTGCTGGTGCGGCGCTGGGATGGCTTGAGCTGGGCGGTGCTGTTCAATCAACGCTCGGAAGATGCGAAGCTGCCGGATGGAGCCATCGACCCGGCGATGCATCGTGCCGCCGCAGCGGTGAAGGAATGGCCTGCGCATGATTTGTTCTCCGAGTTCTGAATTCGTCGGCTGGTGGGTTGTCGAAATCTTGCTTTGAACGCTTTTGGATTTACGTGCTAGAACGCTGGCTATGCTCAATCGAGCAAGAATTGTCCGTCGGGGAGTCGTATTATCCACGTTTGGCAGCTGTGCGCTGTTTGTTCTCCTTTGCTGTGCGCGATGGGGCATGGCGGCGACGGCGGATAAGTGCGAGATCTGCAGCGATAATTTCACCAACAAGGTTTTCATCGTTGAAGATCCGGTCCGGCTCATCAAGCGGCACATCTGCCTGAAGTGTTCTAAGTCCAAGACGGTGTGTTCCATCTGTGGTCTGGCCGCGGTCCCGCGGACGCAGCGAATCCTCGAAGATGGACGAATCCTTTGTGAACTGGATGGTCGCGGCGCGATTTTGAACGAGGACGAAGCGAAGGCCATCTTTGAGGAAGTGAAGCGCGAGGTGCAGTCGATGCTGAATCGGTTCGGAAGTTTTCCGGACGCCAACGTTTCCGCTCATCTCGTGAACCGGACTGATTTTATCAAGGAGTACTTCCGCAAGCCGGCAGTTGATGATCCGGAGAAGCTCCTGGGACTTACTCGATCAGTTTCCGAGGATCGCACGAATTTCCAGCATCATATCTATCTGCTGTCGGGTTTGCTCCGTCCCCAATTCGCGTCCGTCTGCGCCCACGAGTATACGCACACTTGGCTCAATGAACGGTCGAAGCCCAGCCGAACGCTGAACAAGGATACGGTGGAAGGCTTCTGCGAATTGATCGCGTGGAAATATTCTTCCGCGAAAGGACACACCAATGAAACCGGGCGGATTCTGGAGAACACATATACGCGTGGCCAGATTCACGCGATGATTGCCGCTGAGCAACGATTCGATTTTCGCCGGGTGATTGATTGGATCGAATCCGGCGAGGACAGCTGGATCGACAAGGATCATCTCGAGCAGATTCTCCGGCTGAAGGACGATCCCAGCGATTTGACCGCCACTCCGCTCTGGCAGCAAACCACCGTGCGGACCGAGGTTCCCAAGACGCTAAGACTTCGCGGCATTTCGGGTGGCGGAAGCCGCCGCTTCGCGCTGGTGAACGACCGGACGCTGGAGGTTGGCGAGTCGGCCAAGGTGCGGGTAGGTGATTCCAATGTCGTGGTGAGGTGTCTCAGCATTGAGGACGCAGCGGTGACTTTGGAGATCGAACCAACGAAGGAACGGCGAGTGCTGAAGATCACTCCGAAGGTTTCCAAATAGCGTCGTTCGGTTCAATATCCGGTCGATGAACGTAATCGATAACGACTCGCTTCAATCCCTCTGGCACGACGCCGATGCGCGCGAAGTGCTGCTCCGCCGCATCATCACCGAACGCCTCGCCATCAAGCCCGCGCCGAAGCTCGACGACCAAATCGTCGCCACCTACTTCTTCGCGCTCCGCTCGTGGAGTCTCGAACATGCGGCGAAGGAGATCAGTTACCACGCGACGAGCGGCACGAAGGACATTCCGCCCGGCTCTTTGCTGGAGCAATGCACGGGCAAGGCGGTGGGAGTCGATGCATTCGACGCGACTGGCCGGCTCGGGCTGATTCACATGGCGTATCCGCTGAAGATGCTTTTGCAGGCCGATGGTCATCTGACCTCGACGGACATTCTCCACACGGTCGCCGGCGCAATCATCTTCGACATCTACGAGAATCAAGATGTGCGCCTGGTGTCGCTGCAAATTCCCGAGCAGGTGCTGCGGACGTTCCCCGGTCCGGCGCACGGACCGCAAGGCTTGCGGGCATTAACGAAGTTCGGCGCGAGCGAGCCGGCGTTCGGCACGATCTTGAAGCCTACTGCCGGCATCACTCCGGACACCGTGGGCGCGTTGATGGACGAAGTGGCGGCGTGTCCGCTGTTCCTCTTCGTGAAGGAGGACGAAAACCTGTATCCGCGTCTCGACTACTCGCCGGTGAAGGAACGCGCGCGTCGCGGTGTGGAAGCCATCAAGCGTCAGCAGGACAAGCGTGGCGGAAAGGGAATCATTTTCGCGCCCCATCTGTCCGGCGCACCGCACGAGATCTTGGAGAGCGTTCACGCCGTGGTGGAAGCCGGTGCGACGGGCGTGATGTTCAGCGAGAGTTTCGCGAATGGCGCGGTGCGCATGGTGCGTGAGGCGATGAAGCATCGGTCGCAGCCACCGGCGATTTATGGTCACAACGCAGGCATCGGTGTGAAGACGCGCGGCGGGATCTGGCGTGACATGGTGGATTTCCTTGCGCGGCTGGACGGCATCGATTTCCGGCAGACAGCGCCGGTGCGACAGGGCACGCCGTTCATTTATCCGTATGGCGACGAATGGCTGGCGAGCGAGCGCGTGCTGACGCAGCCGTTGCCGGGGATCAAGCCGACGATGATCGCGCGCGCGGGCGGACTCGATCAGGGAAACATCATTCTGAACCTCGCCGATGCGGAGCAGCGCGGCTTGAGCGAGTGCATTTTGTTTCTCGCGGGCAGCGCGATTAACTCGATCAAGAACAGCGCTGGTAAGGCGGACCCGAAAGTTGGCGCCGAGGCGATGCAGCAGGCGCTCGAAGTGCATCGCAGTGGAGAACTGCGCGGGATTGGACCAGCAGAACATCTTGCCGCGCTCACGGCGCTGGCGGGGCGGAAGGGGTTGAAGGCGCTGAGGGAGGCGTTGCGGCAGCGGTATCCGTGAATTGGTAGCCGCCGAGGTGACGAGGCGGAGGACTCAATCAGCGGGGCCTCGAATCCGCCTCCTCACGTCGGCGGCTACATTGGCTTTGGGCTCAGTAGACGTCGCGCAAATAGCGCTTATCCGTCTTCATCAACGTCACGTTGACGTATTCTGCCGCGGCTTCGGGGCTGAGGCCACCGTGGTCGCGGGCGATGTCGATGAGCGCGTGGTGAACGTCCTTCGCCATGCGATGCGCGTCGCCGCAGACGTAGAAGTAGGCGCCGCCTTGCAGCCACGCCCAAATCTCTTTCGCGTTTTCGAGCATCCGGTTCTGGACGTAGATCTTCTGTGCCTGGTCGCGTGAGAACGCGGTGTCGAAGCGGGTGAGCACGCCTTTCTTCTGCCACGCGTCGAACTCGGCTTCGTAGAAGAAGTCGGAGGCGCGATGTTGCTCGCCGAAGAAAAGCCAATTGCGACCTTTGGCGCCGTCTGCGGCACGTTGTTCGAGGAACGCGCGGAAGGGCGCGATGCCCGTGCCGGGGCCGACCATGATGATGTCCCGCGCGCTGTCCTTTGGCAGGCGGAAGTGCCGGGATTCCTGGACGTAGATCGGGATGTTGCGCTTGTGCATCTCCGCGTGGTCGGCGAAGAAGCCGCTGCAGAGGCCGGTCTTTTCGCGGCCGTGCGTTTCGTAGCGCACGATGGCGATGCAAAGATGAACTTCGTCCGGGTGTGCGGCGAGCGACGACGCGATGGAGTAAAGCCGCGGCGGAATTGGTGAAAGCTGGGTGAGGAACACCTCGGGCGACTCGAACTTCGCCTCATCGAACTCCTTCAGCACATCCACGTAATCGCGCGTGTAAACGTAGTCGGCCTGCAACTCGTCGTTGTCGACGATTTCCATCAGCCGGTTGCGTTGCTCGCCTTGCTGGATGCGTTCCTCGATGCCGGCCAAAATTTTCTTCGTGGCGCGGTTGAGGATGAAATTTTCTGACAACGCCTGATGGAACGGAACGCTCTTGGGCTGGCCCAAGCTGTCCTTTACGGTGACGGGCGAAGAAGGATCGAATCCGGTGAGGCGGATGATCTCATCGACGAGGCGCGGGGAGTTGCGTCCGAAGACGGCGAGGGAATCGCCCGGCGTGTATTTCAAACCGCTGCCGGCGAGGTTCAGGACGAAATGCCGCGTGTCCTTGCCGGAGCCGGACTTGGTCAGGCGCTCGTGGCGGATCAACTCGGCGAGATACGGATTCTTCCGGTTGTAAGGCGACGGCGTCGCGGTCGAAACTTCGGCCATAAGATTGAACCAACATTGTGATGAACTGGACGCGGCGAACCTAGCCATGGGTCATGGTGATGGCAAACAGAGAGTTGCGCGCCGCAGCATTGACGCACGGACGCGGGCTGATAGCGTGACGCGCCTTGAATATGTTGAAACGCACTCCTCTCTTCGCGGCGCACCAGCGGCTCGGCGGCAAGCTCATCGAATTCGGCGGCTGGGAAATGCCGGTCCAATACTCGAGCATCATGGACGAGCATCTCGCCGTGCGGAAGGCAGGCGGGCTCTTCGACATTTCGCACATGGGCGAGGTGCTGGTGAGCGGCGCCGGTGCGCTGGAGTTCCTCAACGCCACGCTCACGAATGACGCGCGCAAGCTCGCGGTCGGCCAGGGTCAGTACACGCTGATGTGCAATGAACGCGGCGGCGTGATCGACGATCTCTACGCCTACCGCATCGGCGAGCAGGAGTTCCTGCTCATCATCAACGCCTCGCGCATCGAGAATGACGTCGCGTGGCTGGAGAAGCAGCACGCCGCGTCGCCGCTGCGCGCGCAGGTGACGCTGAAGAACATTTCGGACGCGACTGGTGCGGTGGCGTTGCAGGGACCCAAGGTGCGGTCCTTCATCGATCAATGTCTGCCGGGACCGTTCACTGCGGGCGCGAAAGTTTCGAAGGCGAGCGAGCTGAAGAAGAACGAAGTCGCGGTGACGAGTCATGCGGGCCAGACAGTTTACGTCGGCTGCACCGGTTACACGGGCGAGGATGGTTTTGAGATCATCGCGCCTGCCGGATTGATTGAGGAGATCTGGACGAAGCTGCTTGCCGTTGGTCATGCGCATTGCTTGCAACCGGCTGGCCTCGGCGCGCGCGATACGCTGCGCACGGAAGTTTGCTACCCGCTCTACGGTCATGAGCTGGACGAAAACACGACGCCGATCGAAGCGGGCGTGGGATTCTTCGTGGCGCTCGACAAGGGCGAGTTCATCGGTCGCAGCGTGCTGGCGGAGCAAAAGGCAAATGGCACGAAGAAGAAATGTGTGGCGTTCAAGATGACGGAGAAATCCGCGCCGCCGCGTCCGCACTACGCGATTTGGACCAGCGGTCCGAACGCGGCGAAGGTCGGCGACGTGGTCAGTGGAACGCAAAGTCCTTCGCTCGGAGTCGGGATTGGTCTCGGCTACGTTCCGCCGGAACTCGCGAAGGCGGGGACGACGATCGAGATCGAGATCCGCGGGAAGCGTTCGCCTGCCGTGGTCGTCGCGAAGCCGATTTACAAGAAGCCGGCGTGAGGTTGATTGATGCCGGAATGGCATCTTGCGGCGAGCTTTCCGTTGACTTTGAACCTTGGAAACATAACGTCTGGCCTCACCAAGCAGCCCGGCCGACGTGTTTGCTAGCGCTAAATATCCTGTGCGAGTTCCTTCAGGCAAAATGGTTTCAGCGATCATTTTGTTCCTGCTGATTGGCTTCTCGATATCTTCTCCCGCCCAGACCGTTCCCGGTCGTGCAGAAGTCCGGGCGGTGAAGGGAACTGCATTCTGGTCCACCAACAACAGCGCGATGCCCAAGCCGTTGAAGGTCGGCACCATGTTGCGTTCGGGCGCGAGTGTCACCACAGGAACGAATTCGACGGTCGATCTGTTTCTCGGTCCCAGCGCGGGTGTCATCCGCGTGGCGGAGAGCACCACGCTGAATCTCGATTCGTTGACGACGACCGAGATGGGCGCTGACAAGAAGGTGGAGGTGCAGCTCGATCTGCCCGACGGCGAGATGTATTTCAACGTGAACAAACTCTCCAAGTCATCGCGCTACGAAATCAAGATGCCGACGGGCGTTGCCGGTATTCGTGGGACGAAGGGCAGCTTTTGTTCGCGTCCCGGCAGCCTCAAACCGCCGGTTGTTCTGCTCGAAGGTACGCTGGTTTTCGTTCACGCCCAAGCCAATGGACAGGTGGTGACGCATACGTTGAAGGCGCCGCCGGCCGTATCGTTCGCGGCGGACAGTGGCGTGACGGAAGCTTCGCCTGCCGCGGTGCAGGTGGTGGTGGCCCAGGTGGAATCGGTCACCAAGGCGGCCACGCCCGCGCGCTTTCCCACACCCACGCGCAACACGCAAAGAGTCGAGCCGGTGCTGACCAACAACTGATCGCGCTCAGCGACCTTGTCTTGATTCCGGGCTTTCGCTTACGGTCCCGGCGTGACTTTCAAAACCGGCAAACTCATCCCCGTGCTGCTGTGCTGCGCGGTGTCGGGTTTGATGGTCCTGCTCCAGTCGCTCACCAGTCGCAATGAGGATTTCCTCTTCGTCCGCCGCCTCGAGTGGATGACCTTTGACTGGCGCGTGCGCGCGGCGACGAACCAGCCTTCCGCCTGCGCGCCGAACCTTGGGTTTGTTTTCATCAACGACGAGACGATTCGTCGCGTTCAGAGCGGCCAGTTCGGCTACAGCCACGGCCTCTACTGGCCGCGTCACGTCTACGGTCGCATCGTCAAGGAACTCGCCACGCAGCAGGCGGAGGCAATTGCCTTCGACGTGTTGTTTCCCGACGTGCGCCGGGACCACCCGCTGACCGAGCTGCCGGATGGCACTGCCGTTCCATCCGACAAGTTCTTCACTGACGAAGTGCGTCGTGCGGGCAATGTGATACTCGGTTCGCTGCAGGGAACCGTGCCGCCACCGGCGTTTCGACGCAGCGCCGCCGGTCTTGGGGACATCTCCGCCGTGCGCGATTCGGACGGAATTCTCCGCCGCGCGCGTGCGTTCGAAGATTACTTGATCTGGCACAATGCGATCATTGAAGCCGATTCCGTCTTCGACGGGTTTTCGTACAATACGAACGAAGTGGTTTTCCCCGGCCCCGGGAACGAGCGGACGCGAATCCCGATCGCGCCGGATGGAACGTTTGATCTCGCGACACTCATGGAGCTCGGGCAGGGCGAGAAGGTCGCCGACGGAGTCGTCCGCACTTCGAAAGCTTTCACCCGCCAACGCGTCTGGGATCTTGGTTTGGCCTCCGCCGCAGGCTACCTGAACCTCGACTTGAACAAGGCGGTGGTGGAGCCGGGGAAACATATCATTCTGCGCGGCGGGCCGGACGTGGAGCGGATCATCCCGATCGATCGCGAAGGCCGCTTCTACATCGACTGGAGCCTGACTTCCCACGATCGCCGCATCCGCCAGGAGTCCGCCCACAGCTTGCTGCTGCACCAGCGCATGCGGGAGATTGGCCAGACGAACGAAATCGCGTCCATTTGGCGCGATAAAATTGCCATCATCGGTTCCATCGCCTCCGGGAACGACTTGGCGGATTACGGCGCGACGCCGCTGGAGAAAGGCACGTATCTCACGAGCCGTTTTTGGAACACCGCCAACTCGCTCATCATCGATCGTTTCATCCGACAGCCGGATTTCGCCACGGAGCTCTACATCATTCTCTCGCTCGGTATCATCACCGGCATTCTTACGTGGAACCTGCGCGCCGTGTCCTCGGCGATCGGCGTGGTGGTGATTGCCGCTGCGCTACGTCACGTCGTCGCTCTATTTGTATTCCGAAGTGCGCTACTGGCTGCCGCTGGTGATGCCCACGGCCACCCTCTTTGCCACGCACTCGGCGCTGATCAGTTATCGCGCGGTCTTCGAGCAGCGCGAGCAACGGCGCATCCGCAACATCTTCGCCAAGCTCGTTTCCCCCAATGTCGTCACGGAACTGCTCAAGGCCGAAAAACTCTCGCTCGAAGGCGCGCGGCGCGAGGTCACCGTGTTCTTCTCCGACGTGCGCGGCTTCACCGAGATGACGGACGAAAGTCACGCGCTGGCCGAGGAATTCGTGCGCGAACACAAACTCTCGCCGGCGGACGCGGAGGCTTACTTTGATCAACAGGCCGGCGAAGTTCTGCAGACGGTGAATCTCTATCTGGGCGCCATTGCCGAAACCGTGAAGAAGCACGACGGCACATTCGACAAGTACGTTGGCGACTGCGTCATGGCGTTCTGGAACGCACCGACGCCAGTGCCAAAACACGCGCTTAGCTGTGTCCGTGCCGCCATTGAAGCCCAGCGCGCCATCGAACAGCTCAACCGCGAGCGATCGATCGAGAACGAGCGGCGCGAGCGGGGAAATCCGGAACGCGTGAAGGCGGGACTGCCGCCACTGCGCCCATTGAAGCTGCTGTCGATGGGCAGCGGGATTAACACCGGCATCGTGACGGTCGGTCTGATGGGTTCCAAACGCGACGCGGTGAACTTCACCGTGTTTGGTCGCGAAGTGAACTTGGCCTCGCGCCTGGAGGGTTTGTCAGGCCGCGGCCGGATCGTGATCGGCGAATCGTGCTTTGCCGCGCTCCAGAAAGATGATCCCGAACTGGCCGCGACCTGCAAGGAACTGGAGCCCGCCACCGTGAAAGGCTTCCGGACGCCGGTGAAGATCTACGAAGTGCCGTGGCGCGAAGGCGGCGGAGCCACCGAATACATCCGCTCCATCACGCCGGTCGCCAGCCAGGATTTTTCGCCCTGACCGATCGGTTTCTTCCATGTCCACTCCCGCATATCTCAAGACTCAAGGCGACGGCGTCGTGCTGTCGATCAAGGTCCAGCCGCGCGCTTCGATGAACGAGATCGGCGAGGCGATGGGGGCGGAACTAAAAGTGAAGGTCACCGCGCCGCCGGTCGATTCCGCGGCGAATGAAGCCGTGCTGCGGCTTCTGGCGGATGTCCTCGATTGCCCGCGTGGCAGCGTGCAGTTGATTCGCGGGAACACCTCACGCCATAAACAGATTCTGATTCAGCGGATTCCGCTGGAGACGGTCGTCGCGAAGCTTGGCGCCAAGAGCTGAAGGCGGTTGGCTTACTTCAACTTCGGGAAAAACTCCCGCGCCATCGCGCACGTCGCCGTGCTGAGTTCGTCGAGCGAACAGCCCTTCACCTGCGCAACAGCTTCCGAAAGCTCCTTCACGTAGGCGGGTTCACAACGTTTACCACGGTATGGCACCGGGGCGAGAAACGGGCTGTCGGTCTCCAACATGAACTTGCCCAAGGGCGTGGCGGCGAGCGTATCCCGAATGCTTTGCGCATTCTTGAAGGTAAGGATTCCTGTGAAACTGAGGACTGACCCCATGGCGAGAACGCTCTGCATTTCCGTGATCCCATCCACGAAGCAATGGAACTGCCCGTGCACGCGTCCGACAAAAGGCTCCATCATCGCGACCGTGTCCGCGAAGGCGCTCCGCTGGTGGATGACGCAGTTCAGCCCGACCTCGGCGGCGACTTCGAGCTGCTGTTGGAAGATTTGCGCCTGCTTGCGCTTGAAGATCTCGTCCTGCTCCACCGTGCCGCCTTCCTTGTGGCTCGGCATGCGGTAGTAATCCATCCCGGTCTCGCCGATGGCGACGACCTTGGGATGCTTCGCCATCTCGCGCAACTGCGGGCGGATGTCATCCGGCGCGGCGAGCGCGTCATTCGGATGCCAGCCCGCGACGGCGTACACACACTCGAAACGCTCACTCAGCGCAATCGCCCGGGCGCTGCTTTCCAGATCAGGTGCCGATGCTGATGATGCGGGTGATGCCGGCGGCCTGGGCGCGCTCGATGAGTTGCGGCACGTCGTTGGCGAAGTCTGGGAAATCTAGATGCGCGTGAGTGTCGAAGAAGTCAGGCATAGATGCGGAGAATTAAAATCACGCCCAAGTCACTTCGCCCTTCGCCTCGCTGAGCGCGATGCTTTGGAGGAAGCGCACGCCCTTCTCCAGACCTTCGCGCGCGGTCATCAGGCTGTCCTCGTGTTCCATCGAGAGCACACCGTCGTAGCCGCACATGCGGAGCGTGGAGACGAAATTGCACCAGAAATGGCGCGGATGGCCGTAGCCGACTGTGCGGAAGATCCACGAGCGATTGAGTTCATCGCTGTAATGCTTCGTGTCGAGCGTGCCGTTGGTCGTCGAGTTCCATTCGTGAACCGCCGTGTCCTTCGCGTGGCAGTGCCAGATGGCGCCCTTGAGAGCGCGCACGGCGGCGCATGGATCGATGCCTTGCCAGAACAGATGCGACGGATCGAAGTTCGCGCCGATGGCCGGCCCGACGGCTTTGCGCAGGCGCAGCAACGTCTCGGGGTTGTACACGACGAAGCCCGGATGCATCTCCAGCGCGATCTTGCGAATGCCTTCACCGCGTGCGAACGCCACAGCTTTCTCCCAGTAAGGAATGACGACCTTGTTCCACTGGTAATCGAGAATCTCCAGGTAATCCGGCGGCCACGGACACGTCACCCAGTTCGGGCTTTTGTCGCCGGGCGCGCCGCCGGGACATCCGCTGAAGTTGATCACCACATCGACCTCCAGCTTGTTGGCGAGCCGGATGACTTTCTGGAAGTCCGAGTGGAACTTCGCCGCCGTCTTGCGCACCGGATGAATCGGGTTTCCTGCCGCGTTCAGCGCGGAAATCTGCAGTCCGCGTGATTCGACGGCGCGGCGGAGTTCGCGGCATTTCTTGTCGCTCGCCAGCGTTTCTTCGAGCGGACAATGCGACGAGCGCGCGTAACCGCCCGCGCCGAATTCCACAGCCTGCACGCCAAGGCCGGCGAGGTAATCGAGAGTGGCCTCCAGTTTTCGGGAGCCGAGGATGACAGTGAAGACGCCGACTTTCATGGTAGTGACCGTTGCGTGGGAGCGTAGGAGTGACCGGCGCCTCGGGCAAATCATTCTCGAAGGTGAATCCGGCCAACTCCGGACGCAGATAGACGCTCGCGCGGCCTACTTCTGAATTGAACTTTGGCGGCGCAAACCTAGTCTCGGTCGCATGGCTCGGAAGGATTCAAAAGCGCCCGCGCAACAGCATCGCGGGATGAGTGACATCATCGGCATCGTGTTAATCGCGATGGCGGTGCTGCTGGTCGTGGCGCAACTGTCGTTCGATCGCGGTGACGTGAGCTCAAACCGCTACCCGCCCAATCAGACCACGCACAACCTCATCGGCGCCGCCGGTGCGTTCATCGCGAATCTGTTGTTCCAAGGCTTCGGTGCCGGTGCGTATGTGCTGCCGATCCTCCTCATGCTCTTCGGGCTCGGCCATCTGTTCGAGTTCCTCAGCTATCTCAGGCGCCGCTGGGTCTGGGCGGCGGTGCTGTTCATGACGTGCCTCGGCATGTTCGATCTCTACTCCGGCTACCTCGCGACGCTGCGTCATAACATCGGCGCGGCCAGCGCGGGCGGGTTCTTTGGCCAGATCATGAACCAACTCGTGTTCGGGAATTTTGGCCAGATCGGCGCGACGATTCTGTTCGTGCTGCTCTATGCGGTGAGCTTGATCTTCCTCACGAACTTCCAGCTCGGTCCGTGGCTGCGCAGTCGCGTGACGGTGACTCCGGGTGTCGGGACCGACGAAACCGATGAGGAACCGGAGGAAAACAAGTCCTGGTCGCCCGAGGAACGCACTCTCGCCAAGAAGGCGCGCGATCTCGAGAAGCAGGCGAAGAAACTTCAAGACCAGCTCGACAAAGATCGCTCGAAGGAGAAAGAGAAAGACCCGGTCAAGGCCGAGCGGGAGAAATCCGTGCTGGGTGCCGACATGCGCCCTGTCCCGACGCCGACTGTGCGCGACCTCAGCGTGCCCGGTGCCAATGCCCGCGCCGGCAAGCCCGCCAAGTCCCGCCTCGACGAACCCGTCATCGAGACTGACGCCGCGGAAGGCGTGGTGATCTCCGCCAAGGAAATCGCCGCCGCCACCACCTCCGACATTCTCGGGAAGAACGCCGACTCCGCGAAGAAGGACAAGGTCGACAAATCCAAGTCCACCGACGACGAGCCCGCGGACGCCGTCAATCGCCTTGCCGATCCCGAAGAATCGAAGCCGGCCGAGACACCCGACGCCATTGCCGCCGCCGCGGCTCCTGCCGCGCCGCCCATCGAGCCCAAGTTCAACGACAATTCCACTTCGGGCCGTCGTCCGCCGCTCAAGAAGAAACCCATCGCCGTCGCGGCCACGCCGATGATTGGCAACTACCAGTTGCCGCCGATGGATTTCCTCCAGTACCCGGACATGACCGTGAAGGCCACCGAGTCCAAGGAGGAACTCATGGCCAACGCGCGCCTCATGCAGCAGACGCTCGCGCAGTTCGACATCGACGTGCAGCTCGGCGACATCACCAAGGGCCCGACCATCACGCGCTATGAGCTGCATCCCGCGCCGGGCGTGAAGCTCGAGAAGATCGTCAACCTCAACAACAACATCGCCGCGGCGTTGAAGGCCGAACGCATCAACATTCTCGCGCCCGTTCCCGGCAAGAGCTCCGTCGGCATCGAGGTGCCGAACGCCGTGAAGACCAAGGTCATCATGCGCGACCTGCTCGAATCCGAGGAATGGACCAAGAGCAAGGCGCGCATTCCACTCGCACTGGGCAAGGATGTTTACGGCCACCCGATCATCGCAGACCTCGCGGAGATGCCGCACTTGCTCATCGCCGGAAGCACGGGCTCCGGCAAATCCGTCTGCATCAATTCCATCATCGCGTCGCTGCTTTACAAGTTCCGCCCGGACGAACTGCGCTTCGTGATGATCGACCCCAAGGTCGTCGAGCTTCAGCAATACAACGCCCTGCCGCACCTCGTTGTCCCCGTAGTCAACGATCCCAAGAAGGTCATCCTCGCATTGCGCTGGGTCGTGAACGAAATGGAGAAGCGTTACCAGATCTTCGCGCGCGTGAACGTCCGCAACATCAAATCGTTCAACGAACGCCCGAAGAACCAGCCGCCCAAGCCCACCGAGCCCGAGCTCCCGCTCATGGCGAAGAAGGAAAAGATCGAAGCCGGCGCGGATGGATTCGCCGTCGAGGTGGACGAGGAAATCGTCGTGCCGCGCGACGACGATATCGTCATCCCGGAAAAGCTCTCCTACATCGTCGTCATCATCGACGAGCTCGCGGACCTCATGCTCGTCGCGCCGGCCGATGTCGAAATGGCCATCGCGCGCATCACCCAGATGGCGCGCGCCGCCGGCATACACTGCATCGTCGCGACGCAACGTCCCAGCGTCGACGTCATCACCGGCGTCATCAAATCCAACATCCCCGCGCGTATCGCCTTCCAGGTCGCCGCCGCCGTGGACTCCCGCACTATTCTCGACGGACAGGGCGCGAACAAACTCCTGGGCAAGGGCGACATGCTCTATCTTCCGCCCGGTTCTGCGCGGCTCATCCGTGCGCAGGGCGCTCTCATCACCGATCAGGAGATCCAGCACTGCGTGGACTTCATCGCCCAGCAAGGCAAGCCCAGCTACGAAGTCGAGATCCACAAGCAACTCTCCAAGCCCGTCAGCCTGGTGTCCGAGAGCGGCTGCGACGAGGACGAAGAACTCATCGAGCAATGCATCGAAGTCATCCGCAGCGAACAGAAGGCCAGCGTTTCGCTCCTGCAACGCCGCCTCAAGCTCGGCTACGGCCGCGCCGCGCGCATCATGGATGAACTCGAGAATCGCGGCATCGTCGGCCCCAGCAATGGCGCCGAGCCGCGCGACATCCTGATCGATCTCGACGGGGGCGGTGCGGATGGACGCGGCGTGGATACGGCGATGAGGTGAGGTAGAAAAGGGCGAAGCGTTCCCAATCCACGATGCCACGGCAGCTCCCCTCCCTTCTAGTCTGTCGCCTTGCTTTCACCATAACGGACACCTAGCGTTGCGAGCATCTATGAATCAGGATGCTCAAGGTTCTAGCCTCTCTCTCTTCCTCCGCTTTTCTGTTTGGTGGCTTTGCCTGGGAGTGTTCTCCGGCTTCGCCCAGATACCCGGCGCACGAGACACGAATTTTGTCACCATCGCCGGTTCAGATGTGTTTCCTACATCGTTGGCGATCGCGGATGACGGCAGTCTTTTCGCGGGTGGATACTTCACCAACTACGGCGGAGCGGGCCTCGCGGCAGTGACTCACTTGCTCCCCAACGGCAGACTGGACCCGGCGTTTGCTCCGGTCACGTTTCGAACCGTGGTCGATATGAGGATTCTCACCAACATCTCCATGATCACCAACGTCATCGTAACCAATCTAATGGTGATTCCCGGTTCTACCAATCGAGGCAGAGTGACGGGCATGGCGATCTTTCCGAGTGGACGTGTCGCGGTTGTGGGCGAGTTCAACGACGTGAACTTCCAGCGCTCAACGGGGTTCGTCAGCCTGACGGCGAACGGAGCGGTGGCCGGGACGGCGGACACTAATCTAGCGGGAATGGAGCCGCGCGGCGCACTGGCTTCCTTCAGCGGGCGCGTGTTCATTTACGGGAACCACAGTCTCGACCCAAACCCGACCAACGGCGCGCCGGGACGGCTGCCAGTCGCCGAGGTGAATTCGAGCGGCACCCGCGTCGGAAGTTTTGTTCCACCCACGTTGGCGGAACTGGGCTTGTTCGCGGCCTTCGTGACCCACATGGTCAGCGGTCCCACGAACACGATCTATGCGTTCGTGAACGCCGGTCGATCCAATGCGCCGGTCGGATACAGCGGATATGAAATCTTCCGTCTGCACGAATCCGGCCTGCTCGATACTTCCTTCGCCGATGGCGGACGCGCCGAGGTGTCTCAGATTCGCGAGCCGTTCGCCCGGGTGAGCCCCCAGGGTGAACTCTACATTAGCGGTGGGTTCACCTACCGAGGCGCGACTGTGCCCGGGCCATTGCACCGCATTCGGCTCAATGGCGATATCGACCCTGGTTTCATCCCCGCGATCCCCAACCTCGGTTCGCCCTACGTCGGCGTGGAGCCGGATGGCAATCTGGTGATGTTTGGTGTCGCACTTCCCGAATTCATGGTCCGACTGCGCCCCGACGGCTCCCGCGACCGCAGCTATCGGGATCCCGCGCTCAACCGGACCGAAGCTACCGTCATCACGGAAAGCATCCGGATGGGACCGGACGGTTCCGCCTACCTCATGGGAACGATCACTGGAATCACCGGCGCACAATTTTTCTTCGACCACGGCGTGATCAAAGTCAACGGAGGCCAGATCAAGTTGGGATTCACCGCCCAGGGTAATTCTCTCACGCTGACCTGGCCGCCGGGGTTCCGCCTGCAACGCACGCCGAACCTGAATTCGCCCTCCTGGATAAATGTCACGGGAGCTACTTCGCCGTGGCCCGTTTCTCCAGCCGCTCCGCTGGATTTCTATCGAGTGGTTTCCGAGTGATCAGGGAACATTTCTCTTGCCGGGCGTGCGTTGTTTCGGCGATGTGCCTGACATGCCACGCCCTCGTTTCCTTCGATTGATGCCGCTGTTGCTGCTGGTTGGTTTCCTCCTCGTTCCTGGCTCCCATGCGGCACCACGCCCGAACATCCTCGTCCTTTTCTCTGACGATCACCGGGCGGACACCATCGCGGCGCTGGGCAACCGGCACATTCGCACGCCGAATCTCGACCGGTTGGTGCGCGGTGGCACGACCTTCACGCGGGCGTATTGCATGGGATCGATGCACGGCGCGGTGTGCATTCCGTCGCGGGCGATGCTGATGACCGGCCGTTCGCTATTCCGCATCAAGGAGAACATGCAGGGACAGGAAACGTGGCCGGAGGCGTTCGCGCGCGCGGGTTACGCGACGTTCATGACGGGCAAGTGGCACAACGGCGAGCCGTCGGTGAAGCGCGCGTTTCAGCAGGGCAGGGCCGTGTTCATCGGCGGGATGGGATGGCCGTACGAATTGCCAGTGCGCGATCTTATCGACGGCGAACTCGTGAACGGACGGATGAGCGCCGAGCATTCGGTGAAAGTGTTTGCGGACGCCGCGTCGGAGTTCATCTCCGGTCGTGCGGCGGAGAAGCGAGAGCAGCCTTGGCTGTGCTACGTCGCGTTCAATTTGCCGCATGATCCCAGAGTCGCTCCGGACGAGCTCCGCCGACGCTACAAGGATTCGCGCATGCCGTTGCCGAAGAATTTCCTGCCGCAGCATCCGATCCAGATCGGTGATCTGGTGGTTCGCGACGAGTTGCTGGAGCGCTGGCCGCGCACGCCGGATGCGGTGAAGCGTCACCTCGCGGATTACTACGCGAGCATCGAGTATGTGGACGCGCAGGTGGGGCGCATTCTCGAAGCACTCGATGCAACGGGGCAGCGTGAGAACACGCTCATCGTCTTCGCGGGCGACAGTGGACTGGCCATCGGGAGCCACGGCTTGTTCGGCAAGCAAAGCATCTACGAACATTCGATGCGCGTGCCGCTGATCTTTGCGGGTCCGGGTGTGCCGAAGAATGTACGGCGCGAGGCGTTCTCGTATCTGCTGGATGTGTATCCGACGCTGGGCGCGCTCGCAGGAGTCAGCGCTCCTGATGGCAGCGAGGGAGCGAATTTGGCCGGCGTGATGCAAGGAAACGTAGCGCGCGTTCGCGACGAGTTGTTCCTGGCTTACTCGAAGACGCAGCGTTCGCTGCGCGACGAGCGTTGGAAGTTGATGCGCTTTCCACAGATTGGCGTGAGCTACCTGTTCGACTTGCAGAACGATCCGGACGAGACTCGGAACCTCGCCGCGCTGCCCGAGCATCGGGAGCGGTTGGCGGCGATGATAGCGCGACTGGAGAGTGCACAGACGAGTTGGGCTGATTCATTGCCGTTGACGGCAACCAACTTGCAGCCGGCGGAGTTTGTTCCGCCGCAAGGTGAGGAGATGGAACGGAAGATTCGGAACAACAAGACGCGGTGAAGGTGGAGGAGATTTCCCCGGGGATTGGGGACGGACAGGGATGGAACCACGAAATACTCGAAGCACACGAAAAGGCGGCGAGGCGCGCCAACTTTATTGAAAGAATCAGGCTCACCCAAGACTGGGACTCCGAGCGAGCTTTCGTGTAGTTCGTGTCTTTCGTGGTTCCACGAATCCCTGTCCGTCCTCAATCCTTGGGAAATGGACAGGCCCGGAAGCGGTGTGCCTCCGGGCCTTGCGGGAATTTGTTCGAGCGACGGTTACTTCTTGCTCGTCTTCTTAGTCTTCGGCGGCGCGTTCTTTGGCACGGTCACCGTGGTGGAGCAGAGGTAGACATTGCCCTTCTTGTCCTTGCCTTCGACGGTGATGGTGTAGACGCGGCCATTGCCGTTGTCGTCGCGCTCGGCGCGGAGCTTCAGCTTGAGCGTCTTCGTGCTGGTGATTTCCCAGTCCGGTCCGAGGTCGTCGGCCCAGAGCCCGGTCTCGGGTTCGTTGCTGGACACGGACACGATGCGCACGCTGGAGAACTTCACCGGCATGTCCTTGTAGTTCAGCCAGAGGCTGACTGGAACCATTTGGTGATTCGGCGGCCAGAGCACGGGCTTCGAAGCGGTGACGCAGCCGTAGTCGACCGGCGCGTTGTTCGTCACGGTGACGGTGAAGCTGCCAGAGCTGACGTTGCCCGAGTTGTCGACGGCGTTGCAGGTGACGGTGGTGACGCCAATCGGGAAGGCGCTGCCGGAAGCTGGCACGCAGACGACGGAGACGGAGCCGCTATTGTCCGTGGCGGTGACGGTGTAATTGACCACGGCAGTTTCCAGACCGGCGTCAACCGGGCGAACGATGTTCGGCGGCAGGTTGAGGAGCGGATTCTCGTTGTCGTAGACCGTCACCGTGAAGCTCTTCGTGGTGGTGTTGCCCACGATGTCATGGCCGACGCACGTCACCGTCGTGACACCCATCGCGAACGTGGAACCGGAAGCGGGCGTGCAGGTGAGCGTCGCGCCGGGAGCCGCGCTGCTGACGCTGGCGGTGAATTCGACGGCGGCGTTGTTCGTGCCGCGGTCGGTGGGAACCATCATGTCCGTCGGAACGTTCACCACGGGCGGGAGGAGGTTCGGATTCGAGATCTGAAACACGGTGACGGTGAAGCTGTTGGTCGTGTTGTTGCCGCTCGTGTCGGAGCCGATGCAGACGATGTTCGTCACACCAAGCGTCAGCGCGCTGCCGGACGGCGGCATGCAGAAGTAAGTCGCGCCCGGCGCGTTGTCGCGGACTTCCACGTCGTAGTTGAACTCGACGCTCTCCGCGCTGGTTTCCATCTGCACGACTTGGTTCGTTGGCATGATGAGCGTCGGCGCTTCGCGGTCGATCACGGTCACGGTGAACATGCAGTTCGCCGTGTTGCCGCGGGCGTCGCGGGCTGAGCAGACGACGGTGGTTATGCCCATCGCGAAGGTCGAGCCGGAGGCCGGAGAGCACGAGACGCTGACGCCGGGGACGTTGTCGGTGGCGGTGATGGTATAGCGGACCACGGCATTGCTCGCGCCCGGGTCAGTGGCTTTCAGAATATCCGTCGGGCACAGGATCGTCGGCGGCATGCTGTCGATGACCGTCACGGTGAACGTCTTTTGAACGCGATGACCGGCGGCGTCGACCGCGGTTGCGGTGACGGTCGTGGTGCCAATCGGGAACGCAGAACCGGAGGCCGGCAAAGAAATCACGGTCACGCCCGGGAAGTCATCCGTCGCGGTCACTTCGTAGCGAACCACCGCCGTCGTGCGGCCGAGGTCGCTCGGGACGGTGATGTTCGCGGGAACATTCAACACGGGCGGCTGGTCGTCGATCACGTTCACGATCGTCGTGAAGGTGCCGTTCGCCTGACCGTCGTTCACCGTGTAAGTAACCGTGTGCTGGCCGAGGGTGAAGGCGTTCGTGATTTCAATCGTGCCCGTGGTGGCCGGGTTGTTGGCGGCGAAACTGCCGGTCTTCACGATGACGTTGTCGATGGCGACGCTGTAGGTGAGCGCGTTGCCGTCGGCGTCGTTCGCGAGCGCCTGGAGGACGATCGCGTTCGGAGAATGCACGGTCACTTCCGGCGCGGCGGTGACCGTCGGGGCGAGGTTCGCGGGCGGCGGCGGCGGAACGGTGCCGGCCGGGAGATTGATCACCGCGGCGATGAGGCTGATGCAATCGCCACGCGCGCGTTCCGGCGTGCCGATGTAGCCGTGCGTGATGGCGATGGTGTTCGAGCCGGCTTCGAGGATCGGCGTGATGTCGAACGTCTCGACATCCCACAGGCGACCGGTGCCGGACGGGCCGTTGTTCGCGGCGAGCACCGAGGTGCCTTGGAAGACCTGACCGCGTTGCTCGACCACGTCGCCGTTCACCACGAGCGCATCGTCCTCGTAGATCTGGCCGTCGGAAACGTGCATCTGGATGTAGCCCTGGCCGCCCGTGTAGGCGAGGTCGGTGAGGTTCACATTCCAGCCATTCGCGTCGTAGAAGTTCGGCGCGTTGGAATCGTTGCCGTCGAAGATGACGATGTCGCGGTTGTTGTTCGTGTTGCTGTCGGAGAAGAACACCATCAGGGACGCGCCGTTCGCGTTGATGTTCGTGCCGGACTTCACGTATTGGGTGAGGAAATAGGTGCCATTTTTCGAGGCGCGCACGAGTGGGGTGACGTCCGCGCGATACGCCTGGCTGTTGTTGTAGCCCCAGCAATTGTCATCGGAGTAACCAATGTTCACGCCGGTCACCGCGGTGTTGTTCAGGCGGATGGTCGCATTGGCGAGCGGGTTCGTGGAGTTCATCGGCCCGTGCCAGTAGAGGTAGGCCTTGTTCACCGTGCCGCTGACGCCGACGAGGGAAAGGCTGGCCTTGGTGGTGTCGCGCAATCCGCCGACGGCAGCGACCGCGTAGTCCGTGTTGTAAATCGTCTCGCGGAAGGTGACGTCATTCGCCCAGCACTTCTCGCGGGGCGCGCCGAGGATGCCGAGCACGCCGATGAAGGCCGCCGCGTAGTTTCGTCCGCTAATCGCCGTGGAACCGATTAATTTCATAGCAACACCAAACAACTTTGTTACGCCTGACTTGCCCTTCCGACGCCAATCGGTCGGGCAGGGTTAACGTCAGCCGGCGCAACGGCTGGGGCTATTGAGGGGCTTACATGCGAGACCGTCCGGGAAAAGCCACGGGGGCGACTAGGGGAAACACGGTGCCGGTGGGCGCCGCATCCAGTGCGTTTTGCTGCCTTTCCATGGCTTTGTTGGTTGCCGGGCAAACAGTCCCGGCGGTTTGATTGCGAAAGGCCTTACACGGCACCCAGTTGCGGGTTCTCCATGAAGGCGTAGCAGAGCATGTGGCAGATGCCCATTTGCGCATCTTCCACGCGACCGTAGTGGGTGTCGTTGATGACCAGCACGGTGTCCGCGATCTCCGCGAGCTTGCCGCGCTTGCCGCCGACGAGGGCGATGGTCTTCAAGCCGTTCTTCTTCGCCCACTCGACGCCGCGGACGAGATTCGGCGAACTGCCGCTTACGCTCATCACGAGCACGAGGTCGCCGGGCTTGCCGAAGTTCATCAACTGGCGTGAGAACACTTCCTCGTAGGAATAATCGTTCCCGAGCGCGGTCATCCAGCTGACGTTGTCGTTCAGTGACGAGCAGCGGAAGCGGCGGGCGAGCTTGTCGGAGGAACCTTTGCCGAGATCGGTGATGAAATGGGAGGCGTTCGAGGCGCTGCCGCCGTTGCCGAACACGAAAATCTGCCGGTCTTCCTTCAACGCCTGGCGGAAGGTTTCGACGAGGCTGGCGACGGCGTCGACGGGGATGGAATCCAGCGCCGCCTTTTGCGCGGCCACGTAGTCACGAATCCAATTCTGCATGCCCAAACTATTGCAGGGGGACGGAATGGTGCCTAGTGGGAAGTTGCTGTGGCGTTTCGCGAATGCTCCCGATTGTTTTTCGCGAGGCGAACCGTGCCGAAGGCAAGTTCAGCCTTGCGCTCCCCTGCGTGCGGCCTTACCAGTGCCCACGTCAATTGAACTCTTCATCTTCATCCTCACGTAGACCGCCGCCATTTGGCAGCCCGGTGCAGGCTTACGCACACTGGATCAACCTCGGCTTCTGGCTGCTGCTCATCGTGGTGTTGCTCTGGACGGCTTTCTACACCGTGTCCGCCGATTCCGTCGGTATCGTGCAACGCTTCGGCAAGTATGTCCGCACCGATGAACCAGGCCTGCGTTTCAAGGCGCCGTTCGGAATGGATACCGTCACGCTCGTGCCCATTCGCCGCCAGCTCAAGCTGGAGTTCGGCTTTATGACCCCCGGCGCGAGCAATCCCTTCCAGGAAAGCAACGAGCCGGAAATGGAGAAGGCGATGGTCACGGGCGATCTCAACGAGGCGCTCGTCGAATGGATCGTCCAATACCGCATCAACGACCCGAAGCGTTTCCTCTTCGACGTGCGCGATCCTGAGGAGACGATGCGCGCAGCCTCTGAGGCCGTGATGCGCGAAGTCGTTGGCGACCGCACCGTGGACGAGGTCATCACCATCGGCCGCCAGGAGATCGAGACGAAATCCCGCAATGTCCTGCAAAAAGTCGCCGAGCAATACCAGCTCGGCATGAGCATCGATCTCGTGCAGCTCAAGAACGTCAACCCGCCTAGGCAGGTGCAGGCGTCGTTCAACGAGGTCAACAAGGCGCAGCAGGAAAAGCAGCGCTCCATCAACATCGCCAGCGGCGAGTACAACAAGGTGGTGCCCCGCGCCCGCGGTGATGCCGCCCGAATGATCGCCGAGGCGCAGGGTTACGCGCAGAAACGCGTCAACGAAGCCGAGGGCGACGCCGCGTTGTTCACCTCCGTCTTCGAACAATACAAGAAGGCGCCGGACGTGACCCGCCAGCGCATCTTTCTGGAGACGATGAGCGAAGTGCTGCCGAAGGTGACCCGGAAGATCATCGTCGACGAAAAGGGCCAGCAGATCCTCCCGCTCTTGCAACTGGAACCCGGAAAGTAACGCGCCATGCCTTTCGCCTCTCTCCTTCGCTCCATCGGCATCGTCGTCGCCGCCGTTCTGCTGATCATCGCGGCCAATCTCTGCTTCTACAGCGTCTCCGAAACCGAGCAGGTCATTATCACGCAATTCGGCAAGACCGTCGGCCAGCCCATCAACGAGGCTGGCATGAAGTTCAAGTGGCCCTTCATCCAGACGGTAAATCGCATCGACAAACGCATTCTCGAATGGGACGGCCGCGCCAGCGAAATGCCGACGCGCGACAAGCTCTACATCGTTGTCGATACCTTCGGCCGCTGGCGCATCAGCGATCCGCTCCAGTATTTCACCCGCCTCCGCGACGAACGCAGCGCTCTCTCCCGCCTCGACGACATCATCGGCAGCGAAGTCCGCAACGCCATCGCCAAGCATGACTTGATCGAGATCGTCCGCACCGACAAGAACCGCAAGGCCTCGGCAGACGCCGCTCCGGCGGACGACGCAGGCCAGATCAACCGGCTCCTGCCCATCTCATTGGGTCGCGCCGCGATTGAGAAGGAGATCGTGGCCGAGTCCGCTCCCAAGCTGAAGGACTTCGGCGTCGAGCTCATCGATGTGCGCTTCATGCGCGTGAACTACAATCCCGGCGTGAGCACCAAGATTCATGAACGCATGATGAGCGAGCGCCAGCAAATTGCCTCTCGGTTCCGCTCCGAGGGCGAGGGCGAGGCCGCGAAGATTCTCGGCAGCAAGGAACACGACCTGCGTCAGATCGAATCAGAATCCTACCGCGCCGTGCAGGTGATCAAAGGCGAGGCGGACGCGAAAGCCTCGGAGATTTACGCGCGCGCCTACGGCGGCAGCGCCGAGGCGGCAGAATTCCATCAGTTCCTCCGCACGATGGACGCCTACCGCAAGACCCTCGACAAGGACACGACGCTCCTCCTCTCCACCGACAGCGATCTGTTCCGCTACCTCAAGCAGTCCAGCGCAGTGCGGACGCCAGCGAAGCCGTAGTTTTGCTCGCGTTTGTTGTCCTGGCTTCGACGGCTTCCTGGTGGCTCACCGGAAAGTTCCGCGAGGGACCATGACCCGGGGCGCAACTGACAATGAATTGGTGTGGCCTCGGGAGAACTCGGCTGCCTTTGCTGCAGCATCGGGGAACATTCGATTCCGCTCCCCGATGAACCAGTTCGTATCCGGATCAGATCGGAATGTTACTTTCTCCACCGTGTATCGCCGCATCGTTCCACTGGGCCAGCCCGCGTGGAGAATTGTCGTTGGAATTTTGAACTTCCCATGCTGTTTAAGCTCCAGGAACTGTTCGGAGAAGAAATCTCTGTCCCCGGGATAGGGATGAAAAGGCGACTCGGAACCCGCTCCGACGAAGTTCGTCCCCTCCCACAATCGCCGGCCGACGGCAAACCAGGCATCGGACGAGAATCCGGCTCCCATTCCTGTTCGAGTGACGCCGCTGCCAGTGGTTCTGATCCCTACGTTTGCCCAAAATCTTTCGGCGTGAAGAACAATCCGCCATCGTGGTCCCCGGCCGTTTCTCCATTCAGCACGATGGTAGTAGTCGTGTCCTCGCATCGTTATCTCAAACTGTTCGACAGGTGCCTGCGAACTTTCGGATCGATCATCATTGGGCACGTCCGAAACGGTTCCTGCGAAGACAACCACCTGTGGAACAAAGTTTGATTCGCCGGGATCCAACCCCGTTCCGCCCCAAGTCATTTCGTAGACCGTTTTGTAGGGGGACGCCTTGTAGACCAACCACTGGCCAAATGCGTAGAGCGCGAGAATAACTCCTGCCAACCAGAGAACGGGCCGGAGCAACCTCTTCTTCCAATACGAAAGCTCTAGGAGCCCGTCGAAGTTACGCTCTGACAGTTTCTGCATTCTTCGGCACGTCCTTCAGAATCTGCGCGATGATGAGGTCCGTCGTGACGCCTTCCGCCTCGGCTTCGAAGTTCAAAATCAACCGGTGCCGCAACGTCGCCGCAGCCACGGCGTGGATGTCCTCGAAGCTCACGTTGAAGCGGCCTTGCGTCAGTGCGCGGACCTTGCCGGCGAGAATCAGACATTGCGCGCCGCGCGGGCTGCTGCCGAAGCGCAGGTATTGATTCGTCACCGCCGCGGCCGTCTCCGTCTTCGGATGCGTCGCGAGCACGAGGCGCACGGCGTAATCCTTCACATGCGACGCGACCGGCACTTCGCGCACGAGCTTCTGGAGTTCCATCAGCGCCGCGCCATCCAGCACCTTGTTCACTTGAGGTTTCACGCCCTCGGTGGTGCGGTTGAGGACTTCGGTGAGCTCCGCCGCCGTCGGGTAGCCGACGATCAGCTTGAAGAAGAAGCGGTCGAGCTGCGCCTCGGGCAGGGGATACGTTCCTTCCTGGTCGATTGGATTCTGCGTCGCGAGCACGAAGAACGGCTCGGCGAGTTTGCGAATCTCACCGCCGGCGGTGACGCTCTTCTCCTGCATCGCCTCGAGCATGGCGGACTGCGTCTTCGGCGTGGCGCGATTGATTTCGTCCGCGAGCACGATGTGCGCGAAGATCGGTCCGCGCTGGAATTCGAACGCGCGCCGGCCATCGGGCGTTTCCATCACCATGTTCGTGCCGAGAATGTCCGCTGGCATGAGGTCGGGCGTGAACTGGATGCGGTTGAAGGACAGTTCCAGCACCTCGCTGAGCGTGCGCACGAGCAGTGTCTTGCCGAGACCGGGCACGCCTTCGAGCAGCACATGGCCGCCGGCAAAGATCGCGGTGAGCGTGCCGTCGACGATCGGGTCGGCGCCGACCATGACCTTGCCGATTTCAGCGCGGAGGGCATCCCAAGTCTGGCGGAACGATTGGATTTTGGCTTCAGTGCTCATGAGTGGAGAAGGGTGCAGGTGCGAAGTGGCAGGTTACAAGTTGGAATCACTTTCGGGGCGGGCGGACGCGTGCGTTGGTGGGGCAGGTTTTCAAGTAAGCGATGAACTTGGCGAGGCGGCGTGAGAGTTTGAGCGCGGAGTCTTTCAAGGCGTTGAATGTTTCCTCGTCGATGTATGCCAAATCCAACGCCACGTAAAGCTGGGAGCGAACCTCGCCATTCGAACCCTTGGCGATGTTCAAGAACTGAATGAATTCCTTGCGACTACCGCGCTCGAAGCCCTCGGCGATGTTCGACATGGTCGATGTGGATGCGCGAGTAATCTGGTCACGCAAGCTGAAGTCGCGACGAAACGCCCGCTGATTCGTAATTCTGTAAACTTCGCGCACCATCACTCGAGCATCCTGCCAGACTCCGAGATCCTCAAACTGTTGCGCCGTGGCCATGTCGTTCTCCTTTGGTTAATGGTTGGTTTGCCGCGCCAAAGTGATGGCGAACCGGTGCGAAGCTTCAGCAACTTGCAACCTGTAACTTGCCACCTGCACCCTTCGACCTACTTCTTCAAATCGTCGAAGTAGTCGCGGACGGTGTTCTGGTAGGCGCGGGGGACTTGGTCTTGATTGAGCGCGCTCTGGGCGTCCTGCTGCGCCGAGGTCGCGGCTTCTTCGAACTTCACGTTGCTCGTGCCTTTGATGCTTACGCCCTTCAGCGTGATGCTCGGCATCGAACCGCCGGGTGACATCTGGCCCTTCACCTTGTCTGGTGTGAGGTTCGGATTCAAATCATCCGGGCGATCGGTGTGGCCCTTGCCTTCCATGTCGGGACGTTCAATGCCCGTGTTGTCCCAGCCTTCGCCCTCGTTCTTGCTGTTGTAATACGTCCAGCCGGAATCATCCGCCCACGTGCCTACGCCGCGACCGGGCTTGCCGCCGGGCTTGAAGCCCGGACGTCCCTGGCCCTGGCACTGGCCCCAGCTCTTGCATTGCGAGATGGCCATCTGGGCGCGGTTCAAGGCATCGAGCGTGGCCTGCAACGCCTCGGCATCGGCCATCTGGTCCATCAGTTTCTGCAACTCGGCCTGCGCTTCGGCCATGCTTTGGGCCGCGTCGCCCTTGTTCCCGGCTTTGCACTGGCCGGCGGATTTCTGCAGGAGGTCGCCCACCTTGCCATACTGGCTGCCGGGCTTCGCGGCCTGCTGTGCTTCCTGCATGATCTTCTCCAGTTGCTCCTTCGAGAGATTCCCTTCCTTCAGCTGGTTGATCATCTTCTGCAACGATTCGACCGCCGCCTTGCCCTGACCTTTCTCCAACTGCTCGGCGAGATTCTTGCCCAGCTTCGCCGCCTGTTCCTGCAGCTGCTGCATCGCCTTGGCCATATCGCGCATCTTCTCCAGATCGTGCGTCGCGGTTTCCAGATCCTTCAGGAACAAATCCGTGTTGTTCGATTCGAGCGCCTTGATCGCTTCCTCCAAACTTTCGAGGGAAGCGCCGGCTTCGCGAGCCTGTCTCGCGAGGTCCGCGAGGCTTTGCGCGAGCTGTTCGCGTGAAGGAGAACCGGCGTTCGCGTCCTTGCCCGCGCTGCTCGCGGCCTGTTGCTTCAACTTCTCCAAATCCTTCTGCAACTTGTCGAGCTTGTCGGCATTGGCTCCGGCATCACCGAGCGCCTTCTGTAAGGAATCGATCTGTTTCTGCAAACTTTCCTGCGACGAACCGCCGTTACCCGGCTCGCGCGCCGCGCGTTCGAGCGGTTTGATGACGGGGTTCTTCGCGAGCTCTTGTTCCTGCTTCGCAAGCTGTTCGGTGATGCTCGTCAAATCGCGCAACGCCTCGCTGCGCGTCAGCGATTGTTTGCCCAGCTTGTCGCCGAACTCCGCAACTTGTTGCATCGATTTCTCGGTGGGCGGCAGCGACGGCGGTTTCTGTACCAGTTCGCGACGGACCAGCTCGGAAAGATTCTTGCCCACGTCCTTGATGTTCGCCGCGTCCGCCTGTTTCTGAATGGTTGCCTTGCTGCGATACGCCGGCACGAAGCCGAGTCCGGCACAGAGCGCGACGAGCAGCAACGCCCAACGTGCGGCGCGTGGAAAACCGATCGGGAGAAGTTCCTTCGCGTTCAGCGACTGCGCGTGCTGCGCGGCGTCGGTGAGGAGTAGTTGCTTCCAATCCTCCGGCGCGCGGCTGCCGGACATTTCGAGCGCGGTGCTGAGGCGTTCCTTGAGCGAGCGATGTTCGTCGACCCAGCGGGCGGTTTCGAGCAAGGACATCTTCCGCCACGCGCCCCAAATCATTCCGCCGAGCATCGTTGCGATGGCGACTCCGCCGGCCGCGGGCACAAACCATGTGGGGACGGGCAGGAGCTTGTAGATGACCAGCGCGAGGAGGAGGACTGCGGCGCCGTAAAGGGCGCCTCGACCGAGGCCGTTGAGCGCACGTTCGAGACGACGACGTTTGGCGGCGCGATGCAGGGCCGATTCGATGACTTGGAGTTCGCTCATAGCCTTTTGCCTTCGTGGCTAAACTGGCACTGGGTCCGGGCCTTGGCCAGTTCAATTTTGACCGGGCTGGACGCCATTCGTTACACGGACATCGGCGGTTCGGCGCGGCAAGTTAGCTTGCAAATCGTCGGGTCGATCCTAGCCTCTGGCCATGAGCTTTAGCCCCGTCCCCTGTCACTAGATGGCATGAGCGCTATTCTCACCCCCGAACTTCTCCGCCGGCTGGAGCAATTCCAGTTGCTCGCGGCCCGGCGTGCGAAGAGTTCGGCCCGGGGTGAGCGGCGCAGCAAGGCGCGCGGGCAGTCGGTGGAGTTCGCCGACCACCGCAATTACACCCACGGCGACGACTTCCGTTATCTCGACTGGAATCTCTACGGCCGGCTCGACCGGCTCTTCGTGAAGCTCTACGAGGAAGAACGCGAGCTGCCCGTCCGCATCTTCCTCGACGCGAGCGAGAGCATGACCTTCGGCCAGCCGCCGAAGTTTGATTTCGCCCGTCAGATCGCCGCCGCCATCGGCTACGTCGCGCTGTGTGGATTCGATCGCGTGAGCATGATTCCATTTCCCGATGTGCCCGCCGATGCCGGTCGTGGCTTGGAACAAGCCTCGCGTGGCGCGCTCCGCTCCGTGCGCGGCAAGAAATCCTCCATGCAATTCTTCCGCAACATCAATGCGCTTACGGCCAGTGGCGCGGCGGATTTCAACCAGGCCCTGCGTCGCGGTGCGCTCGAAGCGAAGCAGTCGGGCGTGGCGGTGGTGCTCAGCGATTTCCTCGACCCTGCCGGTTACGAAACGGGCCTGACCGCGCTTATCGGACGCGGCTTTCAGGTGAACGCCGTCCAGATCCTCGCGCCCGAGGAATTGAATCCCACGACTTATGGCGATCTCCGCCTAGTCGACTCGGAGACGGGCAGCTTGCAGGAAGTCACGTTCGGCAAGTATCGGCTAAAGGCGTATCAACAGACCGTGCAGAACTACATCCAGCGCCTGCGGGAGTTCTGTCAGCCACGCGGCATCAGCTTCTTCAGCGTCGGCAGCGACGCGTCGCTCGAGCAACTGCTTCTCAAACAACTCCGCGAACAGGAGGTGTGGGGATGAGTTTTCTCGCGCCGTTTGCCGCATTGTTCGCACTCGCCCTGCCGGTGGTCGTTGTCTTTTACCTGCTCAAGCGCAAGCGCGTGGTGAAGCTCGTGCCGAGCACGTTGCTCTGGCAGAAGTTTCTGGCCGACACCCAGGCCAGCGCGCCGTTCCAGAAGCTGCGCCATAACTGGCTGCTGATTCTCCAGCTTCTCCTGCTCGCGCTCGTGGTGTTCGCGCTGATGCGGCCGTACCTCACCGGCACGGCGCGCGAGACGAATCTGCGCGTGGTGATACTCGACGGCTCGGCGTCGATGCAATCCACGGACGAAAAGCCGTCGCGTTTCGAGAAGGCCCGGGCCGAGGCGCTAAAGTGGGTTGATGGCCTGCGTGATGGCGAACAGATGATGGTGTTGCTCGCCGGCGCGACGACCGAGGTGAAGCAATCGCCAACCACGGACAAGGCCGCGCTTCGCCGCGCGCTGCAATCGTGCGCGCCGTCCGATGCACCAACGCGTCTCGCCGATGCGCTCAAGACCGCGGGGGCGTTCACTTTCGAGAAACGCGGTGAGGAGACCGTGACATCCGGTGAGATTCACCTGTTCAGCGACGGCGCTGCGCCGGACCTCGAAGAGCTGTCGAACAAGAACCTGCCGTTGGTGTATCACCGCGTCGGCACCGACCGCGACAACGCCGGCATCGTTCGCTTAGACGCGCGCGCCAATCCCGAGAACGCCGCCCAGCGCGCCATCTTCGCCAGCATCGCGAATTTTTCCACGAACGCGGCGAAGCTCGACGTGGATCTCCTTTTCGACGGGCAGATGGTGGAGACGCGCCCGGTCGATGTTGGCGGCACAAACACCGAGCTCGTCATCTTCACCGCACCACAGGAACGCGACGGCGTTTTCACCGTGCGCCTTCATACGGTGGACACGCTGGCGGCTGACAACCAGGCGTCGATCGTCAGCTTCATGCCGCAGCCGGTGAAAGTCCTGCTGGTCAGCAAGGGCAATCGCTTCCTCGAAAAGGCGCTCCGTGGCGCGGCGAACGTCCAGCTCAGCACCGCGCCGCAATTGACCGATGGCGCGGAAGCCTTCGACCTCGTCGTGCTCGATGACGTGATTCCCGTTACGCTGCCGCGCGCGAACACGCTCGCAATTCACACCGTCAGCACCAACTGGTTCGCCGGCTGGGACACGGCCAAGTCCCCGCCGATCGTCGACTGGAAGAGCGCGCATCCGCTGCTGCGCTTCGTGAACTTCGACAACGTGCAGGTCGCTGAAAGTCTCGCCGTGAAGCCGCCGCCGTGGGGCGTCACGCTCGTGGAATCGCCGCAGACGCCGCTCATCGTCGCCGGTGAACTCAACCGTCAGCGCATAGTGTGGATCGGATTCGATCCGCTGCAAAGCACCTGGCCGTTGCGCATCAGCTTCCCGATTTTCATGGCGAACGCCGTGGACTGGCTCAATCCATCGAGCGCGAACAACGGTCAGTATCTCGTGCAGGCCGGCAACGCATTTCGGCTACCTCTGGCACCGGGCCTCACCGCGGCGCAACTCACCACGCCGGATGGCAAGTCGCGTTCGCTCCCCATCGAGCCCGACGCGCGCGAACTCGTCATCGGCGACACTTTGCAGCAAGGCGTTTATCGCGTGAAGGCGGGCACGAACGAAGTCACGTTCTGCGTGAACCTCCTCGATTCCAACGAGAGCAACATCACGCCGCGCGAGGAGCTGCCGATCGGCAAATACGCGAAGGTAACCGCCACCACAATGAAGCGCGCAAACATGGAACTGTGGCGCTGGATTGCGGCGGTGGGATTACTCGTGCTGCTATTCGAATGGTGGTGGTACCACAAGCGGACCGCGTAGCTGGCATTCAGCAACACAGGCTTGAACTCCCTTCGGTCGGATTTACCCTCGCGCCGTGCCCGTAGACATTTCAGTAATTGTCCCCGTCTTCAACGAAGCTGATAACGTGCTGCCCATGGCGCGCGAAGTGGCGGCGGCGATGGCGAAGACCGGGCGCGATTGGGAACTGCTCTTCGTTGACGATGCGAGCTCCGACGAAACACCCCAGCGGATTCTAGAAGCGGCGCGCGCCAATCCGCAGGTGCGCGGTCTGCGACATCAACGTAACGCGGGTCAGAGCGCGGCGGTGTGGACTGGCATTCAAGCGAGCGCGAGCCCGATTCTTTGCACGCTCGATGGTGATTTGCAGAATGACCCGGCGGATCTGCCGGCGATGATCGCCCAGCTGGCGAAGGTCGATTTTGTCAGCGGCATGCGGCTGAACCGGCAGGACACGTGGGTGCGCAAGGTTTCCTCGAAGATCGCCCGCTCGGCGCGCAAGGCGGCGTTGGGGGTGGATTTTCGCGACACGGGCTGTGCAATTCGCGCGTTCAAACGCACCGCGCTCGCGGGCGTGTTTCCCTTCAATGGCCTGCATCGGTTTCTGCCCGTGCTGGTGCACGGCGGTGGCGGGACGACGCTGGAGGTGCCGGTGAATCATCGGCCGCGCGTGGCGGGCGTTTCCAAGTATGGCGTGTGGAACCGGCTCGGCCGCGGCATCTACGATCTCATTGCGATCTCCTGGTATCAGAAGCGGCGGTACCGTCCGGTGGGCGCCGTCGAGCTCGTGGATAAACCTGCGCCGAAGGAGCCGGTGCTCCGTTAAATCCCGGACGTTACGCCTCAGGAATAAGTGCTTGGCAAGTCGGAGTCGTATTGTAGGCTGCGCGGCGAAGGGGCTGGGTTCGAACAACAAGTCCGGCCCCACCAAACATCACAACCAAACTATGAAAATACTCGCGTTACTGACCGTCGCTGTTTCCTTCATCCTCGTGGGCTGCAGCGAAAAGGCTCCGGAGCCGACCACGCCCGAAGTGCCGTCGACCAACGCTGTTCCGGCTCCGCCGAAATAGTAGTCTGGTGCTGATCGGGCGGCACATCGGAAGGTGTGCTGCCTGTTCCATGCCTGAAATCAACCGGCCAATAACAATGAACCTGGTGAACTTAACTACGGCCTCCTTGTTGTTGGCCGGTCTCCTTTCGCTCGGCTGCGGAAAAAGTGATCCCTCCGCCGCGAAGCAAACCAACACCACCTCCAGCGGCAACCCTCTGACAGCGCCGGTCGATTACCTGGGCGCGGTGAATCAGGCGCAGAAGCGGGCGGGCAAGGTTGTTTCCACAGTCGGACTGGATCAGGCCATCAAGATGTATCAGGCCACCGAAGGAAAATTCCCGCCAAGTCTTGAGGCGCTCGTGCCCGATTTTCTCCACAGCCTTCCGCCGGCTCCCAACGGGATGAAGTACAATTACGATCCGAAGACTGGCGTGATCAAAGTGGAGGCGAAGTGAGGTCCGGCGGTGCGGCCTATCAAGGCAGCACCCGCAGTCGATAAAACCATCCGCCGGTTCGCGCCGCTCCCGGATCTGTGACCGAGAGCTCCGTTCCATTGCCGGGGATGGCCGATCCCACCAGGGCCCAGTTCCCCGTTCCCAGCGCCGTTGATTTCTCCAGTTGATAGAGTTTTGCGTTCACGGAGCTGAAAACCACCACCAGATCCGCGCCGTTCGCGCGCACCGAGCGAATCAATGCCGCACTTTCGCGGTCCGCGGGATTCGTGCCGGAGCGAAATTCGCGCAAGCTATCCACGCCGTCACCATCCGCATCGTCGCTCGCGCCGCCGTTGATTGAGCCGAAGTAACCGCGCTCCCACGCATCCGGCAATCCATCGCCATCGGTGTCCGCAGACGATTCCACATCGAATGAGTTTCCTTCCGCGATGCGGCCCTCGCCGTCGCGGGCGCGCAGGAAAAGATTCCGCCACGGCTCATGCACGGTGACCGGGCCAATCCAGACGCCGTTTGTGACGGTCACGGGCTCCGAAGGCGACAGGTTCACAGGCGTTTCAAACTGCACTTCGAGATTGGGAATTCTATCCACCAGCAGCGGCGCCGGGGCGGTCGAGGCGTCCCATCGCAGCGGATCACCGAAGGCGCTGTCGGTCTGGAAAACAAGCGCGCGCCGTTGCGGCGTGATGGTGGAGCGCACCAGGCCGTTCACCGTGAAGGTGGCGTTGTTGAAGCTGAAATCCACCAGCAACGAGTTGGTGCCGTCGTAGTCGAAGGGCGTCTCGAAGAGGAACGTGGTTCGTCCGGGCGACGTGATTGTTTCGGCGTGCTCATACACCGTCGTCCAGCTGGAGGTTTCCCAGGTGGCGCGGGTGTAGTTCGTCATCAGCGAATGCTTCAGGCGTATGGTCCAGTTGCTCAGGGTTTGGCCGGGTGCAGCGGCGAGGTTGAGGGTAAGGCCGTTGATTTTGCCGGCGCCGCCTAGTTCGCCCGGGAGGTAAATGATCTGTGCGCGCGCATCGTGGAACAGCGTGGCGAGCGGATAATCCCACGTGTTGGTGCCGCTGCCGATTCCGACGCTGCGACGGTTGGCGATTCCGCGAACGTTCACCGGTCCCGTGAAGCCGGTCGCAGGACGGTCGAGACCGTCGCGCGCGCTCAGGGTGGCGATGAAGGGTACGTCGACGAATTGCGGCGAAGGCACGTCGCTCCAGACGAAATGATCCAGCTCACGATCGTCGTCGTCGATGATGGTGACTTTCGGCGGCGTGCTGGGCGGAACCATCCCCACGGTATTGAACAGGGTCAGCGTGAAGGATTCTTCGGGCTCGAACCGTCGGTCTCCGATGATGGGCACGCGGATGATCTGCGAGGTGACGCCGGGCTGAAAGGTAATCGTTCCGAAGGTGGTCAGGTAATCCGATGGCGCCGTGGCGGTGCGGTCGCTCGTGGTAAAGGCTGAACCGACCTCGATGCCGCTCAGCCCGCTCAGTTGCAGGACGAATTCTGCGTAGTTTGTCGAACCGGCGGAACCTTCGGTGACAGTGACGTCGCGGATGGTCAGTTGTGGGGTCGGATCATCATCGGTCACGCGACAGCGTCCCTGGCCGACGGCGATCACGCCGTTGGTGGCGGAGAAAAGGTTGAGGAAAAAGATGTCGAGGCTTTCATCCACACGATCCCCGATGACCGCGACCTCGACACTCAGGTTGGTTACACCCGGCTCAAAAACCAGCACCCCGTTGGTCGCGAGGTAATCCAGCCCCGCTGTCGCCGTGAAGTTGCTTGTGGCGAACTCCACCGAGACCGGCAGCGGCGCCGGTGCGGAGAGCCGAATGGGAATTCGAAGGCGATTGGTCACGCCGGAACCTTCCGTGAGCGCGACGTTGGTCACGGTGATGAACGGCCCGGTGACAGTGGTCACGGCGGACGCCCGGTTGTTTCCGAGGAACGGATCGCCCGCCGCGCGGCTGATCGTCGCGGTGTTGGTCAGCGTGCCCATGGTCAGCGTGCGGGTGTTGAACGTGATGCGGGCGCTGTCGCCTGCGGAGAGACCATCAAGCGCGCAAATGATGAAACCGTCGTGATTGGTGCAAGCGCCGTTGAACGTGGTGTAGGAAATGAAGTTGACGCCGGTCGGGAGGACATTGGTCAGGAGAAGTCCAGTGACGCGAGTCGGGCCGGGATTGGTCACTGTGACGAAGTAACGGAGTTCGCCACCCACCAGCGTGACGTCCGGCGAATCAGCAACGGCGACGGAGATGTCGTTGGGTGTGACGACGGCTATCTCATTCGCCCGACCGGAACGGCCGGTGGAATCGCGAACCTCGAGGGTCAACCGCGGCGCGGCGCTTTCCACGGTGAGAAAACCATTCCACACGCCGGTGACAAAATTCGTCAGCAGCGTGGGACTGACGGGAATGAGGCCCTGCTTCGCGAATGGCAGCTCCAGTCCGTCGTTGAACGCGCCGAAGGTGGGACTCGTCGGTGTCCAGTCCGAGGCGTCGTTGTGGTCGGCGGCGCCAGTGCGTTGAATCGTGAAGGTGGTGTTCGTAACCACGACGAAGACGGGCAGCCCGCTCCATTCAGCGGCGGGAATTTTTCGCGGGATCGTGATCAGTTCCGGATCCGCGTTTCCAGCGCTGACGAAATCCACGACATCGCCGCCGGCATCGCGCACGAGGACGGCCATCGGATTCCCGAGCGGCGCAAACGACCAGTTCACGTTGGTGCCAAGCTCCAGTCGCGGGAACTCTCCCGGCGCCTCGCCGTTGTCCGACAGCGTGAACATCGCGCCGGCGGGACAGATCGATCCGGACGGGATCGTCACGGTGCCGGCGGGAGCGGGCCACGAGGTGTTGTCGTAAAACGAAATCTGCCACCCGGACAAATCCACCGGCAGCCCGGAGACATTCAAGAACTCCGCGCTGTCACCCAGCCCGATATCGAGCTCAGAAATCACGATGCTTGATGCCGTGCCGCTACCGGGCAGTCCGGCGACCGTGACCGCTCCGGTGAAATCCTTAACGGTGTTGTTCAGGTCATCCTTCGCCGTGACGGTGATCGGAAAGCGTTCGTCGGTAATTTGCGGCGAGGCCACGCGCGCCCATTCGAAGTGATGCACGCGTCCTACGCCGCGGGTTGTGAACTGCCACAAAGGTCCGGCCGTCACGGATGCACCGCGCCGGGCGCGAACCTGCCAGAAGTAAGTCGAGTTGAGCGCCAGCCCGGGAATGGTCCACGAGGCGTTGGTGGTGTTCCCGAGAAACTCAGCCGGCCCGAGATTGGTCGTGGTGCCGAAGTACAGATCGAAGGTTGTCGGAGTCGCCGCGTCACCCAGTCTCACGCTCACGTCATCGAGGTAGGTGTTGAAGTAACCCGTGCTGTCCTCCTGATAAAACGCGATGCGCACGGTCTGGCCGCGGTAACGGTCGAGCGAGAACTGGCGCGGCGTCCACTCGGACAACAACGGATCGCCGAGTTGTGGTGAAGGCGACGTCGAGCACGGCGTTCTGCTGGTTGCGAATCTCCGCGCGGAAGATCTGGTTCGGCGCAAAGTAGGAGGCGTGGTTGCGAATGCGATCCGTCCACGAAAGTGTCGCGCCCAGCGCTTCTGCCGGAATGCGAACGTCCTGGAAGAGCAGGTGAGTGCCACCGCCGATTTGGGCGACGAGCGCGTTGTAGCTGCCGCTGACGGGCGCGTTGGTTTCCTCCGGTCCGTCGGGATCGAATGTTCCGTCGTTGATAATCCATGCGCCGTAGCCGCCATTGGTGGCGAGCCAGCCGGTGAAGTCGCCGGATTCGAACCCGCCGTTTCTCAAGATCTCGCCAACGCCGGCGCTCCAGCGCAGCTCGACAGAGACGGGGATGTTCGTGGCGCCATTGGCGGGCTCGGGGTTGTAAACCAGCGGCGGCGTCTCGTCGTCGATGACGTCGATGGTTCCCGCGCGCGACGAGAAGCCCGCGGCGTTCGGGCGAATGCGAACGGACCGCAACCCTTCGGTCGTGGTGTTGTCGATCGCGGTGAGGTCGAAGCGTTGTTCGAGCGCGCCCGCTGGAATCTCGACAGAAGCCGGCACCGTCAATCGAGTCGCGTCGCTGGAGGTCAGGCTGACGCTGAGACTCGTCGGCAGCGTTCCCGAGAGGCGCACGATTCCCGCGTTGGTTTTCACGCCGTCGGCTTCACTGATCGACGGCGGCAGCACCACGGATACGCGCGGGATTTCATTGTCGAGCACCAGGATGGAATCACTCCCATCGATCCAATTGTCGACGTGCGCGGTGATCGTCACGGTCTTCGCGCCGTCAATCCGGTTGTCGTCCACGGCGACGAGATCGAATGCGACGGAAGCTTCTCCGGCAGCAATCGTGACGGAGCTTGGGACGGCGAGTTCGCCTGGATGCGATGCGGTCAATTTCACCAGCACGTCGCGGGTGGGCCGGGGATGAACGCGCACGATGCCTTCCTTCTGCAGTCGCCCGCCTTCGCGGATCTTGCGCGGTAGATTGACGCGCAACGCTGCCTTTTCGTTGTCAGCGATGGCGATGATCGCGCTGCCGCCGAAATAGCCGGGTGCATCGGCGCGAATGATCGCCGGCACCGTGCCGTCCAGCGCGGTGTCATCCAAGATGCGAATGCTGAACTCCGCGCGGTTGGTGCCAGCGGGAATCGTCACCGTCGGCGGCACTGAGAGTTCTTTGGTTTCGCTGACGGTGAGCGTGATTGTGAGAGGTTGATTGACCGGCGCGCTGAGTTCCACGATGGCTCGTTCGCTCAGGGCACCATCGCCTTCGCGCGCGGATGCGGGAGCTGAAACGAGCAACCGCGTGGCGGGATTGCCGGTCACGGAGATGTCGTCCAGCGCAATGCCGTCGAACGGAACCGCGAAGTCATCCACGTGATTGAACCGAATCTGGAACGTGGAGGTGTAGCGCAAGCCGAAGGCCTCGATTGCGGCATCGAGGTTGACGGTGAACTCGGTGTAAATCGGCGAGATGTCGCGCAGGCTCTGAACTTCGTACCAGTTCACGCCGTCTTCGCTAATCGCCACCCCATCGAAATCCGCGCCGACTTGAAACGGGCGCGTGGGCGGGCCATCCGCTTCGTCGCCGAACGACCGTGCCCAGAATTTCAGCACCACGTTCGTGTAGCCGCCGAGGTCGAGCCCGAGCGTGAGTTCGTTGCGCGAGCGGCGTCCACCTACGCAATCAAGGATGAGATGATTTGTGCCGCCGCGGGGTTCATCGAGGAATGAAACTCGAGTTTGGTAATCGGCGGTTCCAGTCACAGACCACGCGGGACCGATCACGCCGCTCTCGAAGTCCTCGTGGAACGGCATCGCGGCAAAGCCCAGCACGCGCACTTCCGCGCGCCGGGTTTGGGCGATGCCGGTGACGTGATTCGAGAACGTGATTGTGTCGGTGAAGTAACCGAGCGGAAGCGCATTGGCTTCGGAGGTGAGACAGGCGTTTACGATCGCTGCTTCGCCGGGCGCAAGCGTGCCGCTGGAAGGCGAAAGCGAAAGCCAGGATTGATTGGCGCGCACGCTCCAGACAACCGCCTGAGTGGAGATGTTGGTGATCGGATACGCGAGACAGGCGGGAGCCAATGGCCCGCCGATTGGACCGGATGCCGCGAAGGTGGCGGTGTTGTTCAGGAAGAGCGCGTCGGGCAGGTCATACGCTTCGACGATGCCGCCCGTGGTCGCTGTGTTCGCGGCGATGGCGCTGAAGCCGAGGCCGCGTTTCGCAAACGCCGCCCAGAGATCGCCGTAGTTCGCGCCGCTGTTGTTGACGAGATCGGCGAGGATGATCGCGTCGCGCGCCTGCGTGAAGGTCGGGTTCGGCGGCGAGAGCTTCATGCCGTCCGTGACGAGTTGAAGGATGAGCTGATTACCCACGCTGAAGCCGTGTTTGCGAATCAGATTCGCGCGCGCTTCCCAGAGCATCGCGCACCACACTTCGCCCTGGGCGTGGACCTCGGCGGCCTGCAGCGGGCTGAAGGAATAGAGCGGGTTCATCGGCACGCCGGGATGCGGGCTGATTTGGGCGGGATCGATGTCTTTGAACGTGAGCGGATTCTTCGACAGGTCCGTGCAGTAAGGATAACGCCGGATGCCGAAGTAGTAGTTCTCGCGCAAGACGGAGAGCTGACTCGTGACGTAGCCGCCGAAGCCATACGCGGCGTCGAGGTCGTCGCCCGGTTCGCTCAGAAAGGCCAGCGCGTAGAAGTCCGACCAGCCTTCGCCCATGCCGGCGGCTTGCGACGAACTGATGCCCACGCCGCCACCGACCAAGCGCGTGCTGAGGCCGTGGACGTATTCGTGAAGAACAACCTCAGCATCGAAGTCGCCGTCCACGTCCGGGTTCGGTCCGGTCCAGACGAACATCTGAATGCGCCCAGGCACGCCATCCGCGCTGGGCGTGAAGTTCGCGTTGTTGAAACCCGAGCCATCCTGAGCGTCCGCGATGATGGCGTCGTTGCCGAGTCCGCCGCGGCCAAAGTTGTCCTTCTGATAATTTCCCGACGCTTCGTCGAAGCCGAGTTCATACAGGCGGTCGTGCATCCAGTTGCACCAGTAAAACAGCTGCACCACTGCGGCGTCGCTGTAGGTGTTGGGTGATTGGGTAAGATCCAGCGGCGGATTGAAGACGCGGAAGGGCGAACCTTGCGGGCGCGGAAGGTCCGGAATGTCGTCGCCGTTCAAGTCGGTGTGCGCATCGACGTTGTTGCCGCGCGTTTCGTTGCCGCCTTCGCTGATCCAGCCGATGGGCGACGCGTTGGTGTTCAGCGCGCTGAGGGTAACGAGCGTGCGCGGGACGAGCGGCGGCTGGTTGGTGTTCGGCGTTTGCCACCCGGGCGAAAAGGGCGAGGGACTGTCGCTGGTGAAGACGTTGAACGTCGCCGGCGTGAGATAAACGGTGAGGCGCTGGCGGATCTGAAGTTCGCCCGTCTGCGCATCGATCAAAACGCGGTAACGCTCGCTGTTGAAGCGCCGCGTGATGTCGATCTCCCAGCAGAGGCGCAGGCTCGATTCGTTCATGGGCAGCCACGTGAGCTTGGCCTGTGCGGTTCCCGGGAGGCTGCCAGCTTTGAACGTTTGGCGACGCTCGTTCCCGGTCGGCTGCGGCGTGAGCGCGACGATATCGGTGGAGGCGATGACTTCGCCAAGGGAATCGGCGGCCAGCCGGACGGCTTCGGCGGCACCCAGGGTCGGGGAGTTCTGCAATGCGACGCGATTGGGCGTGCCGGCGTTGGCGGCGACGCTGGACTCTGCGACGAGCTGGCTGGCGACGCTGACCAGTTCTCCGCGCGCGGTGACGTGTCCAATCAACACGCTCTCGTAAACGCTAATGTCGTCGAGGCGTTGTTCCCAGACGATGGTGCGCAGGTTGTTGTTGCGAGCGACGAAGTCGGTCTTGAGCCGGGTCTGGTCGAGGAGTTCCGGTCCGTGGCCGAACGCCGCGCGGTGTTCGTTCAGGAACGCTTTGATGACGCGGTGCGGATCGCCCGCCGGAACCGTGCGTGCGCCGGCGGCGCTGATGGTGGCGCCTTGGCCGCCGGGGCCGGTCAGGAAACCGCTCGTGGAGGCGATGTGTTTCGGGCTCTGACGAACAACGTCGTGTTCGACCCGCAGGCCGTGGAGCTGGCCGCGGAGTTTCTGCGCGCCCGACGCCTTTTCGGCTGGGAGGGATTTATCTGCCGGCTGGGCGTCGAGGCGCTTGTCGAGGTTCGGCAAGCCGTGCTCATGGCCCGGTTCCTCAAACGCGCCGCTGAGCGACGGCAGAAGAGCCCACAGAATCACCAGCAGGAAAGTGGCTGGCGTCCTCGTAAATGAGTCCGTTCGGATACAGCGTGGGTTGTGCAAGTCGCGGTATCATAGCGCAGTCCATGGGGCCGTGCCAACTGTTCGACGGCATGGAATGGTGACGGGAAATCCCCTATTCGCCGAACTCCAGCACGCCGAACTTCTCTGGTGTGTGGAATGACGGTTTCAGGGTAGGGCTCCACGCCATGTAGGCGTTGTTGGCCTTGTCGCAGCGGTAGAGATTCAGGCGCCAGCGCTCCCCTGGTTTCGGCACTCCGAAGTTCAGCGGCTCCAGCGGCAGACGCCATTCGACGGTCCAGACCTTGCGCTTGCGGTCGATCTTCACGACCGATTCCGAGCGGCCGTTCCAGTCGAAGTCGCTCTTCGGCCGGTCGAGCATCAGGTCGATCTTCTCGTTCGTGGGCGCGACTTCGTATTCGGCGTAGCGATTGATGTTCTGCCAGTCGTTCCCGATGAAGATTTCGACGACGTCTTTATCCCAAAGCCCCTTCCGTTCCCGGTCGGTGAACGGCGGCTCGAAGGTCGTGAGCTCGGTGAAGGGGCATTCCCAGCCGAAATAGAGATACTTGCCGGAGTAAAGGATGCGGACGGTGGTGGACAGCTCGGGACGCGCGTCGTGCTTCAGTGAGCCGTATTCGACGTAAACGGTCTGGGCGCGTTGCCAGGCGGGTTCGTCGAGAACACCGTCTGGCGCGAAATCCTTGTCGATGCGCGCCGCCTTGACCGTGGGCGTGGGAAGGGAACGGGCGAGCAGCTTGCGGGCGTTGTCGAAGTAGATCTTACGCAGGACTGACCCCGGTAGGCCGATGGAGCTAATCGTCCAGTCCCCTTGAATCGGCGTCATGTGGTCCCAGTTTTTGTCCCAAGTCTCCAGCCAGCGCCATTCCTTCTCGTAGAACAGGACGGCGTCCCGGTCATTCGGGCGTTCCGCGTCGCCGCTGGAGCCGAGGATCATCTTGTTATAGACCATGAAATCCGTCGCGAAAACGATCCGGTCCTGGTGTTTCACGAAGAGCTTGTGAACCTTCTTCGGGTCGTGGCGGCCCACTTCTGGAATGCGCGCGGCAAGATCGGCCATCATGTTCGGATTCCGGTCCAGCGCACGGTCCACCCAATCGATGTCCTCCGGGTTGTTCGCGAAATGCACGCAGACGAACGTCGTGCTGCGATGCCGGGCGATGACGCGGTCGAGCGCGTTCACGATATCCATGCGCGGCGGATAGATGTTCGTGTCGCCGAACCACCACGGACGATGGTCCTTCAGCTCCTTCCAACGTTCGTTCTTTTCATTGAACGGCTCCCAGAACGCTTTCGGGTCGCCGACGTGAATCGAAATCGGCATGCCCAGCTCGCCGCAACGTTTCCAAACTGGGTCGAGCTTCGGGTCATCCACCTTGATGAGCTGGCCCTGCCCGTCTCGCAAATAGAGGCCGAGTCGCTTGTATTCCTTCAAGCCCGCTGCGCCCAGCCGATGCGCTTCCTCGACCTGTTTCACGGCGCGTTCCGAGAAATCCGGCTGGTCCCAGCCCTTGTAATCGAGATTGAAGTAATGCAGGAAGCGACCGGGAAACAGCGAGTCTGCCAGCGTCTTGTTCCGCTCGAACTCCGACGGCGCGCCATTCGTCCCGCGCGTCACCGCGCCGCCGCTCAAATTGACGCCGATGCCGACGCCGACGGCGTCCATGATGCGCACCGCGCGGCTGAGATGCTGCGTGGTGTAGTTGATGTGCTGGTGGAGATCGATGGTGCGATGTTCACTGCGCCATTGCTCAGCCTGCTTGCGCACGGCGTTGACGCTTTCCGCGGCGTGCGACGGCGTTGCGGTGAGCAGGCAGGCGGCGGAGAGAACGATCGCGAAGCGGCTTGGTTTCATGGTGAATGGCGATTGGAGTTTCTGTGCGGAGGCTACCGGGAGTCTGTCGCGAGCGTAAACAATGTTCTTCGCCGGCGCGGCTCACGCGTTTTTTCCTTTTGAAGCTGGCGGCTTTGTCTACCGTCCAGACTTCACTCGCATGAAATCATTGCTCAACCTGTTCTGGGTCCTGCTGGCTGCGGCCATCGTGACAATCAACGGCGCTTCTGCTGCCGATCAACTCGAACTCAAGAAGGGCGACCACATCGCGCTCATTGGCGGTTCGCTGGCCGACCGGATGCAGCATCACGGCTGGCTGGAGACGCTGCTCGTCGCGAAGTATCCGCAGCACGACCTCGTCTTCCGCAACCTCGCCGTCGCCGCGGATGAAGTCTCGACCTGGCATCGCTCGGAGAACTTCGGTTCGCGCGATGAATGGCTGACCAAGGTGAAGGCCGACGTGATCTTCGCCTTCTACGGTTTCAACGAATCCTTCAAGGGCGACGCCGGCCTGGACAAGTTCAAGGCCGACCTCGACAAGTTCCTCAAGGACACCAAGACGAAGAACTACAGCGGCAAGGGCGCGCCCCGAGTCGTGCTTTTCTCACCGATCGCGAATGAGAAGCTGAAGGATCCGAACATGCCCGATCCTTCCGCGAACAACGCGAATCTCGCGAAGTACACCGCCGCGATGGCGGGTGTCGCGAAAGCCAACAGCGTCCAGTTCGTGGATATCTTCGCGGTTTCCTCGAAGCTTGGCGGTAAGAAGCAGCCGCTGACCTTCAATACCTTCATGCTCACCGAAGCCGGCGACAAAGCGCTCGCGCCGGAAATCTTCCGCGCACTCGTCGGTGAATCCGCTCCGTCCGGCAAGCTCGACAAGCTCCGCGCCGCCATCAACGAGAAGAATGCTGAATGGCACGCGCGCTATCGCACGGTGGACGGCTACAATGTCTACGGCGGCCGCTCCGGCCTCGCTTACCAGCCGGGCAAGCCAAGTTTCCAAAGCGACAAGCGCAACGCCGAGGCGCCCTACGTTTCCAACTACAAGGTCATGCAGGAAGAGATGACGCAGCGCGACGTGAAGACCGCCAATCGCGACCAGCGCGTGTGGGCCGTGGCCAAGGGCGGCGACCTCGTGGTGAAGGATGACAATCTCCCGCCGGTCACGCCCGTGCAGCCGAATCGCACTGACGTGAAGCCCTTCCTCAGCGGCGAGGAAACCATCAAGCACATCAAGACTCCGAAGGGCGTGAAGATTCAGCTCTTCGCTGACGAGAAACAATTCCCGGAACTCGTCAGCCCCGTGCAGATGGCCTTCGATACCAAGGGCAAGCTCTGGGTCGCCGCGTGGCCGAGCTATCCTGAACTTCGCCCGACCGACACGGTGTTCGACAAACTTCTGGTCTTCGAAGACAAGAACAACGACGGCAAGGCCGACAAGGTCACCACGTTCCTCGACGGCTTGAACTGCCCGACTGGCTTCCAGTTTTACAAGGACGGCGTGCTCGTCATGCAGGCGCCGGACCTCTGGTTCGTGCGCGACACCGACGGCGACGGCAAGGCCGACTGGAAAGAGCGCGTGCTCATGGGCATGGACTCCGCCGATTCGCATCACACCGCGAACGCCATCTGCTACGAACCCGGCGGCGCGATTTATTTGAGCGACGGCGTCTTCCACCGCACGCAGGTCGAGACCGCGGCGGGTCCGGTGCGCAACAGCGATGGCTGCATCTATCGCTTCGAGCCGCTCACCAGCAAGTTCGAGCGTTACGTTCCGTATGGCTTCGCGAATCCGCACGGCCGCGTGTTCGACTACTGGGGCAACGACTTCATCACCGACGCCACCGGCAACGAGAACTTCTTCGGCCCGGCCTTCAGCGGTTACCTGCCCGAACCCAAGAAACACGCGGGCATGAAACAATTCTGGAAACGCCCGTCGCGTCCGTGCCCCGGCACCGCGATCCTTTCCAGCCGCCACTTCCCCGAGGAGTATCAGAACAATTTCCTGAACCTGAACGTCATCGGCTTCCAGGGCATCTTCCGCGTGAAAGTCAGCGAGGACGGCTCCGGCCTGAAGGGTGAGACGCAGGAAGATTTGTTGAAGGGCGACAACGACATGATCCCGAACTTCCGCCCGATTTGCGCGGACGTCGCGCCGGACGGCTCGCTCTACTTCGCCGACTGGGCCAAGCCGCTCATCGGCCACATGCAGCATCACATCCGCGACCCGAACCGCGACAAGAATCACGGCCGCGTCTACCGCATGACCTACGAAGGCCGCGACCTGCTCAAGCCGGTGAAGATCGACGGCCAGTCGATTCCCAACCTGCTCGAAGCGCTCAAGGAACCGGAAGACAACGTCCGCACCCGCGCGAAGATCGAGCTGCACAAACACGACAGCGCGAAGGTCATCGCCGCCGTGAAGAAGTGGGTGGCCAAGCTCGACCCGAAGGACAAGGAATACGAGCATCACCTCACCGAAGCGCTGTGGGTTCACCAATGGCACAACGTGGTGGACGAAGCCTTCCTCAAGAAGATGCTCCGTTCCCCGAACGCGAACGCCCGCGCCGCCGCCACCCGCGTTCTCTGCTACTGGCGCGACCGCGTGAGCGAACCGCTCGCTCTGCTCAAGGTCCAAGTGCAGGACGAGCATCCGCGCGTTCGCCTCGAAGCTGTGCGCGCCTGCAGCTTCTTCACCACGCCGCAAGCCGCCGAAGTCGCGCTGCTCGCGCTGGAGAAGGAAGCCAATCCCGACAAGCCGGACTACTACATCAAGTACTGCCTCGACGAGACCATGAAGGCGCTGGACAAGTTATAGAGGAACTCATGACCGAGTGACCGGAAATACTTGCCATGTGGGTGAAGCGCTCTCCTTTGGGATTGATGACAGGCGTCCTCGCCGTGTGGCGCTCAGGAGATTTTTTTTTTTTTTCGGCGTGGTTTGGTGGGTGGGGGCCCGGTCTTGTCAACGACAAGAAACCGGCTGCCGCCTGCTGTTTTGGAGCGGGTCTGCTCACTCGGCATTGGAAACAGAAAACCGACCTAGTTGTCCCAGATGTAGTCAGTTCGTTACGCATCAATCGACCGAATTTTCGTTGTTGATCTTGAGGATGAAGTGGGCCCCCGCTGGCTACCTTCGCTGCATCGCTCCGCGATGAGTCGGCAGGATGTCGTTCGAGGGGGGCGCGCGGCGCTCCTCCCCGCCGGCCGACACCCCCTCTTCTGCTCCGAAGAGTCCCGTCGCTGCCGCCTACGTGCTGGCGCGGTTGTCGAACAAGGAACTCATCGAAGCGCCGCGCAGCGAGTTCGTTTACGTGGCGTTGCTCCAGCGCGCCGGGCTCGACCGCAAGTATCGCGTCGAAGCGCTCGACGGATTGGCCAAGGCGCGCAACACCGATGCGCTTGCGGAATTGATCAAAGGCATTGGCGACCTCGACAAGAAAGGCGAGAATGGCCTGCCCGTGCTGCGAGAGCTTGCGACGATGCTGTTGCAGAAGAGCGCCGCCGATCTTGGGAAGAAGCGTGAAGATCTGGAGAAGCTCGCCGCGGAAAGCGAATCGGCGCCGGCGCGTCAGGCCGGTTACGCCGCGCTGGTCACGGCGGATGGTAATGTCGACAAGGTCTGGTCTTCGGTCGAGGCCGAGTCTGCGAAGTTCGCTGATTTGCTGTCCTCGATTCCGCTCATTCGCGACAACTCCCTGCGCGCTGGCTTGTATCCGAAGCTGCGTCCGCTGCTGGACCGCAGCGATGCCGAGGACGTTCGTCGTGCAGCCATCACCGCCATCGTCGCGGTGCCGGGTCACGACGCCGAAACTTTCACCGCGCTGGCCACGATGGCCAAGGCTGGCACCGAGCGCGCGACGGTGGTCGAGAGTTTGCAGAAGGTGCCGCGCAAGTCATGGCCGGGAGATCAAGCGGAGCCCCTGCTGGCGAGCTTGATGAGTTACCTCAAGGAGGTTCCCGCTGATCAGCGCACGGCTCCGGAAGCGGTGGGTGCATTCCAACTCGCGTCTGATCTGGTCGCTCTGTTGCCGGCAGACAAGTCGAAGGAAGCGGGCAAGGCGTTGCGCGCGGTGGGCGTGAGCGTGTTTGTGATTCGCACGATTCACGAGCAGATGATTTACGACAAGTCGCTCATTGTGGTGGAAGCAGGCAAGCCGGTGGAGATCGTGCTGATCAACGAAGACGCGATGCCGCACAACCTCGTGGTCGTCATGCCCGGTGCGGTGGAGGAAATCGGCAAGGCGGCCGAAAAAATGGCGCCGGAGCCCGATGCACAGGGACGCATTCATGTGCCAGCGTCGCCGAAGGTCCTTCACGCGACGAAGATGGTCGATGGCGGCCAGCAGACGAAGCTGAGCTTCACGGCACCGACGGAGCCGGGCGAATACCATTATGTCTGCACCTTCCCGGGCCACTGGATGCGCATGCAGGGCATCCTCGCAGTGGTGACGGATGTGGAGGCGTATCTGGCGAGTCGTCCCGCCGCGCCGGAGCCGAAAGTGACGGAATGGAAGCTCGCCGATCTCGCGGCGGACCTGGACAAAGTCGCCGCGCCGGGCCGCAATCTCGCGGGTGGAAAGGAGAGCTTCGCCAAGCTGGCGTGCGTGCAATGCCACAAGCTGGGCAAGGACGGCTACGCGTATGGCCCGGACCTCACCGATGTGCTGAAGCGCATGAAGGATGATCGCGCGGCGTTGCTCACGGAGATTCTCGAACCGTCCAAAGTCGTCGCTGAGCGTTACAAGAATTTCGTCTTCGAACTGAACGACGGCGAGGAAATGGTCGGCATGATCGTGAAGGAGGATGCGGATTCGGTGACGGTGCAAACCGGTCCGTCGGATTCGCTGATCCAGAACGTGAAGAAGTCGAACATCAAGACGCGGACGTTGCAGCCTTCGTCGCAAATGCCGCTGGGCTTGGTGAACCTGCTGAGCAAGGAGCAGATTCTCGATCTGCTCGCTTACATCGAGTCCGGCGGCAACGCACCGGCTCACAATCACGGCCACTGACGTTCCAGTTCGGCCGGGTGTGAAGCTCGTCCGAACACGGATTCATTTTGAGCGCACGGAGAGTTATCTCCGTGCGCTTTTTGTTGGGAACGTCCGTTTGTGGAACGCTTCCCCGCACGCCGCCGGAACGCGTTTGGTCCGGTGATGGAACGGCTGCCGATTCGTTCGCGCTGTTTTCACAGGAAATCTGACGAATTGCGCCTTCATCTGCTCACGGCATACCCGCTGCTAAAGGAGAATTGTTGCGCCTCTTGTTGTTCCGGTTGGGGGGAAGGGATGCGCCAGAAACAACAACCAAACAGAAAATAGATGAAACAAATGAAAGCACAGTTCGGAATGCAGAGTTCAGCCACCATCGCGAGTTCGCTCGTCGTCGCGAGCCTCGTCGCGTTGGCCGCTTCACCTGCGGGCGCGCAAAGCTACACGCTGATTGATCTTACTCCCGCCGCTGGCAATGCCGTGGCCACGGAAATCTCGGGCGGCATCGCGGCCGGTTACGCGAGCCCGGGCATTTTCGGGACGGCGTATCGCGCGACGTTGTGGGACGGCGTGAGCTCGCTGGATCTCCATCCGTCAACCCTCGTCGATGATTCGGCAACTGGCGCGGTTGGCCGTTCGTTCATTCAAGGCGGTGCGGTCGGAGTGCAAGTCGGCTGGGTGTCGGGCGTGGTTACCGCTGGACGTTCCGCGCCGGTGGTGTGGCGCGGCACGGCGGAGAGCGCGGCGTTCCTGAGCATCCCGTTCGTGAACTTCGGCGGTCAGGCAAACGCGACGGATGGCAGCCAGATTGTCGGATACGCCACGGGACAGGATCGGGACGGCACGACTATTGGTGTTGCGCAGGCGATGGTGTGGGATGCGGCGACGGGTACGGGCGTCAGTCTCGGCGACGGCGGCAATGCTTCCATCGCCTACGGCGTGGGCGGCGGCGTGCAGGTGGGTTACGTTACCAAGAGCCAGGCGAACGCCGTGCTCTGGCAGGGCACGCGTCAGTCGCAAGTGTCGCTCCATCCCAGCAACGCTGTGGTGTCCGTTGCCAACGCGACGGACGGCGCGCGTCAGGTCGGCTACGCGGGTTTTGACATTCGCGTGCGTCAGGAGGCGGCGAAGGGGAAGAAGGACAAACGTTTCACCTACGCTCACGTCTGGACCGGCACGGCGGCCAGCGCGTTGAATATTCATCCGTATCCGCTGAACAACCTGCCGGGGATCAATCTCACGCAGAGCTACGCGCTGGGAATCAACGGTGCCTGGATCGTTGGTTACGCCGGTGACGAGACGAAGTTCGGCACGCCCGCCTACAGCCACGCGATCGTCTGGAACGGGAATTTTGAGTCGATCGATCTGAACGAGTTCCTGCCGGCTGGCTTCGTCGGTGCGCAGGCGGTTTCGGTGGACGGGGACGGAAATGTGTCCGGCTTCATCGCCAAGGCCGACGGCACGCGTCACGCCGCGGTGTGGTTGCGTAACGCGGTCGAATAGGCTCTGCCCCCAGTCGCCAATCCCGAAAACATCAACTCGGTTCAACTCTTATCCTATGAAACGAAACATCCTCTCCCGAAACTCCCTGTTGGCCATCATCCTCTCAGCCCTCGTCATCCTCGGCTCCGCGTTCGCTCCGCAGCGTGCGGCGGCAGACCAATGGTGGGTCGAGGGCAACACCGTCTTCGCCATCATGGACGTCGGATATTCGCCCGACTTGTCGGAGTTCTCCGGCACGGTCGCCGTACGGATGGATCCCGTGACGGTCAGTGGACAGTTCAAGCTGGTGACCACGATTCTGAGCGTCACACCTCAGCCTGGATTCGCCTACGCGATTCGAAAGAATGGCGGCGTGAACGGCGCCGTGGAGATCGCATTCGCCAGCGCCACGTGCCAGTCGAAGTTCAGCTTCCTCTACAAGCCGGGCCTGACCAAGACGGACTACGGCGTGATGCGCTGCCGGTAATCTTTGGCGCGGCGCGGCGGTGTAATGCTTCGCCGCTGTAGACAATCAGGGCCTGGGTGAGAACCCAGGCCCCTTTTCGTTTTCGATGATCTGTTTCGCTGGAACGCTCAGCTCAGGCCTTTGACTTCCCAGCCTTTGCGATACTCGCGGCGGACGTATTGGTTCGCTTCCTTCACGTTCGTGAATTTCAGCTTCTTCGCGTTCCATTCGAGCGTCGTCTTCGGGAACCGCGACGCGACGCTGCCGAGCAGGATGGCTTCGGTGAGCGGGCCGGCGTAATCGAAATTCGCCTGCGTCTTGTCCTTGCCGACGATTGCGTCCACGAACTGGTGCCAGTGATTCGCGCCTTTCACGTCCGGCATCTTGAAGTCGGCGAAATCCGCCGTCGGAAGGAGCTTCGGCTTGGAGATATGCGGGAGCACCATCACGCCCTGTGTGCCGAGGAAGACGGAGCCTTGGTCCGGAATCTTGCCTCCGGCGAGCGCGACAACCTCTGCCGGCGGACGCTGGTCGCCGTCGTACCACGTCACATTCACTTTCTTGAACGCGGTGAATTCTGTTCCGGGGAACACGTAGTGAATGATGGCGTCGGTTGCCCACGAATGGTCATTTGGCGCGGCGCCTTCGCTGCGGACGCTGAGCGGCGCGGTGAGCGCGAGCGCCTTGAAAACGGGATCGTAAATGTGGCAGCCCATGTCGCCGAACGTGCCGGTGCCGAAGTCGAGCCGCTTGCGCCAGTTGCCGGGATGATACCAGCCGCCGCCGATGAACGGGCGTTCCGCGCAGACGCCCAGCCAGTGATCCCAGTTGAACCCGGCCGGCACGGGATCGACGCGCTTGGGCATCGGATCGTTGTCACCCCACTTCTTGCTGCTCCAGGTGTGGACGGCTCGGACCTTGCCGATCGCACCGCTCTGGATGAGCTGCACGCCGAGTCGATACTCCGCCGCGGAATGAATCTGAATGCCCATCTGCGTCACGAGCTTTTTCTTGCGCGCGAACTCGGTGAGCTTGCGGCTCTCGTAAATGTCGTGCGTCAGCGGCTTTTGCCCGTAGACGTGCAGGCCGCGCTGCATGGACGCCATCGCCATCGGGGCGTGCATGTGGTCGGGCGTCGAAACGTTGACGGAGGTCAGGCCCTTTTCCTTGTCGAGCATCTCGCGCCAGTCCGCGTAGACGCGCAGGTTCGGATACTTCTTCTTCAGGTCGTTCGCTTTCGCGGGTTCCACATCAGTCACAGCGGCGAACTCCACGTTCTTGTGGCTGATGATCTCGGACAGATCCGCGCGCGCCATGCCGCCGGCGCCGAAGCTCGCGTGGAAGACGCGTTCGGACGGTGGTGCGCTCAACAGGCGCGGGATGAAGAACGGCGCACCGATGGTGGTGAGTGCCGTGGCCTTCAGGAAGGAGCGACGTGAGAACTGAGGCGATGAATTCATGAGACGTGTCTAGCACAGCGTTGTCGCCGGCCGCAAAACGAATTCCGTCGATCGCCGAAATTTGTTTCATGCTTCCAGGCTTGAGCCGCGTCTACTTCCCCGGTCACAAAGGGCCGCACTGAAAATGATAACGATCCGTCTCCTCGTCACCGCTCTCACCGGGCTGACCTTCGCCTCCACCGTCTCGCTGGCCGCACCCGTTGTCCGGCTCGCCAGCGACGACACCGTTGTCACCCAATCGTGCATCGTGGAGATCGCCGGCCCCGTCGCTGATGCGAATGGCAACGGAGTGCTGCACATCCGCGCGGACGGAGTCACGGTGCGCTTCGCGAAAGGCTCTGCTCTGCGCGGTGCCGCGGCCGGAACTCCGTGGAACGAACTGCGCGGCATCGGCGTGCGTATCGACGGTCACCGTAACGTCACGCTCAAGGGCCTGCGCGTGCATGGCTTCAAGAATGGCGTGGTCGCGAGCAATGCGGACGGCCTTGTCGTGGACGGTGGGGATTACTCGGATAACTACCGACAACAGCTCAAGTCCACGCCCGAGGCTGAGAACGGTGCCGACTGGCTTTTCCCGCACAACAACGACGAAACGAAGTGGCGCGACCAATACGGCGGCGCGATTTGCGTCGAGACATCGACGAACGTGACCATTCGCGAAGTGCGCGTTCGCCGAGGCCAGAACGGGATCATTCTCGATCGCGTGAACGACTCGGCGATTTACGACAACGACTGCTCGTTCCTTTCCGGCTGGGGGCTCGCGATCTGGCGCAGCAGCCGGAACAAGATCACGCGGAACGCGTTCGACTTCTGCGTGCGCGGCCATGTGGAAGGCGTTTACAACCGAGGCCAGGATTCCGCCGGCATCCTCGCGTTCGAGCAGTGCAACGACAATCTCATCGCCGAGAACTCCGCGACGCACGGCGGAGACTGCTTCTTCGGTTTTGCCGGGCACGACGCGATTGGCGAGAAGTGGATGCGGATGGAACGCGATCGGTTGCGCAAGGAGACAGGCAAGAAGGACGTGGACGATCTGATCAAGCCGCCCGCGGACATCGTTGCGTCGATGAGCAATCTCGGCTGCAACCGGAACCTGCTCATCGCGAATGATTTCTCCTACTCGCCGGCGCACGGCATCGAGATGACGTTCTCGGAGGGCAATCAGTTCGTCCGAAATCGGCTCGTCGAGAATGCCATCTGCGGAGTGTGGGGCGGTTATTCGTACGGCACGCTCATCGCGGAGAATGAGTTCACCGGCAATGGCGGCATGGCCTACGGATTGGAGCGCGGCGCCATCAACATGGAGCACGCTGCGGATAATCTCATCGTGAAGAACCGGTTCCTGAACAACAAATGCGCCGTGCACCTCTGGTGGGACAACGACGGCGCGCTGCTCAAGTATCCCGGCGTGGCTGGCACGGAGAAGGGGATCGTCGGCAACGTGATCGCGGGCAATCGCTTCGAGATTAACCGCGACGTGCCGTTCAAGAATCTCCGGAGCGATGCTAAGTTGATACTCCTCCAGTTCCGCGACTCGGCGCAGGGGAATGTCTCCAGCAATTTTTACTTCGCCAACGACGTGAAGCTCGCGCATCCGCAGGCGGTGGAGTTTGACGGCAAGCCGGAGACCAAGCCTCGTTCCGATGGCGTGATGCCGCGCGTGGCGATTCCGAAGTATCGCGCGTTGGGCAAGTCGCGGCCGGTGGGCGCGCGCAAGCATTTGCGCGGACGCGACCAGATCATCATGGATGAATGGGGCCCGTGGGATCACGAAAGCCCGCTGGTGCGCCCGGCGAAGTCCGGCATGGGCGAACAGGTGTTCGACGTCTTCGGCCTGCGTCGCGTGAACGAAGTGAAGGTGATCGAGGGCGATGTCTCCGCCGAACTCGTGCCGAGCACCAATTCTCTCGCGGGGTCCGCGAGGAAGCTGATCATCCGCGCGCGATCCGGTGTGGCGAGCTACCGAGTGCGTGTTGCTGCGGAAGGATTCGAGAAGGAAGTCAGCGGCCTGATCATCGCCGCCGAGTGGCGCGTGAAGTTTTTCCCGTGGAAGGTGGATCCGCGCGAAGACCTCTCGGCTTGGCGAAAATTAGCCGAAGGACCGGAAGCAAAGTCTGTCTCCGTTCCGCGCATTGATTTTCCGTTCGGCATGGGGGGACCGCGGGATCTGAAGCTGTCCGAAACCCTCAGTCGCACCGGCCCGGAAGGAAATCACTTCGGCCTCATCGCCCAGACGTCGCTCAAGCTGCCGAAGGGACGCTGGCGATTTCGGACGAACAGTGACGACGGTGTGCGCGTGTTGGTGAATGGCAAGCCGGTGATCGAGAACTGGACCTGGCACGTGCCCACGAACAACGACGGTGTCTTCGAGCAAATGTCCGATGCGGCGGCCGAGATTGTGGTGGAGTATTTCGAGATCGACGGGTTCGCGACGTTGCGGTTGGAGATTGAGCCGATGAAGTGATGCGAGGTGGTGCAGGAGGACGGATCTTCTAGCCTGTCTCAGAACGGCGGAACGCCTCCCATCGTTCAATGCCAACTGTGAGGGTGGACGGACATCGACGGTATCCGGAGTGCCCGCCGCTTGTGACTGTCTGGAAGCGCTAATCTACGTAAACATACGCTATTGTCGCATCCCATGCCGGCGAAGGCGTCGGCAGCACACCAACAAATCCCTCCCACTCCGCCCCGGACTCCGATAGGGTAGTGATGTCGCGACGACATTTTTAGAATGACACCAAAACTATTCTCCGAACTCGGCCTTTCCGCCGAGGTGCTCAAAGCCATCGATAAACTGGGCTTTGAACAAGCCTCACCCATTCAGGCGGAAGCCATCCCCGTGCTGCTTTCCGGAAAGGACGTCGTCGGCCAGTCCCAAACCGGCTCGGGCAAGACCGCCGCGTTCGCCGTGCCCGCCATTGAAAAGGTGGACCCGACGAACCGCGCCACGCAGATTCTCATTCTATGCCCGACGCGCGAGCTGGCGGTGCAGGTGTCCGAGGAAGTCCACAAGCTCACGCTCTTCAAGCGCGGCATCCACGCGCTGCCGATCTACGGCGGTCAGTCCTACGAGCGACAGCTCTTCGGCCTGAAGCAGGGCGCGCACATCGTCATCGGCACGCCGGGTCGCGTCATGGATCACATGCGCCGCGCCACGCTGCGTCTCGATTCGGTGAAGATGGTCATCCTCGACGAGGCGGACGTGATGCTGAACATGGGTTTCCGCGACGACATCGATCTCATCCTCCAGTCCACGCCCAAGGAACGGCAGACGGTGTTCTTCTCCGCGACGTTGCCGCGGCCGATTCAGGAGCTGATCAAGAAGCACGCGCGCGATCCGCAGAGCGTGAAAATCGAACAGAAGACCATGACCGTTTCGACGGTCGAGCAGGTCTATTACGAAGTGGATCGCCGCTACAAGATCGAGCTGCTCACGCGCCTGATCGACATCCACGATCTCAAGCTCGGCATCATTTTCTGCAACACCAAGCGCATGGTGGACGACCTCGTGGATCACCTAAATGCGCAGGGCTATTCCGCCGACCGGTTGCACGGCGACATGAACCAGACCCAGCGCGATCGGGTGATGAACAAGTTCCGCAAGTCGGGCCTCGAATTCCTCGTCGCGACCGATGTCGCCGCGCGCGGCATCGACGTGGATGACGTCGAAGTGGTCTTCAACTACGACCTGCCTTACGACGCGGAAGATTACGTTCACCGTATTGGCCGCACCGGTCGCGCCGGACGCAGTGGCATGGCCGTCTCCTTCGCGGCGGGACGTGAGGTTTTCCAGATTCGCCACATCGAGCGCTTCACCAACATGCGCATCCAGCGCGGCAAACCGCCGACGGCGGATGAAGTCGAAGAGGCGCGCGCGAACGTGTTCCTCGGGAAGATTCGCGCCACATTGCAAAGCGGCGAGTTCAAGGGCCAGGAACGTTTTGTGGAACGGCTGCTTGAAGAAGGCTTCACCTCCACCGACATCGCCGCTGCGGTGCTGCATCAGTTGCAGACGGGCGAGGCGACCCCAGCGGTTCGTTCGACGCGTGATGAGGAGCCTTCACGGTCCGAGCGTCCATCCGCCCGCGACCGGCCGCGAAGATCGTTTTGATCGCGATGCCGGCCCGCGTGAACGTCCTTCGCGCTACGAAGATCGTCCGCCGCGTCGCGACGATCGATTTGAGCGTCCGGAGCGTCCGCCGCGCCGGGATTTCAACGCCGATCGTCCGGCAGCTCCGGTCCGTCCGGCCAAACCTGTGTCAGTAGCACCCGCCAAACCGGCGCCCGCGCCAGCAGTTGAGGGCGAGTCCGTCGTCAGTGAATCGCCCGCCGCGAGTCCCGCGAAGCCAGCTTCCGCACCGGAAGCGCGAACTGAGCGGGCGGAGAAGCCGGTGCGTCCGCCGCGGGCTTTTGAGAAACGTGAGTTTGAAAAGCGCGAGCGTCCGCAGCGCCCCGAGCCGTGGCTCGACAAGACGCCCAAGGCCAGCCGGCGCACGCCGGGTGATCAGACGCGGTTGTTCATCAATGTCGGTTCCGAGATGGGCGTGGGCCCGGGTGATGTGGTGGGCGCGATCCTCGGTGAAACAGGACTTCCGACCGGTACTGTCGGGATGGTTGATATTCGCGAGCGCCACTTGTTTGTGGATGTCGCTGCGGAACACGCAAGCGGCATCATCGCCAAGATGAACCGCGCGCAGATTCGCGGCCGTCGTTTGAAGGTGAAGGTCGCCTGACCGGGCGGCTGATTAGCGCCGCGCGATTTGCTGGATGAACGCGCGCGGTGTGACGCCGTAGATGCGTTTGAAGTGAGTCGAGAAGTGGCTTTGGTCGCAGAAGCCCACCTGGGTTGCAATGCTGGTGATCGACTCGTTCGAATGCAGCAACAGTCCGCGGGCGCGTTCAATCCGGACGCGGATCAGATACTGGTGCGGGGCGAGTCCGGTGGACTGCTTGAAGAGCCGCGCGAAATGGTAGGGGCTGAGACCGGACACCGACGCGAGGGTGGTGAGCGGCACTTCCTTCGCGAAGTTCGCGTGGATGTGATCCAGCACTTGCGACAGCTGGCGGCGGGTCAGGCCGGCGTTGCTCTCCCGGATGCGCGGTTTCTTGGTGGAATATTTGGAGGCGAGATGCACTGCCATCATTGAGGCCAGCGATTCCGCGTAGGCCGTTCCGCCCGGGCAACCGGCGGAGGCTTCGCGATCGAGTCCGATCACCAGCGAGGCGAGCAGGCAATCATCCGCAGCGATGGTGGGGGTAAGTTCCAACTGATCGAGCCCGCCCAGCTCATGGGCGGCGCGGGCGAGAAAACGCGGTTCGATCGACACCATCGCGAATTCATGCCGCTGGCTGCAGCGCGCGGAAAGGAGGGCGTGCGCCGGAATCAGGCTGACCTGGTTCGGGCGAATCTCCTTGGTGTGAGTCTGCCCCGGAAATCGAACCTCCACTTTCGCGGGCGCATTGAGCATCACCACGACGACGTGGTTCAGATGGTAAACGTCATTCGCGACAATTTCCGGAACGCGATGATGCTCCAGCCGGAATCCTTCCCACGACATGCTCGAGCTGGAAACAACAGGTTCATACGGCACAGCGACGCGGGATTTCCCCGTCGATGCATCCACCAACAACTCTCGATCTTCGACCATCATGCAAACTCCTGATTACTCTCACTCCGTTCCGGACATCCCACAGTTACGGTTCGGCAACGAATTCGTTCTTGTGACCGGAACGTCGAGGAACACATCCATGCGCCTCAACGTCTGGCAGACACGGCATACTCTCCGCCGGTTACAGACTTCTGCATCTGAATTGATCGCGGTGACAGCTTCGCGAGATTGAATGGAATTCATTCTGGCGGTCCCGGACTTGATCGAATACATCGGAGCGAACAATTCACCATGCACAACGTTCATTCCTTCTCCCGTCGTTTCGTGGCCGCGCTCGTGATCCTGCTGGCCCTTGCTTTCAACGCGCACGCTGCGGGCACCATCGGCCTCTCCGTGCTCACGATGAACAATCCGTTCTTCAAGGAGATCGCTGACACCATGACCGCCGAAGCGGCGAAGCACGGTTACAAAGTTGTCGCAGTCAGCGGCGATTTCGATGTCGCGAAGCAGCAGAACCAGGTGAAGGACTTCATTGTAAAGAAAGTCAGCGCCATCGTGCTGTGCCCGTGCGACTCGAAGGCGATCGGGCCCGCCATTCGTGAAGCGAACAAGGCGGGCATTCCCGTCTTCACTGCGGACATCGCATCGCTCGACGCCGGAGGGAAGGTTGTGGCGCACATCGCGACAGACAATTTCCAGGGCGGTCGTCTGGCGGCGGACGCCGTCGTCGAAGCGCTCGGCGGCAAGGGCAGGGTGGCCATTCTCGATCACGCCGAAATCGAGTCGGTGCTCCAGCGCACGAAGGGTTTCGAGGCACGCCTCGCGGAATTGAACAAGCAGCCCGATACGAAGGTGCAAATCGTCGCAAAACTTCCCGGTGGCGGCGACAAGGCGAAGAGTTTCAAGGCCGCGCAGGATCTCATCCAGGCGCACGCGGATCTCAACGCCATCTTCGCCATCAACGATCCGTCCGCCCTCGGTGCGCGTGCGGCGCTGGAGAACGCGGGCAAGGCGGACCAGATCAAGATCGTCGGCTTCGACGGTCAGCCCGAAGGCAAGCAGGCGATCAAGGACGGGAAGATTTTCGCCGACCCGATTCAGTTCCCCGACAAGATCGGCGCAGAGACCATCCGCGCCTTCCTGAAATACATGAACGGCGACGACGTGCCGAAGGAGATCCTCATCCCGACCGCGCTCTACAAAAAAGCCGACGCCCTCAAGGACGCTTCGCTCAAGTAACGTGACCGCGTTGCGCGCACCGCTGCTGCAGATGATCGGGATCGAGAAGTCGTTCCCCGGCGTGCGCGCCATCAAACACGGACGCCTCGAGCTTCTACCCGGCGAAGTCCACGCGCTACTCGGCGAGAACGGTGCGGGTAAAAGCACGCTGATCAAGATCCTCGCCGGCGCGCATCGGCCAGACGCAGGCACGATCCGCATCGATGGCAGGCCGGAGGAGATTCACAGTCCGCTCGACGCACAGCGTCTTGGCATCGCCGTCGTTTACCAGGAGTTCAATCTCGTTCCGGCGCTGACCGCCCGCGAAAACATCTTCCTCGGGCGCGAGAAAACCCGCGGCGGCTTTACTTCGCCCGGGACTGAACGCCGGGAAGCCGAGGCGCTCTTCCGCCGCATCAACATCCAGATCGATCCGGAAACGCCCTGCCGTGATCTGACCGTCGCCCAGCAACAATGCGTGGAGATCGCCAAGGCACTTTCTCAAAACGCGCGCATCATCGTGCTGGATGAACCTTCCGCTGTGCTTACCGATCGCGAGGTGGAGAAACTCTTTGCCATCATCCGCGATCTCCAGTCGCACGGCATCGGCATCATCTACATCAGCCATCGTCTTGATGAAATCTTCGCCATCGCCGACCGTGCCACCGTGATGCGCGACGGCGAATACATCGACACCCAGCCCGTCGCGCAGCTCACGCGCGAGCGCATCATCGAGCTGATGGTGGGCCGGAAGCTCGACCAGGAATTTCCAAAGCAGCGCGCTGCTCTCGGTGCGGAGCGACTCGTCGTTCGCAATCTTCAGCGCAGCGACAAGGTGAAGGACGTTTCCTTCCACGTTCACGCCGGCGAAGTCCTCGCCCTCACCGGTCTCGTCGGCGCCGGTCGCACCGAAACCGTTCGCCTCATCTTCGGCGCGGACCAGCCGGATTCCGGCAGCATCGAGCTCGACGGAAAACTGCTGCACCTGCGCGGCCCGCGCGACGCCATCCGCGCCGGCATCGGCCTGCTCACCGAGGATCGCAAGGCGCAGGGGCTCGTCCTCGGCCTGTCGGTGCGCGAGAACTTCGGCCTGCCAAATCTCCCCGCGTTCACGAGCGGCGGCTTTGTGCAACATCAGCGCGAGCGCGACGCTTTCGCCGGCTACGTCGAGACCTTGCGCATTAAGATCTCCGATCACGATCAACTCGCGAAGAATCTCTCCGGCGGCAATCAGCAGAAGGTCGTGCTTGCGAAGTGGCTGGAGCGGCATTGCGACGTCATCATCTTCGATGAGCCGACGCGCGGCATCGACGTGGGCGCGAAGTACGAGATTTACCTGCTCATCAACCAGCTCGCCGCGCAGGGCAAGGCCATCCTCATGATCAGCTCTGAGCTGCCGGAAGTGCTCGGCATGGCGGATCGCATTCTCGTCATGCACGAAGGCCGCATCACCGGCGAGATCACGGACGTGCCCGCCGCCACGCAGCAGGACATTTTGAAACTCGCGATGAACTGAGCATGAAACGACTTGTCTCCGATTACGGAATGCTCGGCGCGCTCCTGCTCCTCTGCGCGTTCTTCAGCTGGCGCACGTGGGATGAACAGCATCCGACCGGCGAAGCCGCAGGCCAGCTCGTGGCATCGGCCGTCGAGAAAGCCGTCGGAGGGAAGGGCCGCGTGCTCATCGCGGCGCGCGATAACGACGAGGATCGCCTCTTCACCTCCACGCTCAGCAATCGTCTCAGCAAAGCCGGCCTGACCATCGTCAGCATCGTTCACGGCGAACCGGCCGACGCCCGACGCGCCATGAATGCCGCAGTGGAAACCGGTGGTGGCATTGATGTCATCGCCTGCAATCATGCGACCGCGGCGTGGCCGGTGTTCAAAGGTTTGGCGGAGAAGATTCCGCAACTGGCGCACACGGTCATCATCCAGCCGCGCAGCTATCATTGGCCGAACTTTCTCAAGACGGACAACCTGCTCAACATCGCCAATCAAATCGTCGTCATCGCCATCATCGCGATTGGGATGACGCTCGTCATCATTACCGGCGGCATCGATCTTTCCGTCGGCAGCATCGTCGCGCTCTCCGCAGTCGTAACGACGTGGCTCATTGCGCGCGTCGCTGGAGCCGAGCAAGCCTCGGTGACGGCGATGATTCTCGCGTGCGCGGCTGGCGTCGCGGTTGGTGCGGCGATGGGATTGTTCTCCGGCGTCATGATCACCGGCTTCGCGATTCCGCCATTCATCGTCACGCTGGCGATGATGCTGGTCGGGAGCGGCTTCGCCTACCTGCTCGCCCGCGGTGAATCGATCTACCAGATCCCCGAGAGCTTCATCTGGCTCGGACGCGGCACGGTGGCGGGCGTGCCGAACTCCGTTGTGCTCATGCTTGTGCTCTACTTCGTCGCGCACGTCGTGATGAGTCGCATGGCACTCGGTCGCTACGTTTATGCGGTCGGCGGCAATCGCGAGGCGGCGCGTCTCTCGGGCGTGCCGGTCGTCACCGTGCTGCTGCTCGCCTACACGTTGAGCGGCGCGCTGGCGGGACTCGGCGGCGTCATCACGGCATCGCAGCTCAAGAGCGGTTCGCCAAACTACGGCACGATGTACGAGCTATATGTCATCGCCGCGGTGGTGGTGGGCGGAACCAGCTTGTCGGGCGGCGAAGGGAAGATTTTCGGAACGCTCATCGGCGCGTTCATCATCGCCGTGATCCAGAACGGCATGAACCTCACCGGCGTCGAAAGCTACACCCAGAAGGTCGTGCTCGGCCTGGTGATCCTCGGCGCGGTGCTGCTCGACATGCTCAAGAAGCGCGGGTGGTTTCGCCGAACCCGCATCGCGCGAGAAGCCGTTCGATGACCTCGCGGCCCACGCCGAGTTTGGGCGCGGCCTCGAACAAGTCCTCAGCCAGACACGGATACCAATTCCTCCGGGAAGCATCGCCGAGCCGCGCGAGATTGATCGGCTCGACTGTGCGCTGAATGGCGCTGAGGAGTTCCATCTTCGATCTCGCGGCTGTTCCTTCCCGAATCAATAGCAGGCATTCGCGCAGGGCCGGACCGAAGGTCGTATCACCCTCCAGCAGGAAACTGGGCGGAGCGTTCGTGCCGATGCGTCGGCGCGTCTCAGCCGTCATCGCAGCGGCGAAGTAGAGCATCGTGATTGCGGAGAAGGTTTCGAGGTCGCCCATGCTCTCGTAGAGCGCGCCGACAAGATCCGCCGTGATATCCAGCTCCCTCAGCGTTTGCTGCTCGTAGGGTTGCAGACGAGGCGCGAACCTTTCGGTTCCCCATTCCGTTTCCAGCGCGGCCGCGAGTCGTTCGATGCCGAGCAGCGTCAGGGGAAAGCCGTTCGAGAGCAACGGATCAACGAAGCCGGCGGCGGATGGGAGTAACGCCCAGTTTGAACCAACCACGGTGGTGGTGCGGAACGACAGCGCCGGCGCATGCACGAACGGAACAGTGGGCCGGGCATTGGCAAACTGCCGGGCCGCACTCGGCAAGGCTTCGAGCAGACGGCGCCACGCGGGTTCTCCATCCGCGAAACGAAACCTCTTCGCGACATCGCTCGTCGCCGCCACGCCAGCGCTCGTGATGCCGTTGTTGAAACGCAGCACCCACATCCAGCCGCCGTCGAAGACGTGATGCAGCGCGGCGTCATCGACCGGATACGGCGGCGTTTCGGCCGAAGGCTCGAGATCGTCCCAGCGCTCGACGCCGGTGAAATGCGTATAGAGCGCTTCGGTGCGTGGCAGGTGATCGAAGGCTTTCTCTCCCAGACCAAGCGCGCGGTGGAGCACGCCGTGCGGCCCGCTGGCATCGATGACGAATCGCGCTTGAATCTCCACGGATTCACCCTGTCGCTCGCCGCGAAGAGTCGCGCCGCCGGGGTTCATTTCCACGGCGTTCAATCGCGTCTCATCGAGATACTCGACGCCGAGTCGCTGCGCTTCGTGGACCAGAAAGTGATCGAAGTCCGGCCGGTACCAGTGCGTGTCGGCGATGGCGTCGTGCGGGCTGGCGGCGACGAGCAGCTCGTTCGAGTGATCGGGCTTTCCGCCCCACGCCTGGCCAAGCGTGTGGTGGTAGAACGTGAAGCCGCGCTTCAATCCGCAGGTGATCTCGGGATGCTTATCCTGCCACGTTCCCCATTTGGTGAGCGTGGCGACCTCGGGTAAATCGTAGCGACGGGCGAGTTCATCGAGCAGCAGGTTGGCGAGCGGCGTGGAGGATTCGCCGATGGCGAAGCGCGGATGCTTGCCGCGTTCGACCATCACCACGGAGCGTCCGAGTCGCTTCGCGATCATGGCAATGAGCGAGCCGCCGAAGCCGGAACCGATCACCGCGATGTCGAAGCTGGCTTTCATGACGGAGCACCGAACTTCAATTCGGCGTGAGCGCCACAGCTGACCGCGGGTTCGGATTGTTGCGTGAAGTTCATTCGCTCCAATTGCTCCTTCCGCGCGGTGAAGCAGGCTGGGCAATCCGAGAATCGCTCCAGGTCCCACGTGTCGGCGAAGACGCGTCCGCGCCGCTGGGCGAGGGCGTCATCGAACGCGGCCTCGAAGGTCGCGAGTTTCGGCGGAGCGAAGTCGCCGCGAGCTTCAAGCGTTTCCAGCGCGCCGTTTCCAAGACGGGTGGGGATGAGTGAGACCACGCTGGCGCCGCAATCGAAGGCGAAACTGACGGAGCGACCAGCCCATTCTCGCGCCTTCGATTCGTCGAGGAATGGCGGCTTCACCAGCACGAAGACGCGGAGGGCGATGTCGTGTTGGCGGAGGAACTCCGCGGCGCGCGAGAACTGATCGAGTGTCATCCGCTTGTTGAGCTTCGGCAGCACATCGGGATGCACGGTCTCCAAACCCATCGCGACTTCGAGCTTGCCGCTGAGCCTGTCGCGAAATTGCAGCGCGGATTCGCCGACGAGCGCAGGATGACATTCCACGATGACGCGTTCGAAGTGGCGGACTCGTTCTGCGATCGCCGCGTGGTCCTCCGGCGGAATCGCGCGCGGATCGAAGAAGCTCCCGCTGTTGTAGAGTTTGATTTGGCGCGCCGACGGAAGTTGCGCGAGGGCGTGGTCGATTTGCGCGGGGATGGCTCCGGCGGGCACGGTTTCAGTGAGCGTGTTCTTCCACAAGTCGCACATCAGGCAACGCCACGGGCACTCGCGGTTCGTGAGGAACAGCGTGGCGACGGGAACGACTTCGCCGGACTCGGCGCGTTCCTGCTCGGCGAGGAACGCGTAGGGCCGCCCGGCATCGACTGGATTGCGCGGGCCGCGACGCGCAAGAATCCAGCGGTCCCGATCAACCGTCGAGCTGGGGTAGCTGACGGCGTCAGTGGGCGGAGGATGTGTCCCGCGATGCGACATGCGCGCGAAGCTTGCGGAGTCTGGAGGGGAGCGTCAACGCGAGGGTGCAACTCCGAACTCCGATTCGGCGCGACTCCCGAAGACGAAAGAACAGAAGGCAACAAAGACAACGAAGGAAGCAGCGCACACTTCCACCTTTGTTTCCTTCGTTACCTTCTGTGAATTCTCCGTAACGCGCCGAATCGGAGTTCGGCGCTCCAATCGCGTGGCTCGCAGGCTTCGCTTGGAGTCGGCGAGTGACTGCCTTAACGTCACGCCGGATGCGCGATGTCTCGACAATCTTGCCCCGGACGCTCGCCCTGCTGGAGCAGGGACGACATTCCATTCTGCATCCGGGCGCACAGCTGTATGTCTCGCTGCGAGGCGAGGTGATTGCCGATGTGGCGCTGGGCGAGGCGCGGCCCGGCGTGGCGATGCGGCCGGAAACGTTGACGCTCTGGCTCTCGGCGGGGAAACCGGTCACGGCGGTAGCGATCGCCCGGTTGGTCGAGCGCGGGCGTTTGAGCTTCGACGATTCCGTCGCCAAGCATCTGCCGGAGTTTGCGCAGGGCGGCAAGGAGACCGTCACTCTTCGTCATCTACTCACGCACACGGCGGGCTTTCGTGACGCGGACAAGCTGGCGGAGAATTTGCCGTGGGACGAAATGATCGCCCGAATCTGTGCCACGCCACTGGCGTCGGATTGGTTTCCCGGCGCGAAGGCGGGTTACCAGATCATGTCGAGCTGGTTCATCCTCGGGGAACTGATTCGGCGCGTCGATGGCCGGGAGCCGGGACGATACGTGCGCGAGGAGATTTTCGAACCGCTTGGCATGCGCGATTCGTGGATGGGCGTTCCTGCGGACCGAATCGCTGCTTACGGAGAACGGATGGCGATGATGTATTACTCGGGCCGCACCGAGTTTCGTGTGCATCCGTTTTGGAATGGGGCAGAGGATTTCGCGGCGTGTCGTCCGGGAAGCGGCGTGCGCGGGCCGATTCGGGAACTGGGGAGATTCTACGAAGCGTTACTTAACGTGCTGTTGGAGCGCCGATCTCCGAATCGGCGCGAGGGTGATCCGACGTCGACGGGTGAACGCGCCGAATCGGAGTTCGGCGCTCCGGTCGGCGTGATTTCGACGGCGATGTTGCGCGAACTGACGCGGCGACATCGCGAAGGGCTGTTCGATCACACCTTCCAGCACACGCTGGATATCGGGCTGGGGTTCATCGTGAACTCGAATCGTTACGGCGCGGAGACGGTGCCTTACGGCTATGGACGCCATGCTTCTGAAGAGACGTTTGGTCACAGTGGTTCGCAGAGTTCGTGCGCCTTCGCTGATCCGGAGCAGGAGTTGGTCGTGGCGTGGCATTGCAATGGTCAACCTGGCGAGCCGCGTCACCAGAAGCGCGCGCGGGAGATCAACTCCGCCATCTACGAAGAACTGGGGCTGGTTTGAGTCGGGGTCCTGACGTTTCGCGCTGAATCCGTGTTTGCGATCTGGCGGCTGTCCGCTTAACTCAAGGGAAACGAAAAGCTCATTATGAACATCAAATGCTTGTTGGTCGGTTTGTTTGCCGTGGTCGCTCTCGCCCTCACTCCGGGCTGCAAGGAGAAGACGACTGCTGAAAAGTTGACGGAGACGACGAAGGACACGGCAAAGTCCGCGACGGACTCCGTGAAGGACGGAGCGAAGAAAATTGGCGACACGGCGGAAAAGGCTTACGACAAGACGAAGGACGCCGTGAAAAACACTGCCGAGAAGGTCGGCGATGGTGTCGGCACTGCCGTCGACAAGACGAAGGATGCTGTGAAGACGGGAGCCGAGAAGACAGGCGAGGCCTTCGAGAAGGTCGGAGAGAAGATCAAAGAGATCGGGAAGTAAACCTGCGGTCTTCCTCGTCTGGCGATGACTCTGCGAACGCTCATCACGCGCAGCCTGCGCTTTCACTGGCGCGGGCATCTGGGCGTGCTGCTCGGCGCGGCGGTCGGCAGCGCGGCGCTCATCGGCGCGCTCGTCGTCGGTGATTCGGTGCGGCTCAGCCTGCGCGAACTGGCGTTGCAGCGGCTGGGTTGGGTGGACGCGGCTATGACACCGCATGACAGGATTTTCCGGTGGGATTGATGAGTTCTGCTCCAGAACAGTAATCCGTTACCCGCGGGAAACAGGAGAACAAGCGCACGCACATGCGGCTTCTTTGCTACGACTTCCGGGAACTGCAGCACGGCAAGACGGCGGTGCCCGTGCCAACTTGGTTAACGTCATTGGCGCTACTCCCGCCTTTTGGCACCCTGGCGACCCTCGGAATTCAGCTTCAGGAACCAATCAGTCTCGGGGTGACGTGATTCCAAAGGGATTCGTGGCTTTGAATGAGACTCTTGCCATGCGGCTGCGTGCGCAAACTGGCGATGCTCAGGGTGGCGGATCTCACAAGCCGAGTTCGTTGTTCGCGTCGAAGTCCGCATTACGCCTCAGAACGATGCCAGCATCGCCTTGCGGCTGAAAGTTCACTCGATTGCTAAATCCGAGCTGATGGGCAACTTCAGTCTGCAGGCGAATCAGGACTCCGCACGCGCAAGCCGACGCGTTGGGCGGAGATTCACCGCTCGCACCGCAGGACGAAACGGCCGTGGTGTTGAGATTGAGAGTTCACGGCATCTTGAGCGGCGCTGCGGGCGGAAACTTCAATCTCAGCGCCAGCCAGATCCCGATCGCTATAACGCGTTTGACTTTTGGAAAAGCGGCTCGGTGTCTGCAGTGGAAAGACGGGCCTTCCGCACCGTCGAATTAGGGCGTGGCCGATATTTCTCGCCGGGGGAGACATTTGGCGGAAACCGGAGTTCTCGTGGGGGCAATGGGTGGGTGACCGCCTTCGTCGCGTTGGTTTGAACCTCATTCCTCCGCCATCACTGGGCGTAACCAACTCCCTCGCTCCGAGCAATGCGCTCCATACGCTGCATCGGGCTTTGGATCGCGTCCTGTCTCTTTCGGAGTGCAGTGTCGAACCTCGGTGCAAACGCCCGCAATCAGATCGAGCTGCGCATTCGCGCGCCTGATCTGTCAGCAGGTGGTTATGCGGCTTCAACGATGCGACCACGCTCAGTCCCGCGACCTTTCTACCAACGCCATACCGGTTTTGCTCACCTATCTGGTCAACCTCATCCGGCACGGCGAACGTTCGACGCCCTACTCGATGGTGACTGCCGCCGGCGCGCCATGGATGCCCGCGGACTTGGCGGACGACGAGATTCTCGTTAATCAGTGGTTGGCGGAAGATCATCGGCGCAAGGTTGGGCTCGAGATCTCGCTGACATGGTTTGTTCCCGACCAGGCGGCGCAACTCATGGAATCCACCAATCGCTTTCGCGTGCGCGAGATTCTGCCCATGAACCACCCGGCGCTGGACCGGACGCTGATGCCGGACTTTCCGGGTGTCGCTGGTGCCGAGAAGGCGGGCGATTGGGAGACGGGCTTCCCGCTGGTGCACGAGATTCGCCCGAAGGATGACAAATACTGGAGCGACTACCGCGGCACGCCGAAGGCCTTCGTCAACTTGAAGTCGGGCCAGCGCATGTGGGGAAGCATCTCGGCAGTCTGACGGCGATTCGTTTTCCCGCTCCGGCTGGCTACAACGAGCAGTCTTGGTATTTGCATCAGACGGAGGTCGAAAGTGCGTTGAAGCGGGTTTTGTGCCGCGCTCGTTCGAAACGATTCAAACTGACGACGCAACGAATGCTGTCGCCGGCACGTTCGATCGCGCGTCGATTGGATTTCGTTTCGTCGATGTCCGGGCGCAAGCGCTCGCTGGGGCCAGCCAGTCGCAGGACTTTGGCGGGCTGTTCATCGGGTTCAGTTTCTTCCTCATTCTCGCGGCGCTGATTCTCATGGCGCTGCTGTTCCAATTCGGCATTGAGCAGCGGACGAATGAAGTCGGTGTGCTGCTGGCGCTCGGGTTCACGCCGGCGCGCGTGCGCAATCTGTTGCTGGGCGAGGGCGTGGCGATTGCGTTCCTCGGCGGACTGATCGGCATGGCGGGCGGGATCGGCTACGCGCAGGCGATGCTCTACGGCTTGGCGACGCTCTGGCGCGATGCGGTCGGCACGTCCGCGCTGCGCTTTCACGCGACGCCCACGACGCTGGTGATCGGATTGTTCGCCAGCGTGGTGGTGAGCGCGGTGACGATTTGGATCGTGCTGCGCAAACAGGCGCGGCGACCGGCGAGGGAGCTTCTCGCCGAAGGGGCCGGCGAGAATGTCCAATGCGCAATGCCCAATGCCCAAGGAAGGCGGGCTCGCCGGGTCGCCCTCGGCTCCGGAGTTGCGGCGCTCGGAATGATCGGCTGGGCGATGTTCGGCGGTGACGGTGCGTCGGCGGGATTGTTCTTCGGCGCGGGCGGGTTGTTGCTCATCGCGTTGCTCGCGGGCGTCGCGGTGCTGTTGTCGGCGTTGGAGCGTTCGGAGGCGAGTCGTCAGCCGACGCTGGCGGCGATGGGCCTGCGCAACGGGACACGTCGGCGGAGTCGGAGTCTCGCAAGCGTGGCGTTGCTGGCGTGCGGGAGCTTTCTCGTGGCAGCGATTGGCGCGAACCGGCTCGATGCCGGTCGCGATGCGACGAAGCGTTCGTCGGGCACGGGCGGGTTCGCGTTGTTCGGCGAAGCGACGCTGCCGGTGGTGCGCGATTTGAATTCGACGGCGGGCCGGGAGTTTTACGGTCTCGACGAGAAGGCGATGCAGGGCGTGAGCGTGGTGCCGTTCCGCGTGCGCGATGGCGATGACGCGAGCTGCCTGAACTTGAACCGCGCGCAGACGCCGCGGTTGCTGGGCGTGAAGCCGGAGCTGCTGGCGCAGCGCAAGGCGTTCACTTTTGCGAAGGTGTTGAAAGGTTTGCCGACGGCGAATCCGTGGGAACTGTTGCCGTGAGCTGCCGGCCTCCGGCCCGGCGACACGATCACGTCGCCGTCGGACCGGCCTCGATGGACGCATCCCTGCCATCGGTGACGCAGCTTCGATCCAATGGGCGCTCGGGAAGAAGCTGGGCGACACGATTGAGTTCACCGATGAGCGTGGGCAGATGTTCAAGGTCCGGCTCGTGGCGGGCGTCGCGAATTCCATCCTGCAGGGCAATCTACTCATCGACGAAGCGGAGTTCGTGAAGCGGTTTCCGGGCGAGGCCGGGCATCGAATGTTCCTCATCGACGTGCCGTCGAACACCGGCGCGGAGACGAACCGGTTGGAGAAGACTTCGGCGGCGATGTCGCGCGCGTTGCAGGACGTAGGCCTTGAGCTCACCCCTACGACGCAGCGGCTCGAAGCGTTTAATGCAGTGCAGAACACATATCTGAACACGTTCCAGATTCTGGGCGGACTGGGCTTGCTGCTCGGCAGCGCGGGCTTGGGCGTGGTGGTGTTGCGGAATGTTTTGGAGCGGCGCAGCGAGCTGGGCTTGCTGCAAGCGGTCGGGTTCCGGCGGCGCTCGCTGCAATGGCTGGTGCTGAGCGAGCACGGCGGATTGCTGGCCCTTGGTCTTGCGGTGGGCATCACGGCGGCGGTGGCGGCGGTGTTGCCGGCGTTGCTCGCACCGGGCGCGGAGAATCATTTCGTCGCGCTCATTGCGACTCTTGCGGGTGTGTTTGTGAGCGGGCTGTTGTGGACGTGGGTGGCGACGCGGCTGGCGTTGCGCGGCGAGTTGTTGAAGGCTTTGAGAAACGAGTAACCACAGATGAACACGGATAAACACGGATTCAATCGGATGACTTTTCGTTCGGTCGCCATGCTGACGGTCATGGCGGCGTTGGCGTTGGTCAGCGGAGCCAGTGCGCAGGTGCTTTACACGAATGGCTTCGACAAGGCCGAGCTGGAGAAGGTGCCGGAAGACATGATGGTGCTCGACGGCGGGTTCGCGGTGAAGGAGGAGGCCGGGAACAAGTTCCTCGAACTTCCCGGCGCGCCGCTGGAGACGTTCGGCGTGTTGTTCGGTCCGACGGAGGCTTCCGGTCTAGCGGTGTCAGCCCGCGTGCAGAGCACGAACAAAGGCCGACGTTCGCCAACGTTCGCGGTCGGGCTCAATGGCGTGGGCGGCTACAAGCTGGAAGTGGCGCCGGCGAAGAAGTTGATTGAGCTGCTCAAGGGCGAAGAAATCGTCGCCAGCGCGCCGTTCAACTGGGAATCGGGTTCGTGGACGATGCTGCGGCTCCAATGTCGGAAGGTGAAGGACGGTGAGTTCGTGATCGAAGGCAAGGCGTGGAAGCACGGCGACGCGGAGCCGAAGGAATGGCAGATCAAGCGCGCCGAGACGATGGAGTCGCCCGCGGGCAAGTCGTCGGTGTGGGGCAAGCCGTTCGCTGGAACGCCGGTGAAGTTTGATGATTTGGTGGTGACGCGGGCGCAGTGATGCCAACAGGATTTGCCCGCTAAATACGCCAAAGGGCGCGAAATTTTCAGCTTAAAGAGTTCCGCGCTTTTTCGCGTGTTTGGCGGACACTATTTTTGCCTCCTCACGTCGGCTCCTCCGGGTCGGGTTTCCCTCAATCAAAGTCCGAGCAGCTCATGAAGTAGTGGCAGCGCGGGCAGCGGAGTTTGCACTTCTCGTTGTGAAGTTCATGACCGCAGCGTGGACACCAGCGCCAGTATTCGCCGGTTGACTGTTCGCTGTTCAATGAACACTCGCTGGTAGCTTCTGCATCGCGGGCGGAGGATTCTTCCGGTGCCATGCGAACGTTTTAGCGAAGTCCATTGCGCAGACAAGCTCGCCTTCCGCGAGTCTTCCTGTCAGCGTTCGGTCGTCACATGATTCGCTGGTTCGAGCACAAACAGATCTACAAACCCAACCGCAAGTTGGTGGCGACGGGGAAGGAGTTGGGACGACCGGTCGAGGAGGTTTGGTTGCAAACGCCGGATGGACTCCGGCTGCACGGTTGGTTCTTCCCGGCGGAAACGCACGCCGCGCGCTCGCATCAGGTCCTGCTGCTCTGTCACGGGAACGCCGGCAACATCGGGCATCGCCTGCACTGGGTGAAGGCCTGGCTGGAGCTGGGGCTGAACGTTTTCGTCTTTGATTACCGGGGCTACGGTCGCAGTGAAGGTCGGGTTCACGAAGCGGGTACTTACCTCGATGCGCAGGCGGCGTGGCGATGGCTTCGCGAGAAGGGCTTCGCGGCGGGGAACATCGTCGTGCTCGGTAAATCACTGGGCGGCGGCATCGCGTCCGAGCTGGCGGTGCGCGAGCCGGTGGGCGCGCTGATTCTCCAGAGCACGTTCACGAGCATTCCGGATATTGGCGCTGAACTTTTCCGTTGGTTGCCGGTGCGGCGGCTGCACAGCATTCGTTACGACACGATCAATCGCCTGCCGCAGATCAAGGCGCCGGTGCTGGTGGCTCACGGTCGCGCTGATGATCTGATTGGGTTCCATCATGCGGAGAAGAATTTCAAGGCGGCGACTGGGCCGAAGATGTTTCTGGAGATCGCGGGCGACCACGTCAGCACCATCGAAGATGGCCGCGAGGAGTACATCGACGGGCTGAAGGAGTTTCTCCGCCAATGGAAGTGAGAGTGTAACGAATGGATGGCCATGTCCTACGCCGTTGTCCAAAAGGAACTGAGCGCGCTGCCCATCGAGGCGTTGCAGCGGGCATTTCGTCATGTTCCAGGCCTGACCGCGCTGGATGCACAGGTGCTTGGCAATGACGCCTTCGGCATCTTGGTGAAGGACTTCCCGCTGGAAAACGCGACGGCCATGCAAGGGGCGTTGCGCAGCGAAGGCATCGAGACGGAGATTGTGGAAACAGCGCGACTGCCAGCGATGCCGCCGATGAAGCAATTGCGGCGGCTCAGTTGTTCGGAAGCGGGATTGGAGTTGTTTGATCCGTTGGGCCGAGGGTTCGTGGTGGCGTGGCAGCACGTGATGCTGCTGGCGGCGGGTGCGGTGAAGACGAGCGAGTTCGTCCGCAAGGTGGAGATGAAGCCGAAACCGGCGTCGTCGTATGGGGAGGATGGGGGTTCGGATGAGGGGCTCCAGCCGGAGGTGAACTACAAGGAGGTGCGGGCGGTTCACTTGTTGCTCGAAATCGTGATGACCCGCGCCGTTCTCCGCTACAGCGTGGTGGCGGACAAGTTTGACTTCGGCTACCTCGGTCAACGCAAGACGGGGAGTATTCCGGTCGATTTTGTTGCCATGGCTACGGACTTGGCCGCGTATGCGCCGCATGCGGGATTTAATCGTGGCATGAGCAGCCTGCTGGATGGTGGGGGCACGATTTTCAGCTACCCGACGAAGAACTTTCCGGAGAACCCCGATGGACAAAGGCGCGGCGGAACGGTAATCTGAGCGCGAAATCCGTTCCCGTAGTGACCGACCTGACTTCAGGTTGTTGAGTTCAAACGTCGCCATTTTATGAAGTGCCTTGTCCGCGTTCTTCGTTCGATTGTCCCGGCCATCTCCGTTGCGCTCACGGGCGTCGCTGCGTTGGGACAAACCTTCGTCAACTTCGAGGGCAAGCAGACGAGTCCGATTCGGCTCTCGCCGGATGGCACGCGTCTCTTCGCGGTGAATACGCCGGACAACCGCCTGTCGGTCTTCGATGTCTCCCGTTCCCAGAATCCGATCCTCATCGCGGAAATTCCCGTCGGCTTGGAGCCCGTCTCCGTGAACGCGCTCAGCAACGACGAGGTGTGGGTGGTGAACGAAGTCTCGGACAGCGTGAGCGTGGTGTCGGTGTCGCGGCGCGTGGTGACGGACACGATTCTGGTGAAAGACGAGCCGGCGGATGTCGCGTTCGCCAACGGGCGGGCGTTTGTGACGGCGTCGCGAAACAACCGCATCACGGTCATCGATCTCGCGAGTCACGCGGTGGTCACCAACATCCCGGTCTTCGGTGAGAACCCGCGCTCGATCGTCGTGAACTCGAACGGGACGAAGGTTTACGCCGCGTTCGCGCTGTCTGGTAATCGCACGACGCTGATTCCATTCGACAAGGCGCCGCTGCAGCCGACGAACGCGGTGCCGCCGATGAAGCCGACGTTGCCGCGCCCGCCGCGGGCCAGCTTGATTGTGGATGCGACGGATCCGGCGTGGACCTCGGGTCCGAACGCGGTGATTCGCTACACGATGCCGGACAATGATGTGGTGGAGATCGACACGGCAACGCTGGCGGTGACGCGTTACTTCCCGCGCGTGGGCACGGTGAACTTTGCGGTCGCGGTGCGGCCGGATAACGGCGACCTCTACGTGGCGAACACGGATGCGCGAAACCTCACGCGCTTTGAGCCAGCGTTGCGGGGCGCGTTCGTGACGAACCAGGTGTCGAAGATCGACATCGCGAGCGGCGCGGTGACGCGGTTCGATCTGAATCCCGGCTTTGACTACGTGAACTTCCCGAGCCGTCGGGACCAAACCAACGCGCTGGCGCAGCCCACGGCGATCGCGTTCGGTCCGAGCGGCGCGAATTACTTCGTGACGGCGTTTGGATCGGATCGCGTCGCCCAGGTGAGTTCGGACAGCGGCACGGTCATGGCGCGGATTGATCTCAATCCGGACGCGCCGGGTTCAGTGGCGAATCCCCGGACGATGCGCGGCCCGCGCGGGCTGGCGCTGAAGCCGGGCCAGGCGCTTTACGTGTTGAACCGTCTGGCGAACACCATCTCCGTGGTGAACCCCAGCGCGCGAACGCTCGTGCGCGAGATTGCGATTGGCAGTCATGACCCGACGCCGGCCATCGTGCGGCAGGGACGCGGCTTTCTCTACGACGCGAAGCTTTCCGGAAACGGCACGGTGTCGTGCGCGTCGTGCCATATCGATTCCGAGATGGACATGCTCGCGTGGGATCTGGGCGATCCGCAGGGCAACCTGGAAACGGTGCGAGCCAAGCTTTCCGGCATCACGACGCTGTTCCCGAATGGGTTTAACACGAATTTCGTGATGCACCCGATGAAGGGGCCGATGACGACGCAGACCTTGCGCGGTTTGAACGGGGTCGATCCGTTGCACTGGCGCGGTGACCGGACGAATTTCCTGCACTTCAATCACGCGTTCGACGGCTTGCTGGGCGGGTCGGTCTTAGCGGCGGAGGACATGCGGGCGTATCGCGACTACATCAACACGATCCGCTTCCAGCCGAACCCGAATCAGAATCTCGACCGCACGTTGCCGGCGACCTTCAACGGCGCGAATCCGATTGCGGGTCGCAACGCCTACATGAACACGAACTACACGACCCTCGGCACGCCGCCGCTGGCGTTGGGGCTTCGTTGCAACACCTGCCATCAGCTGCCGACGGGCACGGACCGCAGCATCACCCCGGCGCTGGCATTGCAGGAGCCGCAGGACTTCAAGGTGCCGCACCTGCGGAACGTGTATCAGAAGATGAACTTCAACCACGCGCCGGGCGCACAGAGCATCAGCGGCTTCGGGCTGGTGCACGACGGTCAGGACCCGGACTTGTTCACGTTCCTCTCGCGTCCGGTTTTTGATGACTTCGCAAACGACTCGGTGGTGAAGAGCAATCTCGCCGCCTTCGTGCTGTGCCTCGACACGGGAATGGCGCCGGCGGTTGGTTACATGCGCACGGTGACGGCGGCGAACGTCAATGCGACGACCGTTTCGAATGACTGGAACGTGCTCGAAGCGCAGGCGGTTTCCGGGACGAACATCAATCTCGTGATCAAGGGGACGGTGGACGGAATCACCCGAGGGTTCGTCTACCAGCCGGGGTCACAGAATTACAAACCGGACTCGACGAACTCGCCGTCGATGACCCGTGCTCAGCTGCGGGCGAAAGTCCTGGCGGGGGACATGTTGACGGTCATGGGCGTGCCCGTGGGCTCAGGAACGCGCATGGGCATTGATCGCGATGCGGACGGCGTGCTGGATGGCGACGAGGCGTTGCCAAGCCTGCGCATTGCGTCCGCGCCGCCGAACACCATCGTGGCGTGGCCGACAAACGCGGGCGGTTACGTGTTGGAACGCGCGACGCAGCTGTACTCGACGAATTGGGCACCGGACACGAGTTTGCGTGGATTGATTGGTGGGGAGTTCGCGGTCACGAACGCGCCGTCGCCGACAAATCTGTTCTTCCGGCTGCGCGGATTGTGAGTGAGTCCGGCGCTTGCTCCCCGGGGCAGCGCTCCGGCCGATAATGCTGTTGCCTGACCCTGCCGTTTGCAGTATCGAGAAGTCATGCGCAATTCACTTCGTCTCGTCCTTTGCTGTCTCGTTTACGCAGCCTTGGTGACCCAGAAACTGTCCGCCCAAGCCACTGCCGACGCCAAGAAAGAGGCGGATGCCAAGGCCAAGGCGGAGGAAACCCAGAAACAGCAGGAAGAGAAGTTGCGTCTGGAAGCTGAGCGCGAAAAGGAGCTGAAGCGCATCGAGCTCGAAGTGTTGAAAGCCGCCGAGGCGCGTGGTCACAAGGCGGACATCACGCCGCCAGCTCCGCCGGCCAAGCCATTGACGCCTGCGGAAGCCAAGGCCAAGGCCAAGGCGGAAGCGAAGGAGCAGCAGCGTTTGCAGAAAATCGCAGCGAAGCAGGCGGCGGAGAACTCCAAGCGACTCGAAGCGGAGCGCAAACGTCAGGAGGAACAGGCGCTTGTCGATTCCCGCCGGATGACTCCGGAGGAGCGTCAGGCCAACAACCGTTCGATTCTCAATATTTTCCGCTCCAAGAAATCGCAGGAGACGGCGCAGCCTGCGACCCAGGCCGCAGGGTCGACGATGAAGCCTGAAAACGAGGCCAAGGCGCGCACCGCGCTGGCCCAGGCTTACGAGAAACAGGACGCCCAGAATGCGCAGAAGTCCGAGGCGGACTTGAAGGCGGAGAAGGAAGCGAAAGAGAAAGCGGCCCAGGAAGCAAAGCGTCGGGCGGCGGCTGAGATTAAGGCGAAGAAGGACGCGGAGAAGGCAGCAAAGGAAAAGGAAGCCGAGGAGAAGCGGGCGAAGTACGAAGAGCAGAAGGCGCAGGAGGAGAAGGCCCGTCAGGAACGCATCGCGCGCATTAAGGCCGAGCTCGAAGGCAAGAAGCAGGCGGCCAGCAAACCGGTGGAGACGCCAGCGGTGGCCGCTCCGGTTGCTCCCGCAGTTCAGCCCAAGCCTGCGGCGGAAGCGGTGAAGGCCCAGCCTTTGCCGACGGAGAAGGAGTTGGAAGCGGAAGCCAAGGCGCGTCGTGAACGCGAGAAGCAGGCGGCTGAGGAAGCCAAACGCAAGGTGCGTGAAGAGGAGCAGAAACGTTCTGAGATGGCGGCTGCGGCCGAAGCTCAATCCAAGAAAGCCGCGGACCAGAAGAAGAAGGCTGATGCCGAGGAAGCGAAGCGTTTGAAGGCGGTGGCCAAAGAGCAGGCGAAACAGAAGGCCGCTGCGGATGCCGCCGCGAGGGAGCAGGCGAAACAAGCGGAGAAGGAAGCAGCGCGTCGCACCAAGGAAATGAAGAAGGCGCAGGATGCTGCGAAGTCCGATGCGCCGAAGGCGGTGAAGCCAGCTCCAGCCGAAACGAAGGTTGCCGCCCCCTCGGCGCCGAAGGTCGACCCGTCCGCGCCCAAGACGAAGGACCAGAAGCTCGCGGAATTGCTGGAGATGTACAAGAAAGATTCCATCACCGCGCAGGAGTATCACCAGCGCCGGGCGAAGTTGCTTAGCGAGCCCTGATTCGTTGGGCGGGCGACGGAGTTCCTGCCAGTTTTTTCATCCGGACGCGGGTTCAGTGCCTGCGTCCGGATGACTCTTTTCGTGACAACCCTTTTTCCAACCCTTAAGTAAATCCGCTTTATGCATGACTTTCATTACGTCGGAAACAAGCTGCACTGCGAACGCGTCTCCGTGGAGAGCCTCGTCAAGAAGCACGGCACGCCCCTCTACATCTATTCCCAGCACACGCTGACGGACCATTTCCAGAAGCTCGACCAGGCCCTCGCGCCGCTGAATCACCTCATCTGCTACGCGATGAAGGCGAACTCCAACGCGGCGGTGATGCGCACGCTGGCAAATCAGGGCGGCGGCTTCGACGTGGTGAGCGAAGGCGAGCTGCGCCGTGTAATTGCGGCAGGCGGCGACCCGCGTAAGTGCGTCTTCGCCGGCGTCGGCAAGACCGAGCGTGAGATCGAGTTCGCGTTGAAGAAGGGGATTTATTCCTTCAACGTGGAGAGCGAGGCGGAGCTGATTCGCATCAACAAGGTGGCGGCGCGCTTGAAGAAGAAGGCGCCGGTGGCGGTGCGCGTGAATCCGAACGTGGACGCCGGCACGCACGCGAAGATCACGACGGGCACGTACGAAAACAAGTTCGGCATCGCGTTCGAGCAGGTGGAAGGCGTTTACGCCCGTGCGAGCAAGCTGAAGAACCTCTGGCTGCGCGGCCTGCAGATGCACATTGGTTCGCAGCTCACGCAGGTGAAGCCGTTCGAGCTGGCGGTGAAGAAGGTGGTGCCGCTGGTTGCGAAGCTGGCGAAGAAATACAACTTCGAGTTCTTCAGCATCGGCGGCGGTTTGGGCATCGTCTACAATCCGGCGCTGGAGAGCGGTGATTCGGCGTGGTGGAAGTCCGCGTCGGCCAAGGCGATTCTTACGCCCGAGGTTTACGCGAAGACGCTGGTGCCGCTGTTGAAGCCGCTGGGCCTGCGCATCCTCATTGAGCCGGGTCGCTTCATCGTGGGCAACGCGGGCATTCTTGTGACGCGCGTCGAGTACGTGAAGCGCACGGGCAAGAAGAACTTCGTGATCGTGGATGCCGCGATGAATGACCTCATCCGCCCCGCGTTCTACGATTCCTACCACCAGATCGTTCCGCTGGCGCGTAACGGCAGCAAGGCAACGGTTTCGTCGGATGTCGTCGGGCCGATCTGCGAATCCGGCGATTACTTCGCGAAGGATCGTCCGCTTCCGAAGGTGGGAGAGGGCGATTATCTCGCGCTGCTCAGCGCGGGCGCGTATGGCTTCGTGATGGCGTCGAACTACAATTCGCGTGGCTTCGCTGCCGAGGTGCTGGTGAACAAAAACCAGGCGGCGGTGGTGCGGCCACGCCAGCCCGTGGATGAGATTTGGGCGACCGAATCGATCCCGGCGTGGTTGAAGAAGTAGACCCGGGACACCGCCTGTGAAACCGACCGCAATTGAAGCGAAGGTTCACAGGTGGTTTCGCCAGCGTTATCCGGAAGTCCCCGATTGGAGGTCGAAGACTTTCCATTGCTTCCGCGATGTCCCAATCGAGCTGCGCATGGTTGTCGTGACTGAGATGCTCGAAGCGGAGATTACGAACGGCGGGTTGGCGCAGTTGATGTGGAATGTCTTTTTCCACTGGAGGACTGTGTTTGCCGACGCGGATGCAGGCTACGAGTTGATCGGAGCGTCGGCCCAGCGGGAGGCGCTTAAGGAGTTTCGAATCCTCTTCGAGCATTACGAGGCGGAATGCCGGGGCTACATCGAGCGATGTCTCGAGACTGGAGAATTCGATTACTTCAATCAGTGGTGTGACTTCGGTGAAAAGGCAATGAGTTCGGAGAGCGAGAATTTGTTCTGGATGGAATCCGGACTTCGGGAGCTCCGGCTTCAGTGGATGGCTTCCAACGCAAGGAAGCTCTCCGCGATGATGACAGCGAGTTGAGGTGTCGTGTCTGAAGCGCCGAGAATCTTGAGGTGGCTGTCCGCCGCGCCCGCTTCCGTCCACCACCACGCGGACGGAAGCGGGCTTGAAATTCTCAGGTTCTGAAGGGGGGCGCTTATTGTGCCGCCAACATCACTGCGCCGGTCGATAACTTGGGTTTGGCGTTCGCCTTGGCCACGACCGGCGTCGGTTTGCCTTTCCACTCGACGAGGTTTGAGTAGCGCTGGCAACGCTCGGCGACCACGCGGCTGACGCGGCCGTTGAGGACCTGGCCCGGGGCGTTCCAGAGCGCGTAGAATTCGAAGTTCGTCGGCTGGCGGTTGTAGACCTGCTGAAAGGACTTCACCCGGCGATCGATGAGAGCCAGCGTCACCGCCTTGGCTGTTTCAGGATCCGTGTAACGAGTCGAGCTCGTCACGCTGCGCCATTCCCGTTTCAGGATTTGATACCGGCTGATTTCGCCAGCGCGTCCGACCATCCGGTCGTTGTTTCCTGTTTCAATCATCGACAGCGCCGCCAGGCGATCCATTCCGAACGACATCATCGGACAGAGCACGAACAACAGAGCCAATGTTCTCATGCTGGGAACCTAAGTTCGACCCGAAGCCCGTCGCAATTGAGGGACCTACAATCGAACCTCCCCGTAGATCCCCGGTCGCGTTTAGGGGAATCCCCTAAGACAAAACGGCGCGGTTTTGCGGGTGCGGATGGACACGGCTGTCAAGGCGACGCCCAACTGGTTGAAGCGGAGGGGCTTTTTCGGATGTCGTGGAAAGCCGCTTGTGACCGATGGGATCGTGCGTGGGCTGATTTCCGGAGTGGCCGGATTCCCTTAGGGGTTTACCCGGGGAATTACCTTGAGGCTCAATCCCCGCACTTGCATCTCCACATCGAAGGAGCCCGGGAGCTCCCAGCCCATGTTCATGCCGCCGATTCGGTAGTCGGCTGGGTTCTTGGAGGCGGCGAGAAACCCTCGTTTCCAGGCGGTTTCGAGGGCTTCGCGCATCAACGGCAGCAAATCGCGCTCGAGAGTGATCCAATTGCCGTCGTGAGCGCTGACTTTCGCGTAGGTCTCGCCGCCGGGAGTGAAGATGAACTTGGCAGTGCCGCCGAAATCCCGGGCTTTGAACTCCTTTGCGAATCGATCGCGATTATCGTACACCGGAACGCCGAACCAGAGCAGGTCTCCGAAACCGGCGGACTGGCGGTTGCGGTTCTGGACGGTGAAGAAGATCTGGAACTGCGCGGCGTGGCGATCCGGCGAATAATCGTCGCGATGCCGGTTCCGGGACCGGGCAAGCCGGGCTTCGACCCTGAATCGGGCTTCGGCCAGTTCCGGAAGGGGCGGACTTTCCGCGAACTCCTGTTCCACTAGCAGGTGAACCCACGGGTCTTTGGCGTTCCGGGCGGGAAGGCCGTATTCAATAGAGGAATCGGCGGCGAGGACGAGGACCGGATTGGTCGTCCCTGCGCCGAACTGCAAGAGCTTGGCGAGATTGCTGCAAGTCAACGAACCGTCCGCACTCTTATACGCCTCTGCGGCGTTGAGCGGGAACCGACTGCTCCATTGGGACAACCCCCAAACCGGCTTGGCCGCGCCGGTGGTCAATTCTCCATAGCGGACGTGCCGTCCGGGTTTCGGTTCCCACAGGATGAAACCCAGCCTGAACTCGCGATCGGCGATCAACTCCTGACCCGGCGCGGCGACCACCGACCCAGTGCTCGAAAATAGCCCTAGCAAGAGCAACAGACTGGCGCGAATCGTCATGGAGCGATGAAATGTCCTCCGCACGGTGATGTCACGCCGAACGATGGTTCGCCACGTACCCAGTGATGACGCTCGACGCGAGCGCGGGTTTTGGCATTTGATGACACTCATCGAGTTTGGCGACCTGATATCGCCTAGTTCATAAACTGAAGATCCGAAAACCTTCACCAACCTTGCCAGCCATGAATCGCATCGAACGTTCCGTCAGCCTGCATCCCTACTTCAAAGTGCGTCCCGGCCAGATGGCTGCGGTCAAGGCGTTGCTCCATGAGTTCGTTGCCCGGGCGCAGACCGAGGAAAAGCTGCTTTACTACGAATTCACCATTAACGGCGACATCGTGTTCTGCCGTGAAGCCTACGTCGGCGCGGAGGGTGCCCTGGCTCACCTTGCCAATGTCGGCGCCCAGCTCGATCAGATGTTGAAGCTGTGCGAGGTCGTCCGGCTTGAAATTCACGGTCCGGCGGACGAACTGGAGAAGCTCAAAGGCCCGGTCGGCGCGTTCAATCCCACTTGGTTCGCCTACGAGTGCGGTGTGGCGCGGTGAGTTGAGCCGTCAGCCGGAACCTGCGGCCATAGATTCGCGCCCGCTGCGATTTCCCTAAAACTCTCGCTGGCAATCAGCTGTTTCCTTCGCTTGAATCGGTGGCGGTGCCGGCCATTTCGGCGGGCACCGGAGGCTCGCAAAATGTCGCAGATTACACTGATTCTGGATGAACCGTCGTCGCCCGGCCCCTGTTGCCGGTGGGATTTCCCGTCTGCGGCGATTCAGGAAAATTCCTGTCCTCGGCCCGATTTCCCGTTCGTCGTAGCTATGAACTAAGCGCAACCATTATGAGCACGAACACCGATCAACGAATCGTTCAGACCTACCTGTTCTTCAGCGGCAATTGCGAACAGGCCGTGGAGTTTTACAAGAAAGCCCTCGGCGCGGAGGTCGAGATGATGATGCGCTACAAGGATTCGCCCGAACCGATTCCACCGGAAAGGCTCACTCCCGGTTGGGAGAACAAGGTGATGCATTGCAGCTTCCGTATCGGCCAGTCGGTGGTGATGGCTTCAGATGGCTGCGGGATGGAGAAGGGCGGGTTCCATGGCTTCTCGATGTCCATCTCGGTCAAAACCGAGGCGGAGGCGGACCAAGCCTTCGCCGCGTTGGCTGACGGCGGCAAGGTCACCATGCCTTTGATGAAGACGTTCTGGTGTCCGCGATTTGGGATGCTCCAAGATCGCTTCGGAGTTGAATGGATGGTCAGCGTCGCGCCGGTAACCCAGTGTTAACAACGAATCCTCAGACATCTTTATGCGCAAAAAGGTACTCATCGCGTTGGGCGCATTCGCCGCGCTGGTGGTCATTTTCGTGATCGTTGTGGCGATGCAGCCTTCGACCTTCCGCATCAGTCGCAGCGCGACGATGGCCGCGCCGGCGGCGGCGATTTTCCCGCACATCAACGAGCTGAAGAAATGGCAGCCGTGGTCGCCTTGGATGAAGCTCGATCCGAACGCGAAGAGCACCTTCGAAGGTCCGGCCGGTGGTAAAGGCGCGGCGATGACCTGGGCCGGCAACAACGAGGTCGGCGAAGGGAAGATGACGATCATCGAGAGCAAGCCGAACGAACTGGTTCGGTTCCAACTGGAGTTTTACAAGCCGATGGCCGGCGTCAGTGAGGCAGAGTTCACCTTCAAGCCCGAGGGAGAGCAGACCACGGTCACGTGGGCCATGTCGGGCACAAACGATTTCATCGGGCGCGCCATGTGCCTGATCATGGACATGGACAAAATGGTCGGCGGCCAGTTCGAGAGCGGTCTCGCGTCAATCAAGGCGATCGTGGATACGCCGTCGAAACCCTGATGTTCGGAACGCGCGCGCGCTGCGGCCGACGGCGCCAAAGAAAGGACTCATGAAATTTCTGTGCCTGGCTTGGGAAGATGAAGCGAAGCTGAACAAGCTCACCGAGGCGGAGTGGGATGAGCTCCGTCGCGAAACGCTCGCTTACGTGGACAAGCTGATTCAGACCGGTCGCCTCGTCACAGCTGAACCGCTCCAAAGCGCGCACACCGCCGCGACGGTGCAGGTTCGCGATGGCAAACGGTTGGTGAAGGACGGCCCGTTCACAGAATCGAAGGAGACAGTGGGCGGCTATTTCCTGATCGACGTGCGCGACCGCGACGAGGCGGTGGAAGTCGCCGCGGGCTGGCCGTCAGCGCGGTTTGGAATCATCGAGCTGCGTCCACTGGAGATTGGGCTTCCCACCGACCGCCGCTACGCGACGCCGAAATAGCGCTCGCCAACGCAACGATGTCCACCGCCAAACCGACGACCATCGACGAGTATCTCGCACGCGCGACGCCGAAGCATCGTGCGTTGTTGGAGAAACTGCGCCGTGCCATTCACGCCGCTGCCCCGGGCGCGGAGGAATACATCGGCTACGGCCTTACGGGCTTCAAACTCCATGGCCGACCGCTCGTTTATCTCGGCGCGTGGGAGAAGCATTGCGCGCTCTACGCAGCCAGTCCGGCGACGCAGGCGCAGTTTCACGACGAACTCAAAGGCTTCACGGTCAGCAAGGGGACCATTCAGTTCACCACCGAAAAGCCGCTGCCGCTTGCGCTGGTGAAGAAGATTGTCCGGGCGCGCGCGGCGGAGAATGCGGCGAAGGTGGGTTTAAGGAAGACTTCGCCGAAGCGAAACGAGAAGCCCTCCGCGCCCACATCGACGGCGGATGCTGCTTCCGTGCTCGCGACCTTGAAGAAGCTTAGCGACCCGCGCATCCTCAAGGAGATGTCCACGCGCTACGGCATTGTGACGCGCGATGCCTTTGGCATTCGGATGAATGAGATGCAGACGCTGGCCAAGCAAATTGGTCGGAATCACCCGCTGGCGCTGGCGCTCTGGAAGACCGGGAATTACGAGGCGCGGATGGTCGCCATCTATGTCGCGGAGCCGGAGAAGGTCACACCAGCCTTGCTGGACGCATGGTGCCGAGATTTCGACAACTGGGCCACGTGCGACACGGCTTGTTTCAAGTTGTTCGACCGCACGCCGCACGCTTACCGCAAGGTCGCGGAGTGGGCGAAGCGCGAGAACGAGTTCGAGAAGCGCGCCGCTTTCGCGCTGCTCGCCAGCCTGGCATTGCACGATAAGGCCGCGAAGGACGACACCTTTGTTCAGTTTCTTCCCCTCATCGAAATGGCTACGCGCGATGAACGAAACTTCGTGAAAAAGTCTGTGAGCTGGGCGCTGCGCGCCGTCGGCGGGCGCAGTTCGGTGCTTCGCTCCAAGGCTGTAGCGCTGGCGCGAACGCTGGCCTCGTCGACAGCTGCGCCGGCGCGCTGGGTCGGCAAGGACGCGCTGAAGGCGCTCGCCCGCAAGGAACCTGCATGAATCGCTGCGCGTCGCATTACTTCTCTCGACCGGAATACACAGTACGTGCCGGGAGATCCATGGCCTGGCGGTCTCGTAGCACTGTCCGTTTATCCCAACTATGAAATACATCCCACATGTCGCCGGCGGATTGCTCGGCGCGTTGTTCATCATGGCTGGCGTGATGGTGCTCTTTAACCTCGCGCCCACGCCGCCGCCGCCGCCGGAGGGAACGCCGCCCGCGTTGTTCATGGGCGCATTCGCGCCGACAGGCTACCTGACGTTCGTGAAGGTGCTCGAAGTGATCGGCGGCGTGCTGGTCGCGATTCCCTTCACGCGCAACATCGGCTTGCTCGTGCTCGGACCGATCATCGTGAACATCCTCGCGTTCCACGCCTTCATCACCAAGGGCGAGGGGCTTTTCTCCCCGATGATTCTGGTCATCGTGGCGCTTGCGCTTTACCTGCTATGGGTCGGACGCAAGGCGTTCGCGGGCTTACTCGGCACTGGGCGTCCGGCGTGAGATGGCGGCAAGAAGAGACAGTTCAATCAACCTACCAAAACCATGAGCAGCATCAGAGTCCTCGTTGGCACGAAGAAGGGCGCGTTCATCCTCACGGCAAATGGAACGCGCAAGAATTGGGACATCACCGGGCCGCACTTCGCAGGCTGGGAGATGTATCATCTCAAAGGCTCGACCGTGGACCCGAACCGCATCTACGCGTCGCAATCGAGCGGGTGGTTCGGACAGATCATCCAGCGTTCGGATGACGGCGGCAAGACGTGGAATCCGCCGGGCACGAAGCCAGAGGACTTAATGGGGCCGGACGGGATGCCCAAGGGCAAGAGCAACGAGTTCGCTTACGAAGGCGCGGTGGGCACGCACATGTGGTACGACGGCACCCAGCATCCGTGGGAGTTCAAGCGCGTGTGGCACATCGAACCCTCGTTGACGGATCCGGACACCGCATATGCGGGCGTGGAGGACGCGGCGATTTTCAAGACGACCGACGGCGGCAAGACTTGGAAGGAAATGCCCACGCTGCGCGGCGTGAAGGGCGCGCTCTGGCAACCGGGTGCGGGCGGCATGGCGGTCCACACGATCATCATCGATCCGAAGAATCCGAAACGCATCTACATCGCCATCTCGTCGGCAGGCGCGTTCCGCACGGACGACGGCGGGCTGACGTGGAAGCCGATCAACAAGGGGTTGAAGTCGCAATACGAACTGCCGGACCCGGACGCGGACGTGGGCCATTGTGTGCATCGCATCGCGCTGCACCCGTCGCGGCCCGATGTGCTTTTCATGCAGAAGCACTGGGACATCATGCGCAGCGACAACTCAGGCGATCAGTGGAGTGAAGTGAGCGGCAACTTGCCGACGGACTTCGGATTCCCGATCGACGTTCACGCGCACGAGCCGGAGACGATTTACGTGGTGCCGATCACGAGCGATTCGCTGCACTACCCGCCGGACGGCAAGCTGCGCGTGTATCGCAGCAAGACGGGCGGCAACGAGTGGGAGGCGCTCACGAAGGGACTGCCACAAAAGAACTGCTACGTGAACGTGCTGCGCGACGCGATGGCAGTGGATACGTTGGACAAGTGTGGAGTTTATTTCGGCACCACAGGCGGCCAAGTCTATTGCTCGCCGGACGGCGGGGATTCGTGGACCGAGATCGCGTCGCATCTCCCGGGCGTGTTGTCGGTGGAAGTGCAGACGCTCAAGTGATGATCATTCGCGTCGCATTGCCGTACCATCTCCGGAATCTTGCCCGCGTTGGTGCCGAGGTGTCGCTCGAAGTTGCCGGGCCGGTGACGATTCGCGCGGTGCTGGATGCGTTGGAGGCGAAGCATCCGGTGTTGCGCGGGACGATTCGGGATCACGGCACGCTAAAGCGCCGGCCGTTCATCCGATTTTTCGCGTGCAGGGAAGATTTGTCGCTGGAGCCACCGGAGACGCTGTTGCCTGAAGCGGTCGTCAGTGGAAAAGAAGCATTCCTCGTCGTTGGCGCGATGGCGGGTGGTTAATTTAATTTACAGTCGAGAACCAAAACCAAACACCAAACTAGATTATGAAATACGTCGATGGATTCGTGATTCCCATGCCAAAGAAGAACCTTGCGGCTTATCAGCGCATCGCAAAGCAGGCCTGCAAGGTCTGGCGTGAGCACGGTGCGCTGGATTACCGCGAGTGCGTGGGCGACGACCTCAAGGTGCCGATGGGCGTTCCTTTCCCAAAACTCTCCAAAGCAAAGGCGGGCGAGACGGTGGTGTTCGCCTACATTACTTACAAATCCCGCGCGCACCGCGACAAGGTGAACAAGAAGGTAATGGCGGATCCGCGCATGAACGCGATGTGCGACCCGAAGAACATTCCGTTCGATTGCAAGCGCATGACCTACGGGGGATTCAAAACCATCGTTGGGGATTAAACCTAAACTACGAGCCGCCATGAACGAGACCATGAACGACTATCCACCGCTCAGCCCGGCGCTCGCGGTGCGTGACGCGGCGAAAGCCATCGAGTTCTACAAGGCTGCGTTCGGCGCGGTGGAACGCTTCCGTCTGGTCGATCCTGAGTCGGGTAAGATCGGTCACGCCGAGCTCATCATCAACGGCTCCGTGGTGATGCTGGCGGACGAGTATCCGGCCTACAACAAGGCGCCGCAGACGCTGGGCGGCACGCCGGTAAAGCTGAGCCTGATGGTGCCGAACGTCGATGCGCTGATGGAACAGGCGAAGCAGGCCGGGGCGACGGTTCTCATGCCGCCGCAGGATCAGTTCTACGGCCACCGGAGCGGCTCCGTTCAGGATCCCTTCGGCCATCAATGGATGATTCAGCAGGAGATTGAGAAGGTGACACCTGCGGAGATGCAGCGCCGTTGGGAAGCGATGCTGAAGAAGTAGTTCCACAATGGGAAAGTTGTCCTCAGCAAGCCCGCCTGTTCGTTGTAGAGTTGAAACCTGAACGACTGAGAACTTTATGAACGATACGAAGCCAATGTCTGAATACCTGCTCCTCTTTCGCGGGAAAGACTGGGACGAAGGTCTGCCGCAGGACGAACTGCAACGCCTGCTCGACGATGTCATCGCGTGGCATGAGGATCTGGCGAAGCGCGGCCTCATCAAGGCGGGTCAACCACTGGCCCGACGGGGGAAGGTGGTGTCCGGCGAGAGAAGCCGGGGCGTCACCGACGGGCCCTTCGTCGAAAGCAAGGAAGGCATCGGCGGCTATCTGATTCTGCTCGCTGGGAGCGAGGATGAAGCTGTCGCCATCGCGAAATCGTCCCCGACGTTGTTCTACGGCACCACGGTTGAGGTGCGCCCGCTGCTGAACGAATGTCCGTGCTTCGTACGGGCGCGTCGCAAACTGACCTTCGCCAGTGTTTGAACCAAACAGTCACTTCACCCCATTACACCATGAGCACTGAAAAAGTTGATTACCTGCTCCTTTTCCGCGGCACCAATTGGGACAAAGGCATGTCGCCCGAACAGATCCAGAAGGTCGTGACCGCCTGGTATGCGTGGTTCGATCGCCTGAAGCGCGAAGGCCGATGCTCCGGCGGACATCCGCTCCAGAGCTCGGGCAAGATCGTCTCCGGCAAGAATCGCGCGGTCGCGGACGGTCCGTTCGCCGAATCGAAGGAGACCATCGGTGGCTACTTCTACCTGCACGTCGCGGACGAGGCCGAAGCCGTGTCCATCGCGCAATTGTGCCCGGGACTCGACTACGGAGTGGTGGTCGAAGTGCGTCCGGTAGCCGACATGTGCGCCGTGCGTGAGCGCGCGGTGAACGGCGGCATCATGGCCAAGGAAATCTCCCTCGAAGCCGCCGCGGCCAGGTGAGCATCCCAGAGAACATTCCTGAGCCGACGGTTCCCACCGAAGGCATTGGACCGCTGGCGGAGCACCTCTTCCGTCACGAAGCGGGCAAGCTCGTGTCCGTGCTCACGGGCATCTTCGGCCTCGACCGTTTGCAACTCGCCGAAGACGTCGTGCAAGAGGCGCTCGTGAAGGCGCTGCAGACGTGGCCTTACTACGGCGTGCCGAAGAATCCCGCCGCGTGGCTCACGCAAACGGCGAAGAATCTCGCGCTCGACATCATCCGCCGCGAGAAGCTGTTCTCGGACAAGCAGCCCCAGATCGTCACCTTCATCGAGAACTGGGCGAACGAATGTGATCCGGAGGATTCGCCTGCGTTCGACAGCGAGATTAAGGACCGTCGGTTGCAACTGATGTTCGCGTGCTGCCATCCGCTCATACCGCAGGAAGCGCAAACGGCGCTCGCGCTGAAAACGCTGTGCGGATTCAGTCCCGCAGAAATCGCCAGCGCGTTTCTCACCAGCGAAGCGGCGATCGCGAAACGACTGGTGCGCGCCCGTCAAAAAATTCGCGAGCTGAACCTGCCGTTCGAGATTCCGTCCGGCGAGGAATCCTCCGCGCGGCTCGACGGCGTCCTGCAATCGCTCTACCTGCTCTTCAACGAAGGCTACAAGGCGTCGAGCGGCGACAATCTTGTGCGTGAGGAGCTGTGTCGCGAAGCGATCCGGCTCACCAGCAGTCTTGCCGCGCATCCAGTCGGCAGCCTGCCGCGCGTGCACGCCTTGCTCGCGTTGATGTTGCTGAACGCCGCGCGGCTCACCACTCGCACCGATACGGCGGGAAACATTCTTCGGCTCAAGGAACAGGATCGCGCGCGTTGGGATCATCGATCCATTGCGCGTGGGATGTTTCATCTCGCGCACTCGGCTGCGGGCGACGAAGTGACCGAGTATCATCTGCAAGCCGGCATTGCCGCGTGTCATTGCACCGCTCCCGACTACGAATCCACCGACTGGCCGCGCATTCTTGCTCTCTACGATCGCCTCGTGGAACTCGACAACTCGCCGGTGGTGGCGCTGAACCGCGCGGTGGCAGTGGCGCACGTGGAGGGACCGCAGGCCGGGATTGATGCGCTGGAAGCCATCGCCCATCGCGAGACGCTGGGATCGTATTACCTGCTCTACGCCGTGCGCGCGGAGTTTGAATCACAGCTCCAGAACCATGAGGCCGCCGCCAGTCATTTGCGAAAGGCGCTGGCGCTGGCGGAGCTGAAGTCCGAGCAGGCGCTGCTCGCGAAACGGCTGGAGGACGCAGAACTTCAGAGGACCGAATAGGCGTTGAGCGGGATCGATTCGCGCAGGCGCCGGCGGGTCTAGCGAGGATTGGGCTTCTTCGTCGCCGGCTTCCCCGGGGCTTTGTATTTGGAACCGGTCTTGGCAGACGATTTTCGTTTGCGACTGCGCATGGTCTTGATCACTGATTCGTAGAATTCGATGAAGCGGGGGACGGACACATCGCGGATGGATTTGGCGATGATGTCGAGCGCGAGGTCCTCGACCTTTCGGAAGCGCAGGCAGGCCTTTCCCATGTCGAGTTTCTTCCCGGTCTTCGCCCAGTCGGAGTGAAATTTTTTCTCCACCTCGGGCCGCCCGTAAATGCAGCCGAGGTAGAGCGACATGTAATTTTTCTGCGAGGCCAGGCAGATGAACGGCAGCGGCTGTTTCGGGTCGCAATGGTATCCGGGCGGATAGACCGTGTGCGGAATGTAATAGCCGATCATGCCGTACTGCATGCCCTCTTCGATGAGCGGATCGATGTTGGCGAGAATGATTTTTCGGACGGCTTCGATGGCCGCGCGGCGGTCGGCGGGAAGTTCCTTCAGGTATTGCCGGACGGAGGTGGCCTTGCTTTGCATAGCGAAGCGAGCGTAGTCGTCGGCTGGTGGAACTCGCAACTCCGTCTTCGGAGTTTCGCGAGCCTCCTGCCCGCGCATCCCTGCCGTGAATCACGCTTTACACCGCCACTTTCCGTCTCCTACGTTCGCCGACAAGTCGTGGCCGAGGTGAACTGCCTTCGGTATTCCCGGCCTGTTGAACATGACTCGGCAATGGATCGTTTGGTGCGTCGTGATCGCGTGGATGTCCCTGATGGAACTTCACGCGCAATCGTTGCGCATCGTCACGGCGCAGTTGGACGGGCTGGATGCTGCGGGCGCCGCGGATCCGTCCGCGCGGCTTGCTGAGATTGCCGAAGTGCTGCGACCCGTTGATGCCGACCTGATCGTGGTGGAGGGAGTTTCGCAACGAGCCCAGGCGGCGAAGCTCGCGACACTACTCAAACCAGCTTCCTATCAGCTCGCGGTGTTTGCTGCGTTCACGAACACCAGTCCCACGCTGATCCTCTCCAAGCGCCAGCCGTTCGGTGCGCGTTCAGCCGAATGGCGGGCAACAGGCCAGGTGGAACTCCCCGGAGGATTCGCCTTTGCAGGCTTTCGCTCAGGCACGAACGCGTTCTGCTTCTACATGGCGAATTTTCCGGGCGACGGACTGGCCTCATTGAATGCGTCTGCGGATCCGTTGCCATCGCGGAAGCGTGAACTTGCGGCGCAGTATCTCGCGCATCACGTGCAGTGGTTGAGTTCAACGCTTAGCAATCATGTTACCTCGTTCTGCATCGTGGGCGATTTGGTGGTCGAGCCGCAATCGGGCCGGTTGGAGAATGCCGGGCGCATTCTGCAGCAGGCGGGCTTCGGCGCGTGGCTGGCGCCGGTGACGATGGAGTCGGGCGCGGCGCTTCCGTTCACGACGTTGCTGGCGCGGGGAGCGAGTTTGCGATCGGCGCCCGCGGTGATTCCGCAGAACGTTTTGAAACAGCCCGTCTGCGTTTATGAGATCAATCCCGGCGGAAAGCCGGGTTCCTTCGCGGCGAGCGGCGTGGCGGGGAAGAATGTGGCATCGCGGACTCCTGCGGCCGTGGTGTTCTGGGTGTGGGTGGGAGTGATCGTGGGCGTCTGCGTATTGACCGTTGGGATCTGGTGGTTCGTGCGGCGGAGCACTCCTAGTCCGGCGATCTTTCGCTCGGGAGGCGAGGGTCAACTCGTGCTGGAAGTTGACGAAGTTTCAACACCCGGAGGCGAAGCGTTGCGCGAGGAAGCCCAGAGAAGGCAGACGCGGGCGCTGGAAGCGGAGCAGCGCGTCGAGGAAACCACCGCTCAGGTGCGGACGGGGCTGCTGCACCATTTGCAATCGCTCGTGAGGGATCGTTTTGTCGGGTGGCTTTCCGCGCAACGCGGAAAACTGCTCGCCTCGCACCACACCGGCGCTGAGCAAGTGCTGGAACTGGAAGAGCGGCTGCAGAAGATCCAGGGTCATTTCGAGGAACAGATTCAAAGTCGCGATCAGCGGATCACGGAACTTGAACGGGAGATTCAGGCGAAGGAGACGCTCATCCGAAAGCTGCTGTTGGCTCGGGCGAACCCGTCGAATCAGTCGTCAGCCGAGTAGGGGATCAGGAGGCGCGGGTGTTCTTCTCCGTGCGCAGCGCCTGCTCGTAGCTTTCGAGCGCTTCGCGATAACGCTGGAGGCGGTTGCAGACTCCGCCGCGGTAGAGGTAGGCCACGGTCATGGAGTTGTCCGCGGCGATGGCGCGGTCGTAGTTTTCCAAGGCGCGTTCCCAATCCTGCATCTTCTCGAAGGCCATGCCGCGTTTCACGAGGGCTTCGGCGTTGTTCGGTTCGATGTGGAGCACTTCGTCGAAGCACTCCATGGCAGGCTCGGCGGCATCGAGATTCAACAGGGCCTGGCCTTTGCCGAGAAGCACCGTGGCGCGGGCGGCTGGTGATTCCGGCTCAATGGTCGACTCCGGTGAATCCTCCGGCATCAGCGGCTGGATATTGGAACTGCCGGCGGATTTCACCACGATCGTGGCGCCCTGACTGCCATTGGTGGCACCGCTCTGCGCGCTGTGTTCCAGTTCGAGAATTCTCTTCTGCAATTGATCAATCGCACTTTGAAAACGCGCGCTGGCTTCCTCGGCGGAACCCTGGCGAGCGCTCAATGCATCACCGGAACCGAGCAGGCCGCCCGCGCTTTGGCCGTTGCCGAGGAGCGGACGTGAGGCGTTCGAGACGGCAATCTCCGAGAAGCGGCCCATCGCTCGCGCGAGAACGACGAGGATGAAAATGATGCCGATGATGCCGACCGCGGCGAAGATGCCGGCGACGGTGAGAATGGCGCGATTCGAACTCTGCACGGCTTCCATGTGCCGGTCGTGCATCCGCGTCATCGAGGTTTCGATCAGGCGCAGGCTGGTGGTGATGGCTTCGGAGTTCTGGGCCGAGCGGGCGTCGAGTTCGCTTCGGAGTTTCTCGATGGCTTCCTGCGTCTTGCGCAACTCCACCTCGGCGTTGGTGGAGATCTGCATCACCGGGGTGACAGATTCGAGGGCGTGCTTGGCCGCGGCCGCGGGGTCGTCCTGTGCGACGGTGGAAACTGCGGCCGACGCTGCGACAACGACGGCGACAAGGATTCCCCTGAGGCTGGTGAGAAACAATGTCTGGGTTGTCATGGTTGGAGACAGCTTGGGGCAGACCTTAGAAAACCGCCGCGTTCATGCAAGGCGAAAAGCTGGCGTTGGCGGCGAGGGGGTTGTAACTCTACTGCGCACGCCAGCGCATTGCCTTCAACATCCTCCGGTGCGATCTAGTGCAGGTGAACGGAGAACATGACGAGGATTTCGGGGAGTTTGATCGCTGTCGTGTAAGTCTCGTGAACGACGCCTAAGGGTGCGATGACCGGTGGTAGAGGATGTCGCGCGAACTGGAGCCTCCTCGAACACCGTGTGTTCCTGCGGCCGCGCGCCTGGGGCGATTGCCAACGGCACCCGAAAATGGTTCAATGCTGACGATGAAAGTGGAGAGCCTGAGAATCAGGAGCGGCACGCGACAAGATCTACTAGTACCGACAAAACTCAGGTCAACGCTCGGTTAGGCCACATTCGCGTCTTGCATGAAGATTGAGCGATTTATTGGCGGCGCGGTCGCAGGAGACGGCGGCACTATATCCTGCCGCGTGGCGTTGCGTGACGGCACGATTCTCGACTTGGGATTGGATTCGCGCATCCCAAAAACGAAAGCCGAGCGTCTTGTTTTTATCGGAGCGGGTTACCCGAGTTTACCCGGTGCTCGCCTTCTGCAGCGAGGCAGTCGAGAGGAACAGGATGTGGTAGCAGCGGTTCAGGACTACCTTGACCGGAATTGCGGCTTTCTCCGGAGAGGAGCGTTGTCGGAGGCTGAGCCTTCGACGCTGAGCGAGACTGATTGTGCTGACTTGATGGCCATCACTTTGTTAAAAGGGATTTTGGACAGATGACCATACGGCTTAACCATGCGCTGCCTCTAATCCGACGTGGGCGTCGCGGTTGCAGTCAGTGTGTCTCATGTGGCGGGTCAGTCATTGTGGCCAGCTCGTCGAAATAGTTTGCGCCTCATACGACGGTGCAAATCGACTCTAGCCCTGCATCCCTTCCACCCAACCACCCTGTCGTCAGGAATAACCAGTTGCAACGCGGCGTCCTACTCGTAAAGTCTCGCGGACTACGACTTAGACATGCGGCAATTCGTTACCATTGCGGTCAACGCCTTTATGGAACTGATCCGGCAGCCCATCTTTTTGCTGCTCACGACCAGTTCCGCCGCCTTTTGTGTTTTCCTCGCCAGCGTCCCGTACTTCGGCTTTGGCGATGACCCGAAGCTCGCCAAGAACAGCGTGCTCGCCGTGACGTTGCTGGCCGGTTTGCTCGGCGCGGTCCTGAGCGCCTCGAATTCCCTCGCTCGCGAAATCCGCACTGGAACTGCGCTGGCGGTGTTGTCCAAGCCCGTGAGCCGCGCCCAGTTTCTCCTCGCGAAATACGCGGGACTCGCCGCTGCTCTCACTGTCTTAACCTACGTGAACATGCTCGCCTGCCTGCTGGCCAGTCGCATGGCTTACGACGCCTATGGCGACGCGGACCTCGCGAGCCTCGGCATCTGGTTTGGCAGCCTGGTGCTGGCGTTTGCGGCGGGTGGCTTCAGCAATTTCTTCCTGCGCCGGCCGTTCGTCTCGGACGCGACGCTGGCGCTGATCGTGTTCACGACGCTGGCTTTTGTCGTCGCCGCGGGAATGTCGAAGGCCGATCCAACGTCTCGCAGTGTGACCATTGGCGCTTTTGAGAAAGTGGACTGGCGTTTGATTCCGGCGGTGACGTTGATTCTGTTCGCGCTCTGGATTCTCGCCGGGCTGGCGCTGTTGTGCTCCACGCGGTTGGAATTGATGGCGACGCTGGCGATTTGCTCGGCGTTCTTTCTCGTCGGGTTGATGTCGGATTTCATCTACCTGAAGCTCGGCGGCACGGACGCGGGCGGGCCGTGGTATGCGGTGGCGCTTTACGCGATTCTGCCGAACTGGCAGCAACTCTGGATGGCCGACGCGCTCGAAGCGGAGCGCAGCATTCCGCCGTCGTATCTGCTCACGGCTTTTACCTACGCGGTGGTTTATGTCGGCGCGTCGCTCGCGGTGGCGCTTTGCCTGTTTGAAGATCGGGAACTCAGTTGAACATGGAACGCAATCATCAGAAGAACGGACTGACCAATCTGCTGCTCCTGTTCGCCACGGGCATCGCGGCGTTCACGGTCGCGCTCTACACCAAGTCCGTCTCCGGCCAGATCGCCGCCGGCTTCCTCGGTCTCGGCGTACTCGTCGCGCTGATCAGCTGGTTCCAGATGCGCCTGGAAGAACGCGAGCGCATCGAGAAGCTCGAGTTCGATGAACTGGCCAAGGGCGGCGCGTCCAGCTCCACGCTCTTCAACACGCAGGACGCCGAGGGATTCCCGGCGCGGCGTTCGCGCGAGCAGTTCGAGAAATTCTTCGTGCCCGGCTTCACCGTCTTGCTGCTGCTGGTTCAAGGCTTCGGCGCGTGGTGGTTCTGGCGCTGGATCGGGAAACTTCCCGCTGCACCGACGCTCAACCAACCGCTCGTGGGCATGGCGATCTTCGGCATGTTGGCGCTCGTGCTCTTTTTGCTCGGGCAATTCTCCACCGGCCTCGCGCGACTGGAAAAGCATCGTCTCCTGCAACCCGGCGCGAGCCAGGTCTTGCTCGGCGCTTATCTGCTCGCGCTCGTCGTCGCGGCGATTGCCGCTGTGCAGTCCGGTTTTGACAAGGCGGACCTCATCGGCGCGCGTGTGCTCGTCATCCTGCTGGGCCTGCTCGCGATCGAAAACCTCCTGACGCTGCTGCTCGAAATCTATCGCCCGCGCATCAAGGGCAAGGTCGGACGTCTGCTCTATGACAGCCGCGTCGTCGGACTCGTCAGTCATCCCGAAGGCATCTTCACGACCGTCGCGCACACGTTGGATTACCAGTTCGGCTTCAAGGTTTCGGACACGTGGTTTTACCAGTTCATGAAGCGCTCGATGGCGTGGCTGGTGTTCTGTTACCTGCTCATTCTCGCCGCCTCGACGTCGCTCGTTTACGTGCAGCCGGGCGAAGAGGCGTTGCTCGAACGCTTCGGCCAGCCTGTCGCCGGACGCGAAGTGCTCGGCCCCGGTTTCCACGCGAAGATGCCGTGGCCTATCGATGCCGCGCTGCGTTTCCGCACGCAGGAGATTCAGAGTTTCGACATCGGGATTGAGCGCGACTTGGAAAAGGAACGCGACGAAGCCGCGATTCTCTGGACCGTTTCGCACTACAAGCAGGAGTTCAATCTCCTCGTCGCCAGCCGCGAGCCGAACGGCGGTTCTACCAACAGCGTCACCGGCAAGAAGGCGCCGCCGGTCAACCTGTTAAGCGTGTCCATCCCGGTGCAATATCAGATTCAGGACGTGCGCGCGTGGGCTTACAATTACAACAACGCGGGCGAGTTGCTGAAGCAACTGGCGACGCGCGAAGTGGTCCGCTACTTCGTGGGCATCGATGTGAACGAGATTATGTCCACGGCGCGCTTCACCGCGGGCGATCAACTGCGCCAGCGCATCCAGGCGCAGGCTGATGAACTCAAGCTCGGTGTGCAGGTGCTCTTCGTTGGCTTGCAGGATGTGCATCCGCCGGTAGCGGTCGGTGGCGCGTATGAAAAGTCCGTTGGCGCGAAGCAGACGCGCGAAGCGAACATCCTCAAGGCCCGCGCCTACGCGATTCGCACGAACGCGCTGGCCATCGCCGAGTCCACGCGCCGCAAGCTCACCGCGTCCGCCGCCAGCACGAACAAGATCGCCGCGGCGCTCGCCACCGAATCGCTCTTCACGAACCAGATGGCGGCCTTCAAGGCGTCGCCGGAAGTGTACGCGCAACGTTCGTATCTCCAGACGCTCGCGAAGAACAGTTCCGACGCGCGCAAGTTCGTCGTCGCAGTCAGCAATGCGAACGAAGTCATCATGTTGAACATGGAAGACAAGATCCGCGACGACCTGCTGAACATCACGGTGCCGCCACCGAAGACGAAGTGATTTAGAACAAACGAAAACCGGAATGAGACACGAATTACACCAATTTTCACAAATGCCCCGCTCTCGTTTTGGTCGCCCCCTTTTCCTCAACGCATGAAACATTCGCCCATCAACCTCGCCGTCGGCGCGCTGCTGCTGCTCATCTTTGTCCTGCTCCTGTTCGTCTTCCAGGTGCGCACCACGGAAACCGCCGTCGTCACCACGTTCGGCCGCGTCTCCGGCCCCGCCGCCGGACCCGGACCGCACTTCCGCTGGCCATGGCCCGTGCAGTCCGTGCACAAGTTCGACAAGCGCGTGCATAACTTCGAGAGCAAGTTCGAGCAGGTATTCACCTCGGATGGCAACAGCCTGCTCATCTCGATCTACGTCGGCTGGAACATCAGCGATGCGACGGCGTTCCTCACCCGCTTCAACGGCGACAATCGCAAGGCCGAGGCGAGCCTCGAAGGTTTGATTCGCAACGCCTACAGTGGGGTGGTGGGCAAGCGCACGTTTAAGAACTTTATTTCCACCGATGAAAACGAACTCAAGTTTGGCGAAATCGAGCAGGAGATGCAGACGCGCATCCAGACCGATTGCCGCGCGTTGACCAACGGTTTGAACATCGCCTTCCTCGGCATCAAACGCCTCGGTCTGCCTGAGAGCGTGACGAAGCTCGTCTTCGAACGCATGGAGTCCGAGCGCGACGTGCTCGTCAGCCAGATCAAGGGTGACGGCGAACGTCAGGCCAGCGAGTTGAAGTCGCGCGCGGATTACGAGAGCGCGAAACTCCTCGCCGAAGCCGACGCACAGGCGACCAAAACGTTGGGCGAAGGCGAGAAGATTGCCGCGCGTTCGTTTGAGACGTTCAAACAGGAGCCCGACCTCGCCATCTTCCTGCTCAAGCTCAAGGCGCTCGAACAATTCCTGCAGAATCGCACGACGCTGATCCTCGACGACAGCTCCGCGCCGCTCGATTTGCTCAAGTCGCAGAACACCGGGAAGAAATGATGCTGCCATGAGTGACAAGCACGATCATCCGCATCACGACCACGATCATGACCATCCGCATGATCACGATCACGCGAAGCCGGCCACGCCGTCGCTCGAAGGCGAGGACGCCGGAACTCAGGCGCTCGCCGGCGCGCTGAAGAGCAGCTTCGCGATCGTCAAGGTCATCATGATTGGCCTGTTGCTGCTGTTCCTGTTCTCGGGCTTCTTTGTCGTCGGTCCGCAGGAAAAGGCGATCGTCCTGCGCTTTGGCGTTCCTGCAGGCGGCGGCGATGGAAAGCTGCTTGGTCCCGGACCACACTGGGCCTTCCCTCCGCCGATTGATGAAGTCGTGCGCATTCCGGTCGGCCAGGTGATGAACTTGAACTCGACCGTCGGCTGGTACGCCACCACGGCGGCGATGGAAGCCGCCGGCAACGAACCGGAACCCGGTGAATCACTACGCCCCGCCTTGGATGGCTATCTTCTCACAGGTGATGAAAACATCGTTCATCTCCGTGCCACGCTGCGCTACCGCATTGCCGAGCCGGGTTTGCGTTACGTGCTCGATTTCGCGAATGCCTCGAACGTCGTGCAGAACGCGTTCAACAACGCGCTCCTCTTCGCCGCCGCCCGCTACAAGGTCGATGACGCGCTGACCCGCGATCAGGCCGGCTTCCGCGAGACCGCACGCAATCGCTTCGAGCAGCTCGTGGCGCGACACAATCTCGGCATCACGGAGATTCAGATCGACAACATGCAGGTCATCCCGCCGCGCCAGCTGAAGGAAGCCTTCAGTCGTGTGACCGAGGCGGAGGTGCGCCGCGCGAAGGAGTTGAACGATGCGCGCAGTTACGAGAACCAGACCATCAGCAAGGCTCGTGCGGAAGCCGAGTCGCGCAAGAACCTGGGCGAAGCCGAGCGCACGCGGCTCGTCGAGTTCGTCGCTGCAGAAGTCGAGCGTTTCACGAACAACCTCCCGGCATGGCGCGCAAATCGTGATCTGTTCACCCAGCAGCGTCAGTCGGAAGTGCTGCGGATCATTTACACCAACGTGCAGGAAAAAGTCGTCGCGCCCCAACGCGGCGGCGGTGCAGGACGCGAACTGCGTCTGCAAATCAACCGCGAGCCGCCCAAGCCCAAGGTGCTGGACCAACCGAAGGCTGACGACCATTGAGCAAGCGCCAAAACCCGCTATGCTGAATCGAATGGGCAAATTCATCGCAGAGCTGGGAACACGTTCCCTCACGCATTACGCAACACGCATCACGTTCAAGCCATGAATGTCTCTTCCCTCCTCAGCCGCGAGGAAACCAAGCACGATCATGATCACGGGCACGATCGTCACCATCACAAGGATGGTGAGTCTTGCTCAAGCTGCGGCCATGACCACAGCCACACGCCCATCCGGTTGAAGCAGACGCTCGCGGGCCTGCTCTTCACCATCAACTCGTTCATCGTCGAGTGGATGGAACTCGGTCCCGGCGTGGCGGAGGTCAGTGGAATGATCGGCGCCATCCTGCTCGGCTTCCCGATCGTGATGACGGCGATCAAGGATCTCCGCATGGGCCGCCTGAGCACGACGGAGCTCGTCGGCCTCGCTGTGCTCGCGTCATTTGCGTCCGGTCACTACCAGGAAGCCGGCGTCGTCGCGTTCTTCATGCTCATGGGCGAAATCATCGAGACCCGCACCGCCGAAGGCGCACGGGCTTCCATCGAATCGCTCATCAAGCTCACGCCCACCAAGGCCCGCCGCCTCAAGGGCAATCAGGAAGAAGAAGTCGCCGTGTCCGCCCTCTCGATCGGCGATGTCATCCGCATTCGTCCCGGCGACAACGTTGCGGCGGACGGCGTCATTCTCAGCGGCCAGGGTTCGTTCAATCAGGCGAACATTACCGGCGAATCGTTGCCCGTGGACAAGAAGCCTGGCGACGACGTCTTCGCTGGCACGCAGAACCTGACTGGCGTGCTTGAAGTCAAAGTCAGCCGCGCCGGCACTGACACCACGCTCGGCCGCGTGCGCGATCTCATTCTCGCCGCCGAGAAGACCAAGCTGCCCATGATGAAGATCGTGGATCAATACATGGGATTCTACACGCCGCTCGTGCTCGTCATCGGCGCGCTGGTCTGGGCGTTCACACAGGATCTCAACCGGGTGATCGCCGTCTTTATCGTCGCCTGCCCGTGCGCGTTCATCCTCGCCACGCCCACCGCGATGGTCGCCGCGCTTTCCGCCGCTGCGCGCCTCGGCATCCTGATCAAGAACGTCGCCGACATCGAACTCGCCGCGCGCATCAACGCCTTCATCTTCGACAAGACCGGCACGCTGACGACCGGCAAGCTCGCCGTCAGCCGCCTTGCTCCGATTGGCGACACGACTCCGGCTGACCTCTTGCGCATCGCGGCGTCCGCTGAGAAATACAGCAACCACCCGACGGCGAAGGCGCTTGCCCAGCTTGCCGAGGAAGCCGGCGTGCCGCTCCCGGAGCCGAAGGATTTCGCCGAGACCGCCGGACGCGGCATCAAGGCGACCGTGGACGGGGCGACCATTCTTGTGGGCCGCGCCGCGTGGTTGAAGGATAACAACGTCACCGAGGATTTCCTGAAGTCGGTGGACCTGAACGAAACCGAGGGCTGGAGCCTCATCTTCGTCGCGCGCAACGGCCAGTGCATTGGCTGGGTCGGATTGCAGGATCAAACCCGCGCCGAGGCCCGCGAATCGCTCGCCGATCTCACGCACACCGGCGTCCGTCGCATCGCCATCGTCAGCGGCGACCGCCAGCCGGTGGCCATCCGCGTGGCGAAGGAAATCGGCTGCGAAGAAGTCGTGGGCGATTGCCTGCCGCAGAACAAAGTCGAGTTCGTGCGCAAGATGAAGGCGAAAGGCTATCGCGTGGCCGTGGTCGGCGACGGCGTGAACGACGCGCCCGCGCTGGCCGCCGGCGATCTCGGCATCGCGATGGGCGCCGCCGGTAGCGAAGTGGCGATCCACAGTGCGACCATCGCGCTCATGAACAACGACCTTCGCCGCCTGCCCGTGCTCGTGCGCCTCTCGCGCCAGACGCGCTCGGTCATCAACCAGAACTTCCTGCTCGGCGTGATCTTCGTCATCGGTGGCCTGGTGCTCGCGGCGATGAACTACATCAATCCCATCGTCGCCGCGATCATGCACGTCGCCGGCTCGCTGCTCGTCGTCTTCAACAGCGCCCGCCTCGTCCGCCACGGCGAAGAACTGGAACCGTTCCAAGGGAATGCGCGAGCAGCTTCGACGGATCACAATCCTCCATCATCATCCGAACCGAGGCCTCAATTGTCACCGAAGCCGGCGTAGGGTGACTCCAGAAAAGGGCACCTCGAACAAGTTCTTAAGTTATCAAGGGTAGACAGCTGCCAGACGTATTCTGCGTTTTTAAGGTAAGATTCGGCTGCGGTGAATTACCTCGTTATATGCCGACGCTCTGTGCTCTATGTAAAGTTAGGGACGACTTGAAGAGCTCTCACATCATCCCTGAGTTCTTCTACAAATCCATGTATGATGCGCTGCATCGCTTTCACCTGATTCCGTCCGATTCCGCGAAGCCGGAGCAGTTCGTTCAAAAAGGCATGCGTGAAAAACTGCTTTGTGGCGGATGTGAGTTGAAGTTCAGCCAGTGGGAAAGCTACGCCTACCGTACTTTCGTTGAAGCCCATGGAGTCCATGTTACCCACTTCAAGAATCGAATCCTGCTTCAAGGGATTGACTATGGAAAATTCAAATTGTTCTTACTCTCTCTTTTGTGGCGTACGGACGTCAGCACACTCTCCTTTTTTGATGAAGTCGACCTTGGCCCGCATGGAGAAAGGATTCGGTTGGCTCTACTGAAAGGAGATCCTCTTCAACCAAACAATTACCCATGCGTTTTAACTGCTGTTACGATTGATGGTGTGTTCTTTCCGGATTGGCACGTTCCGCCCACCCTTGCAAAGTATGACGGGCATCATGTGTACAGGCTGCTGGTAAGTGGTGTTCTGTTCATGTTTTTCGTGGGAAGCCATCCGCCGCCACAGAGATTGGGCGTGCTCACCCTCAATACGAAGAATGAGATGTCTGTCGCCGTTGAGGAGATTCGCAACATTCCGTTTCTCTCAGACATAATGCTTACGTTCAAAGCTAGAAACGCCCGTAAGAATTAGAGGTGAGTTTCGGTGAATTGTCGTGAATGAGCAAGCAGGTGTTCCCGCCTTGTCACTCACCCTGCCGTCGGTTAACTTCTGACCATGTCCATCGCTGAAATTCAGCACGCGGTCGCGGAGCTTCCGGAGCATGAACGTGGCGCATTGGCGGCTTGGCTCATGGAGTCTCTCCCGCCGCATGATGCAGAGGACGCCGGAGTGGAAGGCCTTGAGGAAGCTGCCCGACGCCGTCAGGAGCTGGATTCGGGCACAGCAAAGACGATGAGTTCCGATGACTTCTGGAACGCCATCAACCGGCAACGTGCCGCATGGAAGTAGTCTATCACCCGCTGGTCCAGCGGGACGTGGAGGAAGTTCTCGCCTACTACCAGAAGGTTTCCGAGCGTCTGGCAGACGAGTTTCACGACGAGCTGCGCTCCGTGATCAACGAAGCAGCGGAGAATCCCCTGAAGTTTCCACCCGTGGACCAGAACTTCCGTCGGGCGAACCTGAAACGTTTTCCCTACCACGTCCTTTACGACGTCAGCCCGGATCGACTGCGCGTCATGCTGGTCCGTCACCACAAGCGTCATCCCCGCTACGGTTTATTGAGGAAATAGCACTCGACGGGAATGCTCGCGGCTTGTCACTCGTCTTACCCACAGCTAGCGTTCAATGACATGCCGACATTTTGTGATGCGAGACTGCCAAGCGAGGCGCAGCGGGAAGCTCTATCCCGTCTCGCTTATCTTGCGCTTCTGGAGATGCGGATTCTCGGGCGTGAAAACAAGGCCGCACAAGTGGCCGAGCTTGCGGAAGCGTTTCACAATCTGCCGTTGATGCTTTGGTCCCCCGACTTCAGCATGAAGTGCCAACGGGAGTTTTTCCTTCGCTATCACGAGCAGTACGGGACTCGCGAAGGTTTTGACTACGTGGCGGAACTCGACAAGATCGCCGAACTGAAAGACTGAACATGACCGCTGTTGCCGAATCCAATCCGCCGTCTGCGACCCGGAGCGCGAACTCCGGCGAAGTTGTCATCGCCGTGCGCGGACTCACGAAAGTCTTCAAGGACTTCTGGGGCCGGCCGAAGGCGCGCGCGGTGGACGGTGTCGATTTCGAGGTGCGCAAGGGTGAGGTGTTCGGCCTCCTGGGGCCGAACGGTTCGGGCAAATCCACCACGGTGAAGATGCTTCTCGGGCTGTTGTATCCGACCAAGGGGCACATCGAGGTTTTCGGCAAGTCGCCGCGTCATGTCGCGACGAAATCCCGCATCGGTTATCTGCCGGAGGAATCGTATCTCTATCGCTATCTCAATTCCTACGAGACGCTTGATTTCTTCGGGAACCTTTTTCATCTCACGAATGACGAGCGCCGCCAGCGGAGCGAGCAGTTGCTCGACATGGTGGGCCTGAACCAGACGCGCATGCGCTCGGTGGGTGAATTCTCGAAGGGCATGCAGCGCCGCATCGGCCTGGCGCAGGCGTTGATCAATGACCCGGACCTCGTGATTCTCGACGAGCCGACAGCGGGGCTTGATCCCATCGGCTGCCGCGAGGTGAAGGACTTGATTCTCGCCCTCGCGCGTCGTGGCAAGACGGTGATTCTCAGCAGCCATCTGCTGTCGGACGTGGAGGATGTCTGTGACCGCGTGGTGATCTATTACGGCGGCAAGATTCAGGCGATGGGTGAGTTGAAGGACTTGCTTGCGAATCGCGACGCGGTGCGTATCACCACGCCGCCGCTCTCGCGGGAGACGACTCAGAAAGTGATGGAGCTGATTCGTCACGACGTGGCAGAGGACAAGATTCGGATCGATAACCCGACGCAGAATCTCGAGAGCTACTTTCTGGATGTGGTGGCGAAGGCGAAGCAGGCGGCGGCGGAGACTTCCGGCGCGCAGTCTGGCGGCAAGGTCGCGGCGTACCTGCAAGCGGGCGCCACGGTGAAACCAGCGGCGGACAAAGTGCTGGAACGCCTTACCGCTCCGGCGCCAGTGAAGGAAGAGGTGAAGCCTGTTGCGGCTCCTGTGGCGAGCGTGAATCAGGCGAAGCTGGATTCGCTTTCGAAGCCGGAACGTGCCGCGTCGGAGGCGAGCGTTTCATCCGCGACGACCTCCCCGGCTCCGAGCGCGACGCCGGCGACTGAGGTGAAGCCGGCGGATCTCGCGAAGGCGAACGAGAAGCTCTCCTCGCTGTTGAACAAGCCAAATTCCTGATGGAATCCGTATCCCCATTCCTGCGGGTGTTGCTGCGCTACAGCGTCATCGTCCCGCTGTTGCGCGGGCTTTTCGGTCAGCGCATCTGGGCGGTCTCGGCGCTGACCTGGAAGGCGGCCTTTCGCTTCCGTCTCTTCTGGGTGCTTTCCGGTTTGCTGCTCTGCTCGGTGGTTCTGCTGCCGATGCTGCTCAAGGACGACGGCACCTCGCGCGGATTCATCCAGATCATGCTGACCTACACGTTGAGTGTGATCACCGCGTTGCTCGGATTTTCCACGCTCTGGCTGGCTTGCGGCACGCTGGCGCGGGACATCGAGGATTGCTCGATGCAGATGGTCGCAGTGAAGCCAATCGCGCGCTGGCAGATCTGGCTGGGCAAATGGCTCGGCATCCTGCTCCTGAACGCGAGCTTGCTTGCTGTTTCCGGCGGGGCGGTCTATGGGCTTCTTCATTGGCGGATGACAAAGATGGAGAACGCTGTGGTGGCGGCGAAGGAGAGAAAAGATGATCGCCTCGCAGCGTTCATTGATTCGCAGCTCAACATCCTGCGGAACGAAATCTTTGTGGCTCGCGCGGGACTCAAGGAGCCTCCACCGGACATTGAGAAGGAGGTGGCTTATCAAGTGACCAAGATGCCGAATCGAGATTCCCTTCCGCCAGACCAGTTGGCGGAGGCGACGGCGCAGCTGCGGGGAAAGGGTGAAGGCGTATCAGCAGGTGGTCGGGCCCGACCATCGCCGGGAGTGGACGATCGATTTCGGTTTGAAGCGTCACTTGATCGGCGATGGGCCATTGTTCCTGCGCGTTAAATTCTTTGCGGCCCAAACGAACGCTGCGGGATCGTACGTCGGGCTGTGGACGATTGGCCCGTATAACAGTCCACTGAGCGAGAGTTATCCGCAGAGTCTCGCCGCAAACACATTTCACGAAATACGGGTGGATGGTGGAGCCAAACTGCTTGATGAGCAGGGACGGCTCGTCGTGAACTTCGTCAATCGCAATGAGACGGCTCTCGTTTTCCAGATCGATGAAGGCCTCGAAGTGCTGTATCGCGAGGGGGGCTTCGGCCTGAACTACCTGCGTGCCCTGGGCATCATCTGGTGCTGGCTGGCACTGCTGGCGAGCCTGGGCCTGGCGTCGGCCAGCCTGCTTTCCTTTCCCGTCGCTGCGTTTTGTTCCATCAGCCTGCTGGTGGTGGCATTGTCGAGCAGCACGCTTTCCAATGTGGTGAAGGAAGGGACTGTGAGTGGTATTGATCACGAAACCGGCGCTGATAGCGGCTCAACGATTGATCGCGTGGTGGTGCCGCTTTTCAAGGTCATGCTTTCGGTCGTCAATCTGGTTCAAACCTTCGAGCCTGTGGATGCCTTGAGCACTGGACGCAGTATTACCTGGGGACAGCTCGGAACTGCGTTTGCGCAAATCGTCCTGCTGATGGGCGGCATCCTCGGGGGACTTGGTGTGATGTTCTTCACACGACGGGAATTGGCCACAGCACAAGGGACCAGCTGACATGACAGGAAAGCCATACAAGCTGTTCATGCTGACTGCCGCGGCGCTGTTGCTGGTGGTGGCCGGATTCCTTCAGCAACGCCTCAATCGACAGCGGACGGAGTTGGGTTTGACGCGGGTCGCGCCATTGGAGAATGCGCCGCCGGTGCTGGCATTTACCACGGTGGCGCTGGGAGGTTTCCGGGGACTCATCGCCAACGCCCTGTGGGTTCGCGCGAACGATCTCCAGATGGAGGACAAATACTTTGAGCAGGTCCAGCTCGCGGACTGGATTACAAAGCTGGAGCCAACCTTTGTCCACGTCTGGCTCGTTCAAGCGTGGAACATGGCCTACAACATCTCGGTCAAGTTTCGCGATCCGTATGACCGGTGGCGCTGGGTGCAGCGGGGGATTGAACTCCTGCGCGATCAAGGTCTGCAGTACAACCCGAAGGAAGCGCTTCTGTATCGCGAGCTGGCCTGGTTCTACCAGCATAAGATTGGTCAGAACCTCGATGACGCGCATCTCGTATACAAATATGAACTGGCCCGACAGATGACCCGTGTCCTGGGCGGGGGCCGCCCGAACTACGATGAGTTGCTCAATCCGCAGACTCCGGAGGCACGTCAGCGAGTCGAGCTGTTGCAGGAGAAGTTGAAGATGGACCCGGCCATGATGAAGAAGGCCGATGATTTATATGGGCCGATGGAGTGGAGGTTGCCGGAAGCGACCGCGATTTACTGGGCCATGGTGGGTTTGGAGAAGTCCAACAAGAAGGAGCTCATCGCGCTACGCCGGGTCATTTACCAGAGCCTCCACATGAACGTCATGAGGGGACGAATCGTGGCTGAGAATCCTGATGGCTCATATACGTTTGGTCCCGACCTCAGCAAGATCGCGATGGCAAATGACGGATACTCCAGAATGTTGGCGGAGGAGACGGACAAGAAGATCGTGGTTGAGAGGGCACACAAGAACTTCTTGCGGGAAGCGGTCTATCTTCTCTACACACATAATCGTTTATCCGAAGCTGATCAATGGATGAAGACCCTCCGCGAGAAGTATCCGGATGCGATCGAAAAGAACGTGACGGTGGAACAATACGCGCTTGCGCGAATGATTGGCTCCATCAAAGACCTGAATCATAACCGGACCAAGGCGGTGATCGAGGGGTTGGTCAGCCAGTATTTCTTGAATCTCGCACTCGACAACGACGATCGGGCCGACGGGCTTCTCCGCATGGCTCAACAGGTATGGCAGTTTTACACCGCGGAAACCGCGAGCCGGCAGGAAGTGTTGAAGCTCGAGCCCATGGAGAAGATCGTTCTTCGTTTCCGTGACATGGCGATCAACCCCGAAAATGGTTTCCGTCCCGAATACGCCGCCCGTATCAGGACCAAGCTGAACCTGCCGCCACCTCCTGCGACCACGAATTCGCCGACGGCTGCTCCGGCCGTTCCGTTGAAGTAACTCCTGCGATCGTGCGGACTATTTCGCCATCGGGACCCGGGCGGCTTTCACCATCTGTTCCACGAACGAGTCGACCTTAAAGTCGGTCTCCGGGGTGGTC
>JADJPG010000012.1 GCA_016713365.1 Verrucomicrobiota bacterium | reverse complement strand
CATCGCGCTGCCAGCGAGTAGGAGCGCGGTGACAATCTGGCCGGCCACGCAATGCCATTTACGATCGCCGCTACGATCGGAGGATTGACCTGAGAGGAACACACCGACCAAGCCGCACGCGTAGAAAAGTCCGCTGTAGAGAAGGGCCGCATCGTCGGAGCCGGCGGAGAGATTCTTCACGGTGGTGGGCAGCCAAAAGGTCAGCGCGTAGCCGCCCGTGTTGGTGGCGAAGATCCCAATGGCGAGCAGCCAAACATTGCGCAGCCGCAGCGCCTGCCAGACGGTGGTTTTGCCGGCGCCTTCTTTCTGACGGGCTTCCTCGGCGAGGCGTTCCTCCAGATAAGCACGTTCCTCGGGAGTCAGCCACTTGGCGTCGCGCGGACGGTCCGTCATATAGAAAAGCGTGACAAAGCCAAGGACGACGGCGGGCAGGCCTTCGAGAATGAACATCCACTTCCAGCCGGCGAGCCCGAACCAATTCACCTTGAGCAGCCATGCCGAGACCGGCGCGCCCAGGGCGAGGCTGAATGGCACGCCCATGACGAGACCGGAGAGCGCGCGAGCGCGGTCCTGGTTCGTGAACCAGTGGGTGAAGTAAACGATGATGCCGGGGAAGAAGCCCGCCTCTGCCACGCCGAGCAGGAAGCGCGCGATGTAGAATTCCGTCGGCGTCCGCACGAATGCTGTCAGCGCCGAGATGAAGCCCCACGAGATTAGAATTCGCGCGAACCATTTCCGCGCGCTCCAGCGTTCCACGAGCAACGCGCCCGGGATCTCAAGAATTAGGTAGCCGATGAAGAAGATCCCGATGCCGAGCCCGAAGACTTCCTCCGAGAACTTCAGGTCGTTCGCCATGCGCAGCTTGGCGAAACCGACGTTGGCGCGGTCGAGGTAGGCGACGATGTAGAGGAGGAAAACCAGCGGGAGCACGCGCCAGCCGACCTTGCGACGGATGGCGTTGAAGTCGACCGAGCCGGTCGTCACGCGAGTGCCTCCGTTTCCCGGACGGCGGTCGGCAAAAGGCAGATCTGATCCATGCTGGGCATTTATGGTTGACGGTCGACCGTCAACTTCTAAGACTCCTGCCATGCCCATTGCCAGTACAAACTTTGTGGAGGGAGCTCCCGCGCTGTTGTCCCCGCTGCCGCGCCGCACGATTGGCGACGACGTGCTCGATACGCTGCGTCGTTCGATCATAGCCGGGAACTTTCAGCCGGGACATCACCTCGCCGAGGGGGCGCTGGCCCAGCAGTTGGGTGTCAGCCGTGCGCCGGTGCGGGAGGCCATGATGCAGCTCGAACGCGAAGGTTTGCTGACGTTCGACAAGCGCGGGGCGGCATTTGTGAAGGAGTTTACGGCGGACGATCTGGAGGAGATCTACAGCCTGCGGCTCACGCTCGAAACGATGGCGGCACGCCTGGCGTGTTCAACGATGCCGGAGGAGGTCGTGACGCGGATTGAGGAAAACATCGAGAAGACGCGTTCGGCGAAACTGTTGCTCGACCTGACGTTACTCGATGTCGAGTTTCACGACCTGATTGTCCAGGCGTCGACTCACCAGCGATTGCTTTCCGCGTGGTCGAGCTTGCGTCATCAGATCGAAGTCTGGCTCGCGCGCATGCAGAGCCGGCTGGAGGCGCCCATCGAGAAGACGCGCGAGGCGACGGTCGCGCATCATCGTGGCATCCTGAAGGCGCTGCGTTCAGGAAAAGAAGAACGCGCGGTGACCGTCGTGCGTGAACATATCGAGGGCTGGCGTCGTCAGTTTCCCCGTTCCCAACGTTGAGCTGAACGCACTGGAACTTCGCATCGTGAACTCTTGCAGTCCAAATCTGATTCCCGCCGTGAGCCGGCGCCTCGTTGCGTTGAGCGCGATCGGGTTACTTGCGACGACATTGGGCAGCGCGAGGGTGAGGGCTGCTGCAACGGCGCCGGAGGCAGAGGCGTTCTTTGAAAACCGCGTTCGGCCGCTGCTCGTCGAGCACTGCTACGAGTGTCACAGCGAGAAGAAGGTGAAGGGCGGCCTGCGGGTGGATTCGCGCGACGCGTTGCTGAAGGGGGGCGATACCGGGCCATCGATTGTTCCCGGCGACAGCGCGAAGAGTTTGCTGCTGCGTGCGGTGCGGCATGAGGTGCGCGATCTCACGATGCCGGCCAAGAAGCCGAAGTTGCCGGAGGCCGCCATCGCCGATCTTTCGACGTGGGTGAAACAAGGCGCGGTGTTTCCGAAAGGCGCAGTCGTTGCGCAGCCGACGAAACCTCATTGGGCCTTTCAGCCGGTCCGTAAACCGTCGGTGCCAGCGGTGAAATCCGATTGGGCGAAGAATCCGGTTGATCGATTCATCCTCGCGAAGTTGCGAGAGCAGGGCGGAGAATCGGCGTCGCGTGCGGACAAGCGAACGTTGCTGCGTCGGGCCACTTACGATCTCACTGGGCTGCCGCCGTCGGCGGAAGAGGTGGAGGCGTTTGAAAGGGATCAGTCGGCAGACGCGTTCGCTAAGGTGGTGGATCGCTTGCTGGCTTCGAAGCATTACGGCGAACGGTGGGGACGTCACTGGCTCGACCTCGTTCGCTACGCGGATACGGCGGGCGAGACGGCGGATTACCCGGTGCCGGTCGCGTGGCGTTACCGCAACTGGGTCATTAATGCCTTCAACGAGGACAAACCTTACGACGAGTTTCTGCGTGAGCAGATCGCGGGTGACATTCTCGCGCGACAAGGTCCGCGCGAGCGTTACGCGGAGCGTGTGACGGCGACCGGCTACCTCGCCATCTCGCGGCGGTTCGGCTTCGACTCGGAGAATTATCATCACCTCACCATCCAGGACACGATCGACACGCTCGGTCAGACGGTGCTCGGCTTGACGCTCGGCTGCGCGCGCTGTCACGCGCATAAGTTCGATCCGGTCTCGATGCAGGATTACTACGCGCTCTACGGCATCTTCGAGAGCACGCGCTACGCGTTCCCCGGTTCGGAACAGAAGCAGAGATCGCGTTCCATGGTGCCGCTATTGCCGCCGGAGGAATCCGTCGCGAAGTGGCGCGAGTTCGATACGCGCGTGGCATCGCTGTCGCGCAATCTGGAGAAGCAGAAACAATCCGTGCCGTCGGCGGTGCTGCGGTCACTGGATGACATGGACGGCGATTTCGAAATGCAGGCGCCGGCGGCGGGCGGCAGCAAAGGCGTGCTAGTGCCGCCTTGGGTTTACGCGGGGCCGATCGCCGTGACGACGGATGCGCAGAGTCCGTTCAAGAATCTCTACGCACTCGGTCGGGTGGGCGCGAGTGTGGCGGCGGGCACGAACGCGTATCGCATCGCGCAGGCGGTTCATCCGGCGCGGAATCGGAAGTCGGGCCGGATGGTTTACGTGAACCTCGACTTCCGGATCGGCGGAAGCAAAGCGCCGGCGACGGGCGTGCATCGTTTCTGGATTGGCTCCCGGCAATCAGCGCCCGCGGCGGAAGTGCTCATTTCGTCCGAGACGGTGTCAGTGCGCACGGATGGCGGTGAGCAGACGATTCGCGCGGCCAAACCGGACCAGTGGCAGAATATGCAACTCGCGCTCGATCTGAAGTCGCGCGTGGTCACGGGAAGCGTTGGCGTGCCGGGCGACGTAACAGCAATCGCCGAGCGCAAGGTCGCGAAGGCGTGGGACGGGGTCATTGATTTCGTGACAATCGATTCGGAGGGCGGTGGCCGTGGCCAGTTGCCGAGCATCGCGGTGGACAACCTCGGTGTTCAGGCGCAGCCGATGGCGCCGGTGTCGAGAGAGCTGCCCGCGCTGGCGGGTGGAAAGGCTGAGATCGACTTCGCGGCGGTGTCGGCTCAACTGCAAGCGATGGCGGGTATCGATGGGGACTTCGAACTGCAAACCGACGGCAACGCGCCGGCCACGCCGTGGGGCCCTGGGCCGAATAGCGTGGTGAAGATTCGCGCCTCGGCGCAGAGCCCGTTCCGGAATCTTTATGCCGCCGGGCAACTCGGCGTTCACCTGCCGAACAGCGGCGCGTACAACGGATTTGGCCAGACGCTGACGAATCTTTGGAAGGCCGAGAAGACGGAGCGCCTGTTCGCGAGTTTCGATTTCCGCTGCGCGAGCGTGGAGAAGGGTGGCGAGGGAACGTGGCGGTATTATCTCGGTCACGGTCCCGGCAGTTCGGCGGCGATTGAACTCTTCTTCAACGGCCGCGAGTTCTTCCGTCGCAGTGCGGACAAGCGCGAGGTCGTTCAGCCGTTGCGCGTCGGCGAGTGGTATCAGGTGCAGCTGGCGCTGAACCTCAAGGAGAAGACTTACACCGGATCGATCTCCGGCGTTTCGAATCGCACTGAGTTCAGCGGCAAGGTTGCGAGCGGTTGGGATGGGAGCGTGGACTACACGTTCATCGACAGCTACGGGCACATTGGCGGCGTGAAGCCATCATTGGATGCCGACAACTTTATCCTCAGCGAAACGCCGCTGAAACCGTTCGGCGCGGAGGCGATTCAATTGACCGAAGCGGAACGCGCGATCCGCCAGGCGAAGGTTGCGACGATGCGCCGGCAGTTGGCGGAGATGACCGCGGCCGCTGAAACGTCGAAGCAGGAGCTGCAGAGTCTGCTGGTCGATGGACCGGTAGAGATCGCCTACGCCGTGAGCGAAGGCACGCCGCAGAATGCGCGACTCCAGATGCGCGGCGAACCGGACAAGCCGGGCGACGAAGTGCCGCGCGGTTTCCTCCAGGTGCTCGGCGGCGGAACGATTCCCGACAACAATGCCGGCAGCGGACGACTGGACCTCGCGAACTGGATCACGCGTCCCGACAATCCGCTGACCGCGCGCGTGATGGCGAATCGGATCTGGCAATATCACTTCGGCCAAGGGCTGGTGAAAACGCCGAACGACTTCGGCACGCGCGGCCAGCCACCGACGCATCCCGAGCTGCTCGATTATCTGGCGACGGAGTTTATTAAGCGCGGTTGGTCGATGAAGGCGATGCACCGGCTGATCATGCTCAGTGCGACATACCAGCAGGCGGCGGTCAGGAATCAGCGACAGTAATCAGTCTCGAGTCGGACGATGGGACCGCCTTGTCGCGAAACCATCCTGATTACTGATCCTTTCCCTCATTCCCCGTCGTCGCCTGAGTGCGGAGGAGATTCGTGATTCCATTCTCCTCGTCAGCGGCGAGTTGGATTCCACGCCCGGTCGCGGGCATCCGTTTCCGTCACCGACGGGTTGGGGTTACACGCAGCACGGGCCATACAGCGCGGTGTATGATCACAATCAACGCAGCATTTACCTGATGACGCAGCGCATCAAACGTCATCCGTTCCTCACGCTCTTCGACGGTGCCGATCCCAACGCCAGCACGGCGGATCGGCGCACGACGACAGTGCCGACGCAGGCGCTCTACTTCTTGAACGACCCGTTCATCCACGCGAAGTCCGAGAAGTTCGCCGAGCGTCTGGCCAAACTCGGGCGCGACGACGTGGAGCGAATCACGGCCGCGTATCGTCTCGCCGTGAGCCGGCCGCCGACCGACGCCGAGCGCGCGGAGGCGTTGGATTTTCTGGCGATGTATCGCAGCGAACTCGCCGCGGCGAAGAAGGGGAACGTGGACACACTGGCCTTCGCCGCGTTTGCCCGCGTCCTGTTTGGCAGCAACGAATTCCTGACCGTCGATTGAAGAAGCCATGAACCCGCACGCCTCCTCCCCGTTCTCGCGCCGCCACTTCATTCGCTCGATGGTTGGCAGTTCGGTGCTTTTTCCCGGCGTGCTCTCACAACTGCTCGCGGAGGACGCGGGACGATCGAGTCCGACGGATCCGCTGGCACCTCGTCCATCGCATTTCGCGCCGAAAGGCGAAGCGGGTGATTTTCCTCTACATGAGCGGCGGCGTGTCGCACGTCGATTCGTGGGATCACAAGCCGAAGCTCTTCGCGGATGCGGGCAAGACGGTTTCGGTGAACGAATTTCAGGGACGCAAAGGCGACTTCAAGATGTTCGCGAAACGTCCGCAGTGGGAGTTCGCGAAGCACGGCCAGTGCGGAACGGAGGTCAGCGCTCTCTTCCCGCACATGGCGGGCTGCGTGGACGACATCTGCCTGATCCGGTCAATGAAGTCGGATCACACGAATCACTACGAGGCCACGCTGGGCATTCACACGGGCTCGTTCACCTTCGCGCGGCCGAGCATCGGCTCGTGGGTCAGCTACGGGCTCGGCACGGAGAACCGCAATCTGCCGTCGTTCGTCGTCATCGCGCCGAAGACGCCTTATGCGGGAGGTCAGGTTTGGGCGAGCGACTTCCTGCCGGGCGCGCATCAAGGCACGCTCGTGCTGCCGGGTGCGGAACCTGTGGCGAACATTCGCCGCCGCGTGGAGACGAGTCGCCTGCAGGAGCTGGAGCTCAGCGCGATGGCGAAGATGAACCAACGTCACCTTGCCTCGCGCGCCCAGGACCCGTTGCTCAGCGCGCGCATCAAGTCGTTTGAAACGGCGTTCGGTATGCAGTCGGAGATGCCCGAGGTCTTCGATCTCTCGAAGGAAAGCGACGCGACGCTGAAGCTCTACGGCCTCGAACGCGGCAGCACGAAGGGCTTCGCGTGGCAATGTCTGGTCGCGCGGCGGCTCGCAGAACGCGGTGTGCGGTTCGTGGAATTGATCGACGTCGGGTCCTCCGACAATTGGGACGCGCACGGCGACATGCTCACCCACGCGCCGTTGGCGAAGAACGTGGATCAGCCGATTGCCGGGTTGCTCAAGGATCTAAAACTCCGCGGTATGCTCGAGGACACGTTGGTGGTCTGGACGACGGAGTTTGGCCGTACGCCGTTCAATGCCGCGGCTGACGCGAAGGGGCGCGAACATCATCACTGGGTTTTCTCCTCGTGGCTCGCGGGTGCGGGCGTGAAGCCGGGCACGGTTTATGGCGAGTCGGACGATTACGGCATCGACGTCGCGAAGGACCCTGTGCATGTGCACGACTTCCACGCAACCATCCTGCATCTGATGGGCCTCGATCATGAGCGCCTCACTTACCGTCACACGGGACGCGATTACCGGCTCACCGATGTCGCGGGCAACGTCGTCGGGGGTTTGCTGGCGTAAACAAATTGACCAAGTGCGCCCTCAAGCGGCGTGATACTGGACTGAACTGAATATGGATCGACTTGGATTGAATCTGAAGCTCGCGGTCGTGAACGTCGCGCTGGTATTGTTTGCCTCGACTGGCCACGCGGCGAGTGTCGGAAAGCTGGAGAAAGAGTTTCGCCGGTCCGGTGCAACCTATCCTCAAACAATACTGCCTCGACTGTCACTCGACGGAGAAGCAGAAGGGCGAGCTGGACTTGGAACGCTTCAAGACGGTCGCGGAGGTGATGAAGCACGCGAAGGTCTGGCAAGGGGTGTGGAACAGATTGCGCTCGGCGAAATGCCGCCGAAGAACAAGCCTCAACTGACGCCCGCTGAGCGCGAGAAGTTGCTGGGGTGGGTCAATGACACGCTCGATGAGGCGGCGCGTTTGCGCGCGGGCGATCCAGGTCCGGTGGTGCTGCGTCGCCTCAACAATGCGGAGTTCACTTACACGATTCGCGATCTGACCGGCGTGCCAACCCTCGATCCGGCGAAGGAGTTTCCGGTGGATTCAGCGTCGGGCGAAGGTTTCATGAACGTCGGCAACTCGCTCGTGATGTCGCCGTCGCTCGTGACGAAGTATCTCGATGCCGCGAAGGACATCGCCGCGCACGCGGTGCTGCTGCCGGACGGCATCGGCTGGTCGCCGAGCACGTCGCAGCGGGATTGGTCGGAGGAACGTCTCGCCGCGATTCGCGAGTTCTACGGTCGCTACTCGGTCAACGGCGGCGGCTCGGCGGTGAACTTGCAGGGGATCAAGTTTGATACCAAGGACGGCGGCGTCCTTCCGCTGAAGAAGTATCTGGAGGCGACGCTGGAGTTGCGCGGCATGTCGCTTTCCAAGTCCGCGACGGCTTCGAATGAGAAGCTCCGGAAACTTGCCGCGGATCGCGGTCTGAACGCGAAGTATCTCGGAGCGCTGTGGGCGGCGTTCAACGATTCCAAGCCATCGCTGGTGCTCGACCCAATCCGCGTCCAATGGCGAACAGCCAAGCCTGCGGATGTCGATGCGCTCGCGGTCAGCATCGCGCAGTGGCAGCAGACGCTCTGGCGGTTTACGCAGGTCGGCCACATCGGCAAGCGCGATGGTCCAAAAGAGTGGCAAGTCCCGGTGGTGCCGGTCGCCAGCGCGCGTGAGGTGCGAATGAAACTTCCGTCCGCGCCGGCGGGCCAGGACGTGACGCTTTACCTTTCGGCGTCGGACGCCGGTGATGGGAACGAGAACGATTTCGCGGTCTGGGAGAATCCGCGGCTGGTCGCGACGGGGCGCGCGGACCTTCCGTTGCGCGATGTTCGCTCGGCGGTGGCGGCTTTGAACGCGCATCGGGAGAAAATCTTTTCGAGCGCGGAGAAGAGTCTCGCGGCGGCCGCGGAAGTTACCGGTGCGCTCGACAAGAACGGGGTTGCACAGCTCGCGCAGAAGCACGGCGTCGATCCCATCGCGCTGGCGGCGTGGCTGGATGTGCTCGGCATTGGTGGTGGCGAGGCGCGCATCGAGGGTCACATGACCGGCAAGATGGAAAGCGCGCAGAACTATGATTTCATCAAGGGCTGGACCGGCGCGGATGCGTTGAGCGTGCTGGCGAATTCGTCCGGTCAGCACGTCCGTATTCCCGGCAACATGAAACCGCACAGCGTAGCGGTGCATCCGTCGCCGACGCGGCGGGTTGCGATCGGTTGGCGCGCCCCAGTGGCGACGACGGTGAAGGTCGGGGGCTTCGTGCAGCAAGCGCACACGGAGTGCGGCAACGGCGTCTCGTGGAGAGTGGAGTTGCGCCGGGGTGGTTCACTCCAACGGCTCGCTGCGGGCAATGCTCACGGCACAGCGCCGGTGCCGTTCGGGCCCTTCGAGAGCATTGCGGTGCAGCCCGGCGACGTGATGTCCGTGGTGGTCAGTCCGCGCGATGGGAATCATTCGTGCGACCTGACGGCGGTGGAGTTCAATCTCACGGACGGCACGCGCACGTGGAATCTGGCGAAGGACGTTTCGCCGAACATTCTTGCCGGCAATCCGCACGCGGACAGTCTCGGCAACGGGGCGGTCTGGCATTTCTACAGTGAGCCAGACAAGGGCGGCGGTGCGGAGCCGGTGCTGCCGGCCGGCTCGTTGCTCGCGAAGTGGCAATCGAGCGCGAGCGCCGAGGAGAAGCGAAAACTCGCGGGCGACGTGCAGAAGCTTCTTGCTGGTGGCGTAGACGGTTCGGCCAAGGACGCGCCGGATGCGTTGTTGCATCGGCAGCTTACGTCGTTGAACGGGCCGTTGCTGTCCTCTCTCCTTCGTAGCAGCGGACGTGAGTCCGCTCAGATATCTTCCGCGGTAGAACAGAGCCGACTCACGTCGGCTGCTACAAGTTGGGGAGTCGATCCGGCACTCTTCGGCAAACATCCGAATGGCTCGGCTTTGGATGCGAAGAATCTCTGCGTGCGTGCGCCGTCGGTGATTGAGGTGCGTCTGCCGGCGGACTTGGCGGAGGGATGCGAGTTTGTCGCCACTGCGACGCTGCATAAGGAGATGGGTCGCGAGGGGAGCGTGCAAATGCAGGCGGTCACGACCAAGCCGGCGGCGTTTGGTCTCACGGCAGGTTCGGTGAAAGAGCAGGGCGGCAAAAGCACGTGGTCCGATGGCGAGCGTCCGGTGGTTTCGGATTCGCCGATTCTCGTCGCGGAAGGCAGTGCGGCACGGAAGCGAATCGAAGCGGCATTGGACGAGTTCCGACAATTGTTCCCCGCGGCGTTGTGTTACACGAAGATTGTTCCGGTGGATGAGGTCGTGACGCTCACGCTCTATTATCGCGAGGATGACGCCTTGCGCCGCCTGATGCTCGACGACAAGGAGGCAGCCCAATTGGAGCGGCTCTGGGCCGAGCTGCATTACGTCAGCCAGGACGCGCTGAAGCTCGTGGATGCCTTCGAGCAGCTCTGGCAATACGCCACGCAGGATGCCGACCCGAGCGCCTTCACCCCGATGCGCGAGTCGATCATGAAACGCGCGGAGGCATTCAAGAAACTGCTCGTGGACACTCAACCGGCACAGCTCGATGCGGTGCTGAAGTTCGCCGACGGCGCGTATCGTCGTCCACTCACGGACGCGGAACGTGAAGAGTTGCGCGGGCTCTATCGCAAGCTGCGCACGGAAGAGATTCCTCATGACCAGGCCATCCGACTCACGTTGGCGCGCACGCTGGTGGCGCCGGCATTTCTCTACAAGGCGGAGAAGCCGGTCGCTGGCGAGAAGCCGGGTCCGGTCAGCGATTCCGAACTCGCCACGCGCCTGAGCTACTTCCTGTGGTCATCGGCGCCGGATGCCGAGCTGCGCGCGGTCGCTGCCAGCGGCAAGCTGCGCAAGCCCGACGTGCTCACGGCGCAGATGCGGCGCATGATCAAGGACGAGCGCACGCGCCGGCTTGCGACCGAGTTTGCCTGCGCCTGGCTGCATATCTATGACTTCGACCAGCTGGGCGAAAAGAGCGAGCGGCACTTCCCGACTTTCGCCGGTCTTCGCGGTGCGATGTATGAAGAGACGATTCGTTTCTTCACGGACCTGTTCCAAAACGACGGTTCGGTGCTGAGCATCATCGATGCGGACCACACGTTCCTGAACGCGGAACTTGCCAAGCATTATGGGATTGAACTCGGAACGCAGAGCTCGGAACGCGGAGCGAAGAGTGACGGTTGGCAGCGCGTCGATGGTGTGAAGAAGTTCGGTCGCGGCGGCGTGCTCGCGCAGTCCACCACGCTGGCGAAACAATCCGGTGCGTCGCGGACGAGCCCTATCCTGCGCGGGAACTGGCTTTGCGAAGTCTTGCTCGGTGACAAACTGCCGCGTCCGCCGAAAGGCGTACCGCAGTTGCCGGAAGATGAGGCGACGGAGACGTTGACTATGCGGCAGCTCACTGAGAAGCACAGCAGCGACCCGAAGTGTTTTGGCTGCCATAGGCGCATAGATCCTTACGGTTACTCGCTCGAAGCCTACGATGCGATCGGACGCTTTCGGGACAAGGACCTCGGCGGCCGCGCTATTGATGTGAAGACGAAGGTGATGGACGGCTCGGAGATCGATGGCCTCGACGGCTTGCGTCGCTACCTGCTGACCACGCGCCGGGATGCATTCCTGAAGCAATTCTGCAAGAAGCTGCTCGGCTACTCGCTGGGGCGCGGTGTGTTGCTCTCCGACGCGCCGCTCATCAACGAAATGCGCGAGCAGCTCAACAAGCACGACTTCAAGGTCAGCGCTGCCCTGGAAACGATCGTCCGGAGCAAACAGTTCCGCGAGATTCGCGGGAAGGAAATGGCATCCGAAGAATAGACCGGCTATAAACGTCCAAACCCAACTGATTATGAGCACACACCAATTCTCCCGTCGCACGTTTCTCCGCGGAGTCGGCGTCACCATGGCGCTGCCGTGGATGGAATCGCTCACCGTTTGGGGCGACACGCCGCCCGCCGGAGTCAAGCCCGCCAGCGAAGCGCCGGTGCGACTGGCCGTGCTGTTTTCGGGCAATGGCTTTCACTCGAAGGAATGGTGGGCCAAGGGCGAGGGCAAGCAGATGGAACTCGGCAAGGTGCTCGCGCCGCTCCACGACTTCCGCGAGAAGATGCTCTTCGTAAAGGGCCTCTACAACGAGGAGTCGATGAAGGGGAACATTCACAGCTCGCAGACGGGCAACCTGCTCTCGGGCGCGCCGCTGGCCTCCGGCGGCGAGATTCGTTCCGGCACAAGCATTGACCAGTTGCTCGCGCAGCGTTACGGCCGCTCGACCAAGGTGCCGAGCCTCGTGCTGGGTTGCGAGAAGTCGAACCCGTCCGTCCACAAGAACTACTCGATGCTCTACAGCTCGCACATTTCGTGGAGCTCGCCGACCACGCCGACGCCGCTGGAGGTTTATCCCGCGCTCGCGTTCGATCGGCTCTTCAAGGATGAGGTGAGCAAGGGCGACAAGAGCGTGCTCGACGCCGTGATGTCCGACGCGAAGGACCTGCGTCGTCATATCAGCGTGAACGACCAGCGCAAGCTCGACGAGTATCTCGACTCCGTGCGCGACGTGGAGCAGCGCATCGAGAACGCCGGCAAGAAGGGCGAGCTCCAAGGCTGGCGTCCGACGCTGAGCGCGCCGAACATCCCGCGTCCCGCCGACGGCATCCCGCAGGACATCGCCGAGCACATGCGCTTGATGTGCGACATCCTCGTGCTCGGTTTCCAGACCGACACCACGCGCATCTGCACGCTCAAGCTCAACAACGATCACAGCTCGCTGCGCTTCCCGAACTTGGGGGTCGATTACATGATTCACCATCTGCTCTCGCACTCCGACACCGCGGACTGGCTGAAGGTGAACCAGTTCTTCCTCGAACAGGTCGCCTACATCGCGCGCAAGCTCGACGCCATCCAGGAAGGCAATCGCACGCTGCTCGACAACACGATGCTGATGTATTGCTCCAGCATGATGACGGGCAACCACAACAACGATCAGCTCCCCGTGGTGCTGCTCGGTGGCGCCGGTGGTCGCATCAAGGGCGGTCGCATCCTGAACTATCGCGAGAAACCTGAGCGCCAGATGTGCCGGCTTTATCTCTCGATGATGGACAAGATGAACGTGCGCCTGCCGAAGTTCGGGGATGCGACGAAGGCGCTGGAAGAGGTGTAGCTGGTGCCCGGGCCAACGAGCCATCCCATGCTGCGGCGTTACTTCGCCTCGATCGCCCGGACTGGAACATACTGGACGCCGGGACGCTTCGGAAAAAATGCGGCCGAAACCTCCTGAGGGTTCAAGTTCTGGTACCGAGGATCATCCGGCACGTTCTCACCGGCGAGTCTTAGCCGCGGGTCAAAGTCCAATACGCTCTGGAGGCTGGCCGCGAGAAGTTCGCGCTGTGTATCGGTCAGGAGGCCGCCAACAACCGTCATTGCCTGTTCACTCAGTTGATTCCATTGGGAGCGGATTCTGTTCATGTCGATCCTGGCATCAATCTGCTGAATCTCCTCCTTCGACATACGGGCCCATTTGAGACCATTCTTGTGTTCAGCATCGCGTGCCGTCTCAACAGCTCTGCGCAGCTCCCATTTTGTGTTCTCATCCTTCAGATCAAGCAGTGCGGCAAGATACTCAGCCTGGAAGTATGCAAAGTCCGCCGGCTCACGAAATTTCCTTTCCAGGTAAGGCCACGCTTTGGCCAGATTGTATTCCTCGGCCAGGGTCAACTGACCGGACGCGGCTTTCCGAACCAGATTCGCATAGGCCCGGGCATTTTCCGGGACGCTGGAACTCCTCACCGGAGGCATCTGACCAGGCTGAAGTCCGTAAGGATTGGATGATTTGGCAACTTGGTTGGACAGTTCCGTTGCGCGCTGCCTGAGCATGCTGAGTTCGCCGCGCATGCGCAGCAACTCCATTCCCCCTTGGCGCAACCTATCATTCTCAGCGCGCAGTGCGGCCAGTTTACTGATTGCGTCGTGACTGCCGGAACTTGAATGTTCGACGTGAGGGGGCGGAGGGGCTTGCTGTTGTTGCAATGTTTGAACCTGGCCTCGCAAGGTCGATACCACGCGTGCTTCGTAAACGGCCACACCGATTATGGCAGCGAGGACGACGCCGATCAGAGTTTTTTGTCCGGTAGTCATGGCAATGGCTTTCGTAGTGGTCGCAGTTGCAGTTGCGAGGAAAGTGGTTCCCGAGATTGCGGTGGTGGATAGAATCGTAATGGCCAATCCGACCGGCGCGGCTTGGATAGCATTGGCGGAGATGATCACAACCAGCCCGCTTGCGCCGACGCTGACGCCGCGCTTGGCAAAGAATTCGCGCAGTTGCTCGACGGCGCGGGTGAGGCGCTTTTGCGCGGCGTTCTCGCTCGCGCCGAGGGCCTGGCCGACTTCGCGCAGGGATTTGTTCTCGAAGTAACGGAGCAGGACGGCGGCGCGGTCGGTCTCGTCGAGCGCGTGCATGGCTTCGTCGAGCAGCGGCTCGATGTGCGTCCAGTCGGCGGCGGTGGCGTTCATGGCATTCATCTCCGTGGCGATTTGTTCGCGCAACTGGCGGCGGGCCTCGCGGCGCACCACGTCAATGGCCTCGCGCCGCGTGACCTGATAGAGCCACGCGCTGAGGATGGTGTCCGGCGCAAGCTGGCGAGCATGTTGGGCGAGCTTGAGGAAGGTTGACTGGGCGACTTCCTCGGCCAGTTGCGGCGAACGCACCTGTCGCAGCGCGGCAGAATGGACGAGCGCGAGATGGCGGCGGACGAGTTCCGCGAAAGCGTCCTCGGCCCGGTGGCGGGTGTAGCGCGCAAGCAGTTCCAAATCGGTGTCGCTCATTTTCAGAAGTGTAACGTCACCAGAATCGGAAATCCGCCACGATTTGTTTATGTCTCGTTGACGAGATTCCACGATAGACAGGTCAAACGTGGGTCTGCCAGTGTTTGGCAGTCCTCACATTTATTTGAACTGGTTTCCATTGAGTATGGTCCTTTCGCGTCAAGTCGCTGCTTTTGTCCGAAGCGCCGAGCATCGCTCGGCTGGTAGCGGCATGAGCATGGAAGGCGAGACTGTGCTTGCCCTTTCACTGGTCGTGCTTGCGTTGCTGCTCGGTCTTCCATCGGTTTCGCGAGCGGAGAAGGCTTCCGCCGAGGCGGCAAATCACTGGGCGTTCCAGCCAGTCCGCGCCGCAGCGCCTCCCACGGTGAAGAACCCGCGTTGGGGACGTTCAACGGTAGATCGTTTCATCCTCGCTGGACTGGAAGTGAACAGGCTCGCGCAGTCTCCCGCGGCGGATCGTCGCACGTTGATTCGCCGCGCGACGTTCGATCTCCTCGGGCTTCCGCCGGCGCCGGACGAAGTGGATGCCTTCTTGCGTGACGCGCGGCCGACCGAGCAGGCGTTCGCGGATCTCGTCGAGCGATTGTTGGCGTCGCCGCACTATGGAGAACGCTGGGGTCGACACTGGCTCGACGTCGCGCGCTACGCGGACAACAAGGGCTACGTGTTCTTCGAGGAGAAGACTTATCCATGGGCGTGGACGTATCGTGACTATGTGATTAAGTCGTTCAACGAGGACAAGCCATTCGACCGTTTCGTGAGCGAGCAACTCGCGGCGGATTCGATGCCGGACGGTCAGCGCGCGCTGGCGGCGATGGGATTTATCACGGTCGGCGACCATTTCTCGAACAACCTCCACGACATTCTCGACGACCGTGTCGATGTGGTGACGCGCGGCTTGCTCGGGCTGACCGTCGCGTGCGCGCGCTGTCACGATCACAAGTTCGATCCCGTGACGATGGCGGATTACTACGCGCTCTACGGCGTCTTTCGCAGCACCACGGAGCCGATGATTCCGCCGGCCGTTGGCGAGCCAGCGTTGACGGAAGCTTACGAGGAGTTCGAACTCGTGCTGCTGGAGAAGGAGCGTCGCCTGCGGGATTTCGTGGAAGGCAGGCACAAGGAAATCGTCCGCGGCGGGCGCACGCGGATCGCGGAATACCTGATGGCCGTCAACGCGCAGCGGAATCAGCCGGCGACCGAGAGCTTCATGCTCATCGCGGACAAAGAGGACGTGAATCCGGCGGTCATCTCGCGCTGGCGATTCCACATCGATCGGGCCGGCGCGACGAATGCGATTTGGGCGCCGTGGCACGCCTTCGCTGCGCTGAACGAAACCAATTTCACGACGCTTGCTGTCGGCGTTGCGCGGGAACTCGCCGATTCACGAACGCTGAATCCGCTCGTGCTCGACACCGTGGTGAAGCCCGGCGCGCCAGCCACGATGAAGCAGGTCGCTGAGCGTTACGCGCAACTGTTCACCAACGTGAATGCGCGGATGAGCGTTGCGGACGTGAGTGAGGCTGAACGCGAACTGCGGCGCGTCCTCTACGGTCCTGATGCTCCGCCCGATGTTCCCGCACAGATGGATTGGGGCTTCCTCTCGCTGCTCCCGGATCGCGCCAGTCAGGGTGAGTTCCAGAAGCTGATCACGGATCTGGAGCAATGGCTGATGCGCGGGCCCGAAGCGCCGGCGCGCGCGATGGTGATGCGCGACCTTCCGTCGGCCTACGAGCCGCGCATCTTCGCCCGGGGTAATCCCAACCGCCCGACCGATGCGGTGACGCGGCGTTTTCTGTCGGCGCTCGACCGGAACGAGAAGCCGTTCCGTCAAGGCAGCGGCCGGGGTGAGCTCGCGGCGGCGATTGTTGACCCGGCCAATCCGCTCACGGCGCGCGTCTTCGTCAATCGCGTCTGGCTGCATCACTTCGGCGCCGGGCTGGTGGCTACGCCGAGCGATTTTGGAACCCGCGGCGAGAAGCCTTCGCATCCGGAGTTGCTGGACTGGATCGCGAACGAGTTCGTTCGCGGCGGATGGAGGGTGAAGGATCTGCACCGGTTGATCATGAACTCGGCGGTGTACCAACAAGCCTCGGCGAATCTGGCGAACGCCGAGGCGCAACAGATCGATCCGGAGAATCGTTTGTTGTGGCGGATGAATCCGCGCCGACACGAGTTCGAGACGCTGCGCGATTCGTTGCTCGCGGTGTCCGGTCGACTCGAGTCGAAGGCCAGTGGCCCGCCGGTCAGCGCTTCGACGCCGCGCCGCACGGTTTACACGTTCGTTGAACGACTCGATCTGCCGCCGGTCTTCGCGACGTTTGATTTTCCGAGCCCGTCCGCGAGCTGTCCGCAGCGCGCGCAGACGACGGTCGCACCGCAGGCGCTTTACCTGATGAACAACGAGTTTGCGGCGGAGTGCTCGGCCGCGACGTTGCGTCGAGTCGAAGTGGCGAAAGCGGGCGACGTCGCCGACAAGGTGCGCCAGATTTACGGGCTGACGTTCAGTCGCGAACCCGCGCCCAAGGATCTGGCGCGCGCGGAGATGTTTCTGGGCTCGAAACCGGACGACAAGTTGTGGCAACAATTCGTCCAAGCCCTGCTCATGAGCAACGAGTTTGCCTTTGTCGATTGAACGAATCGCGATGAACCCGCACCCATTTCAACCACCGCCGCTGACGCGTCGCGAAATGCTCGCGCGCTGCGGCACGGGCTTTGGGATGATGGCGCTGGCGTCACTGATGAACGGCACGGGGCTTTTGACGGCGTCGGCCACCGCAACCGGAACTTCCACGCTGCCGCTTGCGCCGCGCGCGCCGCACTTCGCGCCGAAGGCGAAGCGCGTCGTTCACCTCTTCATGAACGGCGGTCCGTCGCAGGTGGACACGTTTGATCCGAAGCCCGCGCTCGAGAAGTTTCACGGACAACCGCTGCCGTTGAACAACCTTCGCACCGAGCGCAAGACCGGCGCGGCGATGCGGTCGCCGTTCAAGTTCAAGCGGCACGGGCAGTCCGGCATCGAGGTCAGCGAGCTGTTCAAGAAGACGGCGTCGCACATCGATAGCATGGCGGTGATTCGCTCGATGCAGGCCGAAGTCCCGAATCACGAGCCGTCGCTGATGTTGATGAACTGCGGCGATTCTCGGCTGCCGCGGCCAAGCATGGGCTCGTGGATCAATTACGGTCTTGGAACGGAGAACCAGAATCTGCCGGGCTTCATCGTGCTGTGTCCGGGCGGATATCCGATCGTCTCGACGCAGAACTGGCGCTCGGCGTTCCTGCCCGGCGCGTTTCAGGGCACGTATATCGATTCGCAGCACACTGACGTCGAGAAACTCATCGCGAACATTCGCAACAAGCGACTTGGCCTCGACGAGCAGCGCCGTCAGCTCGACCTGTTGCGCGAGATGAACGAGGACCATGCTGCGGCGCGCGGTCACGCAGCGCTGGATGCGCGCATCGCGACGTTCGAGCTCGCCTATCGCATGCAATCCGAGGCGAGTGACGCGTTTGATTTCGCGGGCGAGCCGGCTTACGTGCGTGAGGCGTACGGCAGCGGCACGCATGGACGACAGTTGTTGATCACGCGACGTCTGCTGGAACGCGGCGTCAGGTTCGTGCAGGTGTGGTCGGGCGCCGGGCAACCTTGGGACAATCACGAGAACATCGAAGGTGAACATCGCAAGCTCGCCGGAAGCTGGGACCAGCCGATCGCGGCGTTTCTTGCGGACTTGAAGCAGCGTGGTCTGTTCGACGACACGCTCGTGCTGTGGGGCGGCGAGTTCGGACGGACGCCGGTGGCGGAGTTGCCGGCCTTGAACGGGCGCGATCACAATCACTATGGGTTCACCGTCTGGCTCGCGGGCGGCGGCGTGAAAGGCGGGACGGTTTACGGCGCGACGGATGAGTTTGGTTTCCGAGCGACGGAGAATCCGGTTCACGTTCACGATCTGCACGCGACGATGCTTCATTTGCTCGGCCTCGATCACGAACGCCTCACTTATCGCTACGCGGGCCGTGATTTCCGACTGACGGATATCGCAGGTCACGTGGTTAAGGGGCTGATTGCGTGAACCAGTTGTTTCACTCGTTCGTTCTCCTGTCACACCATGGTTGAGCCCCGCGCTTCGGAGATCCACGCTGTTCCCCTCTGGCAGCCACTGCTCTTCGGTGCGCTCGCGGGCGGCATGGCGTGGGGCATTCGCGGGCAGTATGGACACGAGACTGGCGCGATGATGGCCGGGCTCGCGGTGGGGTTGGTGATGTCGCTGATTTTTTGCCCGGCGGGAAACGTGCGTCAGATCGCCCGCGCCGTGGCGTGGTGTACGGTGGCAATGGGACTCGGTGGCTCGATGACTTACGGACAGACCGTCGGCCTTACGCACGACGCCGAGCTGGTCGGTAACTGGTCCGCGCTGCGTTGGGGAATGCTCGGGCTCGCGATCAAGGGCGGACTCTGGATTGGCTTCGGAGGCGCTTTTTCTGGGGATGGGTCTCAGCGGTGTGCGTTATCGCGTCGGCGAACTGCTGCTCGTCTGGCTCGGTGTGCTCGGCCTGTGCTCGCTCGGCATCTGGCTGTTCAACGAGCCGTTCGATCCGGCGAATCGTATTCTTCCGAAGTTTTACTTCTCCGACAGCTGGGAATGGGAACCGAACGCCGCGTTGAAACCGCGTCGTGAAGTTTGGGGTGGATTTCTGCTTGGGCTGGCGGGGTTGCTGACCTATCTCGGCGTGAAACGGCGCGATGGTCTGGCGTGGCGGCTTGGATTGTGGGGAGTTCTCGGCGGCGCGATTGGCTTTCCGCTCGGGCAAAGCTTGCAGGCGTATCACGCGTGGAATCTCGACCTCTTCCGCTCTCCCGACTGGGCGCACCTCGACAAGGTGATCAACTGGTGGAACTTCATGGAGACAACCTTTGGCGCGGTGATGGGCACGACGCTGGGCCTCGGACTGTGGCTGAACCGGCGACGCATCAGCTCGGCGCAGGATGGGGCACCACCAACGTTTTCCCCTGTGATCGAATGGCTGCTGATAATCGTCCATTGCGGCCTGCTCGTTGGCACAGAGTTCTTCTCCGTGAAATGGATCGATTTGCTCTACGACTTTGGTCCGATGCTTGGGTTCATCCCGCTGGTGGCAATTGCCGGTGGACGCTGGTGGCCGTGGCTCGTGATGTTGCCCATTACGGCGTTGCCGATCGCGGGGAAGACATTGCGTGAACTGGTCTACAAGCAGCACCCAATGGATCCCGTGGTGGGGTGGGTGATTTATCTCGTCCTGCCCTTGGCAATTTGTCTCGCGACGGCGGTCGTTTATGCGCGACGCCAGGACAAGGTGACCGAAGCGCAGCAATTCCTCCGTCCCGTTCTGCTTTTGACAACGTGGCTCTACTTTGGGCTGAACTACGCCTTCTTCGCGTTCCCGTGGCCATGGGCGAAGTGGTCCGCGCGCACTCCGAACGCCATTATTTACACTGTCTGCGCAATTGGGCTGACTTGGCTGGTGGTGCGCGGTGGACGGCGGAGGGTGGAAAGCTGATCCCGCTTAACGCGTCTTTCGTATCGCCTCGATCTTGGTCTGGGCCTGTTCGACGAGGTTCTTGAACTGTGCCAGCTGGCTCATATTCAACCAGGTCTTGATCCGTTGGTGGCGATGACTGGTCACCGTGGCTTCGACGTTGCTCGTGCGACGGCTGCTGTAGCTTGCGACCCGCAGTCCAGCCCGGCTCGCGTAGAACGCCTCGAAGTGATTCAGCGAGCTGATGGACGGGTCGGCTTTGCTCACGTAGTCGATGCCGGCGATCAGGGCTTCCAACTCGTCTTCGTCCACCGTGGTGGTGTCTTCCATCGATTCGCTTTGTCGGACTACTACGGCGATGCCGAACTGGCGCTGATTGCTGGGCACGTCGCGATACTCGTGGACCTTTACGAAAAGCGTTCCGTTCTTGGTGGCAATGCTGCCGAGCTCCTCCGTCCCCTTGATCACGACGCGCCCCGTCGTCGCTTCGAAGGCTTCGAGACGCGTCCGCGGTACGTCATTGGTGTCGTGAGCCGTGGCGGGCAGAGCGAATGTGGCGAGCAGGACGGCGGCGATGGGCAGGAGATGAGATTTCATGATTCCTTTCGAGTTTGGCGTGTTGTCATTCGGTCAACACCGCGGTCGCAAAAGAGTTCCGCCAGTCTGCTTCGCCTACAGGCTAGTCTTTGATTCGCCCAGCGGACCAGAGCAGCCCTCGCGAAACCAGGTCGAGGAACACCGGATCGCGGAAGGTATCGTCGGAATGGCCGTAAGTCGTTCCAAAGACCCGCGCCTTTCCATATTGATTGACCCACGCCACGGGATGGTCCTTGCCATCGACTTCGCTCTTCGAGGTCGCAAGCGCCTTCGCGTTCGGCCAGAGCTCATCGATGATGTAGAGCTCGTCCTTGGCGGTGACCCAGTTGTCGGGAATGCCTTTCAGAATCGGATGCTCCGCGACCTTCTTTACGGCGTAATTGCTCTGATGATCGTGACGGCGGCTGGTCACGCCGAGGAATTCGCGCCAGTCATCGATCTCCGCGGAGCGATACGTGTGCATGGCGCAATGAATGACCACGGCTGGCGTGCCGGCTTTGTGCACTGAGGTGATCTTGCGCATGTAATCCGACGACTTGGTGTCGGCGAAGCATTCGTTATGCACGACGACATCGAAGCCCTTCGCCCAGTTCGGGTCGTCGTAGAGCGGAATCTCCGCGCGCGTTCCAGTGCCGCCTTCGTTGACGATCTTCCACTCCACCTTTGCGTGCTTGGCGACGCCGTTGGTCAGGGTCTGGCTTTGGAAGGTGTAATTGTGGCAGCAGCCACCGGTAATGAGCAGCGCCCGGAGCGGCTTCGACGAATCGGCAGCGCGAGCGGCGGGTGAGGAGAGCAGGGTGGCGAAAACGATGAAAGCGATGCGATGGAGCATGGGTGGACGCTACCCATGCCGGGCGTCCTCGGTCAACGACGCGATGGAATAAGGGCGACGATCGAGTATGATTTTTCTGACAGCGAAAGCCTTGAGCTTGGCGGGGCTTCCACTAAGGTTCCGGCGCATGACACGACGAATCACTGACTCGATTTTTGGACTCAGCCTTCTTCTCGGTTTGCTCGTTGCGAACACCGCGACCGCGGCCCCCGCCAGCGAAGCCCGTCTCCTGCGTTTCCCTGCCATTCATGGCGACAAGCTCGTCTTCGGTTACGCCGGTGATCTTTACACAGTGTCGGCCAAGGGCGGACTCGCGCGCAGGCTCACGAGCGACGAGCAAAGTTACGAGATGTTCCCGCGCTTTTCGCCGGACGGAAAGAACCTCGCCTTTACCGCGCAGTATGATGGCAACACCGAGGTTTATGTCATGCCCGCGGACGGCGGCACGCCGAAGCGTCTGACTTACACGGCGACGCTTGACCGAGACGACGTCTCAGACCGCATGGGGCCGAACAACATCGTGATGACCTGGCGCGACAATGAGACCGTCATCTATCGCTCGCGCCGCACGCAGTGGAATGCATTCAAGGGCGACCTGACCATTGCGAAACTCAGCGGCGGCATTCCGGAGATTCTCCCGCTGCCGCGCGGCGGCTGGTGCAGCTTCTCGCCGGATGGAAAGCAGCTCGCCTACAACCGCGTCTTCCGCGAGTTCCGCACCTGGAAGCGCTATCGCGGCGGTCAGGCGGACGAAATCTGGCTCTATAATTTCGAGACCAAGGAAACCACGAAGCTCACGGACGATCCGGCGCAGGACATTTTCCCGATGTGGAAGGGCGACCGCATCTACTTCGTCTCCGAGCGTGACGAGAATCGCCAGGCCAATCTCTACGTTTACGACCTGAAGAAAAAGGAGACGCGACAGCTCACGAAGTTCACCGAGTTCGCAGTGAAGTTCCCGTCGCTCGGTGACAATGCGATTGTGTTCGAGAACGGCGGGTTCATCCATCGCTTCGATCTGCGGAGCGAGAAGGCGGAGAAGATCAGCATCGAGGTCAAGGAGGACTTCGCGATCGGGCGCGGCGGCTTGAAGGATGTGTCGAAGGAAACGACAGCGTGGGACATCGCGCCGGACGGCGCACGCGCGGTCATCGGTGCGCGCGGAGATGTGTTCAGCGTGCCGGCGAAAAACGGGCCGACGCGCAATCTGACGCAATCGCCCGGAGTGCATGAGCGCAACGCGACGTGGTCGCCGGACGGGCGGTGGATCGCCTACATCAGCGACCAGTCGGGCGAAGACGAGATTTGGGTGCGCGCCCAGGATGGCTCGGGCGAAGCGCGTCAACTCACGAGCGAGGCCGACACCTACAAATACGCACCGCTCTGGTCACCGGACTCGAAGCACCTCGCGTGGGGCGACAAGAAGAACCGATTGCAGTTTGTGACAGTGGAAACGAAGGCTGTGACGATCGTCGCGCAGTCCGAATCGTCGGAAATGCACGACTTCGCGTGGTCACCGGACAGCCTGTGGCTGACGTTCACGAAGCCCGAGCAGCGGCGTTTTCCGAACGTTTACATCTACGGGCTCGAAGCGAAGAACTCGATTCAGGTGACGGACGGTTGGTTCGATGTGGGTTCGCCGGAGTTTAGCAGCGACGGCAAGTATCTGTTCTTCGTGTCGGAGCGTTCGTTCAATCCGACCTACGGTTCGACGGAGTGGAATCACATCTACAGCGACCTGCAGCGCATCTATCTCGTGACTCTCGCGAAGGACACAAAGTCGCCGTTCGCGCCGAAGTCCGACGAGGTGAAGATCAAGGAAGAGAAGCCGAAGAATGCGCCGCCGGATGTGAAAGCGGATGACAAGGACGAGAAGAAGGATGTCGCGAAGGCGGACGACAAAGCCGACGCGAAGAAGGATTCTGAGAAGATCAACAAGACTGACAAGGTCACGGTGAAAATCGATGCCGACGGTCTCCAACAACGCATTACCGTGCTGGTGCCGGGAGCGTCGAGCTACGGCAATCTGACCTCGGTTGGCGACAAACTTTATTACCAGAAGAAGGGCAAGCTCTTCGTCTTCGAGATCGAGAAGGAGAAGGAAACCGAAGTCGGCGACGTGAATGGCTACCGCGTTTCCGCTGATCGCAAGAAGATGATGGTTCGCACTGGAGGTGACTTCGCAATCGTGGACATGCCGTCCGGGAAACTCGACGTGGGTGACAAGAAACTCAGTCTCTCCGATCTTAAAGTCACGCTCGACCGTCATGCGGAGTGGAATCAGATCTACGCCGAATGCTGGCGGCAGATGCGCGATTTCTTCTACGCGCCGAACCTGCACAACGTCGACTGGCCGGCGATCCGCAAACGATACGAGCCGCTGCTTGCGCATGTGCAACATCGTGCGGATCTCACCTACGTCATTGGCGAGATGATCAGCGAGTTGAACGCCGGTCACGCCTACGTGGGCGATGGCGACATGCCGAAGCCGGAGCGCATTCCGCTCGGTTTGCTGGGCGCCAACCTCAGCCGTGATGCGAGCGGCTTCTACCGCATCGACCGCATTCTGCGCGGCCACAATTGGGATTCGAAGTATCGTTCACCGCTCACCGAGATCGGCGTGAACGTGAAGGCGGGCGACTTCATCGTCGGCATCAACGGCAAGTCGACCAAGGACATGACGGACCTCTACGCGTCGCTCGTCGGCACCGCTGGCAAGCAGGTGAAGCTCCGCGTGAACGGCGAGGCGAAAGACGACGGCGCGCGCGAGGAGACCGTGATTCCGGTCGCGACTGAGCAGCCGCTCTATTATCTGAACTGGGTGTTGGACAACATCGACGCCGTGGAGAAAGCGACTGATGGCAAGGTCGGTTACGTCCACGTGCCCGATATGGGCGTGCCTGGCTTGAACGAATTCACGAAGTTCTACACCGCGCAGCTGCACAAGGAGGCGCTGATCGTCGATTGCCGCGGCAACGGTGGAGGCAATGTGTCACCGATGATCATCGAGCGTCTCCGCCGCGAGCCCGCCATGTGGACTATCGCGCGCAATGGCAACGTGAACGTCGATCCGAGCGGACAGGTGCTTGGACCAAAGGTTCTGCTCATCGATCAACACTCAGCGAGCGATGGGGACATCGTGGGCTACCGCTTCCGCAAGCATAAGCTTGGGCCGATCATCGGTCAGCGTTCGTGGGGCGGCGTGGTGGGCATTCGCGGTACGCTGCCCCTGTTGGATGGCGGCACGTTGAATCGTCCCGAGTTCAGCCGCTTCGATCTCGAAGCGAAGGAATGGATCATGGAAGGCTACGGCGTCGATCCGGACATCGTGGTGGACAACGATCCCGCGCGCGAATTCGCCGGCACGGATGATCAACTCGCTCGCGCCATCGACGAAATCAAGAAGGCATTAGCGACGAACCCGGTGAAGATTCCGGCGATTCCTCCGTATCCGGACAAGAAGCGCTAGTCGCGGGTCGACAACGGCAGCCCGAATCCGCCGTTGACGGTCTGCAACACGGTGCCGGACATGATGGTGGCGCGGAAGAACTGAAACTGGTTCGTGGCGTTGACGGTGAAAGTGAACGGTCCGTTGACAGGAACTGTGTTCGGCAACGCGGTCCAGCGGCGGAGATCCGTCGACGTCTGAATGGCAATTTCCGCGGCTTCAGCAGCTTTTGCGGTTACTTCAACGGTGGGCCCGATGCGAGCGACGGTGAGCGTGTGTTCGACTTCCGGTGGCACGGTGAAGGGTTGGTTGTAAATCATGGGATCTCCTGGTTGGGGCAAGCCGGGGAACATGGAATAGGTTGCCTGCATGCGATATTCGCCGGGAGGCAGCTTGCCGAGCACGATGGAGTTCGTCTGGAGGTTGTAGCAATCAACACAGTCGAGGCAGATGTCGCCGACCATTTCCCAGACGGGCAGTGAGAAGCCATTCGGACTGGAGTTCATCGGGCCGGTTTCAATCCAGTGACAGTTCGGGAGCCTGCCTCCAAACGTGAAAAAGGTGACCCCACCGATGGTTTGAACCGCGGCGGTGTCCCACGGGGCACCAATCGGAAACTGGGCATGGACGATGGCTGGCGGCAGCGCGGATAACGCAAGTGCCAAGCTGGAGGTCATTGATGGGGAGAGCTTGCTCTTCATATCGCCTAATCCTTTGACGTTGGTTTGTTGATCTTCGCGGAGCCGATTTTAGGGTAGCACCTCTTGGAATTTTCTTACGCTAACTTCAGCTTCTGATTTCCGCAAGGGACCCGATGTCGCACCTGGCTTTGGCCGGACACTGGACGTCTGGTTTCGATCTGTGCTAGCTAAGAGTCATGCACACGGAATGGTGCGCGATGAAGAGCAAGTGGGTTCCGCTGTTGATTTCGGCGGGGCTGCTGGTCCTGGCGGGTTGCACCCGGGAATGGGACGCGATGACGGCGCCGGATGTGCAGGGAAAGGCCGCGATGGCCTCGGTGGACAAGTTCGTCCAGGCGTATGGCTGGAACATGCAACGCTCGGAGTGGCTCTTCAAAACCAACGGTCGGCCGGCGCGGATGATTCGCGGATTGCCCTGGAAACGTTTGAAGGGGGACGAGTTTCCAGCCGTGACTCACAACGGCATTCTCTACGTCCTGTTGAATCGAGGCCCCGGGGAGGAACGATCAGGCGTGGCCTACAATCCTCAGACGAATTTGTTCGCCGCACCGGTTCGCGGCTTCCGGCCGATCGGCGCGCGATGGTATGTCTGGGTGCAGCCGGAGAATCAGACTTACACCTATTTGCAACGGTACGAATGACGGTGAAGGGCGGTGGGATTCGATTCGGATCCTCAGCCCCATCCCAGCCAACGGCCGCCGTGGTAGGTGACAAAGGCGAGAATCCAAGCCAGGGCTCCCATGTAAAGCCACTGAAAGGCGGCCCACTTCCACCCATTCGCCTCGCGTCGGACGATGACGATGGTGCTGACACACTGGAGCGCGAAGACGTAGAAGACCATGAGCGTGACCGCGACGAGCGGCGTGTAAACCGGAGAGCCGTCCTCGTGTTTTTGTTCGCGCAGAGTCTGGGCGAGGGTCTCGGTGCCTTCTTCTGAATCGTCGGCTTCGCCCACATTGTAGACGAGCGACATGGTGCTGACGAAGACTTCGCGTGCGGCGAAGGAGCTGACGATGCCGATGCCGATCTTCCAGTCGAACCCCAGCGGCTTGATGAGTGGTTCGATGAGCTGGCCGAGGCGTCCGGCAAAACTGTGCCGGAGTTTGTCGCCGGCGTATTCTTTGTCCAAGGCCTCAAAATGCGAGGCGAGGAGGTTACTGCGGTCCTCAGGCTTGGCCATTGTCAGTTCGAGTTTAAGACGATGCCACTCCAGAGACTGAGCGCCATTTGGAATCGCGACGGAGTTGGTCAGCTGCTCGATTGTCGCTCTACGCGACGCGTAGTCCTGATCAAGCTTGCTGTCCTTAGGATACGTCGCGAGGAACCACAGCAGGATGTTGATTCCCAAAATCACGGTGCCGGCGCGTTTGAGGAAGAGCTTCGCGCGGTCCCACATGTGACGGAGCACGATGCGGAGCAGGGGACGTTTGTACGGTGGCAGCTCCATGATGAGCATGGGGGTCGGGCCTTTGAGCAGCGTCTTCTTGAAGAGCCACGCCATGAACAGGGCGACCACGATGCCGAGCAGGTACATGCTGAGCATGGTGAGACCGGAGAGTTTCAGGATGCCGAGGACGCGCTTGTCTGGAATGCACGCCGCGATCAGCAGGGTATAAACCGGCAACCGGGCCGAGCAGCTCATCAGCGGCGCAACGAGGATGGTGACGAGACGATCCTTCGGGCTCTCGATGGTGCGCGTGGCCATGATGCCTGGAATCGCGCAAGCGAACGAGCTGAGCATGGGAATGAAGCTCTTGCCGTGGAGCCCGACCTTGCTCATCAGACGATCCATCAGGAATGCCGCGCGCGCCATGTAGCCGGTGTCTTCCAGCAGCCCGATGAAGAGAAACAGCAGGCAGATTTGCGGCAGGAACACGACGACTGCGCCGACACCATTGACGATGCCGTTGACGAGGAGATCGTTCAGCGGCCCCGGGGCGAGCCATGAGCTGACGTGTTCTCCGACCCAGCCCACGCCTTTCTCCAAAAGCGTCATCGGAAGTTCTGCGAAGGTGAAGATCGTCTGGAACATCATCGCCATGATGCCGACGAAGATCGTGAGGCCCCAGAATTTGTGGGTGAAGACGCGGTCGAGCTTGTCGCTCAACGTTTCCTTCACTACGTTCGTCTCGGTCGTCACCCGTTCTTGAATGCCGGCGATGCGGGCGTAGCGCGCTTCAATGGCTGTGCTGCGCCAGTCGACGCCGGCTTTCTCCAGTCGGCTCCGCGCCGCGCTGACCGACTCTGGAATTGAGGGCGGGTAGTGTTTGCCGCTGAGGTTGAGAAACTTTTCGTCCGACAACGCGAGAATCGCCTCGGGCATTGCGGCGAAGAGGCTTCCCGGGAATGCCTTCTTGAGCAGTTCGGCGAGGGCGAGGGTTTCCTCGCGGAACCCCGGTTCCAGTTCGCAGAACAGCGATGGCACCGGAACGTTTTTCTGTTCGCCGAGGAGCTGGTCAATCGTCTTAATCAGATTATCGAGACCGGCCTTGGTGCTGGCGATGAGTGGAACGACGGGCACGTTCAGTTCCTTCGCCAGGGCGCGGGCGTTGATCTCATGGCCGCAGTCCTCAGCCACATCCACCATGTTCAGCGCAACAATCGTGGGATAGCCGAGCTCGATGACTTGGGTGGCGAAGTAGAGATTGCGCTGAAGGTTCGAGGCGTCGATTACGACGACGACGAGATCGGGCGGCGGCACTTCCGCGAGACGATGAAACAGCACGTCGCGGGAAACCTGTTCATCGAGCGATTGCGGACTGAGGCTGTAGGTGCCGGGGAGGTCGAGGACGATGACCGGATGTTCCTTGGTGCTGCCTAGGAGACGGCCTTCCTTCCGTTCCACGGTGACGCCGGGATAGTTGCCAACTTTCGCGCGCAGCCCGGTCAACGCGTTGAAGAGGGTGGTCTTCCCGGAATTCGGATTGCCGGCCAGCACGACGTGCTTGGTGCGAGTGGGCGATTGAGGGGAGCTAGCTGGAGCGGACATCGTGGCAGGGACGGTCTAGCTGGGCTTCACCCAAATCAATTCCGCCTCGTGCTTGCGAAGCGAAAGGTTGTAGCCGCGCACCTTGATTTCGACGGGGTCGCCCAAGGGCGCAAAGCGGATCAGTTCGACCGTGGTTCCGACGAGCAAACCCATTTCGAGGAGGCGCCCCTTGTTTTCCGACGGCACTTTGATGGCGGTGACTGTGCCACTGGCGCCGAGCTTCAGGGAGGACAACGGTTGGGGCTCAGCGGACATGGTCAGGCCACATCCAATTTGAGGTTCCTGGGCAGCGGCTGGACGAGAATGGATTCGGCGAGCTGCTGACTGAGACCGAGGCGCGCATGGCAGACCTGGCAGATGACGTTGACGTGCTTGCTGACGACGCGCACTTGCTGCTCCTCCCCGAATCCCATCTCGCGGAGGCGATGGGAAACTTCCGGCGTCGTGGAGAGCTGCTTGATTCGCACGGCCGTGCCGGCCTTGACGCTGGCCAGCGGACAGAGGTCCGCCTGCTGGCAGGCATCGGCGGCACACGGTTGTTGCGAATCGTTCACTGGTTCGAGGGTAGGTGTGTTGAGACTGAGTTGCAAGTTGGTTTTCCCTCGTGGCGGTGCTCAAGACAGGCGCTAAGCGAGGAGCTCGGCGGGTGCGACCTCGACCTTTTCGGCGATGGATTGAGGAATAGTCGTCGCTTTCATGGAATGGGAGACTGGATCCCACGTGACGCAGACGACAGTGAGTTTGCCTCGCGCGACCTCTGTTCGTTCGTCGCCGGTAACTTTGTTGAACCGAATCTGGTAGGTGATGGCCTTGGTCTTTCGTTCCGCGACCAGCAGATGAATCTCCACCATGTCCTCGAAGCGCAGGGGCTTGTGGTAATCGCAGGAAGCATGGACGCGCGGCCAGCCGATCCGGTGTTCACCGGGATCGAACTGTCGGGGCGCGATCGAATATCCCAGTGAACGAAAGAAGGCGTGCTCGGCCGTCTCCATGAACCGAAAAAAATTCGAGTAGTGCATGATGCCCGCCATGTCGGTGTCCGAGAACTCGACCCGGCGTTGCGCTTTGAATTCGTAAGGCATGGGAGAATCTAGATTCGTGAATCTCGGTTGACGATTTGAAAACGGAGGTTCAAGGGCGAGCGTTCCGATTCAGGCCGACTTCCTCCTCACGACCTGCTCGAACGCTTGAACAGTTTTCGCCGCGACAGATTCGATGCCGAAATCGCGCAGGACGGCTTCCCGTCCGGTGCGACCGAGATTGCGAGCGCGTTCTGGATCCTGGAGCAGGCTTCCGATGGCATCGGCCAGCGATTGTGCGCTCCCCGGTTCGCACAAGACGCCGCCGCCGGTGGATTCCACGAGCTCAGGAAACGCCGCGTGGCGCGGTTGCACAACTGGAACTCCTGCCGCGAGCGCTTCAATGACGTAGAGCCCGAAGGCTTCGCCGTAGAGTGCCGGCGTGGAGAAGATGGTCAGGCCCCCGAAGAACGCGAGCTTCCCGGCGTGGTCGACATTTGGAAAGAACTGCACCGATTCCAGCACTCCGGCGGCGCGCAGTTTGGTTCGTTGTTGTTCGACGTAAGGCTCGTCGGTGGGACCGCACCCGCCGCCAACGTGCAGCCGGAGATTCTTCCCGATGTCGCGTCGTCTCAATTCGATGTAGGCATCCACCAAGGTGTCGAGTCCCTTGTCTTTGCACATACGAGCGAAGTAACCGAGCACCGGGGGACTCTGCGGACTGGCTGCTTCGTAGCCGGCGAGATTGATGCCATTGGGGACGACGCGAACCTGATCTGGACGTAGCGAAAGCCGTCGGCTCATCAAGTCGCCGAAGTAACGCGTCGGCGGAAGAAATAAATCCACGTCGCGGCAGCGTTCGGAGAGGGTCTTCCAAGCGGATTCGCGGACGGAAACGGGGAGGCTGTCGAGATACGCATCTTCGCCCCCGAGAATGCAGGTCACGGCACAGCTGAGTTCGCGCTTGAGCTTGCGTGCCAATCCGACAAGCAGCGCGTTGGAAAGGCAGACGACGTCGGGCTTGGAGTGTTCCTTCAGCCACGCGATCAATTCGTCGAGCTCGCGGGCTTGATTCCCTTCCTCGCCCCTCAACATCGAAATCATCAGGTCACCGACATCTTCCGCCTTGGTGCGCGCGGAGTGCTTGGAAGCCCACTTCAAGAGAGCAGGGGAGGCGAGGAGCGAATGCAGCCATCTCGGCGCCTTGCGAAACAGTGCGGACTTCTGCTCCAGGTAAACGTTGATGCCGCTGAAGAAGGTGGGAGTTCCAGCGCTCTGGTCCGCCTCGTCGAGCGTGAGCGGAAGGTAGAGTGGAACCATCAACGTCTCATGCCCTTGCTTACGCAACGCCGCGACAAGAGCGTTGTCGCGGAAGCAGCCGCCGCAATACATGCCGCCGGCTCCGGGTGTGATTTGGACGATGTTCATCGCGCGCGTTGCGAGATGACTAGCGCGTGTCGCTTCAATCGTAAAGTGCTCTGCGCTGCGTTCACTCAGCCTTGCTCGACAATCAGGCGGGCTGAAGCTCGGCTGAGGTGGATGCGAGCGGTGCGCCAACCGGGAGATTTTTTGGTAGTGGCGCAAACTCCTCGATCGCCTGCCACAACCGGGTGAAGTCCTTGTTCACATCGCCGCTTAGGCAGTCGGTGATGTCGCCAGCCATGTCGGGATACTTGTCGATGACCTTCTTGAAGGAGAACTCCGGATCGTAGAACGCGTAGACGAGCTTGCGCATGTTCTCGATGCCATCTCGCAAACCGCGCCCGTAGGCTTCGAAGCGCGAGGGAGAAATGTCCTTGGCGACGAGCGAATCGTGAACGGCGTCGGCTGCCATTACGCCGCTCTTCAACGCGAGCATCAGTCCGCTGCTAAAGACGGGATCGAGGAAGCAGAAGGCGTCCCCGACGAGCAGCAGTCCGTCACGATAGCAGTGCTTCGAATGATGGGTGTATTCACTAGTGATGTAGTACTCGCCGACTTGCTGACCCGTGGAGAGGCGGTCCTTAATCCAAAGATTCTCCTCCACTTCGCGGTGGAAGATTGCTTTCAAATCCTTCACTCCGCCGCGCGTGAGATACTTGCCCTCCGCAACTACGCCAACGCTTACCATGTCGTCGTGCTGCGGGATGTGCCAGAACCAGCCCTTCTCGGGAATCATCGCCACCGTGGTCTGGCCTTCGTCGATGCCCTCGTCACGCTTCGAACCTTTGTAGTAAGTCCACACCGCCACCTTGTTCAGATACGGGTCGCGCAATCGCCAGCCCTCGCGAACCGCGGCGAAACTTTCCTTGCCCGTGCAATCGAGAGTGATCGCCGCGCGGTATTCGAACGGCGTCCCGTCATTGCGCTTCCCGGCCACGCCCACGACGCGTCCCTCTTCCTTGATCAGGGAGGTGACGGTCATCTCTTCCTCGACGGTCGCGCCTTTCTCGCGGGCGTGTTGCATCAGCATCAGATCGAACTCGCTGCGGAGGATTTGCCAGCTCTGCGCGACGGTCTCGCGGTCGTAGCGGTTGAAGAAGTAGAACGGCTGGGACGCCTTGCCGTTTTGGGCCACGAACTGAACGCTGAATTTCTTGGTGAAATGACTCTGCTTCATCCGCGGAATCAAACCCAGACGCTCCAGCGGACCGTAGGTGAACGGAATCAGTGATTCGCCGATGTGGTAGCGCGGAAACTTTTCCCGCTCGACCACCAGCACGCGATGGCCTTGCTCGGCGAGCATTGCGGCGGCGGAGCAGCCGGACGGACCGGCCCCGATGATTAACACGTCAACCTGCTGGGTCGTTTTCATACGTATACGTTCAATTGGAGGTTAATCTATGCGTCTCGTGGTTAAGTCAAATCTCAGGAGGCCGGCGGCAGGATCTCGACGATGTCCGCCAGCGCTTCGCCGGCGGGATTGAGCAATGTGTTCCGGCGGCCATACAGGCGGTGGGCGCCCGAGAGTTTGAGGAACTCGTTGATGGTCTTGTCGGACGCGAGGCGGAGGAACGCCTTGGGCCGGCTCTGGTACTCGATGGCGAAATCCTTCAGCAAGTGCCCGAGGGGATAGCGTTCCTCGAGGATGGCGGCGCGGGCGTCGGGCGGGAACAACGCGAGGTTGATGCGGATGGCGCCGAACTCCACCGGCTTCTCGCTCCCGTCGAGCACGAGCACGACTTCGCGAAAGTATTCGTCGCTCTGCTGACGGCGGCTGACCAAGCGCAGGTGGATGCCGGCCTTGTGGAAGTTTTCCAGCGTGGAAGTCATGTCGCGCTCGTGAACGAGGAGTGACTTGTAAGGTTCGGGCATCGCCTCGCCGTCGATCTGGTCGAGCGGCGGGAGGTTCAGGCCGCTGCGCGCGTAGAACTCGTCGAGCGGATACGCGATCGACTGGCTGCTGGCGGGAGCGGAATCTGGAATGGCGCTGTTCATTTCAGGCGTAACGCGTGCCGCGATGTTCCGGCAGGAAGAACTCCTGGAGCAGTTTGTCGATCTGCAGCAGTCCTTCGCGGTTGATGGTGATGGCGTCGCCGTTCACTGCGAGAAAGCCCCAGTCCGCCAGGCGCTGAATCGGCGCGGCGAATTGCTTCAACGGATCGGCGCCGAATTTCTGCTCGAACTTCGCCCGGCTGACCTGGCCGAGCTTGAGTTGGAGGATGAACTCGCGGATGTAGCGTTCCTCGTGGCTCGGCGTGTAGGCGCGGAAGGTCGGGAACTCGCCGCGGGTCACGCGCTCGACGTAGGGATCAAACTCGTGATGGTTCTGGTAGTGGACGCCGTGGAGATGTCCGAAGCTGGCGACGCCGATGGAGAGGATGTCCGCGTTGGAGAAGAGCCCCTCGCGATAGGTGAACTTCACCTTGCCGGATCCTTTACCACGGTGGTCGTGCTGGTGACGGTGTACCCGATCTTCTCGAACTCGCTGTAGGCGTAGTTGACCCAGCGCCGCTTCGCTTCCCAATCGGCGACCGGCGCGACGAGTTTGCCCTGCGCCTTCATCTGCTGGTAGATGCCGGTGTTGTAGGGCACTTCCATCTGGTAAATCGTCAGCGAGTCCGGCTGGAGCTCGATGGCTTTCGCGACGGCTTCCTTCCACTTGTCCTCGGTCTCCTCGACCATGCCGGCGATGAGATCGATGTTGATCTGCGGGAAGCCAATCTCGCGGGCGTAAGCGTAGGCGCGGGCGACTTCCTTGGAGCGATGCGCGCGTCCGTTGATTTCGAGAATGTGATCGTCGAAGTGCTCGATGCCGAGGCTCAGCCGCGTGACGCCGAGGTCGCGAATCGCCTTCAGCTTGTGGTCGGTGAGCGTGCCGGGCTCGGCTTCAAAGGTGACTTCCTCCGCTGCGTCCCACGGGAGCAGACGCTTCATGCCGTCGGTGAGGAACTTCAATTGGTCCGGTGAAAGATAGCTGGGCGTGCCGCCGCCGAAGTAGATGAAGCGCGGCTGGCGTCCTTTGATGAGCGGCTTGGCCGCGTAGGCGGCGAGGTCCTTCAGCAACGCGTCGAGGTAGCTGCGAATCTGCGAGGAATCCTTGTCCGTGTAGACCTTGAAGTAGCAGAAGTGGCAGCGCTTTCGGCAGAACGGGATGTGCGTGTAGAGGCCGAGGTCCTCGCCGGGCGCAGGCGATTGTTCGAGCGCGGCCTGCAACTCACCAACGCGTTCCTGTTTCCAGTAGGCGAACGGCGGGTAGTTCGCGACGAAGTAATTCCCGGCGGTGGTTTCCTTCTGGAGCGGCGGCGCGGTGGGCGCTGGGGGGAGAACGGGTAGAGTGGTGGTGCTCATTGCGCAGTCAACCATTGATACTTGCCAAGCGGAGCTCTGGCTTGGGTCTGTCGTGAAATAAGAATCGGCTGTCGCTTTCGAGAAACCGGGAGTACGAGCGGACTAATTCCGACTGATCCCTCCCAATCCCGTCCTCAACTCTCCCGGTGCCGTCGAGGAACCCAACTGAGTCATCAGAGACAGCCTGGGTCAGCTCATCCAAGGCCCTGATGGCACGTGTGACTGGAACGCCTGTCGATCAACTCCCTTTCGGCCATTATCCAAGGGAAAATATCGTCGCCTGCCCACAATCGATTCTCGGACGCTTTCCGTGTTGATTCCAGCGGCCCATGGCTCAACCGAATTCCGGGCGCCCGTGTAGGCATCCAACTTGTCGTCAAATGGCGAAGCGCCAGCGGATCCATTTGGATGGGTGATGGAAACTCTCCATCCGTTGTCGTTGGCCACTGCGCAATTCCAGGGTCGAGCGCTTAGCCGCTTCGCCGCATTTCATCTAGGTCGTACAATCAGCGGATAGCTCGGACTATCATCCAAGGGCGGACGGTCAATAAGCCACCGCCGAACAGAGCTCGCGCCAATTCTTGTAAACCGAGTTTCGAGTCAGGCTTCTTCGCTCCAAAACAATACACGCTTCCATCCTCGCTCCCGACGATCACCTTGCCATCGACCACGGCGGGTGAGCTGCCGACGGGTTGACCAATCTCGTAGCTCCACAGTTCCGAGCCGTCCTTGAGCGAGACGATGTAGAGACGACCGTCATCGGAGCCGACCACGACCTTGTCACCGACCACGACGGGCGAGCTGTCCACCTTGCCGCGCGTGCCGAAGACCCAGACGGGTTTACCCGTCGCCTTCTCCACGCAATGCAGCCGCTTGTCGCGTCCGCCGAAGACGACGCGGTCGCTGGTGACGGCAGGCGAGCTGAAGTATGGGAAGCCGCGATCCTTGTAGTTCCACTGGTTCGTGCCCTTCGCGAGATCGATGCAGAGGAACTCGTTTTCGTAGTGGCCGAAGTAAGCCTTGCCGCCTTCCAGCGCAACGCTCGCCGCGATGTAAGCGCCGGCTTCGATCTCCTTCACCTTCGTGCCGTCCGCGAGATTGAGAACGTGCAGGATGGCGTCGCATCCGCCGAACACCGTCTGGCCGTTTGCGACGGCAGGCGAGCCGTTGATATAATTGCCCGTCTCGTAAACCCAGTTGCTTTTGCCCGTCGCGGCGTCGAGGCAATAGAGCCGGTTGTCGTAGCTGCCGAAGACAATCCACGTCGCGTCGCCCTTCGGAGACTTCAGGTAATTGGCCGAGCTGAGAATCTTGTCGCCGGTCTGATACTTCCACGCGAGTTTGCCGGATTCCGCGTCGAGCGCGTAGAACCACGCATCCGCCCCGCCAACGAAGACCTTGCCATCCAGCACCAGCGGCGAGGACTCGATTTCGCCTTCAGTCTTGAACGACCAGAGCTTCTTGCCGGTGGCGAGGTCTATGGCGTGGACATGCTGATCGCCGGAGCCAATGAACACCTTTCCTCCGACGACGGCGGCTGACGAGCGCGTGGGACCGCCGGTTTTGTAGGACCAGAGCAGCGTCAGCTCCTTCTCCAGATTTCCGGTGGCGACACCCAGCAGCTGCGGGCCTCCACGGAACATCGGCCAGCTCGGAGAGCCCGCTGTGGCGCCGAGGGGAATGAGAAAGCCAACGAGAATAGTGCCGATGCACAGCTTCAGCGCGAGCTGACGAGCTGCGAGGCAAACCGGCATGGCCAGAATTCTTGGGCGCATTGCATGGGCAAATTAGCCGTGCATGGGTGGAGTGGCAAACAAATACCTATGCATCGATTCACAGTGTCGCGTTCGCTGCCGCCCCAATTTGCGAGGGGTGTGATGAAGAGGGAGGAGATAATGATGAATTGAAGGCGGCTATTGTATTCTCAATCGGTAGTAACGCTCGGGGCGGTTGCGAGGCTCGATGACCTGCCAGGAATCTCCGCTGCGACGAATGACGTTGGTAATCGAGTCCCACGGTCCGGTGACGCGGTCTGCGGCTTCAACGCCGCTTGCGCTAGTGCCGAGGACGGGCCAGCGAATGACGACGTTGGTTCCACTGGTGTCGGTCGCGAGGCCTGATTGTCCCGGGGCCGGGTCGTGGAGCGTCTGGACGAGTTCCGTGGCGGGTGCCCAAGTATCATTTGCGGCGATGTTCAGAGTCGAGGTGTTGACGGTGAGCGGAATCAAGGTGGGGGTAAGTGAAGTCGCGGTGCTGGCGAAGACCGTGCCAATGATTCCGATGCCGCTGAAGCCATCCAGCAACGGGTGACGATAGTCGGTGGTCACCCCGGTCGACGGCTTGAACTGCAGCTGTCCCGAATGCGGCAGCGCGCTGAGCCACAGAGCGTTCGTACCACCTGTGCCCATCGGCAGGAATGATCCGCTAATGCCGAGCATGAGGAATGAGTCGCCCCGGTCGACGACTTGCGCCGTGTGTTCGAGCTCGGGTCCGTCCCACATCGAATACCAGAGCGGTTCGCCGTTCTCGCGGACGCGTATCAACCACGCGCCGCTCTTGTCATAACGTCCGGAGTCGGCGCCGGTGAATCCCCCGAGCAGGTAACCGCCGGTCGTGACGGTGATGGTTCGTGCTTCATCGAGATCCGTGTCGCCCAGCGGAAAGGCGGTCGGGGGGACCTGGCTGCGGGCCAGGTCGACGGCGTAGGTCATCTGCCAGTCGAGCGATCCATCGGCTTTGAACTTGTGTGCCGAGCAGCCCCGATAGGGATCGTAGACGGTCGTGAGTGTTGCGCCGACGGCGAGCGCGCCTCCTTCCGGTGTCTCCACGACATCGTAGAGCACGTTTGCTGGACAAATCGTTCCCCAGATTGCGTTGCCATTGGCATCAAGTTTGGTGACGAAGCCATTATGGGAGGTGTCGTTGCAGATGGGATTGGCGGTGTCGTTGCACCGCAGCAGGTCAGCGTCGCACTTGCCAGCCACGAGCACGCCGCCATCGAGGGTCGCGTGAACGGCGATGCCCGCCGTCGTCCCTTCTGTGCCGAGGCTGCGCGCCCAGAGTACGGAACCAGCGTCGTCCAGGCTGAGACCCAGCGCGGTCCAGCCGTAGGCTGCGGAGGTTAGGTTGCCGGTGATGTAGATGCGGGTCTGACCGTTCGTATCGCGTCGCGCGTCGATGGCGAAGCGGTTGGGAACAATGGTCGGAAACGAGTAGCGACGACACCAGCGAACCTCGCCGGAATCGCTGAGCCGGGTGAGGACGAGGTCGCCCGAGGTCGCCATCAAATACCCGTCGCCCGGAATGCGGGTGATGCTGTTGAAGAAGCCCATGCCATTGCCGGTGTAAACCTTTTGCCAGAGACTGTTGCCGTGACGGTCCAGTTCCGAGACCCACGGGGTTCCCTGTGGACCGACCGCGCCGACCACGGCGTTGCCGGACTCGTTGAGCACCATGCCGAGACTGGTGCGATCGGTGTAACCGATGCCGACGGAACGAATGTCGGGCCAGAACTTCGACCAACGGCTGTCGGTACCGATCACGTTCGCAGCGTTCGTTCCGGGCGAGCCGCTCGCGGCGGACAGAGTCCCCGCTGCGGCGATCGACGATCCTTGAACCAGCTTCTCCTCAATTAGAATCGGATACTGTTTGTCCAGGACGGGAAACAGGAGCAGGCGCGCCTTGGCGTAGGCGCCGGCTCCCACACCCGCGTAGAGCGCCCAACTCGGGCCGGTGAGAGGATGTACCTCCACGCGGGCGTAGGGCTCCAGATACGCGCCGGCTTCGGCGGAGCCGATGGGAATCTTCGCGCTCGACAACCCCACATTCGCGCCCAGTTCCACTCCGGCGAAGAGCCTCGCGCCCATCGCGGCGGTGAGGTTGAGCTGCGGCGAAGTGAGATCGAGCGGCTGCGGATCCCATGTGTAATCAAAATCACTCTGCTCGCCGTCGATTACGTAGGTGGCCGTGAAGTCTGACTGTTGGCTCAAGGTGATTTCGGTGCCGGCTTTCGCGTGACCTTGTGCGCCGTGATACATGCGCCCACGCAGGCTCAGGGAGACTTCGAACGGACCTACCGGAATCCGAAACGGCTCCCCTGGCGGAAGAACGCCGTCGAAGATCTCGTGCTCGGTGCGAGGGAATGTCGCGGTGGCGTTCGCACGAAGCGTGGCTGTCCATTGCGGGTGTGCCATGAGCTTGAGTCGGAGCGAAGGCTTCGAGTCGCGGATCTTCACGTCTACATCCGCGTCCAGCTTGCCAAGGCCGACCGAGGCGTTCATCGAAACGCCCGTGTCGACTTCGAAGTTGTTGAACAATCCGTCGAATGGCGGCGAGTTTTCCGGAATGTCGACGGCATCGCCCGAGTCGTTGGTCAGCACCTGGGTTGGCGGCAGGTGTGAGCCGATCTCCCGTGGTTGCGCAGAGTCGCCGAGGCCGATGGACTTCTGGCTGAAGCTCGCGTTGCGCAGCCACCTCAACCAGTTCAAATCGTTTGTGCCGGGCTTCAGACCGATCTCGCCGGTGGTGTTGGTCTGAATTTGCACGACTTCAAACGCGGGAAGGAACGGTGGCAGATAAGTAATCACATTCGTCGGCAAATCGTGTCCGGGAATCGCGAGCCAGCCGGGCCGCACGGAGTGAATGTGCGGTGGGCTGTTGCTGATCCAGTATCCGAAGCCATCGATCCGAATACGGCTGTTCACGAACGAGGAATCAATCACGAGTACGTTCGTGCCAAACTCGGGATGTTCGTTGCCCTCGATCGCGATGGTGAACGAGGCGGCGCTGGCGAGAAATTCATCGGCTGCAGTGGAAGCGGGCGCGTCGACGATCACCACTGCCGTGTTCTCCGTTTGAATGGTTGCCTGCGGGGTCAGGTCACTGGCGAAGCGAAGCAGGCGGTCGTTGAAATCAGTTTTGAGGCTGAACCCTTCCGGGACCGATTCGATGGTTGCCGACGGTTCGCGGTAGGTGATGAACGAGGGATTGAACGCGCTGAGGGTAAAACGAACTTCGCTTCGGCCATCGGGTTGTTCGGTGACGGAGAGGACTTCGAAGTCCTGAACCGCCGCGTCGAAGGCTGGGACAACGGTGTAGTCGTAAATCCATTCGAGCGAGCTGGGCACGCGGAGGAATCCGCCCGGCTTGGACGCCGCATCGTAGGGATCGGTGTGGCGAGCATGTTCCTCGCGATCGGAGGCACCGTCGCCGTCAGAATCTCGATCGCCCACTTCTTCGGCTTCGTCGTAGATCCAACTCAGATACGGTTCCACGAGCGTGTAAGTCGCGACGTCGCCGTAGCGCGATTTGAAGTTGGCGTTACCATAGGCGACCGATGAGCCAACCCCGACCACGGTCAGTGCGCCGTTCAGATAGTAGCCATTGGCGGGTGGAAACGGCGCGTAGTTCCAGGCGAATGCCGGTCCGCCGCTGTCACCACTGGCGGGCAGGAAATCGTTGTAGTCCGTGGCGAAAACGCCCGGCACCGTCGTCTGTCCATTTGCGGCGCAAGGATCGAAGACGCGACTGCTGTTGGTGTTCTCCGCGCCCATGCTGCTGAAGTCTGCCAAGGCAACAGTCTCGAAGGCGTTGCACGGAAACTCGCGCCGTTCGAGTTTGTCGAAGTCCATCAACGCGATGTTCAGGCTGCGGTGCTGGTGCTCTAGGTTCGCCTGGTTGTAGCCATTGCGGAGCAGGGATCCCCCGTAGCCATCCAAGGTGTTGATGCCGGTCTGAAGCGTGGGAAACGGCGGTGACGTGGTCTGGCCCGTGTCGCCATCGCCGGTCATGCCGTAACCTGCGAATACAATCGGCGTTGGTGCCTGAAAAGGTGTCCAAGCGAGCCGCGGGTAGGCATAAGCGTTGGTGATGGGATGTGCGAGTCGCATGAGTGCAATGTCGAATCCCGCGGAGTATTCGTTGCTCCGCCAGTTGGGATGCACGATAAACTCCGCAATCATCTCGTGTCCGACCACTTCGTATGGGATGCCTGCCGAGTACCATTCGAGGTTGGCGACGTTGATGCCCGCGCCTTGACCGTCGGTTCCCTGGAGCGTGTGCGCGCAGGTGAGAATCCAGTTCGATGAAATGAGCGTGCCCGTCCAAGAGCCAAACGCCGCGTTCGGATCGGAGTTTCCCAAATACACGACGGGAGTCAGCAGCGGATTGCCCGCCTCGTTCCGCATTTGGACGATGATGTTCTCCCCGGCCACGTTCGTGCTGAACGCACGATCGGCTGCGGGGGTTATTACAGCGTGAGCGGCGGTGACGCAGAGACGGCATATTGCGATCGCTCCCGCCGAGGCGAAGCGGGTGGATGTTCCGGTTCGAAGTTCGAATGACATAGAATCGCGTGGAATGTTGTTCGGTTGAACAGTTGTGAAAGACTGATTTTGCTGCGGCTGGGAGATGGCGCGAGTTCAGGCGGAAGGACAGCCCCTTGCCGATTCATCGGCGGAGTAGCCAAAAATAGATGGAGTGGTGTCTGCCCGGAAACCAGTCATGCGCTAAAAGTCGGTTTGTGTCTGTCGGAGCTAAAGTTTGAAGGCTGCTGGGTCGTCCGTGAACGGAACTTCATTCCCGATCCGTGGCTGAGATGTTTATGCCCGAAAGCCTGCTGGAATGCAGTAACGATTTTCAGGCCGCACTATTACAAATGGCCTACGCCGATCGGGAGAAAAGGTGGGTGAAACCGGGGATTCAGCCGCGCTTCCGGCTCGCGGCGACTTCGCGAAGGCGCACCAGCTTCTCGCCGGCAGCCCGGAGCGTCTCCTCGCGTTTGGCGAAATGGAAGCGGACGTAGCGATGCTCGGGTTCGCGGAAGAAACTGGAGCCGGGCACACCCGCCACACCGATCTCGCGCACCAGCCATTCAGCGGCGTCGTGGTCGCGGGCGAAACCAAGCGATGACACATCCAGCATCACGTAGTACGCGCCCTGCGGTTCGGTGAACGGCAGTCCGGTCTCGCGCAGATAGGGAAGGAACACGTCGCGCTTGCGCGTGTAGAGCTCGCGCAGCCCGGCGTAGTAACTGTCCGGCAGTTCCAGCCCAGCGACTGCAGCTTCCTGAAGCGGCGCGGCGGCGCCGACGGTGAGAAAATCATGCACCTTGCGCGCCTGTGCGATGACTTGTGGCGCGGCCTGCACGTAGCCAAGACGCCAGCCGGTGATCGAGTAGGTCTTGGAGAGCGAGTTGCAGGTGATGGTTCGCTCGAAGGCACCCGGCAGCGCGGCGAAGTATTCGTGCTGGCGCGGCTCGAACACGATATGTTCGTACGGCTCGTCGGTGATCACGAAGGCATCGTGCTGTTCCGCGAGTCGCAGAATCTGCATCAGCTCGTCGCGTGAAAAGACCTTGCCGGTCGGGTTCGAGGGATTGCAGACAACGATCGCCTTGGGCTTTTGCTCAAAGGCACGAGTCAGTTCATCGAGGCAGAAATCAAAGTCCGGCGGACGCAGCGGCACGTAGATCGGTTGCGCGCCGGAGAGAATCGCGTCGGCCGCGTAGTTCTCGTAGAAGGGCGAGAAGACGATGACTTTGTCGCCGGGATTACACGCCGTCATCATCGCCACCATCATGGCCTCGGTGCTGCCGCAGGTGACGACGAGATGTTCGTCCGGATGAATGGGCACGCTGCTGAACCGCGTAATCTTGCGCGCGAGCGCCTCGCGGAAACGCGGCGCGCCCCAGGTGACGGCGTATTGGTGATGCGGCCCGCGCGTGGCGCGTTCGAGGGCGACGAGCAATTCCTCCGGCGGATCGAAGTCCGGGAATCCTTGCGCGAGATTGATTGCGCCGTGGCGACTGGCGAGTCGCGACATTCCGCGAATGACGGACTCGGTGAAGACTTGAAGACGGGAGGCGGTTGGCGGCATGGGCCGGGCAGGATTCGACGGCTCAGATTGGGTTCACCTGAATGCCCTGTTTGACGAGCCACTTGCGGGCGTTGTCGATGTCTTGCGACTCACCTGTCAATTCGAGAGCCATCAATCCCATCTCGGGCGTGACGTTGGCGCTGCGGATGTCGAACACGAGATCGAACTTGCGGCTCATCTCATGAATGATGGGACGGCGGACCGTCTTCGCGTCGAAGGTGAGCCAGTAACGTTTGGATTCTTTTGCCATAAAGCGGTGACAGGTAAGCACGACCCGGTCGCGTTGGTCGAGGTTGAGTTGAAAAATCCATCCCCGGTGGAAGGACGCAGATTGCGAGCCCCCTGTGAACCATCGGAGCGTCGCGAGGATAACCGCTGGAATAAACAGGCCTCTGTCATCGGGGAAACACGGAGGGAAATGGAGGTGGTTCCGCATACGCTTTCCCGGCGCTGTCATTGGCCGTCCGGTGCTACGTTGAGGAAATCCACACATTGCTGGAAATGGATGACGCTTATCGAGTGGACGACGAAAGACAAAAATCGGAACTACACATGATAAAGACAAAAAATAGATTGGGCTTGGTTGCTGCCGGGGCCTTTGCTGCACTGCTTGGCGCATCGTCGGCCTCAGCCCTGACGTTCACCGCCACGGGCACCGGCCCCATCACCGCCTACTTCTACGGCCAATCTGCCGGCTACGGCAGTGACCTCGGCTTGATGGTGCAAAACGTCTCCCAAGGCAACTACGGCCTTCAAAATCACATGACTGCTCCGGGAACCTCGTTCTTCCTCGGCAACGCGAACATCGGAGACGTCTTGGTCTTTGAGCTTCGAGTTGCCACGGGTGGCGGCGATGGTCCGTCCGTCAGCAGCCCTTACTCATACTCGGTGTTCTCCGATCCGACGATGAACTCGGACGGGCAGGAACACGCGCAGGCGTCGATCTTTACCGCCGGTACCTATGGTATTCCGAACGGGATACTGGTTGGCTTTGAAGACATCGTGCCTTTCAGCAGCAGCGACCGTGATTTCAACGATCACATGTTCGTCTTCACCGGGGTCAGGACAGAGCAGTCCCAGCGTGTGCCGGATGGCGGTATGACGTTCGCGATGTTGGGTATGGCCTTAGGCGGTTTGGGCCTGCTGCGCCGGAAGATCTAAGTTCACGCACAATTCACACCCCGCTTGGCTAACGTCAGGCGGGGTTTTTGTTTGGTGCGATTAGTGGTCAAGTTGTACAGGCAGATCGTATGTATGCGGCGTTTTTACTCAGGAGTTGGAATTTAGATGGTGCGCGCGGCGGGGGTTGAACCCACAACCTTCGGCTTCGGAGGCCGACGCTCTATCCAATTGAGCTACGCGCGCACTCTGGCAGCGGTTCGGAAGCTATCGAACGCCTTTGGCTTCGGCAATCAGTTTGTATCCCATGTTGGTCCGGCGGGCGCGCTGTAAAGAAGTTGGTGAATTTTTTCTGCGATTGGAGGATCCTGTTCGTCAATAAGCCCATCAGTTCGCCGCTACGACACATCGCAATGGATTTCTATGCAAACATCGGTCGAGCCGAAGCAGCCTTCGCCGCAACGCGTCGTCGTTTCCTAATTTCCCGGAACACGCTCGCCGTTTTTGTTCTCAGCGTGGTTGCCACTGCATCGTCGGTGGCAGCGGAAAAGGCCTCCGTTGGTAATTCATCGCCCGCGCCCTTGCCTCCCGCTGCGGTCGTACCAGTGGATTTCGCGCGCGATGTTCAGCCGATGCTCTCGAAGCATTGCGCTAGCTGCCACGGTCCGGAGAAGCAAAAGGGCGGCTGGCGGGTGGACATTCGTGCGACTGCCTTGAAGGGGGGCGACTCCGGTCCGGCCTTCGTCGCGGGCAAGAGCGCGGAGAGTCATCTCATTCAACTGGTGGCGGGAACGGACCCGGACAAGGTGATGCCGCCGAAGGGCGACCGCCTCACGCCGGCGCAGATCGGTCTGTTGCGTGCGTGGATTGATCAGGGCGCCGCGTGGCCGGATGACGGCAAATCCGCGCGGACGCGAAGCGAGCATTGGTCGTTGCAGCCGGTGCCTGCGTCAGTGGTCAGTGAATCAGTCATCAATAATCAGTTAGCGAAGCATGAAAGCGCACTGAAGCCGGCGAAGCGCGCCACTGGCTCACCGAATACTGATCCACTGGTTACTTCCCCCATCGACGCCTTCATCACCGCACGGTTAGCCACCAACGGTCTGGCGATGTCGCGCGCGGCGAATCGGGTGACGCTGATTCGGCGGTTGAGTTTTGATCTGACGGGCTTGCCGCCATCTCCCGACGAAATCGATGCGTTTGTGGTGAACAAATCGTCGCGGGCTTACGAGGAGTTGGTGGACCGCTTGCTGGCGTCGCCGCATTACGGTGAACGTTGGGCGCGGCACTGGCTGGACACGGTGCGCTACACGGAAAGCCAGGGTTTCGAATACGATCGACTGCGTGATAACGCGTGGCATTACCGCGATTACGTGGTGCGGAGTTTCAACGCCGACAAGCCGTACGACCGCTTCATGAAGGAGCAGGTCGCGGGTGATGTGCTGGAACCGGTGACGAGCGACGGGATGGTGGGTGCGAGCCTGCTGGTGTGCGGTCCGTGGGATGAAGCTGGAAATTCGCAGGCGAACCAAACGCAGCGGGCCATCACGCGCGAGGAGGAGATGGAGGATTTGGTTGGCACGGTCGGGCAGACGTTCCTCGGGCTCACGGTGAATTGCGCACGTTGTCACTCGCACAAGTTCGACCCGATTCCGCAGGAGGAATATTTCCGCGTCAAGTCGGTCTTCGACGGCGTGAAGCATGGCGAGCGCGGGATCGCCAGTCCGTCGGAGGTGAAGTCGCGCGAGGAAACGATCGAACGATTGAAGCGCGAGATGGCCGAGGCACAAGATCTCGTGTCGCGCCTGGAAGCGGACAGCTGAAGCGCGCGGCGGCGAAGCGAACGACGCTGGCGAACGAAGCCGGCCCGCGGGCGTTCCTGCGCTGGGACTTCGACGATGCGAAACGGCACAGTGCTGCTGGGGAATTGAAGGGCGGCGCTGTCGTCGAGGGCGGTCGGCTGAAACTGCCGAAGGAGGGTGCTTACTTCCAGTCCGCGCCGTTGCCGGTGGAGATTCGCGAGAAGACGCTGGAAGCGTGGGTGTCGCTCGCAGATTTGAAACAGGGTGGGGGAGCTGCGATTTCGATCGAGAGCGACGACGGCAGCGTGTTCGACGCGATTGTGTTCGGCGAGCGCGAGCCGCGGAAATGGACGGCGGGCAGCAGCGGGTTTGCGCGCACGAAGGATTTGGGCGCGCCGGAGGAGACCGCCGGGCCGGGCGTGTTTGTCCACATGGCGATTGTGTATCGGGCGGACAACAGCATTGCGGTGTATCGCAACGGCGAGCAGTACGGAACGCCGTATACGCCGTCGGGAAAGTTGCAGCGGTTCGAGGCGGCGAAGTCCCGGGTGTTGATCGGTCTGCGGCACACGGGCGGCGGACGGCCTTGGCTGACGGGAGAGATTAAACGCGCGTCGCTCTATGACCGCGCACTGACGGATGCGGAGGTGGCGACGTCGTTCCGTTCGTCCGGGCTGTCGATTCCACAGGAGGAGATTTTCGCCGGCATGACTGCGGAGCAACGCGCGCAGTGGGATGCGGCCCGCGTGACGGTGAAGCAGGCGCGCGAACGATTGAACGCGATGAAGCCGTTGCCGGTGTCGTATGTCGGCAAGCGTGAGCAGCCGAAGCCGACCCATCGACTGCGACGCGGCGATGTGAAGTCGCCCGAGGAAGTCGTGACGGCCTCGGGATTGTCCGCAGTGGCGGATCTCGAGTTTGATTTCGGTCTCGCGCCGGACGCGCCCGAAGCGCAGCGGCGGTTGAAGTTCGCCGAGTGGCTGGCGGACGCACGGAATCCTTTGCCGGCGCGCGTGATGGTGAATCGGGTCTGGCAATTTCACTTCGGCCAAGGGCTGGTCTCGACGCCGAACGACTTCGGCGTGAGCGGTGCCCGGCCGACGCATCCGGAGTTGCTCGACTGGCTCGCGGCGAAGTTTGTCGAGAGCGGCTGGAGCGTGAAGACGTTGCATCGGCTGATTGTGAACTCGGCGACTTACAAACAGAGTTCGGCCGGGCACGAGAAGGCGCTGCAAGTTGACGCTGACAGCCAATTGCTCTGGCGCTTTCCTCCGCGCCGGCTGGAGGCCGAGGCGGTGCGCGATGCGATGTTGGCGGCGAGCGGACAGTTGAATCGCGACATCGGCGGGCCGAGTTACCGGCCGTTCGATGTTCTGAAGTTTCCTGCGAATGCCTACGTGCCGGCGGACAAGATCGGTCCGGAGTTCAATCGCCGCACGATTTACCGGATGAACGTGAACTCCGGAAAGGAGCCGTTGCTCGATGCGTTTGATTGTCCGGATCCTTCCGTGAAGACCCCGCGGCGTGGAGTGACGACGACTCCGTTGCAGGCGCTGGGGCTGATGAACAATTCCTTTGTGCAACGTCAGGCAGCGCATCTGGCGGAGCGGGCTCTGAAGGAATCGCGGAACGATCTCTCCAAGTCGATTCATACTGCCTACCGGCTGGCGCTGGGGCGGGCGCCGACGAAAGCCGAGGCGCGCCGGGCTGTCGCGGCGGCGAAGGAGCGTGGGCTTGAGAATGTGTGCTGGGCGTTGTTGAACTCGACGGAGTTTATTTATAGTCAGCCCCCCCCCCCCCCCCCGGCCCCCCCCCCCCCCCCCCCCCCCCACCCCCCTCGCCCCCCCCGCCCCCCCCCCCCCCCCCCCACCCCCCGCCCCGTGAATCCATGAACCAGCCGGGCTTGCCGCCGGTGCTTTCGCGCCGGCATTTTCTGTCATCCACGGCGCACGGGCTGGGTGGCGTCGCGCTCGCATGGCTGTTGAGCCGCGATCAAGCGCGGGCCGGTGTGGCGTCCTCGGCGCGATTGCCGCATCACGCGGCGAAGGCGAAGCGGGTGGTGCAGATCTTTTGTTGCGGCGGCGTGAGTCATCTCGAGACGTTCGACTACAAGCCGGAGCTCGAGCGGATGCATGGCAAGACGCTCGAGGGGAAGGGCGAGAATCTCGGTTTCTTCGGCCAGCCGGGGAAGGTGATGAAAAGCGTGTATGACTTCCGGCGACACGGTCAGAGCGGAGGCTGGGTGAGCAGCCTTCTCCCGCACCTTGCGGGCTGCGTGGATGACGTGTGCTTCATCCACTCGATGTACGCGAAGAGCAACAATCACACGCCGGCGACCTTCCAGATGAACAGCGGCTTCACGCTGAACGGTTTTCCCAGCATGGGCGCGTGGTTGAGCTACGGACTGGGAACGGAGAACGAGAACCTGCCGGCCTTCGTGGTGTTGCCTGATCCGCGCGGGTTGATCGCGGGCGGTTCGATTAATTGGACGTCGGGTTTCCTGCCGGCGAATCACCAGGGCGTGCCGTTCCGCACGAACTCGCGCGAGCCCATTGCGGACCTGCACACGCCGGAGCGCATTCCTTCGAAGGCGCGTGCGGCCGATATGAATTTGCTGGCGTCGATGAACCGTGAGTTCGCCGAGGCGCATCCGGGCGACGGTGCGTTCGCGGCACGTCTGCGTTCTTACGAGCTGGCGGCGCGGATGCAATCGAGCATTCCGGAGGCAACGAATCTGGATGGTGAATCCGAGGCGACGAAGCGGCTTTACGGCATTGATGAGGAATCGAACAAGGGTTTCTCCAGGAATTGCCTGATGGCCCGGCGGCTTCTCGAACGCGGGGTCCGGTTCGTCCAGATTTTCAACGGCGGCGCGTTCGGCAGCCCGCGCATCAACTGGGACGGCCACGAGAACTTGAAGGAGAATCACGACACGCAGGCCGCGACGATGGACAAGCCGGTGGCGGCGCTCATTCACGATCTGAAACAGCGCGGAATGTTTGAGGACACGTTGTTCGTGTGGGCGACGGAGTTTGGGCGCAGCCCGTCGACGCAGGGCATCAATTCACCGGGGCGCGATCATCATCCGACGGCGTTCACCTGCTTCCTCGCCGGGGCGGGGGTGAAGAAGGGCTTTCATTATGGCGCGAGCGATGAGGTTGGATATTTCGTGGCGGAGAACAAGGTCACGATCCCGGATTTCCACGCCACGATCCTGCATCTGCTGGGGATCGATCACGAGAAGCTGACGTTCTATCACAACGGCATCAACCGCCGGCTGACCGATGTGCATGGGCATGTGATTCAACCGATCCTGACCTGAGCCTCGAGTGCTTCGTTTGGCGAGACTCATCGCCAAAAGAGAACCGCCGCTGACGTTCGTCAGCGGCGGTATCATGTAATTGGACAGGGCGGAGCCTACTGCCGCGGCGTGACGACGCGGTAGAAGCGGTTGGTCGTCCAGGATGGATCGGCGAGCTGCTGCGTGAAGTTGGTGCTGCGGGCGGAGAGATCCGCCAGCGAGCTCCAGGTGTTCGCGTTCAGACTATCCGTGAACTGCACGGTGTAGGTTCGGTTCGAGATGCCGCCAAACTGCACGCTGGACGAACCGGGGGTGACACTTTGTTCGATCTTGAGATAGCTCTGGTTGTTGGCCGGGTCGGTGCCGGCGATGTATTCGGCACGGTTGCTCATGCCGTCGAGGTCGAGATCGCCCGCCGCGTCGGCGACGTTGTTGGTGTCGAGGCCCAGAGCGTTCTCAACGCTGTCCGGGATGCCGTCGCGATCGGTGTCTTCCAGGACGGTGACATTGAACGTCGCGGTGGCACCCGGCGCTTTGTTGGCGTCGTTGTAAACTACGATTCGCATGACGAAGTTCGAGGATTGCATGCCGTTCGTCAGGCGCAGGAGAGCAGTCTCGGTGTTCAGCGTCACAAAGTTGGTCTTGTAGGGACCGCTGTTTGTATTCACGACGATGGAGCCGAGGTTGCGGCGCCAGCTGTAGGCGAAGGGCATTGGGTTGCCCGTGACTTCGACGCTGAGCGAGAAGTCGCTGCCGGCGGCGACTGTCATGTCAGATGGTCTCTGCACGATGGCGGGGGAAACCCACGGAGCCAGGCGGGCCGGGGTCGTGTTTACCGAACCGACGCCGTCGGTAACCACGCAGTCGTAGTCACCTTCGTTTTCGAGGGCGACATTTGTAACCAGCAGCGAGGTGGTGGTGGCGCCGGGAATATCGACGCCGTTGAATCGCCATTGGTAGTTGAGTGGCGGCTCGAAGGTGCTTGCCCCCACGGTGAAGGTGACGTTGGTGCCATTCGGCAGGTTCGCCGCCTTCGTATCGGGCTTGATGTAAACGGCGCGGCTAACCGGCTGCAGCGTGATGCGGGGAAGGTAGCGGATGCCAACCGTTGCGTTGCTGCTGACAGCGGCTCCGGAGGAGTTGAAGACGTAGCACGCGTAGGTGCCGAGTTGGGAATCGCGCAGGCTGGTGAAGGTCAGCGTCGGGCTGGATGGGGCATCGGAAACGGGGCGACCGTTCTGGGTCCAGATGTAGCCGAGTCCTTCGCCGCTGGCGACGAGGGTCAGGCTTACGGTGGTGCCTTCGACACCCACGACGCTCGCGGGCTGGACGGTGATGACGGGTGCGACGCCCCCGGTCGGGAGCGGGGCTCCCGGGGTCTTGGGTGCGGCGCGCCAATTCGCCGGATCATTTCCGAATGCGCGAACGTCCACGCGGCCGATGACGGCGCCGAGACCGTCCGGCAGCCCGACGGGCCACGGGAGGGCATCCTTGTAGTCGATCTTGTCCACCATGATGAACGAGACGAAGCCGGCGGTGGGGGTGCCCGGAGCATCCGGGAGGTCGGGGCGGACGAGTTCGACGTTGTTGGCGGAGTTATCCAACTGGCCGGACCACGGACCGTAAATCGGCGTGGATTCCGGTACGCCGTTCACGAGGCGGAAGGCGGCCAGGGTCGCGGCATCTGACGGATTAAATCCGACGACGAGCACAAAGCCGCCGGCCGGAATGACGACGCCGGGCGGGAAGGTGTAGCTCACGGCGTCGCGCAGTTTCCAGGTATTGACGGGATTGGCGGGGTCGTAGAGCGGAGCGGCCTGTGCGCCGGTATTGTGGAGCTCGATGTACTCGTCGGTGTTGTTGTCGAAGTTTTCGCGCAAGCCCTGGATGTCCGGCGGATGGTAGTTGATTTCCGAGATGGCGACCGTTACGACTGGACCGGCGTTGGCCGTGCCGAGGGTGACGGCGGATTGAGCGACGAAATGATCGTCGCCCGTGCTGTCCACATGGCGCCCGAAGCTGACGCCGTTGGCCTGCGGGCCGAAGCTGAAGCCGTGGGTCCAGCCGGTGAGATTGCCTGAAGCGTCGGCGGAGAAGAGGTGAAGATCGTCGCCTTTGGAGCTCAGGGCGAATCCATTGGTTCCGAGACCGAAGCTGTTGCTTTGGTAGAACACAATATAACCGCCGGCTGGAATGCTGGTGCCGTCCGGGATGCGGAACTTGTTGGGTGTTCCGAAGGCGTCGGTGAGGAACCAGCCGCCGATGTTCGCGGCGCTGGCGCTTGAGTTGAAGAGCTCGATGGCGTCACCGGGTGACGGATCGGTGTGGGTGAGGGCTTCGTTCACGAATACAGCGGGAATCGTCAGGACGCCCGGATCGGCTGCGCCGGGCGTGCCGTTTTTCCACGAGGAACGCCAGCTGGCCTTCGCGCCCCCCGCTTTCGATCGCTGCGGCGTCGCTGACGATCTGGAGAGAAACCATTTCCGTCAGTGATCGGATACCATCCGTCGTTGTAGGTTAAGTCGAGGATTGGCTCACGCACTGCACCCTCGAGGACAATGTGGTCGCCGTCGTTTGCCAGGTTGTCGTTGGTGTAGACTCCGAGCACACGGGGACCGGAACCGTAACGCTCGCGGAAGGCCGCCAGGTGCTTCACGATGACGGCGTGTTCGCCGGGGGCGAGGATTTCATTGGGGAGATCAAAATCAATCCCACCGCGCACGCGGAAGCGGTTAATGTTGAGCGGCGTCGAGCCCACGTTTTTCACTTCGAGATACTCGAAGTTGTCCTGGTCGTTGGTGTTGCCCGCAGCGGGAGCTCCGGGATGATACATGATTTCGGTGATGCGCAGCGGCGGCACTGAAGTGTAGTAGGTGGCGGAGACGGAGCCAGACCACGGAGTGGACAACGGCGGACGATCCGCACCTGTCATGTTGCTGTGAGTCGGATTAAAGGAGCGCGCCACCACCCGGACGTTTTCGGTGATGGTGATGGTCACCGGGCCCAGATTCGACAGGGCGCCGGAAGCGATGCGCCCGTGCGGCGCGCGAGGGTCAGTGCCATCCAGCGTGTAGATGACGTAGCTGCCGGGCTTGGAGGCAGGAGTGAGTGTCACCAATTTTCCATTCGTCACGCTGCCGCTCGTGGAGCTCAACAGCGGCCGATCCAGCAAGTTCGTGTCGAGGAAGTTGAATCGTGCGGAGAACCACTCCTTCTTCCACTCCACTTCTGTGGCGTAGGTGGCGCCGGCGGTGGTCAGGGTGTAGGTGCCGTTGGCGTTGGCGGTGGCTCTGCGCGGTGCCACCCGCCAGCGGGCGAATTCTCGCGGGTAGGCCTCGTTCAATGTCGCGACGTTCTGGTCGATGCGGGCAAAGATGTTGGTCAGGCTGAACGCTCCCTGCCGGAGGTCTTGATAGCGGTCCACATACTTCTGCCAGAAGTCCAAATCGCGGAACAGTCGCGCATACCATGGATTGGCAAACGATCCGCCGATGTTGAAGAAGTCAGTCCGATCGCCAGTGCCGGTCCAGGTTCGAGGCTGGAGGTCGCGTCCGTCGGTCGAACCCATGCACCGGTCGCAATCCCACGCGGGGCCGAATTCGACCCGCTTGTCGCGATCCTTGTGGAGGAATCCGCTCAGGCGGATGGCGTCGACGTTATACGCCATCATGGCGATCTGGACGTGGTCGATCCAGGAATCGACGTCGATTTGCTGTTCGTAGAGCTTGGGCACATTCGTGTAGGTCGCTGACGCGAGGTTGGTGACCATCGTGTTCAGGTAATTGAGGATGTAACGCTCCTGGGGATCCCGGCGTCCGGCAACGCCGGGGTTGAATCCGTCTCGGCTGCTCGGATCGTAGGAGATCAACGACTGGCCGGCCACACCGGTTAAGCCCGCAGTGGTGAAGGTCGTTTCACCGGAGTCCACGCGGTCAATACTCATGACGTAGCCGCCCGAAATCGCCGGAGCGTTGGTGTCCTCGGCGTCCAGTTGGGCGATGTCCAGCCGGTTCTTGGAGCGTTTGATTTTCTCTTCGACGACGTAGATGCCGTTGTAGTTGTTGGTGCTCACGGCATTGGCGCCGGTGTTGATAAACACTTCTGCAAATCGCGTATCCGAAGCCCAACGTCCCGCGTCGCGGCTCAATTGGTAATAGAGGGGGTTGTGAAACAGGACCGGTTCGAAGTTGTTCGGGGCGTAGAAGACCCAGTCCGACTCCGGCTTCATTCCGAGCATGGGCTTGTTCTCGTCTTCGTTGACTTCGCTCCAGAGCTCGACGGCGAGGCTGACTTTGCCGTAGCCGAGCGTGCTGGAACCGCGAGCATTGGCGCCGGCGCGGGAAACCAGAACAGGATGATTGGTCAACGAGCTGCGATCCGTTCCCACTTCGAAGGTGGCGATCACCGACGTTTCCTCGCGCTGGCCGGACTGGTCGTAGGGGCCGGCGCCGAAGTCATGGATGATTACGAGCGGCAGGTCGGAGTTGAAGCTAAGAACGTTCGGGTTGAGCTGGATGTAGCTTTCCGTGTGGAAATTGCCGGCGAAGAAGGGGCGGCCCGGCTTCGGGAAGGCGCGCGCACGAATCTGCCATGAGCCTTCCACGGTGATGGGCCCGGTGTAGAGCTTGAGGTTCGTGATGCTCAGGTAATTGATGTTCGTTGCGGACATCCGGTTGGTCACCACCAGGTAGCGGATTTCGCCATTCGTATTGTCGAGGCTCAATGAGAGCTGGAAGGGGTCGACAAAGGTGCTGCTGGATCGGGAAAATTGAACCTCCGGCAGCACGCCCACGCCGCCCACGGTGTTGTTGTTCCGCGGCGTCGGGGTGGTGTAGTAACTGACCAGGACGGGATCGATGCGGTCACGACCGTAAGAAACATCTGGTGACTGCGGCGGGTAGAGTGGAGCGAACGAGGACACGATGTTGGTGGCAGGATCAACCAGCGCGAGGTATTCACCGTTGTTGCCCAGGCGGAAATTGGTGTGGAGTGTGTTGGTGCGATTCTTCTCCGACGCCCAGACGAGCACGTAGCTTGATGGAGATACTGACATCGGCGGGATGCGCCACTTCGTCGGGTTCAAAACGTCGTCGGTCAAGAACCAGCCATCGAGGTTTACCACCTCGGTGCCTGCGTTGTACAACTCGATCCAGTCGGAGTTATCGCCGTCCTCATCACGAATGCCATTCTCATTGTCCGCCAGGAACTCGCTGATAATCACGCCGTAGACCGTGGAGTTGGGGTCCAAAGTGACGTTCCACGAAGCGCCCCCAAAGGGGTTGGCTTGTTCCGACTGATCCGTGATTCCGTGCCCGGCAATGAACGCGATGGACACAGCGCCGGTGGCCGGTTGGGTGAACTGCCAGACATACTGTCCGGGGACTCCTCCAAAAACATTGGTCGCCGCGACCCCGTTCAACAGCAGGTCTCCGGCATCGATTCCATCCACCGGTTCACTGAAGATCACCTCGACATTGGAGAGCGTTCGAACCGTCGTGTCGGGGGACGGAGTGAGGCGATCAATGGTGGGAGGGACGATGTCTTGAGCCAGCATGCTGGAGGCAGCCAGAAGGATGAAGAGCGACAGATGACTGGTACGCATAGGGACAAGCGGTTTGGGTTGGTGGAATTCGCTGAATGGGAAAAATACTTATCAGAATGTAACGATCGTGTCACAACTTTTCGGGAAGAAATTTTCGACTTTGAGAAGAGAGCTGCGCCCGAGGGCGTGTTTTCGCCGGAGGGAACGCTTCGGCTGGAGTGAGTCACGATCCAAAAACGAAATCGCCGCCGGCGTTTGGCCGGCGGCGATGGTGTGTCGCGAATTGTTCGCAGGGCGCCTACTGGCGCGGGGTGACGACCCGGTAGAAACGGTTGGTCGTCCAGGATGGATCGGCAAGCTGCTGCGTGAAATTGGTGCCGCGAGCCGCGAGGTCCGCCAGCTTGCTCCAAGAACTGGCGTTCAGGTCGTCGGTGAACTGAACCGAGTAGGTTCGATTCGAGATGCCGGCGAATTGAACGGAGGACACCCCGGGGGTGACACTCTGTTCGATCTTGAGATAGCTCTGGTTGTTGGCCGGGTCGGTGCCGGCGATGTATTCGGCACGGTTGCTCATGCCGTCGAGGTCGAGATCGCCCGCCGCGTCGGCGACGTTGTTGGTGTCGAGGCCCAGAGCGTTCTCAACGCTGTCCGGGATGCCGTCGCGATCGGAGTCTTCCAGGACGGTGACATTGAACGTCACGGTGGCACCCGGCGCTCTGTTGGCGTCGTTGTAAACAACAATACGCATGACGAAGTTCGAGGATTGCATGTTGTTGGTCAGACGCAGAAGCGCCGTCTCCGTGTTCAGGGTGACGAAGTTGGTCTTGTACTCACCCGAGTTGGTGCTGACGACGAGGGAGCCGAGGTTGCGGCGCCAGCTGTAGGCGAAGGGCATTGGATTGCCGGTGACTTCGACGCTGAGCGAGAAGTCGCTGCCGGCGGCGACCGTCATGTCAGATGGTCTCTGCACGATGGTGGGGGAAATCCACGGAACCAGACGGGCCGGGGCGCTGACAATAGTTGCCGCTCCGTCGGTGAGCGCGACTGAGTAGTCGCCTTCGCTGGAGAGCTGAACATTGGTGACGGTGTAGGAGGTGTCCGTGGCACCGGGGATCGCCGCGCCGTTGAAGAGCCACTGGTAGGTCAGCGGCGGATACAGGGTGCTGGCGGTTACCGAGAAGGTGACGTTGGTACCATTGGGCAGATTCGCCGCCCTCGTATCAGGCTTGATGTAAACGGCGCGTCCCACCGGATTCTGGCTGATGCGGGCGACCTGCCGGACGGTGAGGGTGGCGTTCGAGCTCTGAGTGATGCCGGCGGGGCCGAAGACCAGGCAGGAGTATTGGCCGGCCTGGTTCAGCTGCAGCCCGTTCAACACGAGCGTCGGGCTCGACGGAGCGCGAACGGGAACGCCGTTGAACAGCCATTGGTAACCGAGCGGGCCGGTTCCGGTGGCCACGATGGTGAAACTGGCGCTGAACGTCTCTGCGCCAATCGTATCAGCAGGTTGAACTGTCACCGTCGGTGCGGTGCCGGTGGTGACCAGCGGAGCACCAGGAGTCTTGATGGCGGGTACCCAGTTCGCTGGATCGTTGCCGAAGGCACTGACGTTCAGGCGGCTGATGGCGGCCCCGAGGCCGTCGGCGTAACCAGCGGGCCACGGAGCGAGATCTTCATAGCCCACCTTGTCGACGAGGAGATAGGGAACAAATCCGGCGGTGGGTGTTCCCGGTGCGTCCGGAACGTCGGGACGGATGAGTTCGACGTCGTCGGCGGAATTGTCGAGCTGTCCGCTCCACGGACCGTAGATCGGCGTGGTGGCCGGCACTCCGTTCACGGCGCGGAAGTTGTCGAGGGTCGGGCCGTTTGTGGGATTGAAGCTGACGACGAGAACGTAGCCGCCCGGAGGAATGATGACGCCAGTCGGGAACGTGAAGTCAATAGCATCGCGCAAACGCCACGTGTTTGCAGGATTCGCGGTGTCGTAGAGCGGAGCGGGATTGCTGCTGATGTTCTGGAGTTCGATGTATTCGTCGATCTCGTTGTCCACGGATTTCTTCGGGAACGAAATGTCCGGCGGATGGTAGTTGATTTCGGTGATGACGACCGGCCCGACGAGGGGACCGGAGTTGGCGGCACCGAGAGTTGGAGTCGTTTGAGTCACGAATTGATCGCCGCCGGTGCTGGCGACGTGGCGGCCGAACGTGGCACCGGCGGATTGCGCGCCGAAATCGAATCCGTGGTAGTAACCGGTCAGGTTGCCAGCGGCATCAGCGGAGAAGATATAGACGCTTTCGCCCTTCGAGCTGAGGCCGAATCCGGTGGTGCCTGTCCCGAAGGAGGTGTTCTGGACGAACGAGAGGAATCCGCCCGCGGGAATCGTCGTGCCGTCCGGAATGCGGAATTTCTTCGGCGTGTCGAATTCATCGGTCAGGAATTAGCCACCAATGTTCACGGCGCTGGCGGAGGCGTTGTTCAACTCAATGGCATCCGTCGGACTCGGATCGGTGTTGGGGAGGACCTCGTTGATATAAACCGACGCAATCGCCGGAGCACCAGGATCTGCCGCGCCGGGAGTGCCATTGACCACGCCGCTCGGGCGCCAGCTGGTCTTGAAGGCCCAGTTGGTGGTGCTCGCGGAGTCATCGATGATCTGGAGCGAGAAGCCGCTGCCGTCGGTGATCGGATACCATCCGTCGTTGTAGCTGAAGTCGAGGATCGGTTCCTTGAAGCGACCTTCCAACACGAGGCGGTCGCCGGCGTTGTTCAGGCTGTCATTGGTGTAAACGCCGAGGATGAGGGCGGAGTTGCCATAGCGTGCTTGGAACGCGGCTTGGTTCTTCACGATGACGGCATACTGGCCCGCAGTCAGAACGACATTCGGGAAGGTGAAGTCAACGCCGCCACGGATCTTGAAGCGATTCACGTTGAGCGGGGTGCTGCCGGTGTTGCGGACTTCGATGTACTCGAAGTTATTCTGGTCATTCGTGTCTCCCGCCGCGGGAGCTGCTGGATGATACATGACCTCGGTGATGCGCAGGGCCGGGATCGTCAAATAGTAGGGCTGGGAAATGGGCCCGGACCAGAAGCTGTTGCTGGGCGGGTTGCCGACTTCCTGCACGCCGACGGAGATCACGCGGTTGGTGACGTTGGCGTGATTGACATTGTAAGAGCGCGCGATGAGGTGCTGGTTGCTGGTGATGGTGAGCGTCACCGGACCGGAGCTGGTGAGGGCCGCCGGATTGATCGCACCGCCGGGCAGGCGGGGATCGGTGCCATCAAGCGTGTAGTAAAGCACGCTGCCCGCTTTCGCCGCGGGCTGGACTGTGACAGTCGCGCCCGAGTTTACCGGACCGGCCGCGAGATTGGCCGTCGGACGGGCGAGGAAGTTCGTATCCATGAACTCGAGGCGATCGAGCAACCACCGCTTCTGGAAGTTGACTTCGTTCGTGTAATAGCCGCCCTGGCTGAACCGCGTGTCTCGCGGACCGAAGTCGTAGGAGAAACCGTTGGCCGAGTTCACGCCATTGCGCGGGAAGGTGAAGGATGTCCAACGGGCGTGCTCGCGAGCCTGGGCTTCCTTAATCTCTTCGTAGAAGCCGTCCACCATCGCGGTGATGGCGTTGCTGGTATAGATCGTCGCACGCATCTCCTGATACCGATCAATCCAGTTCTGCCAGAACTCATGGTCGCGGAACAGGCGATCCCACCAGTCCACGCCGACATCGGAGCGGCCGAAGAAATCCGTGCCGTTATCCTGACCGACGCTGGTGGTGGGCACGCGCCAGACGCGGGGGTTGTAGGGGCGGCTGTCGGTGTCCGGGGTGGCGCCACCGCCGCCGCCGCCGGTTCCGAGGCAACGATCGCAATCCCAGGGCGGACCTTGCATCAGTTTTCCGTCGCGATCCTTGTAGAAGTATCCGCTCAGACGGTAACCATCCACGTTGAAGCAGATGGTGTTGATGATGTGGTTGTCTACCCAGTTGTCTACGTCGATGTAGGCGGCATAACCAGTCGCGGGATCGTTCCAGTTGGAGCTGGTGAGAGCGCGAATGAAGTTGGTGAAGTAGTTCTGGAGATAGAAGCGCTGCGGAGCACGACGCGGATCGGTAGCCCACTGGATGCTGTTCGGGTAATCAACGATCACCGCCTGACCACCGTAGGAGTTGTTGATGGGCCAGGTGGGTGTTGATCGTCGGCACTGTCACGGTGCGTTCGTCGGCGTCGACGCGGTCAATGCGGAGGAGGTATCCGCCGGAAACGGTGGCGGAGTTGGTGTTCTCCGGCTGCAGTGAAGCGATGTCCACGCGGTTGGCGTTGCGCTTTGGTTTTTCTTCGATGAGGAAAAGGCCGAAGTAATCTGCTGCCGTGACCGGGCCAGCACCAGTCTTGCGGAACACCTCCACGTAGCGAGTGCGGGACGAATAGCCCACCGTGCGGCCGAACCAGTGGAAGATGGCGTTGTGCATCAAACCTTGGTCGAATCGATTGATGGAGAAAAACACCCAGTCTGACTCGGCCGGCATCCCAAACAGCGGGTGGTCGATATCTTGATTGAACTCATCCCAGAACTCGACGGCCATGTTCTGCTTGGCCTGACCCTGGGTGCTGGAACCGCGATCATTGAGTCCGATGCGTGAAACGAGGTTGGGCTTGTTGGTGAGCGAACTGCGATCCAGATCGTTGTCGAACGTCGCAATGACGGCGGTCTGGTCTCCGGTGCCGGGCAGGGTGCCCTGACCGAAATTGTGAACGATGACCATCGGAAGATCGGAGCTGAAGTTAACGACATCCGGGCTGATCTCGATGTAGGTCTTGCTGATCGGTGTGCTGGGGAGTTTGCCGGTTTCGAAGGCGCGGGCTCGCACTTGCAGGGTTTGATCCACCGTGATCGGGCCAGTGTAAAGCGGTGAGGAAGCCGAGGGGACGTTGGTGACGTTTGAGGTGGGGCGGTTATTGGTGGAAACCAGCACGTAGCGAATTTCGGCGGTGGGAGATTCGGTGTAGAGCGTGAGGTTGAAGGTTCCGGTGAACGTTCCGGAATCGCGGGAGAACTGAACGTCGGGCGCGAAGTCTGTGCCGTTACCGCTGGTCGAATTGATCGCACCCGGAGTTGCGCTGGTGCCGGGATAGTATCCGGTCACGCTGGGATCCAGAGGGTCACGTCCGAACGAAGTGTCGGAACGCTGCGCGGGATACGTCGGGTCGAAATGGGAGATGATGTTCGTCCCGGTGGGGTCAATCAACGCGAGATACTCGCCGCTGTTGTTCAATCGGAAATTCGTGTGCAGTGGACCTGCCGGGTTGGAGCGATTCTTTCCAGACGCCCAGACGACGAGGTAGGTGTTCGGCGGCAGCGTGAAAGCGGGGAGGCGCCAGTTGGTGAGCGGAACCTTGGTGTCCGTCAGCCAGCAACCGTCGAGATTCACCGGCAGCGTGCTGGCGTTGTAGAGCTCGATCCAGTCTTCGTAGCTGCCGTCTTCGTCGCGAATCCCCGATTGATTGTTGGCCATGAACTCGTTGATGCGAACCTGAAACAGCGCGAGCGCGGGATTCAGGTTGTAAGTCCACGATCCTCCGGCGAACGGGTTGCCCTCGAGGTCTGTGATTCCGTTTCCCGCCGCCCAGGCGATTTGCACCGTGCCGTTGGGTGGAGTCGGAAATTCAAACTGATACTGGCTGGCCTGAACGATCACCATGTTCGTCGCCGGAACGCCGTTGATCAGCAGGTCGGTGACGTCCACGCCCTGAACGTCTTCGCTGAAGAACACTTCGACGCGGCGCAGTTCCAAAATAGAGGTGTCAGCCTCGGGCAATACGTTTTGCAGTGCTGGCGGAGTCTCATCTGCGGCGCGGAGGTGGAGTCCCGGCAGGAGGAGGGTAGCCAATAGCAGGCGGAGCAGCTGAGTACGAAGGTGCATAGAGATTGCCTATTTGGGTTATGTTTCGCTGAACAGAAGCGTTTTATCAGAATGTAACAGAGGTGTCACAACTTTTTTGGGGCAGGAATCCACTAACTCGCGGGAATTGACTACTCCGTCCACGAGGTGGCAAGCCTCCAACGAAGACTCGCCCCGTCGACAGCCGTCCTGGCCATGCTGACCTCGTTGCTCGAGATACTATGGTTGTCGTGGCGTCACCACTCGATAGAAGCGATTCGTGGCGCCCGAGTCGTCGGAGATGGCTTCCACCCGGTTGCTGCCCTTGGCGAGGATTTCCGCCAGCGTCTGCCAGCCGCTGCCCAAAACGTCCTGATACTCGATCGAGTAAGTCTTGTTCGACACGGCATTGAAGCTCACCCTCGCCTCGCTCGGTCCCGCAGTGACGCTGGCCGTCAAGCGACCCGGGCGGTGCTCGTCGGATTCGTGCCGGCGAGGTATTCTGATAATTGCTGATCCCGTCGCTCCGCGTCTGCGCCGGCGTCTTCTGCTGTTCACCGGGCTGAAACCATGGGCGTTCTCCCAGTTGTCCGGGATGCCATCCACGTCCGCATCCACCAGTGTGCTGACGAAGAACTGGAAGTTGGCCGAGATGCCCGGGTTCGCCAGATTCCGCACCACCACGCGGTAAGATTGGCTCGAAGTAAGATTCGTCGGCGCCTGCAACCTTGCGAAGCTCGTTCGCGAAAACACCTCATTGCTCAACACTGGCACCGAGCCGCGGCGCCAGTCGTAGCTGAATGGCAGAGGATTCCCCGCCGCCTGGATGCTGACCGTGAAGAAGGAGCTCGTGACCACGCTGATGTTCAACGGAGGCGTTACGGTGATCACTGTGTTGCTCAGCACAATCAGCCGCGCGCTCGAAATCGTGGTCGCGACCGGATTCGAAACCAGCACGTCATACTGGCCGTCGTCGGCGATGAGAATGCCGTTACGCGTCAGCGTCGTGTTCGTTTCGCCCGGAAGCGTGGATCCGTTTAGACGCCATTGATAACTCAGCGGAGTCGAGCCACGCGCGAACACTGAGAACACCGTGTTGCTCCCGGTACGGTTGGTCTGGGTCGCCGGCGGAATGAGAACGGACGGCGCGGCGAGAACGTTCAGTCGGGCCGCAGCGCTGACAGCGGCGCCACCCGGATTGCTGACCACGCAATCGTAGCTGCCGTCATCTTCCAACAGCACGTAATCAATGCGCAGCGCTGCATTCGTGGCGGCTGGAACGGCGTTGCCATTGAAGCGCCACTGGAAACCCAGCGGCCCGGTTCCGGTGGCATTGACGTTCAACGCAATGGAATCGCCTTCCAGCACGGACCGGCTTTCGGGCGACACCGCAATCGCAGGAGTTGCAACGATCCCGATCGAGTTGGTGCTTCCCGGCGTTGGAACCGCCGCGACCCAATTCGTCGGTTCATTGCCGTAACGCAAACCGGCCAGGCGTTGAAGAGAATGACCGCCGCCATCCGCATCGCCGACTGGCCACGGCGCTGCGTTGTCGAACTCGACTTGGTCAACGCGGACGTACGGAGCGCCATTCGTGATGGTGCTCCCGAGCGGATTGAACTTCGGCATTGAGAGCGAAAGGCTCTCGCCCGCATTGTCCAGCTTGCCGCTGAACGGGCCGTAGATGGGGACGGTCACCGGAATGTTGTAGCGTGTGCGGAATGCAATAACCGCCGCTGCATCTGCCGGATGGAAGTCTACAACCAACAGTCGGCCGGTTTCTGCGATCGATGCGTTCAGCGGGAACGCATAGTCGATACCGCCGGACAATCTCCATGTATTCGTTCGGAGCTGTGGCTCGTAGTCATAGGCCATCAGAGTTATCTGGGCTGACGAGAGATTCTGAAGTTCGATGTATTCAGTGCCGCCCGTCTCCGGATGATACATGATCTCAGAAATGATGACGGGCCCGACCCTCGGCCCGGAGTTTGTCTGGCCGAGCGTGCGTGTGGCCAAAGGCACAAAGTCCTCTCCCACGGTGGTCGTGACCGACCCGAACGATATGCCGTGGTCGGACGGACCGAACTTCACTCCGTCTCGGGCTCCAGTGAGCACACCTGCGACGTCGGCTTCCGACAGCCACAGTTCACCCGCGAAGTCGCTGTCGACCACGATGCCAGACGCCGCGAGCTGACTTTCCGGAAGGACGAGATAACCGCCCGCCGGAATAATGGTGCCGTCCGCGAAGCGGTGTTTTTTGAAGTTCGCCGCGTCATCGCTCAGAAACCATCCACCGATGTTCACGCTCTCTGCGGACGGGTTGTGCAGCTCAACCGCGGCTGCGACTGTTCCTTCGGAAGTCGAGGAGTGAGCGACGACTTCATTGATTCGGACGTTCGGCAGCATGCGATAGTTGCTGGCGCCCGGTGAGGGCGAGCCAGGGAATCGGCTGAAGCTCGATTGCCCATCCAGCAACCGTCCTTCGGAAACGCCGAGCATCTGTGCCTCGAACGCGATCGCGTCGATGAGCACGAAATTCGTCGGGACTGGATTCGCGTAGAGCCCGAGGAACTCGCCGGCGTCGTTGAGGCTGAAGTTCACGTGGTTCCGACTGTCACCCGCGTTGCCGTCGGCGATCCATTTCACGAAGCTGCCGGCGCCGATGAAACTAAGCGGCGCAATCCGGAACTGCGCGAATCCGATCGTCGTCGGGTCATCGGTCAACGTGAGCCCGCTGAGTTCCACCGGCAGGTTGGTGCTGTTGTAGAGCTCGAACCAGTCCGCGCCGTCGGCAGGGTTCGCCATCCACTCATTGATCCGGAGCACGCGATTGGTGCCGAGCGGAGCAGGGGAGGCGTTCGCTGCGCCGGGTGTGGCGGCAGAGAGCAATCGCCAGCTGCCGCCGGTGAGCCCGATGGGAAGGTTCGCGACTTGGAAACCATACTCGATCGAGTTCACCAGCTGGCCTTGCGCGTTGAAGAGATAAACGCCGCCGCTCTCACCATCGAGTGAACGGCCGGTGTTGAGATTGTTGGCAAGAAACGAGATTTCGCGTGAGCCGTCGCACCAAATGACCAGATGGCCGTTCGCTGGCACCGCGGCGCTGATCGGAAACACATACTGCCCCGGCTCGGCGCTGTTGACGCTCAGGCTCATTCCGGCGAGTGACGCTGGCGCCGCGCTCGGATTGAAGAGCTCTACGTAGTCCACGATGCGGCCCTCGTTCAACGCCACGCTTTGGTTGCGCGCGAAAACTTCGTTCAAGACGGGGCCGGTGTAGTTGTTCACGTAATTGCTGGCCCCAGGGCTGGCACTGCCGGGGAAGTTGACGACGTTCGCGGTCGCGTCAGGGAATCGCCCGCGCGTCACTCCTTCGAGCGCGTTGGTGTAGGTGACGCGATCAAGCTCGGCGGCAGTCTGACTGAGGAGAACGATCGTGCCTCCGGTGGCGGCGAGTTTGAAATCGAGATGATCCGGCCCGCGTTGTTCGTCAGCGAGAAGCTGCGCGAATCCGCCGGCGGCGATGTAGGAATGGGACGCGACTCGATGAACGGCTGACGTGTTTGAGAGATAGATACCGCGGAGTTCAACCGGTGCGACGCCGGTGTTGTGCAGTTCAATCCAATCGCTCTGGCCAGCGGGCGCGTTCGCTTGCCATTCGTTGATCACCAGAGAACTGGAGGACGCTGTAGCGGCTGCGGTGTTGGCCGCGCCTGGGGTGGGATTCGCCAGGCGCCAGACGTCATCGACGCGGGCGACGGTGAAGTTGGTGAGTTGTAGTCCATAGCTGAAAACGTCGACGCGATTCGTGGCGGCATCGAAGAGCGCGATGGTTCCGCCGGAGCGATTCAGGGCGAAGCCTGCGTGCAGCCCGGACGTCGTCGCGCCATCGCACCAAATTGTCAGGTAGCTCTGTGCAGCCAGCACGGTATTGGCGGGAAGGACGAATTTCCGCGCGTTCGCGTCATCCGAGATTGACCAGCCCGAGAGATTCGCTGCCGCAGCGCCCGCATTATGAATCTCGATCCAGTCCGGGAACGTCCCTTCGTGATTCACCACACCGCCGTTCTCGGCCATCACTTCGCTCAGTCGAATCGCGGGCATCGTCACCGCTGAATTGATCGTGCCGGGACTGCCGCCGTTCGCGCTGCTCGCCTGCCAGTTCGCCGGATCATCCGGATCCCCGTTGGCATCGCGGAGTTCGAGTGAACGTCCGCCGCCATCGGCCTGAGTCGGCCACGCGCCCGCGTCGTCGTAGTCCACCGACGTGATGATATTGCCGGAGCGATCGAAGAGCGTGATGCGTTCGCCGCCGTTGTTCAGGCTGCCGCCGTAGTGACCAAACACCTCCACGCCGGGATAGCGCGTAGCGAAGGCGGCAGGGTTGAGGTCGGTGGCGAGGACGAGCCGCGCGCCAGGGTCGAGTGATGTGCCGGTGTTGAAGGTGAACGTGATGCCGTCGAAGTACATCCCGCTGAGATCAACGGGAGCGCCGCCGATGTTCTGGAGTTCCAGGAATTCATTCGCTGCGCTATCGGACGGATTGAAGTGAAGTTCGGTGATGCGCAGCGGAATTCCCGCGCGGGCGACATCGAACGACGCTTCGTTCAGCGCGCTCCAATTCGTGCCGTTCAACAACGCGCGCGTGCGGATCTGCACCGGTTGATTCAGCACGAGCGGGCCGGAGTAGAGCCGGGCGTCATTGGAGATGGCGCCGGTGAACATCACGCGAGGATCGGCACCGTTCAGTGTGTAGTAGATCGCGCTGCCGGGAATGGGCGTGGTCAGCGTGACGGCGAATCCGGGGGCGACGCGGCCGCCGTGCTGGTTGAAGACGGGCGCGTTGGACGAGGCATAGATACCGTAGAGGGAGTTTTGAATAGCCGTAGAGTCCGTAGGTGTTGAACTGCGTCATGATGATCGGCAGTCGGTCGCGGGCCCAGGTGAGGATCTCTGTGTCCATCGAAGGGATGACGCCGACGAGATCGCGGCGGAGTTGTTCGAAACGATTACTGATGTTCCCGCCAGTGAGGGCGCCGCCTTGGAAGAAATGTTTCTGGATGCGGTCGGCCAGGAGGAGCCGGAACTCTCGATTGGCGCGCAGCGCCTGATAGGTGCGGGCGATCTCGGAGTTGCCAGTGCTGTTGAGTCCGGCGTCTTCCGTGCCGGTGCCGCTGAAGCCAAAGGTGTCGCGGGTGACGGCGAGCGAGTAGATGCCCATGGCCCATTCGCAGTCCCACGCGATGTAGCGCCATAGGGCGTCGGGGTTACCGCGCTCGCGTCCTGCGCGCCAGTTGTTTGCCGGCCAGTCGCCCATGGCAACGTAGGCGTTGAGCAGGCAGTAGTCGGCGAAGTTGACGAGGTCGAGTCGTTTGCTGACGCGGATGTAGGCGGCGTCGTTCGTAATTGGGCGGAGAGCGCCGCCCCAGAAGTTGGTCATCAAGTTTGCGAAGTCGGCGCGGTCGCCGTCGATGACGCCAGGTGCGCCGGCGGATTGGGCGAAGTCAGGTCCGATGACGTCCCATTCCTCGCCGCCGCCGAGATGGGCCTGGAGCATTTCTTCGTGGACGCGTTCGGTGGGATTGTAGAAGGGGGAGCCGTTCACGAATTGTCCGTTCACGAACACCACCGCCATGGTGCCGTGGGCGGCGACGGAGCCCATGTCGTGAGAGAGCCGGCGGGTGATTTCGTCGCGGATGAAAGGATTGCTGTTCTCGTTGTAGCCGGCGCGAAGGACGACTTGATCGAACTCGTCGACGGTGGTGAGCGGGAAGAGTGGGTAGTTGAGTTTCCCGGTGCCGTAGTCGCTGCGGAAGTAGAGGCGGTAGGAGAACTTGCTCGCCGCGGTCGTGCGCGGGCGTTGGTAGTCGCTGCCTTGCACGCGAATGCCGGCGTCGATCTGGAAGCCGGAGTTGTCTTCGGGGCGGATGAGTTCGACGGAGGTCGGGCGTTCCCACGCGATGCCGTGCTGGGAGGGATTGTGGTAGCCGAGGACCTGGCCTTGCGCGTTGGTGTTCGGGCGGTAACTGCCGTCGGAGTTTTGCATGACGTTGCTGATCCCGATGATGCCGCTCGGACCGGTGAGATTGTTCTGGTCGGTGACGATCGAGATGATCGGCATGGAGCGCATGCCGGCGGCGATATTGAAAAGGTAACTGTGAGTTTCGATGCGCGAGGGCAGGAGATTCGTGCGGAAGGCGGCGGCACGCAGCAGCGTGGTGTTGGTCAGTCGAATGAGGGTGACGTAGGGCTGGCCCACGGTCTCTGTGGGCTCACGGCCGTCGGTGGTGTAACGAATGAGCGCGCCAGGCGTCGGCGTGGAGAGCGTGAGGTGGAAGGGCTGCGTGTAGTGTCCGCGACTGGCGCTGAAGTGGACCGGTTCCGCAACGCCGATAATCGAGCTGGTTCCGTTGGGCACGCCGGGTGTTGGCGGATTGAAGTAGCGGAGGTTGCCTTGTGGATCGTAGCCGTACGAGCGGTCGTTGCGTTGCTCGGGAAATTCCGGAGCGAAACCGCTGACAATGCTGCGCGGCGATTCTGGTGAGTAGAGGCCGAGGAATTCTCCGCCGCGACTGAGGCGAAAATTCGTGTGCAGCCGGTTGGTGCCGGCAGGATTCCGGATGTCGAGTCCGGAGGCGAAGACGATCAGGAACTGACCGGGCTGAATCAGCTTGGACGGAAAGATCCACTGGCTCGGAAACTCCGCATCATCGCTTAACGACCAGCCGTCGAGGTTTACCGCGGAGGTGCCGGTGTTTTGCAGTTCGATCCAGGGAATCGGGTCGGCGTCCTCGGGCGTGGCAATCGGATCGCCAATGCCCGTGGCGTTCGCGGCGAGGATTTCGCTGATACGAATGGTGCCGTAGCTGAGCGCGGGATTGATTTGATAAGACCACGGCGCGGGTGTGAACGCGTTCGCTGGCTCCGCGAGATCGGTTATCCCATGGGCGCTATTCCACGTGACGTTCACTGAACCGGCGGGCACTGGCGCAAATTGAAACGTGTAGTTGCCACCGGGCCGCGTCAAAAGGTTCGTGGAGGCCTGGCCGTTGACGCGCAGATCGGACGCGTCAATCCCGGTCACATCCTCGCTGAACGTGATTTCGATCTGCCCGAGGCTTCGGACGGTGACGCCGGATTTCGGGAACGTGTTGATCACGCCGGGCGGGGTGGTATCCAGCAACGTGTAAAGCCAACTCGCCGCTGGATCCATGGCGTTAAATGCATTCGCAGGTATGGCGAGATCCGTGATGCCGCTGTTTGTTGCGATCGAAATGAGGACCGCACCGTAGGGAGGCTGGGTAAACGAAAACGTGTAACTGCTCCCGCTGCCGGTAACGTCCGTCGCCGCCGTGCCGTTCACCACCAAATCATCCGCGCTCACCCCGGTCACCGGCTCGGAGAAAGTCATCGTGAGTTGCGTCAGGCTCGTGACGCTGCTGGCGCGGAGTGGCGCCACGGAACTAATGACCGGTGCGGCGGACGCGGTTGTCGGCGTCAGGACTAGGAGAGCGACAAGCGACGCCATCTGGGCCGACAGATGCTGAAGAGAGAATGGCAAGGTCATGGGTTTGCGTTGTTGATCGATCGCCGGGATTCACCATGAGTGTAACCGAGGAGCCATGGCGTCACCATCGTTAATTCTCACGACATGCTTGAGGAGGCGCCGGGCGAGAGAGCTTCGGCGGTGAAAACAAAACTGAGGGGCCGGTGAGCCCCTCAGTCGTTTTCAGCGGTGATTTTATACGGCTCGCAGGCGCGAGCTTTCCGACGTCAGCTCAGGGCTGACGCGGGGTGACCACGCGGTAGTAACGGTTCGTCGTCCAATTCGGGTCGTTCAGCGAGTGAACGATGTTGGTGGATCGAGCCGGCAAGTCTGCAAGGCTTTGCCAGGGGCCGGAGCTGAGGTTGTCGGAGAACTGCACGGTGTAAGTGCGGTTGGAGACGGCCGCGAACTGCACCGCCGAGGCGCCCGCGGCGATATTCTCGTCGATGCGGAGATAACTGAGGTTGCTGGCCGGGTCGGTGCCGGCGACGAATTCCGCGCGATTGCTCATGCCGTCCTGGTCCAAATCACCGGCGGCATCGGCGGCGCTGTTGACGTCGAGGCCGAGACCTTGTTCGACGACATCCGGAACGCCGTCGCGATCGGTGTCCTCCAGCACGCGGATGTTAAACGTGGCGGTGGCACCGGGTGCCGTGTTGGCGGCGTTGTAGACCACGATGCGCATCACGAAATTGCTGTCCTTGATGTTGTTGGTCAGGAGCAGCAACGAGTTCGTCGAGTTCAAGGTCACGTAGTTGGCCTTGTAGTTGCCGGAGTTCGTGGCCACGACCACGGAGCCGAGGTTCCGGCGCCAGCTGTAAGCAAAGGGTACGGGATTTCCGGTGACCTCGACGCTGGTGGTGAAGGGAGAACCGGCGGCCGCCGGTGAGATCGGCCGGCTTGATCACGATGGTCGGCGAGATCCACGGAACGAGCCGCGCAGGCGCGCTGAGGATCGTATCGACGCTATCGGTGACGGCGCAGATGTAGTCACCTTCGTGCTCCAGCTGGACATTGGTGATGGTCAAGGAGGGCGAGGTGGCGCCGGGGATGTCCACGCCATTGAAGCTCCACTGGTAGGTCACGGGCAGATTGGCGCTGGAAGCCGCGACGGTGAAGGTCACGTTGGTTCCGTTCGGCAGGTTGGCGGCTTTCGTATCCGGTTTGATGTAGACGTTCCGGCTCACGGGCTGGAGCGCGATGGTCGGCGGGAAGAGCACGGAGAGGTTGGCGGCCTGGCTTTCGGTGCTGCCGGCGGAGTTGAAGATGACGACGCTGTAGCTGCCCGCCTGCCTCGCCTGAAGATTCGGCAGGGAGAGCTGACGAGTGTTCGCGCCGTAGAGGTTCACGCCGTTGAACCGCCATTGATAGAAGAAGGGCGCCGAGCCTGCGACATCGACGGAGAAGATTGCCGTGCGACCGACGACGGCAATCGTTGCGGAAGGTTGCGTCGTAACTGTCGGCGGCGTTCCGCCCGAGACGTAGCTCAAACCGGCGGACGGACCGACCGCGGTCCAGTTGCGTGGATCGTTTCCGTAGATCGACTCGACGAGGCGCTGGAGCGAGGGACCGATGCCATCCGCCGCGGCCGCCCAGGGCAATTGGTTGGCATAGTCGACCTGATCAACGAGGATGTAGGGCACCTCACCGGCTTCCGGTGAATCGGGGCGATAGAGGCGGATGCTCTCGCCATCATTCGACAGCTGACCGTCCCAAGGTCCGAGCACCGGCACGTCTTGAGCAACGCTGAAGCGAGCGCGGAAAGTGGCGAGCTTCGCGGCTTCGAGCGGATTGAAACTTACGAGCAACGCATGCTGGCCTGCGGCGAGGGTGACGTTCGTCGGGAAGTTGAAATCCACCGCGCTGCGGAGACGCCAGGTGTTGGCCGGATTCGCGGGATCAAAGAGAGTCACGGGGGCGCCGGTGATGTTCGCGATCTCGATGTATTCATCGATCTCGTTGTCGACGCCGAGACTTGGTTCGACGGGGCGGTAATTGATTTCGCTGATCACGACCGGGCCGACCTTCGGCTGTCCGTTTGCCGAGCCGATGCTGAGCGACGCCTGAGCCACGAAGTGTGTGTTCGTAATGTGATTGGTCGTGTTGTAGGTGACCACGAAGGTATGGCGTCCGAACGAGACGCCGTTCTCGGCGGCGCCAAATTCTTCGCCTTGCACGTAACCGGTCAGGTTGGTGCCGTTGCCAGAGAAGATGAAGGCCTCGTCGCCCTTGGAGCTGAATGAAAACGCATTCGGTCCGATGCCGAAGGAAGTGGTTTCCTCAAACACCAGGTAACCGCCGGCGGGAATCGTGGTGCCGTCCGGAATGCGGAACTTCTTCGGATTCGCGAAGTCATCCGAGATGAACCAGCCGCCGACGTTCGCTGCGGTGGCGGCAGGGTTGAAGAGTTCAATCGCGTCCACCTGCGGCAGATCCGTGTGAGTCAGGATCTCGTTGATCACGACCGGTGCTGAAGCCGCGACCGGCGTGGGATCGTTTTGCGACGGTGAACCGAAGTCGTACGCGCTCGGGCGCCAGGCGGCTTTCGAATCCCAGCTGCGCCAGTCGGCATTCGCGTCGACGATGACCAGTGAGGCGCCAGGGCCGTCCGTGATCGGATACCAGGAATTGTTGTAGTTGAAGTCGAGAATCTTTTCCCCGACCGAGTCGTCGAGCTGAATGTTTTCCGCTGTTGTTCAGGATGCCGGAGTATTGTCCGGCGATGTTGGCGATCGCGCCGTAGCGGGACGTGAAGGCGGCGAGATTGCGGACGATCAGGACGTAGCCGCCCGGCGCGAGATCGGTGACGGCGCTGCCGGTGAAGTTGAAGTCGATGCCGCGGACAAACCGCACGCCGGTCAGGTTGATATTCGTCGGGCCGGTGTTACGGAGCTCGATGTATTCGAAGTCCTCCGCTTCGTAGACGCTGCCGGCGGGGGGAGTGGGCGGGTGATACATGATCTCGGTGATGCGCAGGTATTGCTGCGGTCCACTCGGGCTGCCTTGATAGAGATTGGTGCTGACGACGCGGCCTTTGTCATCCGAGAGGACGATCGTTTCGCCACGGGCGGAGAGCTGTCCGTCGTATGGGCCTTCGATGTAGAGGCCCTGGCCGCCGCGAGGCGAGATCGCGCGACTACGGAAGGCTTTCTTGTTGGCGACGACATGGAGAATATTGCTGGAACCTGCGCGCGCGGGATGACCACACCACCTTGGAAGGTGTGCTGGATCGCGCCAGAAAGTTTCCACCCGCTGATGTCGAGGGCGTAAGCGTTGGTGTTGATGATTTGGAGGTATTCCTCGTCCTGATTCCCCGAGGAGGGGTTGTAATCGAGAGCGCCAATCAGCGCGACGGCGTTGGTGGGTTGGGCATCCGGCCAATCGGCGCCAGCGTTCATTCGTTGCGTGAAGACGAACAGGCGGCGGTTGACGAGGTAGTTCGTTTTGATGCGGTCCGCCTCCTGGGCAAGGGTGCGATAAAACTGGTTGGTTGGATTGTCAATTCGCGTACCGGAGGGACCTCCGTCGCCGCCATTGCCACCGCCCCAAGTGCCCCACTTGGCGATGTCGAGCAAGCCGTCGGCGGCCATTATGTCCGTCCATTGATCGATCTGCTTTTCAAAATTCAGTTCGGTGGCGGGGGTGCCGTTGGTTTGGAGGAGTTGATCCTGGAGGGTGCGGACGCGCCGGAGATACATCGCGCGGGTGGCGGGAATTGGCGGACCAGAGAACGCCGCCCAGGGAACGAGCCGCCGACGAAGAGGCCGTTGTTCGGGGTAGACGCGGTCATCCCAGTAGGTTTCACCGGACCGCCAGTTAGGCCGAAGCTGAGATCGAAATCCCACGGGAGCATTTCCCATTCGCCGTCACCTTCGGAGTCGCGGTAGAGGTAGAAGTTCTTGTGGCAGCAGTCGATGCTCGACGTCACGATCATCGCGGCGAAGAAGTTGATCGCTTCGGAGACGTCGACGTTGTCGTGGATGTAGTTGCGGTTGGTGGTGGAGTTGATTCCCGCCACGAGTGCGCGGAAGTCGGACTTGTCCTCGAAGCGTCGGGTTTTCTTCTCCGCGTTGGCCTCCACGGAGGGGTCCGTATACATCTTGTAAAGTGCGCCCTGCTTGTCGCGGCCAATGCGTTCCAGATACTGTCATCCCCGTTCTCCGTGATGTGCATGATGCTGTGGAAAACGCCGTTGGACTGCATGCGCGCCGGCACGACGTAGTGGTAGGGAGCGCGTGGGCCGGAGTCGTTATAGATCTGGTAGGAGAGCATCAACCGCATGTGGGACTTGTCTGCGTAGCTGCTGAGGAGGTTGATGTCGTCCACGCGGGGAATGTCGGCGTCCGGCTTGAAGTTGTGGTCGGGATTGAAGTCGACGTTGTAGCTGTGATTGCGGAAGCCGCCGCTGGACTGGCCGTGGGTGTTCATCTTCACGTTGTCGTAGAACTCGCCTCTCCAGTAGAAGGAAGCGCGCGCGAAGGTGGTGGAGTTGATCGTGGCCTGGGTGAACCAGTGGAGCACGGGGAGGGAGTTCGTCAGCGTGGGATCTTGCACGACGGTGCCGAAGTAGAGCGTGGTGTTGTTGGTATCTCCGAGGGCGGGCAGACGGGTGGTCTTGCTGGCGGTGTCGATGGCGAGGATGTAGTAGCGCACCATCTGGCCCGGCGTGTAGGCGGTGTGCGGCACGCTGGCGCCGTAGATGCCGTCGCCGGCCACGCCGTCTCCATGCAGGCCGTCATCGAGCATGGGGAGCGGGATTTCCGCGCCGTACATGACGCGGTAGTAAAGGTTCACTGTGCCGACGGCGTTGAGGGTGGGACTAATCCGGGCGGTGATAGTGAGGTCTTCGGCGTCCGCGGGTTCGAGGGGGGCGTGGGCAGGGCGGGTGATGAGGGGGCCGATCTGGGTGGTGCCGACTCCGTTGATGGATCCAGGGGTCGGGCCCGAGAAATACCGCTTGCCGCTGACGTCCAAGGTGGCGCGCACGGCGAGGAGTTCGGCGGCGAGAAGGAAATCTGGGTCGGTCGCGGATGTGTTCAGGCCGTGGATGGCGAGAATGTTTTGGCCGTTGACGAGGCGGTCCTTAAATTCATCGAGATCGAAGTCGGTGTATTGTGCGGCGTCGGAGTCAGAGCGGGCGGTGAGCGCGGCGGAATTCCACTCGGTGGTTTCCGGGCTGTTGGCTTGGGCGACGAGGGCGCCGTTGAGGTAGGCAGCGAAGCCGTCGTCGAATTTCATGCGTAACGCGAGCCCGTTGATGGTGGAGACGTCGGCGACATTGAAGGGAATGCGCAGGTAGGCGGAGGAGTTGATGTTGGTCATCAGTTGGCCGACGTCGGAAGCGAATTGTCCGGCGAGGGTGCCGTGGCCGTGGATGGTGGCGTTGAAGTAGCAGGTGTCGCCAATGATGTCGGCGCCGGGTGCGATCATGAAGTCGATGGTGTCGCCGACGGCGACGCCGGTGATGACGGTGGTGCGGTTGGTGCCGGCGAAGTTGGTGGCGGTGAGGGTGTAGGTGTCGCGCTGGGTGCCGTTGTGGAAGAGGAAGTAGTTCACGCCGCTGCCGCTGAGGTCTTTCTTGCCGATGTGCCAGTCGACTTGGAGGGTGCCGGAGACTTCGCTGGTCCAGCGGCGGATGACGCGGTGTTCGTTGGCGTTGATGCCGCCGGTGAGGAAGGTGCTGGGGCGCACCTCGATCTGGCCGATGGTGTCGAAGGGAGGTTCGCCGTCGTACCATTTCCATTCGGCGCCGTTCCAGTAGTTGGCGGCGCTATGGGGGCCCGTGCCGGACGGGAAGGAGACGAACTTGGTGACGGAGTAGGTGCCGCCGGTGGAGGCGTTGAAGTAGCCGTAGGTCCAGCCATTGGCGCCTTGTTGGCCGGACAGGGACCAGTCGGCAATGGTGTCGGCGACAGGGGTGGCTCCGGCGGAGGTGCGAATGACGGCGGTGAAGGTGGTGGCGTCGCAGAGGTCGTTGTTGGCCGCACCGGCGTCGATGACGAAGTCGATCTTCGAGCCAAGGCTGGCGTTGACCACGATGGAATAACCGACGCTGACTGCGGAGACATCTCGCTGGAAGACTTCGACGCCGTCGACGAGGATGCGTCCTATGGTGCCGTCGCCGCAGGTGCCATTGGCGCTGCTGGCCGCGAGGGTGCCGGTGATGCGGAGGGCGCCATTGGTTTCACTGATATAGCGACGGATGGCCCAGTGGATGGGTTGGGCGGTATTGCCGTTCTCGGCACTCGGATGGCCGCCAGAGGCGCTGAGTTCGGTCCACGGAGAATTGCCCGCGGTGATGTCCCAGAGGGTGCCGTTCCAATAGTTGGTGCTGTTGAGCGCATTGCCTGTGCCGCGAGGGAAGGCCGTGAAATCGTCGGCGGAGTAAATGCCGTCGCCATCGGACTTCTTGTCCCAGTAGCCGTAGAACCAACCGTTGGCGCCCTGGTTGCCGCTGAATTCCGCGACGGAATCTGCCAGTTGCGCGGGATTACCAGCGGGAGCCGCGTCGGCTTCGAAACCAACGCCGTTGTTGACGCTGGCCCAAGACGAATCGTCATAGCCGGGCTGGGTCCAGGACAAACCGGCGTTGCCATTGAGCGGAACGGTGAACTTCGCAGGCGCGCCAACCGTGAGAGCTGTCGAAGAGTTCAGCGTGACTGGAATGCCGTAGGAGATTCCGGGCACTTGCAGCGGATAAACAGGCGCGTAGGCGGACTGGACGGTGGTGCCGTCCGGCTTGAGCAGGGCAAGATACTCGCCGCTGTCGTTCAATCGGAAGTCGGTATGCAACGGGGCGCCGGGCACGCGACGATCCTTGCCGGAGGCGAACACCAGGAGGAAACCATTGGGTGGGACGTTGGTGGCGGGGAATCGCCAGCCGGGTCGCCCGGAGGAATCGGTGAGATACCAGCCCGCGAGATTCACCGTGTTGGTGCCGCCGTTGAAAAGCTCCACCCAGTCCGAGGAATCGCCGTCCTCGTCCTCGATTGTATTGGAGTTCTCGGCCATGAACTCCGTGATGAACAAGTCGTCGAGGGCCATGGCGGGAAACGCCGCGGCTCCCAAGGCTGCCGGAAGGATGAGTGAGGACAGAAGAGTACGGAGGGACTTCATAATTGTAACCTTCTTGTAACGTTTAGTGCGGAACCCGTTAACGACATGCCGCGGTAGTTTGTTGATTTCCAGTCCACCAGACAGAGGCGTGGCTACAGCCAAAACGAGAGCGTGTCTGCGGAGCCGGATAAGTTGGATTACCCGGACTCTGCCAATTCAAAGGAGAGATCTCAATCTGAATTTTGTCGAGCGCCTCGGCTTTTCGGAGATCTTCCGCGGTGGAAGAGATTCGAGGGCGAGCGTTGTACGAGGTCAGACCGGAATTGCCAGGCTGCCATAGACTTCTCGGATCAGCGCCGAGCCGTATTTGGACTCAAGTCGTTTCACGATGAAGTGGCCGCGAGCCATGTCCTGGAAGTGGGACATGAACAGGATGTTGATGGTGGCGCCGCCCGCCGCGCCAACGATGGGTACCGCCTTCGCCGCTGCTTGCTCTGAAACGATGACGCCGAATCGACCGGCAATGGCCGTCACCAACCGGAGCAGGGCGGGTGCACTTTGCTCGACGGCGTTCTTTTGAGCGAGGTAAGCCGCAGCTTCGGAGACGGCTTTGGCGAGACCGGCGCGGACGGCCCAGTAGGTTCCCTCGGCCGCGTCGTCGACATCTGACTTGCTGCCGAGGGCGAACACTTCGAGGCACGACAGTTTGATGACGGGGTCCTTGATATCGTGACCTTCGCTGCGAGCGATGTCCGCGATCGACCGCAACATCAGCGTGGTGGAGACGGGCAGTTCCACGGGCAGGGCGGCGAGTCCAAACAATCCGCCCACGCCGCCGGACGCGCCGACCAGCATTTTATGCCAGCGTTCTGAAGCGCTCCTGGGCTGCTTGCTTCCCATCGTCGTGACGGCGGCGTTCAGGGCGCTGATGAGCGAGGCCTTGGCCGCTTTGTTCACGACGCCCTGCCAGCCGCTTGGCAGGAGTTTGAATCCTTGCTCAATGGGTTTGCCCAATGTTCCCGCCAATCGTGCGGTGAAGCCGGGGTTCTCCAGCAGTGCCTTCGCGCGGGCGAGGTCGCTGATCTCGGCCGGCGTCAGCTTCGGAAGCAGGGGTGGCTGGTCCATTACGATTGATGGAGATTAGATCCAAGAGGCGCGTCGTGCAAAGCGAGGTTATTCCCAGCCTCTCATCCGGGTAGGCACTCGCTTGTCAAAGTTCCGCGCTTCGCTCACGGTCGGTCCCATGAACGAAGAGAGCGCAAGGCGTCTTGCCCAAGAATGGATCACCGCGTGGAACCGTCACGATATGGAAGCGATTCTTGCGCATTACGCGGACGAGATCGAGTTTACGTCGCCGTTCGTCCCGAAGCTGGCTGGAATCGAGTCAGGGACTTTGGTGGGCAAGTCAGCGCTCCGGGATTACTTCAGGCAGGGTTTGGAAGCGTACCCGGATTTGAGGTTCGAGTTGATGCAGGTGCTGGTGGGCGTGAGGAGTGTGACGCTGTTATATCGTAGCGTGAACAATCTGGATGCGGCCGAGGTGTTGACGCTGAACAATCTTGCGAGAATTGTCCGTGCGGAAGTTCACTATTCGCCTTCGAATCGCGCGGGCGAAGCTTCGCTGCCGAACGCCTTCAACGAATGGAACCGGGGCGAGTATTTCCTGAGCGACGATTCTGCCAAAGGCGATCTGGATGCGATTTGTGCGCTGCTCCGATCCACATACTGGGCGGACGACCGTTCCCGCGAAGTGATTGAAAAGTCGCTCCAACACTCGATCTGCCTGCATTTGGTTCATCGTGGACGGCAGGTGGGGCTCATTCGGGGCGTGACTGACCACGCGACATTTACGTGGGTGTGCGACGTCATCGTCGACCCAGCCCATCGCGGTCGCGGACTGGGCAAGTGGCTCGTGGAAAGTTTCCTGGCGCACCCGCAGTTACAAACCATCAACCAACACTTGTGCACCAAGGACGCTCATCGCTTATATGAGGAGTTTGGGTTTCAGCGAATTGAGGCGATGCGGCGGTCGAGCCGTCCCATGCCATTTCTGTTGAAGCCGCCAACGTCGGGCGAGTGACAAACGCTACTGGAATTGAGCCACGGCGGGAGGAAAAGTTGGGTGGAGAACTGACCTTGCCAGAACCGGTGAACTGTTCCATGGTAACGGTATTCTAATTTCCGACGGTGCGCAGTTGGAGTATTTGTCTATGAAACTTAAGTCGTTGATGATGGGTGGTCTGTTGCTGGTGGGAGGGCTTTGGGGAGCCTCGGCCGCAGTGGAGGGTTCGGAAACGGTGACGCTCTCCGCGCCCGACTTCCTGATTCCGCTGGGAGGGCAAAACAGCACGCTTGATGTCTTTTACGACGGTCGTCCACCTGAGGTGAGCGGCTTTGATGTGCTGGGCAATCAGAAAGTTTTTGTCCGGGCGAACAGCCAGTCGGCCGGAATGGTTACTCTCAACCTTCACCTGCCGGGATTTATATCATCCGATCCCGGATCCATCATCAATTCGGCGAGCTTGCAGTTCAAAGTCCGAGATCTGGATTTCTTCCCGGACCAGTTTGCTCCGGGAATTACCTTGCGCGAAACCGCTGCTCTAACGGCCATCAACGGGATTCAACTGGTTAACCCCATCGACTTCTTCGATTACCTTCCACGAGGAACACGTGATACGGATGGAAAGGAGATAACACTGAACCCGATTTCACTCGTGCAGGCGGGAATCCCGGAAGTGAACTTTGCTGAACCGTTTGTGGTCTCGTTCACCTTCACCGCGACGGTCACCAGCCGCGGTTTGCGCTCCTATGATTTGTACAACGCGGCGGAAAGCATTGCTTCTGATATTCAGTTAACCCTCGGGCCTGCACCGCCGCCACCCCCACCGCCGCCGGTTCCTGAGCCGTCCACTTGGATGATTGGGACCCTTGGCGCGCTTATTGTCGGTTGGCGAATGGCTCGCAATCGCAAGTCAAAGACCGTCGCGACGGCCTGAGGCAACCCAGAAGACTTGTCGGCGCAGAGGAGACCGAGAACTCCAGGTGTTGCCTGCGGAAGTGGGGCCGAACTAATCCCGCGTCTTCAGCTTCTTCAAGGCGTCCCGGACTTTCGCGGCCTTCTCGTAATCCTCGCTTCGAACAGCTTCGTTCAGGTCGTGCTCCAGTTGCTCGCGTTTCGTGAGTGGTCGCTTCCGGTTCACCTCTTCCAGCCAGTGCTGCAAGGCGCTGATTTCCGGGCTTTGCGTCATCAAATCGTGGCGACCGTGCTCTTCGTAGAACTCCCGGAGACGATCAATGCCTGATTCGATTTCCTTGATGGCCGCGGCAAATTCCTCGGTCTGGAGATACTGGGTCGCCACGGCGCGGGTGTGAATCATCAGCACCTGCGGCCGAAACTGTTGGAGTGACCAGGCCAGTTCTTCTTCCACGGCGTATTCGTCAACGAAGTCGAACACCTTCAGGTTCCGTGTCGTGTCCCGCAATACCCCTGCAAAATCCTCCAATTGCAGCAGGCAGATGTAGCGATGGTGATATTGAAAGGCCTCCATCTGTAGCCGGGAACAATCCTCCGCTTTCAGGGTGAAGGTTTCGTCGTCATTGTCGCTGCTCTGCCGGTGCGTTTGCAGCTTGGCGATGTAGAAGTCGAAGAGGGAGGGATGGCCGAAGGGCCTCTTCCCGTCGGGCCGCCCCTGGGCGTTCATCTGGAGCAGTCCGAGATCGACCCGGAGTTGAATCTTTTCCTGGCCATCCTTGCCGACAAATTTCCTAACCACCACTTGGCCCGGCTGGTAATCCCAGTGTTCCAAGAGGTGTGAAATGTCGAAGTTCATGTAGGTGAATATGCCGGTCTCAGAATGGCAAGTCAACGCGACGACGGCAGGGGATTGCCGCGGGCTTGCCCGAACGCGGGAATTACTGGCGGGCGATTCTTGAAAGCTCGCCGTTGACATTAGGGGGCATTTCGATACGCTGCCCGCCTTTAAGTTAAGAACCGAACCGAGATTTATGCCGAATACCAAGTCCGCCGAACGCCGGATGCGCAACAGCGCCCGCAAGAAACTTCAAAACCGCAGCGTCAAATCCCGTCTCAAGACGTTGGAGCGCGCCTATGCGGACGCTCTCAAGGGTGGCAAGAAGGACACCGCCACTGATGCTTATCGCAAGCTGAGCTCGGCGTTCGACAAGGCGGCGAAATCCGGTGTCATCCACAAGTCCAAGGCCAGCCGCAAGAAGTCCCGCCTGTCGGTCAAGCTGGCTGCGACCAAGTAACCTCCTTTCCCAACCAAACCGAAAGGCGCCTGGAAGGGCGCCTTTTCTTTTGCGGCGGCGCTCCGGCTCTCTCTGAGCGTGGCCAAGGTGGGATCGATCATTTTCCGCTGTGCCGATTGTTTCCTCCAGCTATCGCGCTCCGTGGTGGTTGAAGAACGGGCATGCGCAGACAGTCTTTCCCGTCGTTTGTCGTCGCGTTCCCGAGGTTCGGTACGTTCGCCGACGACTCGAGCTCGCGGATGGAGACTTCCTCGACGTGGATGGGTCGCACGGTTTTGGCAATCGCGCTGTGTTGATCGCTCACGGCTTGGAGGGCTCGTCCGACGGTTCCTACGTGCGTGGCATGGTGAGGGCGTTCAATCGTCGCGGTTGGGACGCTCTTGCGATGAACTTTCGCGGATGCAGCGGCGAACCGAATCGCTTGCTGCGGTCCTACCATAGCGGGGCGACGGATGATTTGCTTCACGTTCTCCGGATGACGATTTCCCAAGGATACAAATCCGTCGGCCTGATCGGATTTAGTCTGGGCGGAAACATGGTGTTGAAACTCCTTGGTGAATTGGAAGCTCAGGCGCCTGCGGAATTGATCGGTGGGGTGGCCATCTCGGTCCCGTGCGATTTGAAGGCGGCGTGCGAAGCGATGGCTCGACCCATCAACTCGATTTACATGAAACGATTTCTCGTCAGCCTCCGCGAGAAGGTTCGTTCCAAGCAGGCGCGGTTTCCTGTCGAGTTGAAAGACGATGGCTACGAGCGGCTCAAGACCTTCCGCCATTTCGATGACCGTTACACAGCACCGATTCATGGGTTTTGCGACGCGGAGGATTACTGGGCGCGCTGCAGTGCGAACGCCTTCCTCACCGCCATCCGCCGCCCAACATTGCTGCTGAATGCCCTCGATGATCCGTTTCTGGCACCGTCGTGCTTTCCATCCTCCGCTGCGTCCTCTCATCCAACTTTTCACCTCGAGACCCCGCAGCGCGGAGGTCACGTCGGATTCGTGGGGAACGGCTTGCGCGCGGATGAATATTACAGCGAGAGGCGGGCGTTGGAGTTTCTTGGTGCAGCGTGAGACTTGACTGCCGAACGCGCTCGTTGCGTTCTCGTGGAATCGTCTTGGCCTTTGCGACGCGGGGAATAATCTCGTGCGTGTGAACCCTTCGACGACTCTGATCACCTCGCGTTGACTCGATGATGAAATCTTTCCCCATCACTCGCCGAAATTGGCTTCGTTCCTCCATTGGCACCGCCGCCGGCTTCGCCCTTGGTCCGATCTCATCCTGCCGGCCGTGGGCGCAGGAGATCGCGGTCGAGAATCTGCGGGAGATTGGTTCGCGACTGGAGTTGTTTGTCGATCGGTGGCTGATCGAGCGGCTCGAAGGAACGCACCTGAAGCTTCATGAGCCTACACCGGCGCCTCCGATGGATCAGCCGGCGAATGATCTCGAGTACGGCACGGTGATCAAAGATGGCGACGTATTCCGACTTTACACGCGGGAACATCGCGGTTCACGGTTCGACGGGGATCAGTCCGAGGTGACTCGTTACTGCGAAAGTCGGGACGGCATCCATTGGACCCGACCGAACCTCGGTCTGCACGAAATCAACAGCAGCCGGGAGAACAATGTCATTCTCCATGAATCGCCGTATTGCCATAATTTCTCCCCGTTCCTCGACACGCGTCCGGGTGTTCCCGGCAGCGAACGATTCAAGGCCCTGGCCGGCACGGTGAATACGGCGAAGAAGGGGTTGGTGGCGTTCGTGTCTGGAGATGGGATTCATTGGAAGAAGCTGCGTCCTGAACCGGTGCTCACCTATGCCAAGGAATACGCGTTCGATTCCCAGAACGTTTCCTTCTGGTCAGAGTTCGAGCAACGATACGTCTGTTACTTCCGCCATTTTCTCGACAAGAAATTGCGCTCCGTCTGCCGCACGACGTCGCTGGATTATCTGAATTGGACTGAGCCGGTGCCATTGAAGCCGAACTTCCCGGGTGAACACATCTACACCACGCTGACGCATCCCTATTTTCGCGCGCCACACCTGTACGTCGCACTGCCGACGCGTTTTCATCCCGAGCGCGGCGAGAGCACGGACATTCTCTTCATGACCGCGCGCGGTGAGGGTCCGTATGATCGCACGTTCCGCGAGGCGTTCATTCGTCCGGGACTCGACCCGGCGCGGTGGGGCAATCGTTCGAACTACGCGGCGTTAAGCGTCGTCCCCACCGGCCCCGAAGAGATGTCGATCTACACGACGCCATTCCGCCGTTTCACCCTGCGGACGGACGGATTCGCCTCGGTGCATGCTGGAGCGGATCCGGGCGAACTGCTGACGCGGCCGGTTCGATTCTCGGGCAGCGAACTGGTTCTGAACTACTCCACCAGCGCCGGCGGCAGTGTACGGGTGGAGATTCAGGAGATGGATGGAAAGGCGGTCCCGGGGTTTGCGCTGGCCGATTGCCGTCGTCTGGTCGGTGACTCCATCGAGCAAGTCGTTCAGTGGGGCAAGGCGAGCGACGTTTCGCGTCTGGCCGGGCGCCCAGTGCGACTCCGCTTCTCGATGCTGGAGGCAGATTTGTTCGCCCTTCGATTCCGGACGAAAAGCTGACTGTTACTTCGGTTTCGCGCCCGGGTTGGTGGCCGGCGGCATCAAGTTGTTTTCAAGCTGGATTTCCCTGCTCGCGACATTCGTGTCGAATAGGAACGGCGTTGTTGCCTGGGTGAAATCGCTATCGCGAATCTGAATCCGACTTGTGCGCGGTCCGCTCGCCTTCAAAAACAACGACGTTCCTTCCTGCGCTTGGGCCCGGGTGATGACGGCGCGCTGGACGTTCTGCAAGACGAGCGCAGGGGAGTTGCTGGTCGAATGACCGGAGCCCATAAACCGGTCGACAGAAATATTTTCAACATCTTCGGTGAAAAGCGCGCTTTGCCAGGCGGGAAAGCTCGGCGTTCCCCATTCCACTTCGAGTCCGCGAATCGCCACGTTCCGGGCGCGCCGGAGATCGAGCGCGTGGTCGGCGTAATCGAAATGAACGGCAGGATCCGTGGACAGCGTGAACTTCACGTTCTCGAAGGTAAGGCCCTCGATCCAGTTTTCAGCATGTCCGTGGATACGTGACGTCCCCTTGCCGTGGGCAATGACATTGCGAATGGTAACATTGCGAATTGCGCCGGGTGGACGTTCGTCGGGCTTCGGCGCCTCCTTCGTGAATTCGCTCAAACGGGTAATGCGAAAATGGAATGGCTGTCCGTCGCCGGCCCAGAACCAGTCGAAGCGATTGCAGTGAATGGTCAGGTTGGACAGCACGACATTGCTGATGTCTCCGCCCTGGGTGGTGCTGAAGACAAATCCGCGGTTGACGTTCGTCAGCACTGAATCGGTAACGCGAATGTTGCGAATGCCGTTCCAGTTGCCTTCGCTGAATTTCACGCCAGCGGACGCGGACGAAAGCACGCAGTTCGAAACGGTGATGTTCTCGCACGGAAGAATCGGGCCCCAGACGTTGGAGGAGATGAAAACGATGCAGTCGTCGCCGGTTTCGATCCGGCAATTGGTGATGGTGATGTCCTTGCAGCCATCCAAATCAATGCCGTCGGCCCAGACCCCTTCCTTCAAACTGGAGTGAACATAAAGCCCGTCGAACCGAACTCGTTCGCACGCGTAGAGGTTGATGGCCCAGCTCGGTGAATGAATCCATTTCAGGCCGTTGAACCGGATGTCCTTGGAACGTCCAATCCACGCCAGCCGCGGAAAGAGAGTGCGTTGGGGAAAGCCCTTGGGAAACGTGCGCCACAGTCGCTTGCCGAGCTTAATCATCGATTCCTTGTGGCTGAACGTGCGCTCGTAATCGTCCTCGCGCCAATCGTATTCGGCCTGTCCATGAATCGTTCCCTTGCCCTCGATGATGACGTTCTCAATCTGATCGCCGAAGAACAGCGCTGCCTGGACTGAGACGGTCTCGAATGCGAACGCGGCGGGATTGGTGGAAGCAAACAGCGTCGCGCCTTCGGCAAGTTCGATGCGGATGTGGCTGCGCAATCGGAGTGTCCCGGAGGTGTATTCACCGGCTGGAAGGAGAACGGTCCCGTCACGAATCGCTGCGCAGGCATCGATGGCTTTTTGAATCGCCGGACGGGCATCGTCGCTCTTGATTCCGGACGCCCCGAAATCCTTCACGTTGAAGATCGGTGCAGCAAGAACGGACGAATGCAAGACAAGGAGCGCAACAATCAGCACGAGCGGGACGAATATCCGCGGTCGCCAACTCAGTGGCGGAGCGCAGTGCAGTGACGTAGACGGTCGCATGAGGAGAATGCCCGCAGTGAAGCACTGGTATTCGCGAGAAACCAGAGGAAATGATGGCCGGGAGTGGGAGAGAGGGGAAATGGTCGGAGCGACAGGATTCGAACCTGCGACGTCTTGCTCCCAAAGCAAGTGCTCTAGCCAGGCTGAGCTACGCTCCGACAAGGAGGGCAATATCCACGCAAGTTCGCGTCCCGGCAATCACTATCTTCGGAAGACTCAGTTATTCTCGCCGCGCGAAACCAAAATAGGCAGCGGTACGAGCCTCTGAACGGGATGAAAACGGGGAGCGGACGGAATCACCAGGACTTGCTGAACTTCACGCCTTCCATGAGTACCGGGTGCTTGGCTTGGAGTTTCGCAAAGCCGACGCCTTGCACGGATTCGCAATACTTCGCGGCGCCGCATTGCATGACGCCGAAGACGCGAACGAGTTCGCGGAACCAGTCCGGGAAGCGGTTGGTGAATTTCAGCTCAAGGATGACCTGGTTCGGGAAGCTCAGCGCAGGATCGTGCATCTCGGTCTTGATCGAGTAGCCGAGGTTCGCCTCGCCGTAGACTTTGCGATCGATGGTCACGCGCACTTGATCGTCGTCGCTGACGTAGGCCTCGCGCATGTAGTAGATATGGACCTTCGGCTTGGCCTGGATGAGGTGCGAGAGATGACAGAAGTTCTGGAGCGCCACGAGCTGGTTGGGCGCCTTGGAGACGAGGTGCTCGGGTTGCGGGAGATGGCCTTTGAGGAGGAGGGGAACGGATTCCTGCCGGACGCCGCCGCGCTGCTTCATGATGCAGTTGTTTACGCGACGCTTGATCTCGAAGAAGACCGGCGAGTCCGCACTGGTGCTGTAGTAACGGAGGCGAAGTTTGTAGCGGTTCTTGTTGCCGTTAATCGTTTCCCAGTAGAGCTGGAGAGTGTCCGAATCCAAATAAAGGCTGTGAACAGGGTAGGAGTAGTTCGGCTTCCCGACGCTGTATTCGTCGAAATCGAGGTAGCTGCGGACAAAGTCGCGAACAAGCAGCGCGGTTTCCTCTGTGATGAGGTATTTCAACTCAAACCGCTGCTTCTGCATTCGATCTCGCGACATAGATTAAAGGGACATGCTTGAAGTTATGTCCGCCATAGAGGGGAGAAAATCAACACCATTCCCTGAAACTTTGTTGTCATTGCCAGTCCCGCCGCAGGGCGGCTCGCGACGGATCTCCGTCATCGTTTGAGGCCGGCGGTGTTCCAGTGTTCTCCGGCCTGGAGGACTTGATATGGCTGGCCGACGCTTTTTGCAGCTGTGACGAATTCGTCTGGAGACGCTGTGTTGAACTCGAACATCTCGTAGTGGCAGGGAATGACCATCTGCGCCCCGATGTCCCGGGCGAGAGTCGCTGCTTCCTGCCCGTTCAAATTGCCCGCGACGCGACGTTCCGGAAGGTTGCCGTTGGTGGGGAGGATCGCGATATCAACGGGCCACCGGCGCAGCCGTTCGACCATCCCCTCGTAGCGAAGCGTGTCGCCGGAATGATAGATCGTCCACGGTCCGGCTTGAACGACGTAGCCGAGATACTTGTGCCGACCGGCGTCGTCGGTATCGAGTTGGTTGTGGGCACTCGGAACCGCGTGGAGCGTGAACGCGCCTGACTTCAAGGATTCGCCAGCAGCCAAGCCCAGAGGTTGATCCGCTGGAATGGCCAAACGTTCGGCCACGAAGGCGCGATTGGCTTCCGGGATGATGAACTGCATTCCCGGGTTCGCGCTCAGCAGCGGAAGCAGTGTCTCCTTGTCGAGATGATCGGTGTGATTGTGGCTGGAGGTGACGACTTGGATGAAATCCAGCCGACAAGGTTCAATCACAGGTTCGGTCATGCGAACGTGCGGCTTGTCGGTCTTCGCGTATTTGATCGTCAGCGAATCGGACAAATAAGGATCAAACAACAGGTGCTGGCCTTCCCATTGCACCAAGAATCCGCTCTGGCCCAGCCACCAGAGATGGAGATGCTCGGGGTGCCGAAGTGCCTGGCGCACGGAAGCGAGAAATGCTTCGCCCTGCAGGATCGGTTTAATCACGGCCTTGAACCGGATGGTTGCGCCAAAGAACTATTTCTTGGCGGACGGCATTTCATGCTCGGCGGGCTTCACGCCCTTCTTGAAGCTGTTGAACCCGTACATCGTCGGCTGGAATTCGCCGACCAAGTCCACCTTCGCCTTCTTCGGAATCTTCTTTTCGAGCCCGATGGCCCAGAGCGATCCGTTAACCAGCAGGCGACGGAGACCTTCGCTTTGCAGATCCGTGGCGGAACCCAAGGTTGTCGTGAGGATCTTGTTCACCTTGCCGGTTTCGTTGGTGTAATGGCGGGTCCAGGCAACGGGCATCATCGGATCGTTCACGCCTTGCTCCACGCCTTTCGCGGTCTTCTTGCGGTAATCCGCCGGAGCATCGGTGGGCTTCATTCCTTTGAGCACCTGTCCATTCACGAGAATCGTCGCATCGGCGGGCGGCGCGGCTTCATAAACGTCAGTGTCGCCAAAAATGTCCTCCACACCGCGCAGGATGGGGTGCTTGCGGACGGCGTCGGGAATGATGCCGCGGGTTGCCTCTTTTTTGTGAACACCCCAGTGGCTGATCCATGTTTCGCCCAAAACCTGGCGACCAAAACCGCCGGGCCATTCGCGGCTGCCCCAGCCGAACTTTTTGTAAATGCTCTGCGACTCGCGCTTGTAGTCGAAGGCATGGGTGCTGGTGCGCAGGGCAATGATCGGCTTTCCGGCGAGGAAGTAGTCGACGAAGTGCTTCATTTGCTCGTCGGGCCAGTTGCGAAAACGCAGCAGGATGACGCAAAGGTCGGCGGTGGAGAGCGCCTCAATTCCAGGTTCGTTGGTTTGCGTGTTGGGATCGATCTCGCCGTTCTTGTTGATGGAAAACAACACTGTGCATTTGAAGCCATGGTGAACGGCGAGAATCTTCGCGAGCTGCGGCAGGCCTTCCTCCGAGCGGTATTCTTCATCACCGGACAGGAAGACGATGTGCTTGCCTTTGCCCGGACCTTTCTTGCCTTCGTAAGTGACCCAGTCAGCCGCGACGGTCGATTGCACGAGGATCGCGAGTGCGAGCAGCAGAGTTGAGACGTGTTTCATAGTTCTTAGCGGTGCGAGATGGATTTCGTCCGCGAGTGATAGTGCCGTGCGAAGAAAGTTGCAACCCAAAGTCAGGGCTTTGAACGGGATTGCTGGTGGCGAGAGAATGGCGGTGGAAGTTGTGCTGTCGAGGGCTTGGAGGACGGAATGGAAAAGAAAAACCCCACCGTAATGCCGTGTGAAAACGATTCCTATGAACAACCTGGGAAACAGGTGGAACCGAATCGGAGGCGTTCGACTTCCAATTAAGGCCTGTCGGTGGCCGGCGAAGGAAAGGTTCCGTTTAACGTTATTTACGGTCCAAGGATCTGGTCCTCAATCACGAACATGGCAGGGTTAAATCTGCGAAAAATTTTCCAAAGAACCGCCGGGTTTCGCGCTCTGCGAACGCGTTCATCGGCGTGCTGTGAAGACTATCGACCCACCTCTCGCAGTGCTCAAGAGGAAAAGTTTTTCCAGCGACAAAATAGTTTTTGCGAATCCGTGGTGCGCGCCGTTTCTACTTCTTCGTCAGCGCGTGAACCAGTGCATCCAGCTGTTCGGCGGTGTGTTCGCTGGAGACGACAAATCGGAAGTAGCCGTCCTTTGGTCCGCCGAGGTAATTGATGTACGGAGGATGAACGCCAGTGTTGATGAGGTTTCGTTTCAACCGCGCGACGTGAGTCCCGTTTCGTGGCTGGAGCGGAATGATCGGACCGGGACCGTCATTCACAGGTGTTCCCGCGGCGCGCAGGGCCGCTTTGATGTAGCTGGTGTTGAAATAAAGTCGGCGGCGAAGTTTGGAATCTTCGCGGACGATCTTTAGCGCCGCGATGACGCCGGAGACAAGGGGCAGGGGCAGGGGAGTGTTGCCGGCGAAGAGGCGGCTCCAGGCGATGATTCGTCGACGCAGCTCTTCTGGGCCGAGGATGGCACCACCGTAGACGCCGAAGGCTTTGCTGAGAGTGATCGTGTGAATCAATCGCGGCTGTGGTTTCAACCCGAGATGTTCTGGTGTGCCGCGTCCGAGTTTTCCCAGCGTGCCGGCACCGTGAGCATCATCAACGAGTAACGTCACGTTAGAGGGAAGTTGTTCGAGATATTTGTCGAGCGGAGCCACTTCGCCGCTGTGGGAGAACAGTCCGTCGGTGGCGAGTAGAAGTTTTGAGCGGCGTGAAGAGCGCTTCAGCAGTTGCGACACGAGCTTTCTTGCGGCGTCGACATCGCGATGCGCGAAGATCGAGACGGGAACGCCGAGCATCGCGACGGCGTCCAGCACGCTGCCGTGCGCGCGTTCATCGACGAGGATGTGCTGGAAATCGCCAGCAAGCGCCTGCGCCACGGCCATGTTCGACAGGTAACCATTGGAAACGGTGAGCGCACTTTCCACGTCAAAGAATCGGGCGAGATCGTTTTCCAATTCCTGGTAGAGTGGATGATTGCCGGTTGTCTTGCGCGAAGCGGCAACGTTGAGACCGCGCTCGTCCAAGCCGCAGTGAATCGCCTTCAGTACGTCCGGATGGGAGGCTAGGCGGAAGTAGTCGCATCCGGCGAAGTAGGCGAGTTTGCGCCCGCGATGGAGCACGGAGGTTCGGTCGACTTGCTGCAATGGTTCAGCCAGTCCGCTTTCAGCATTGGAGCGGACGCGGGCCGAAGGCCGGAGAGTTTTCTTCACAGGGAATCGAGCTGCGTTAATTGAACGGATTGAGTCTACGCAGTCGTCTGGCCGAGGAGAAGTCACCTTTAGGTGTATCCCGAATTTTTCGGGAAAAATTGTTTCAGCGGCGAAACAAAGAGCTCACTGACAATCCGTGTCAGTGAGTCTTACTGGGTTGGCAGTAAATCTGTCGGAGTTGTGCGACCACGATAGAAAGGTGGCGGAGGGAGTCAACGCTTAATGCCTGATCGGCGTGTGAATTTTCGTTCCGCAGATTCACGGATGGACGCGGTGAAAGTTTTCTTGCTGTCCTTGCCGCAAGCTTTGTTCGAACCGTCCGGCGCGCTGAGGCTCCGTTCAGTATCCGGGTCCGGGCAGACTGCGCCATTCCTTCACGACTCCGCCTTCGAACTTCACTTCGGCTCGCACGTAGTTTCGGGGGACGTAATCGTAAGTCATATAAGGTGCCGTGTAATATCTCCCACGGTAGCCGTGGTAGTAACCGTGGAAGTTCCAGCCACGGTATTCCTCGAAGTAAGTTCCGGTGTAGATCCATGTGGTAGACTTGCCGGCGGAAGATTCGCTGTGAATGATCTGCGAGGGTTTCCCCCAGGCGATGTAGACGGCGTCCTCGGTCATTCCGACTTTGATTTGTCCGATGTCGACGGCGAGGCGCTGTTCGGCCGTCAGGGTGTTGTAGCTGCCGAGGCGTTCCTGTTTGCGGCTGCTGACGCTTGTGGTGGCGCACCCGGTGAAGCCGAGGCTGGCGACCAGAATTAAGAGAGCGATTCTCATATCAACTTGATCCAGTCTAGTGCGCGCCCGTCCCGGCGTAAAACGGAATGCTCTGGCGCTGCGAATCGTGCTTCCGACAATCCTGTTGAAGTCACTTGCGGCCGCTACTAATGTCCGCACACGTATGAATGATTCTTCCGCAACTCCGGGCAACACGTGGCTCATCTACACGATGCTCACCGTTCTCTCGTGGGGCGTGTACGGCATCCTGCTGCACAAGGGCCAGACCTTGATGCGCATGCCGGGTGATACCGCGGCGGATCCGGGAGTGCTCCGCTACAAGGCGTTTCTCTTCGTCGGTGTCGCTTACTTTCTCACCGCGGTGCTTGCGCCGTTGTTCCTGCTGATGAGCAAGGGACAGGCGTTCACCGGTTACACGAGCAGCGGCGCTTGGTGGTCATTGATCGCTGGAATCGCCGGTGCCATCGGTGCGTTCGGCGTGCTGCTGGCCTTCGGTGCGAAAGGGACGCCCCCAGTCGTCATGTCGATCGTCTTCGCCGGCGCGCCGCTCATCAACGCCCTCGTGGGCTCGCTGTTGCACCCGCCGAAAAATGGCTGGGGCCAGGTGAACCCAATGTTCTTTGCAGGAATCCTGCTCGCGGTCTCCGGGGGATACCTCGTGGCCCGCTACAATCCTGCCAATCTCGCGCCGGCGAAGAAGGCGCCTGCTCCGGCCGCGGCTGCGGCCACGTCGCACAAAGTCTGATCGAAGCTGGCGGCTCTCTGACAACGAAAGGATCCCGCTGTGGCTCCGGAGATCTTCCTCAAGCGACACGTCATTTCGCAGCGACAGACCGAGGCGCTGCAGACGTTGCTTCGCGCCGTTCTGCCCGCGAATTCTTTCTACGCCGCGAAGTTCGAGGCCGCAGGCGCGCCATCCAAGGTCTCGCTGCTCGGCCAGTTCTACGATCGTTTTCCGTTCACCACCAAGGCGGAGCTGGCGGCGGATCAGAAGGCGAATCCGATCTACGGCACGAACCTCACCTATCCGCTGGAGCGCTACACACGCTGCCATCAGACCAGCGGGACCAGCGGGATGCCGTTGCGCTGGCTTGATACGCCGGAGAGCTGGGAATGGATGTCCGGTAACTGGCAAACCATCTTTCGCGCGGCGAACGTCACGCGCGAGGACACCATCTTCTTCGCATTCAGTTTCGGGCCGTTCATCGGATTCTGGCTCGCCTTCGAAGCGGCGTTGAAACTCGGGTGTCGCTGTCTGCCCGGCGGAGGGATGAGCACCGCGGCGCGGGTTCGCGCGATTCTGGATCATCGGGCGACGGCCTTGTGCTGCACGCCCACCTACGCGCTGCATCTCGCGGAAGTCGCCGCGGCGGAGAAGATCGACTTGACCGTCTCGAATGTGAAAACGTTGATCGTCGCGGGGGAGCCGGGGGGCAGCATTCCCGGAACGCGCGCCAAACTTGAATCTCTCTGGCCGGGCGCGCGCGTGCAGGATCATCATGGCATGACCGAGGTGGGGCCGGTGACTTACGAATGTCCCGTGCGACCCCGGGTGCTGCACGTGATGGAGAGCGCCTACATTGCTGAGATTATCGACCCGGTCACCGGTGCGCACGTCGCCGCTTGTCAGCCCGGCGAGCTCGTGCTGACGACGCTGGGCCGTCTCGGTTCGCCGCTGATTCGTTATCGCACGGGTGACCTTGTGCGTTCCGCGCTGGACACCCAGTGTGAATGCGGTCGCAGTGAACTTGCGCTTGAAGGCGGCATCCTTGGCCGCACTGACGACATGGTTTGCATTCGCGGAGTGAATGTCTATCCGAGTGCTGTGGAGGAGATCCTGCGCGCTCAAGGCGGCGTTGCTGAATACCGGGTGCAGGTGAGTCGCAGGGATGCGCTCGCGGAAATCGCGATCCAAGCCGAGCCCGACTCGTCCATCGCCGACCCGGCGGCATTCGCCAGCCGTATCGAAGGCGCCTTGCAGACCGCGTTCAATCTGCGCATTCCCGTCTCGGCGGTTCCGGCCGGTTCCTTGCCGCGTTTTGAGATGAAGGCAAAGCGCTGGGTGCAAGTGTGACGCGGCGACATATTGCTCGTCGGCCGGGCTGTGGCATGGTTCAGTAGCGACCAACCAGTGCGGGTCGAGGCAATGACGCCGGGCCCGCCACGAACAGCGTGGACAACAAACCGATTCAACTCCTGCTGGTCGAAGACAACCCTGCGGACGTCCGTCTGTTGCGGGAGTTGCTCAAGGAAATTTCCGGCAGCAGCTTTGTCCTCACCGTCGCCTCGCGCATGAGCGAGGCGCAGGCGAAGCTCGCCGCGGCGTCGTTCGATGTCGTGGTGACCGATCTCTCGCTGCCCGACAGCCGGGATCTTGCTTCGTATCGGAACTTGCGCATGGTCGCGCCGGCGGTTCCAGTCATCGTGCTGAGCGGAGTCGATGATGAATCCCTGGCCGCGAGCGCCGTGCGGGAAGGCGCGCAGGATTATCTCTTCAAGACCGGCCTCGATGCGCACATTCTCGGGCGCGCCATCCGTCACGCCATCGAGCGGCACGTGGCGGAGCAGAAGCTCATTCGTTCCGAGGCATTCTACCATTCGCTCGTCGAGCATCTGCCTCAGAACATTTTTCGGAAGGATCTCAAAGAGCGGTTCACGTTTGCGAACCAGCGCTTCTGCCAGCTGCTCGGGAAATCGCTCGAGGAAATCATCGGCAAGACCGATTTCGATTTCTATCCGCCGGCGCTCGCCGCGAAGTTCCAGCAGGACGATCGGGAGGTGATCAACACCGGCCGCATCTTCGAAACCATCGAGGAGAACGTCGCGCCCGACGGTGAGAAGATTTACGTCCACGTGGTGAAGACGCCGATTCGTGATGCGGACGGCCGGGTGCTCGGCACGCAATGCATCTTCTGGGACATGACTGCGCAGAAGCGTTTCGAGCTGGAGCTGCAGCGCAAGAACGACGAGCTCGAGGCCAGCGAAGCCGCGTTGCGAAAGTCGAACGAAGATTTGAAGTCCGCGCAGATGCAGCTTATCCAGGCCGAAAAGATGGAATCCATCGGCACACTTGCGGCGGGTGTTGCGCACGAGGTGAAGAACCCGCTCGCGATTTTGCAGATGGGCATCAACTACCTTTCCAAGAAGGTGCCCGCCGGCGACGAAAGCATCGCCATGGTGCTGCAGGAAATGCGCGAAGCGATCACGCGTGCGGATTCGATTACGCGCGGCCTGCTGGACTTCGCGGCCTCCAAGCAACTCACGGTGAAGTCCGAGGATTTCAACCAGCTGATCTCTGACACGCTGAAGATGGTGCGTCACGAGCTGAACAAGAAGCGCGTCGAGCTGGTGAAGGATCTGGCCGAGTCGCTGCCGAAGGTTGCGGTGGAGAAGACGCAAATCCAGCAGGTGTTCGTGAACATCTTTGTGAACGCGGTTCACGCCATGCCCGAGGGGGGCACGCTCACCGTCCGCACCTATTGCCAGCAGATGACCGAGACCACGCACAGCGAAGGCTCGCGCAGCTCGGCCCACTTGTGGGTCGGAGATACGGTGGTGGTGGCCGAGGTGGAGGACACTGGCACGGGCATTCCGCAGGAACATCTCGCGAAGATCTTCGATCCGTTCTTTACGACCAAGCCGACCGGCGTGGGAACGGGACTGGGGCTGCCGGTCTCAAGGAAGATTGTGGAGCTGCATGGCGGCACGATTGACATCAAGAACAAGCCGGACGGCAAGGGCGTGCGCGTCACCGTGCGGCTGCAAGTGCGGAGGGAAAATTCATGACCAAGAAACGAATCCTGCTCGTCGATGACGAGAAGAGTCTGACCACGCTGCTCAAGCTGAACCTCGAGGAGACCGGGAACTACGACGTGCGCGTCGAGAACTGGCCGGAGGACGCCTTGGCGGCGGCGCGCGAGTTCAAGCCCGACCTCATCCTGCTCGACATCATCATGCCGCGCCTGCCGGGTGGCAATGTCGCGGCGCTGATCGATGCCGACCCGGCGTTGAAGGGCACGCCAATCGTTTTCCTTACCGCGGCGGTGCGCAAGTGGCAGGTCGAGGACAACGACGGCATCATCTGTGAACACCCTTGCCTCGCGAAGCCCGCAACGGTGGAGGAGGTGGTCGCCATGATCGAAAAACACGCGCGGAAATAAATCCAGCGCGTGTCTTGCGAGGCCGAGTAGGCTCGAGCAGCCTTACTTGCCTTTATAGGTGTCCATCAGCTTGGCAAACTCCGGCGCGGATCGGACGGCGCCAAACCTGGCGTCTGCCATCATGTTGCTGTAGAGGTTGGGGGCGCCGGGGTTCTTTTCCAGGCGGCGGGCGCTTTGAGCGAGAGCAAGCGAGAGGGCCTGGATGGATTCGGCCGTCTTGCTCTGCATCGCGCGAACCGCAGCGAGGTCATACTGGCCTTCAGGATTCTCCGGATCGTTTTTCACAAACGCAGCGAGGGCTTGTTCCACTTTGGCTATTTGTCCGAGTTGCGCGTAGATGTTCGCCGCGAAGATGAGGGAGCCGCCGTCCGCCTTAGGATTCCCTAGGATCAGTTCCAGCACGCCCAGTGCCTGGGCGTGGCCCTGGGTTTGCATGTAGCCGCTGGCGAGCTGCATCGCGAGCTGGACGTTGCTCGGGTCGGCCTGGAATTGTTTTTCCAGCACGCCAAGCTGGGAGAGTCCGCCCGCGGGGTTTGGCGGCGGCATGACGGCACCGCCTTGCTGCGTCTTGATGCGTTTGAGTTCGTAAATGAGGTTTTCGATCTGGCCGTTGAACGGATCGAGCTTTTGCGACGTGGTGGCGATGAGCAGGGCTTCATCGATGCGGCCGGTGGTGAGGAGGAGATTCACCCAGCGGAAGAGGGCTTCCGGGCTGTAGGGGCAGAACGCGTAGGCTTGTTTGAAGGCGAACTCCGCTTCCCTCATCATGCGCTGTTGTTCCTGCGGAGTTCGCGCCGCGCCGATCCGGTAGTTGTAGACGCCCGCGATGGAGCTGCGGAGTTTCGAGAAGGCTTTCTGCGCGTCGCCGTCGCGGAGGAACGCCCAGTCGCCGGTGAAGCTGGCGGGCTTTTCCTTCCGCTCGTAGACGCGGTTCGCGAAGTCGCAGATGTTCGAGACGCTGGTGTCGTAGGTGATCCAGTTGCCGATGAGGCGCGTGGAGTATTCGCTCCAGAAGGCGTGGTCGCGATCGATGATTTCCTGCGAGAGCTCGGGCAGCGGCTCGCGGTTGATCTTCATGATGACTCCGTAGGGCGTGAGATACGGGTACATCCAGTCGAGCGGGAAGCTTTCCTCCACGTAGAATTCACGATCAGGATTCTGGTCGAACATCACCTTCGTGAGCAGCGCGTTGATCGCCATGACGGCGACCTGGCCAGATACGGTGACCCGATTGTCAACGATGCGGACGTCTTCGCCGGGCTTGATCTGGCGCGGAGCGTTCGGATTGCGGCGGTCGTGATCAAGGCGGCGCTGGGCGTCGTCGAGGTATTCCTTGAAGCAGCGCTGCGAATCCTCGTTCGACGCGGTCTTCATCTCCATGTCGGGATACACGCCGCCGAGACTTTTCGTGATTTCCTTCGGATACGCTTCTTCGAGGAGGATGCGGTTCAGGCGAATGCGGGTGTGGCTTTGCGGATTCTCGCGGATGAAACGCCACGTGCGGTCGGAGATTTTCACGCCAGCGAACCGGTTGGTTTCGAAGAGCGGTCCGTCTTCCAGCAGCTTGTTCAAGTCGTTGGCCAGGGCGGAAGCTGTCGAGCTGTCACCACCGCCGAGTTTGGCGCGGGTGTCGGCACTGAGTTTTTCGGTGATGTATTTCGAGAGCGGGTCAGCGCCGGTCTTGAGCTTGTTGCCGAGGCCGGCGAGGTCCGCGAAATGATCGTTCTCAAAGAACGAGGAACCTGCGCGACGCTTCTTTTCAATGTCATCGCCAAGGCCCAGGAAGAAGCGGTCAACCGGAGCGAGCATGCGGGCGATGATGTTCGTTTCCACGCCGGCCTCGATTTCCTTCGGGCCGCGGGCGAGGTCGGTGAAGAACGGCGGATCGAGCTGGGTGCTGCGGTTGTAGTGGGCGCGGATGTATTGGAGATATGTGCCGTCCGCGAGCGCGTTCTGGGTGATCAGGATCACGTCCCGTCGATCGAAGTTCGGGTCCATGAAATTGCGTTTGCTCGGCGGAATGAAGCTTTCGCAGAAGATCATGTAGGTGGGATTGAAGCGGCCGGGGTCTGTGCCGCCGTAGAGCACAGTGTCGCGTTCCATTTCCGGATAAGTGAACTTGGCGTGCGCGGGATCCTTGAGCAGTTCGGCCCGGCGTTTGTCGTCGTAGCTGAGTTTGCCCGTGGTCGGATCCTTGAACGGCGGGCGGAACATGTCGTGGCCGAACCAGTAGCCGAAGTAGTGTCCGCGCTGCTCGTTGTCTTCCCAGTGCGACATGGCGGAACGGAGCGGCAGAATGGCGAAGAGGGCGAGCAGGGGAACCATGGGCGCCTTGGAGCGGTTGATGAGAAGCAGACCTGCGGCACCGGCAGCGAGAATAAGGCTGAAGGTTGCGGTGAGTCGCACGCTGGGCGAATGGCTCGGGACCAAGTCGAAGAGCTGTGAGCGGAAGGTAATCTTCGCTGGATCACTCTGGTAGGTGACGAAGACCATGAAGAGCGCCAGCGCCGTGCTGCCAAGAGCGCCGAAGAGCACGTAGTTCCGCCAGCGCTCGTATTGGGTCAGGAGATAGCCGCCGATGAGCGTGAGACCGTAGCCGGTGCCCATCGCGATCATGAAGTGGGACGCGGTGAAGAAGACGCGGTTCAAGTCGCGCGCCTGACGATCCGGCGCGGGGTTCAGCAGCACGAGCAGGAAAAGACTCAGCGTGAGATAAATCGCGAACAGGCCGAGCATCCAGGCGCGCTCGCGCTTCTGCATCTTGAAGAAGAACAGGAACGGAATGAAGGCGATGAGAACGTAGACGAGGTTGAACTCTTCCAGCGCACCACCAATGTACATCAGGAGCTGCTCGAAGTAGCGACCGACATCCGTGGTGGGATGAATGCGTTCATACTGGCCGCGGGTGAAGGCGTGGATGAATCCTTGCACAGTGCGCGGGTAACCCCAGTTGAGCGGCGGATTGCTCATTGAGGCGAGGGCCATGTAGAGGTAGAACGCCACGCCCAATGCCCAGGCCCAGCCACCGATGAAGGTCGTCAGCCATTCGCTGCCGAATTTCCAGGTGGACTTTGCGAGGTAAAAGAACCCGGCGAGCACGCAGAGCGAGAACAGGATGAACAGGACGAACAGGCCCGTCTTGAACTCGAACATGGACGTGTAGTTCATGATGGAGAGCAGCGTCAGGGCGATGCATCCCATCGATCCGACCAGCAAGACGTCGCGTGCGAATTCCACGGCGCGAATCTTGGTTTTCACCAGCAGCACGATGTAGGTGACGAGCGAGCCGAAGCCGACGAGATGGAAGATGGCTTTGAGCGGGCCGTTTTCTTCGAGCATCGAGCTCTTGGCCATCAATCCGCCGAGGTAGAACACCACATTCCACATCCAGAAATTGCGGCCCATCTTCGGTGAGACGGCGGTGACGGCGACCTGAATGCCGAGCGCGATGACGAGGAGGGATTGGTGGTTGTTGAAACAAATGCCGAACCAGAAGAGCGCCCAGTACAGATAGCGGCGTTGGTGCGGCGCATAAATCCAGCGCAGCAGGCACGCCATTACCAGGGTCATCGAGAGCACGCTGAGGGTGTATACTTCGACAATGACCGCCTGGCTCCACATGAACCCGTTGAAACCGATCAACATGCCGGAGACCAATCCAGCGACGATGCACAGGGCGTTTTCCCACTTGCGTTCGATATTCTTCAGGTCGGCGATGCCTTCCATGATCATGCTGCTGCCGCGCGAGACCATCAGCGCCACGAGACCGCAGGAAAGCGCCCCGGCGAAGGCTGAGGACAGCGCGACGCGATAGGCGATGTTGGAGACCGGGAGCAGCGTCCAGAACCAGGTGTAGATCGTCCAGACGGGGTAGCCGGGCGGATGCGGCACGCCGGCATACATGGAGGCCACGGCGAGTTCGCCGCAGTCTTCGAGCGTGAGATCCGGCGCGAGAGTCCACCAGTAGCCGAGGAAGACGACGATGGTCGTGACGGCCAGCGTCCACCAGTCAATGCCGCGGAACAGCGGCGGGACTTTGGAGGGCGGGGCCGAAGGCGCGATGGGCGCGCTGGGGGCTTTGGGTTCGGCGACCTTGGCGGGCGCGGTGGGTTTCGGTTGGTTCGTGCTCATCGAATGTCAGCTTGGGTAATCGGGGTAAAGGGGTGCCGGGTTAACGGGAAATGAGGCGGGCTGGCGCCATGCGGCTAATCACTGCACCTCGAACTTCCAGTCCCGTCTACTGCATCACACTGTTGGTTTGGGCCATGGGAGGCGCTGTTCTCAGTGAATGACTGTCGTTTGTCCATTCAAAAGTGCTGCGCAAGGTGTTGTTCTCGCTGTGGCGAACGGACGCGTAGTAGGTGGAATAGTTGGGCTGTTTCAGGGCCGCCTGGGTCAGCGCGGTTGGGAAGTTGTCCGTGTCCAAGTGATGGAACGATCCGTTGCTTCCGGAGATGAACAGCCCGAAGACAAACACTGCCATCGCCGGCGCGAGCCAGTGCCAAGCCGCCGGGGCATGCACGCGCTCGGCGGCGGGGGAGGAGGCGGCTGATGCTTCCGCTGGCAGCGGTTGTTCGAAGATCCGCGCCTTAAGGCTCGGCGACGGTGCGCGCGGCGTCCAGGAACGCAGTTGTTTCTCCAGTGGATTCCAGTGACTCATAATCTTTTCCGTTCAGGCAGGCTCGAAGTTTTTGCAATCCGTAGCGGTAACGACCGGCCACGGTGTTGGGCGAGAGGTCGAGCAACTCGCCAATGTTCTCAAAAGTGTATTCGTGCCAGATCTTCAGCACGATGACCTCGCGCTGGTCCGCCGGCAGCCGGGCGAGGCATCGCATCGCGGCGCGTTCCTGCGGGGATTCGCCGTTCGACCGCTCGAACCACCGGTGCGATTCCAATTCCCGCGTCAACCGCCGCCACAGGCTGCGTTTGTGGTTCAGCGCCTTGTTACGAAAGCTGCGCAGGCAGTAATGGAGCGGTTCCTCCGGCGCATCCGCTTTCTGCATCAAGGCTACGAACGTTTCCTGCAGCACGTCCTCGGACTCGCTGTGGCTCAAGCCCAGCGCCCGGCCGTAGAGGAGTATCTGCGGCGCGCTGGTCTCGTAAACGCTCTGGCACCAGTGTGACATTCGCTGTTCCAACCGGATAGACACCCGGTTGTGCGGATTTGTATAAACTTTTTTTGCGCCCGGCGGGAAGTCCGAAGGCGAACGAAAGACGTCCCTCATTTTCAGAGGCTTGCGTGATTCAAGGAGCGGCTTCGCCGGCGAGTCGCGGAGCGTGGCGGGCCTTGGCGGCGATTTCCCGCAGAGCCTGGGCACGCCCGGTTCGGCCGTCCCATTCCTCCAGCAGCGCCAGTGCGCTGGCGGCTGTGGCGTTCGTGGCGAACATCTGGTGGGTAATCTCCAACGTCTGGCGCAGCGGCCCGCGTTCGTCGGGAGCAGGCACTTTCACGATGTTGAGTTCGCGGGCTTGGTTGGCGAAGCGGAAGACGGAGGCGACTTGCGGTTGGGCAAAGATGGCGCCGATGGCGTTGTCCTCGACGCGCTGGCTGCGAATCGGTTGCTGGCTGCTTTGCACGAAAAGCGTGAGGTTGTCGCGCCAGAGAAACGATCGATCCCACGCGGTGAAGAGCCAGAAGGCTGCGAGCGCGACGCTGGCGAGGTTGCCGGTGGGCCAGCGGTGCAGCCGGATCATCACGCCGGCCAGCAGCAGGAGCCAGCCGATGAGCGGAAGGTAAAGAAACCGTTCCGCCATGTATTGCATCATGGGCAGGAGATTGGAAACCGGGAGCAGGAACAGCCCCAACCAACCCAGTCCGAACGCCGCGAAGTGCCAGTCGGAGTTGCGGCTCGCCCAAAGCCCGGCCGCGACGAGGCTGACGAGCAGCGTGAGGCCAGCGAGCACGGGGGCTGAGAACAACGCGTGGCCGCCTTTCTGGAAGGTGTAGTCGATGTAAAACGGCGGAATGCCCCAGAGCAGTTTCGCGTATTGAGTTACCACGGGAAACATGTCGAGCAACGTCTGCGCGTATGTCCCCGAGATTGGCGTGGTCTGGCTGGATTGACCGATCACGACATGCCGATGTGCCATGAACGCGGCGGTGGCGACGAAGAACCCGGACGTCCGCCAAAGCGCCGATCGCCAGGCGAGGCAGTGAAACTGCCGGGCGATCAGCAACGCCACGAAGGCGAAGGGGACCGCGGAGATCTTGGAGTAGATCGCGAGCAGGAAGAAGATCAGCGCGCCGGTGACGGGTTTGCGGTCGTCCGTCCAGCGCAGCAAGCACAGCGCGGAGGCGAGCGTGAAGATGGTGGCCAGTTCGTCATCGAGCGCCTTGGCCCAGCAGACGACTTCGGATACGACGGGATGTCCCGCGTACGCGACGGCTGTCCACAAGGCGAACGCGCGGACGCGGGCCGCGCTGGTGTCTGGGAACCAGCGGGTGAAGAGGCGGGTTGCGACCGCGAAGAGCAGCAGGGCTGCGACGCCGTGTCCGAGGACGTTCGCGAGATGAAAGAGCCACGCTTGCGGCTCTATCTGGCCGCCGAGTTGGTAGAGAATCGCGCACGCGACGAGGCGGACGGGACGGAAGAGTTTGAATCCTTCCGGCCAGGCGGACTGGGCCTCGAGCGAGGTGAACATCGTCGGAAGGTTAGAGAAGGACCGGATGCTTTCGAGACGTTGGATGAGATCGATGTCGTCCCATACGAACTCGTATCGGACGGTGTGGCCCCACACCAGCGCGGTGATGATCAGGATAAGGGCGTGCGGCGTCCATCGCCGCGCGAGGAAGCGATTGAGGTGATGCACGAGGTCGTCGCGATTCATGGTGCGCTGATTGCCCACTTCCTTGACGGATGGTTCTCCCGGGACTTGAGGCGGAAGTCCGGTGACGACGAAGCGCAAATCTGCCTTGAGAAGGTGTTTCCGCCGCCGATGGAAGGCGGAGTGGAAGCAGTGCGTTTAGTGCCGGAACCGCCCGGCGACGGACGTCCGTCGTTCAGTTTGTATGACGAGCCGCGCTCGAATCACGACATCCCGCCGTGTTTGAGCGTGGTGATGCCTGTGTACAATGAGGTCGCCACTATTGGAACCATCGTCCGCCACGTCCTTACGCAACGTCCGGTGCAGGAACTGATCATCGTGGACGACGGTTCGAAGGACGGCACTTGGGAACGATTGCAGTGGCTGGCACAGTCCGATCCGCGCATCCGGCTGTTCCAGCACGCGCAGAATCAGGGCAAGGGCGCGGCGTTGCGCGATGGTCTGAAGAGCGCGTCGTCACGATACGTGATCATTCAGGATGCCGACATGGAGTACGATCCTCAGGAGTATTTCCGTTTGCTGCAACCGTTGCTGACGAACAAGGCGGACGTGGTGTTCGGCTCGCGCTTTGCCGGGTCCGTGTCGCATCGGGTGTTGTACTACTGGCACTCGGTGGGGAACCGTTTGATTACCACGCTCTCGAACATGGCGACGAACTTGAATCTCACGGACATCGAGACGTGCTACAAGATTTTCCGGCGCGAAGTGCTGGAGCAGATCACGATCGAGGAATCGCGGTTTGGATTCGAGCCGGAGATTACGGCGAAGGTCGCGAAGCTGGACGTCAGGATCTTCGAAGTCGCGATTTCGTACAATGGCCGCACCTATTCCGAGGGAAAGAAGATTAACTGGAAGGACGGCGTGAGTGCGTTGCGCTGCATCATCAAGTACAACTTCTTCCGTTGAGCCATGACGGAGCAACCCAACGAAGCGGCGCAGACGGAGGATTTTGAATTCGAGGCGCTGCGTCTCGCGGACAATTATCGACGTGCGTTGATTGCAGAATTCGCGGGCGACTTGCGTGGTCGCGTGCTGGAGGTCGGCGCGGGCATCGGTCAGATGACATCGCTGTTGAGCAAGCTGCCGCGGGTTGACACGCTGCAATGTGTCGAGCCGGCCGAAGAGTTCTGTGCGGAGTTCAGCCACGAGCATCCGACGATTCCGCTCTTGCACGGAACGGTGGCGGATTTGCCCGAAGGGACCCATTGGAACGCCATCATCAGCATCAACGTGCTGGAACACATCCGCGACGACGCGGAAGAACTTGCACGCTATCGGGAGTTGCTTCGCGCGGAGCAGGGGAACTTGTGTCTGTTCGTTCCGGCGCGGCCGGAGATCTACGCGCCGATCGATGACGACTTCGGGCATCATCGCCGTTACACGCGGGCGGGTTTGCGTGACTTGCTGACGGCGGCGGGGTTCGCGGTGCCGCGTATTCACTACTTCAATTTCGTGGGTTACTTCGCGTGGTGGCTGAACTTCTGTGTGCTCCGGCAGCGGGGGTTTAACCCGGCTTCCGTGCTCTTCTTCGATCGCGCGATCCTTCCCGTCGTTCACGCGTTCGAACGCGGCCTGTTCCGTCCTCCCATTGGCCAGAGCCTGCTGGCCGTTGCCCACCCCCGCTGACGGGCCTTTTCGGCCGAACTTCGGGTCGGGCGGTTCGTTCCGATTCCCCTATTTGCTGCGGCCTGAGTCGTTCAGCTACCCAACTAATGGTGTTCCGGGGTGAAAAGAACCTAAAATAGTCGTTGTGTCGGAGGGTGGGGTTTTCCTACTCTTCTGGGGCGGATTTCAGGTGAGGAATTTCACATCCGCAAACCACTTTTTATGGCGGACACGACTGAGTTGACGACTGACGAAACCAGACCCTCGAACCCCGAGATCACGGGGAGTTACGATGCCGACAAACTCGGCCAGCTCAAGGGTCTGGAAGCGGTGCGAAAGAAGCCGGGCATGTACATCGGCGGCACGGACGAACGCGCCTTGCACCACTGCGTTTCCGAGGTGCTCGACAACTCCGTGGACGAACATCTGGCGGGCCATTGCAAGCGTATCGATGTCGTCATTCACGTCGATGGTTCCATCTCGATTCGCGACAACGGACGCGGAATTCCGGTGGACATCAACAAGGACAGCGGCCTGCCGGGTGTGGAACTGGTGCTGACGACGCTGCATTCTGGCGGCAAGTACGGTCAGGGCGGCTACAAATTTTCCGGCGGTACTCACGGCGTCGGCGCGAAGTGCGTGAACGCGGTGAGCGAATGGTTCGAGGTCGAGGTGTCCCGCAACTCGCAGGTGTATCACATGGAGTTCGAGCGCGGTAAAACGATCAAGAAGCTCGAAGTCATCGGCAAGGCAAAGGGCACGGGAACGTTGATTACCTTCAAGCCGGACCCGGAAATTTTCAAAGAGACCATCGAGTTCAAAGCGGATCGAATTTCCCAGCGGCTGCGTGAACTGGCGTTTCTGAACTCCGGATTGGAAATCACCTTCACCGACGAACGCGGAACGGAGGCGAAGTCCGAGACGTTCTACTACAAGGACGGCGTCGAGGAATTTGTGAAGCAGCTCAACAAGAGCAAGGAAGCGATTCACCCCAAGCCGATTTCCTTCCGCAAGGAAAGCAAGCTGACCAACGACGACAAGGAAATCGAGATCCACTGCGAGATCGTCCTGCAATACAACGACAGCTACAACGACCAGGTTCTCTGCTACACGAACACGATTCACAATCCGGACGGCGGCACGCATCTCTCCGGTTTCCGCAGCGCGCTGACTCGCGCCATCAACCAGTACGCGAAGTCGAACGAGCTGCTGAAGGACAAGGACCCGCAGATCACCGGCGACGATGTGCGCGAAGGTTTGACCGCTGTCATCTCCGTGAAGCACAGCGATCCAAAGTTCGAATCGCAGACGAAGGTAAAGCTGCTCTCGCCGGAAGTGGACGGCATTGTCGGTTCCGTCGCCTACGAAGGGCTGATGTCCTACTTCGATGCGAATCCGCCGATCGCAAAACGTATTCTCGAAAAGGCGCTCAACGCCGCCCGCGCCCGGGAAGCCGCGCGGAAGGCCCGCGAAGCGGTTCGTAAATCCGCGCTGACCGGCGGCGGGTTGCCGGGCAAGCTGGCGGATTGTTCGGACCGCGATCCGGTGAACACCGAGCTCTACATTGTTGAGGGTGACTCCGCCGGTGGCTCCGCCAAGCAGGGGCGGGATCGGAAGTTTCAGGCGATTCTCCCGATTCGCGGCAAGCTCATCAACGTCGAGAAGGCGCGTCTCGACAAAGTTCTTCAGAACAACGAAATCCGGACCATGATCACCGCCATCGGCACAGGCATCGGCGATGGCGAAGGCGAGGGCGCGTTCGATTTGAACAAGCTGCGCTACCACAAAATCATCATCATGACGGACGCTGACGTGGACGGCTCGCACATCCGCACGCTGCTGCTGACGTTCTTCTACCGGCAGATGACGCAGCTCGTGAAGCAGGGCTTTGTCTACATCGCCCAGCCGCCGCTGTATTCCATCACCCGGAAGAAACGCACTGATTACATCGATGACGACGCGCAGTTGAACAAGATCCTCATCCAGATCGCGACCGAGGAAGTGCGGTTGAAGAATCTTTCCGACAGCCGGGAGTTCACCCAGAAGCAGCTCGAAGAAGTGCTTGAACTCCTCGAATCACTCGACAAGCACGCCACCTACATCCGGCGTCAGGGCGGAGACTTCACCGACTACGTGGACAAGCGTTCCGCGGACGGAAGTTTTCCGGAGCACATGGTGAAGATTCGTGAGGGCAACAACGAGACCGTCAGCTACTTCA